>NZ_KI271152.1 GCF_000469345.1 Eubacterium ramulus ATCC 29099
TGATAATTAACTTCCTAATTATCATACAAGATTATCATGAAACGCATATTTCTATTAAAAGGGTTGGACTGTCCAAATTGTTCCGCAAAAATTGAAAAAGAAGTCGGAGAGTTGGATGGAGTGCAATCCTCAGTGGTAAATCTGATGAAGCAGACGCTTACAATCAATGTTACTCAGACAGCCGCAGATACGATAGCCAGTCAGATTGAAACGATTGTTCATAGTCATGAGCCAGATGTGGAAGTTCAGGAAGAAACCGTTATGAATGTTACAAAGAGTTATTCGTTAAAAGGATTGGATTGTCCGAATTGTTCTGCAAAAATTGAAAAAGAAGTCGGAGAATTGGATGGAGTACAATCCTCAGTTGTAAATTTGATGAAGCAGACGCTGACAATCAATGTTGCTCCAGTTGCCGCAAATACAATAGCCAGTCAGATTGAAACGATTGTCCACAGCCATGAGCCAGATGTAGAAGTTTCCGAAATTGCACAGGAATACTATATACCTGCAAAAAAACAGGATACCAATACATCCTATAACAATGAGGACAAGAAGTTGACGATTCGTTTAGCGATTGGCGCAGCAATCTATGGTATTGGTATGGCATTGACAGTTTTTGCGAAAGTGCCACTGCCTGTCGAGTTAGTTTTTCTCATTGTCTCCTATATTATTCTTGGCGGGGATGTTGTATGGCAAGCTGTGAGGAATATTTCAAAGGGACGTGTGTTTGATGAACATTTCCTGATGAGCGTTTCTACGATTGGTGCTTTTGTCATTGGTGAATATCCGGAAGCAGTTGCTGTTATGCTGTTCTATCAAGTTGGTGAATTTTTCCAGTCATTGGCTGTTGAGCGTTCCAGAAAATCTATATCAGATTTAATGGATATACGTCCGGATTGTGCTACAGTCAGAAGGAACGGAGAATTGATTACCATATCTCCTGAAAGTGTTGCCATTGGTGAGATTATTATTGTAAAGCCTGGTGAAAAAATCCCATTAGACGGTGTGGTATTGGATGGAGATTCTATGCTAGATACAAGGGCTTTAACTGGAGAATCGGTTCCGAGAAGCGTTCATAAAGGAGACGAAGCACTTTCCGGTTGTATGAATCAGACGGGTGTTTTAACGATTAAGACAACGAAAGCATTTGGTGAATCTACTGCTTCAAAGATTATTGATCTTGTGGAGAATGCGTCCAGTAGAAAAGCACCAACAGAAAATTTCATTACTACATTTGCACGTTATTACACTCCTGTTGTTGTAATCTTAGCAGCTATTCTGGCAATTCTGCCACCGATCCTTCTTGGTGGAGGTTGGACAGAGTGGATTCGCAGAGGATTTGTTTTCCTTGTGGTATCTTGCCCATGTGCATTGGTCATTTCAATCCCGCTGACTTTCTTCGGAGGTATTGGTGCGGCATCTAAACGAGGTGTTCTTGTAAAAGGAAGTAATTATTTAGAGGCGCTTAATAATGTCAGCATTATTGTGTTCGATAAAACTGGAACACTTACAAAGGGTGTTTTCAATGTGACTGATATTCTGCCTGCAAATGGATTTTCAAAAGAACAGGTTCTGGAGTATGCGGCCCAGACAGAGAGCTTTTCTAACCATCCTATTGCAAAATCCATTCTCTCTGCTTATGGAAAAGAAATTGACCAATCAGTTATCTCTGATTACAAGGAAATTTCCGGATATGGAATCAGTGCCATGGCAGGAAAGAAGAAAGTTTATGCTGGCAATACGAAACTTATGGATTCAGAGCATGTGGAGTACACAGCCTGTGAAAAAGTTGGTACAAAGGTTTATGTAGCAGTAGATGGTCAATATGCCGGATGCATTTTGATAACAGATGAAGTGAAGCCGGACAGTAAAAAAGCAATTTCTGATCTGAAACATATCGGCGTGGAAAAAACAGTCATGCTTACCGGTGATGATGAAAAAATAGGGAAGTCTGTTGCAGAAGAATTGCAGTTGGATGAATATTATGCACAGCTGCTTCCTGACCAAAAAGTGGAAAAGGTTGAGCTTTTAGACAGTAAAAAGAGACCGGGAAGCAAATTGACTTTTGTTGGTGATGGTATCAATGACGCTCCTGTCCTTGCCCGTGCAGATGTTGGTATTGCAATGGGTGGGCTTGGTTCGGATGCGGCCATTGAAGCAGCAGATGTAGTTCTGATGACAGATGAACCGTCTAAGCTGGTGGACGCGATTGAAGTAGCAAAAGCGACAAAACAGATTGTCATGCAGAATATAGTGATTGCTCTTGGGATTAAGAGTGTGTTCCTGATTCTTGGCGCTCTTGGTATTGCGGGAATGTGGGAAGCTGTATTTGGTGATGTAGGCGTTACCATAATTGCTGTTTTGAACGCAATGAGAATTTTGAAAAAATAGGAAATGAGGTGGGAATGTGAAACGAAAACTGATTCTGTTAGTTGTTACGATTGTTTTTCTTGTAGGTTTTGGTGTCATTTTACATTCACCGCCTTCTATGATTGATGCAGTCACAGGAGCAACACCGAAGTCAAAAAAGGCGGCTCAAGCCTCCGCACAGTTGGAAGGCTCTTATGTTCTCGGTATTAATATGATGTCAGATGGTCTCGACAACGAGAACACCCGGAATAAATTAAAAGAATTGGCACTGGACGATTCGGAAACAAATGAAACAGATCTCATGAAAACGGACATTAGTTTTCGGTTATATGTATCTGAGACGGATTATCCGCTTGTCAGTTATGCTAAGAAACTCTGTGACAGGTTGAAACAGGCCGGTTTTTCCGTAGATCTGAAAGAGTACAGTAACACAATGATGTTATCAAGAGTGGTAAGTGGAAAGTATGATGTATTCCTGGCATCGGATGATTTTATTGACGTTACAACGCTAACACAGATGGACTATATGATCATGGACAGCGAAGAAATGAGGTGAGCGGGAATTTATGAGAAAATGGAATACGATTTTGTCTGTTTTAATGCTTCTCATTTTTATGATTCATGGAATCATGGGCAGCTTTATGCTGAACGGAGTTGGAAGTAGTGCAGGGAAACTTCTTGCATGGATTGGTGTTGGTATTCTTGTTGTGCATACGGTGATTGGTGTCATCCTGACAGTTCAGAGTTTACAGACAGCGAAGCAATCAGGAAAAATGTATCTGAAACAAAACGTCATATTTTGGGCGAGACGAGCCAGTGGGATGGCAATACTGATTCTGCTGTTATTCCATATTGGCTTGTTTGGAAAGGTGCAGAATGGGACATATATTTTGTTCCCTTTTACAACGGTAAAGATGGTAACTCAGCTTTTGTTCGTAGCGGCAATCTTTGTTCATATTTTTATCAATATCCGCCCATTGCTCGTATCACTGGGAATCATCAGTTATAAAGAACGAAGGAGTGATATTTATTTGATCCTTTCGGTGCTTCTTCTTTTTATAGCGGGAGCGGTTATTTTATATTATATTGGGTGGCAATATCTATGAGTAAGACAATTATTATTATAGGTGCTGGACTGGCAGGACTTTCAGCGGCTTTGCAGGCAGCGGAAAATGGATGCAATGTAAAACTGGTTTCCACCCTTCCGTCAGAGCGGGCACAGTCTGTTATGGCGGAGGGCGGTATCAACGCAGCTTTGAATACAAAAGATGAAAACGACAGTCCCGAAGAACATTTTACAGATACAATAAAGGCAGCATGTGGTCTGGCTGATCCAAATGCAGTTTGGGGAATGACACAGGCAGCACCGGAGCTGGTGCACTGGCTGCTAAAACTTGGAGTTAAATTTAACATGAGTGGCTATGATGATGTGGATCTGCGGAATTTTGGCGGGCAGAAAAAGAAACGGACTGCTTTTGCACAGAGCGATACCGGGAAGCAGATCATGACAGCTATGATAGACGCTGTTCGCAGGAAAGAAGCATCTGGTATGGTAGAACGGTTCAGCCATCATTCTTTCCTAACACTTCGTCTGTGTGGCAATATTTGTTGTGGCTGCGTAATCAGGGATGAATACAGTCAGGAGACTGTGGAATTACCGGGGGATGCGGTTATTGTTGCCACCGGTGGTATGCACGGATTGTTTGGAAATACAACGGGTTCGCTGAGCAATACAGGAGAAGTCACCGCAGAATTGTTCCGGCTTGGTGTTCCTCTGGCAAATGGCGAGATGATCCAGTATCATCCGACAACTGTGAAATGTGGTGGAAAACGCATGCTCATCAGCGAGGCGGCCAGAGGGGAAGGTGGCAGGTTGTTTGCCATGAAAGATGGAAAACAATGGTATTTCATGGAGGAAAAATACCCGGAGCTTGGAAATCTGATGCCACGAGATATTACCGCCAGAGAGATATGGAAGGTCAGCCATGAATCAGAGGTATTTCTTGACATGACGGAAATATCGGAGGAGATTATTTCAAATAAGCTATCTGGTCTGGCAGACGATTGTATGACCTATCTGCATAAAGATATACGAAAGGAACCGGTGTCTGTTTTACCGGGAATTCACTATTTTATGGGAGGCATTCTGGTGGATGAGCAGCACAGAACGCCGATTCAGAATCTTTGCGCTGCCGGAGAATGCTGTGCCCAATATCATGGTGCCAACCGCCTTGGTGGAAATTCTCTGTTAGGAGCGTTATACGGAGGACGTGTTGCGGCAAAATCAGCATGCGAACAGGCAGATGTAGTAGATCTATCTTGTGCGACACAGATAGATTTTCCACCAGCGTCTCAAATTTCAGAAATAAAGCAATTAAACAAAGTGATGCAGGAGACTATGGGCGTTGTCAGAAATGAGAATACGTTGTTAAATGGGATTCAAACGGTACAAGCGCTGACAGGAAATCTTCCATTGCTTGGCATGGCAGTTCTAAAGAGTGCTCTTGCAAGAAAAGAAAGCCGTGGTGCACACTGGCGGGAGGATTATCCGAAGAGCAATGACGATGATTACCTTAAAACAACGGTAGCCAGATTTGATGGAAAGCAGATACAGATTTCCTTTGTACCTGTTCCAGAAAGGCGGTGATTCACTTGGTATATAAAATAAGAATCAGGCGGCAGGAGAGTCAGAAATCAGACAGTTATTGGCAGGAATTTGAGTATGACGGAAGCAAAAGCAGCTCTGTTGCCACTGTTCTAAAGGAATTGAACAGTAGAACCCCTTTGAAAGATAACTCAGGAAATATAGTTACTCCCATCAGCTGGGAATGTAGCTGTATGATGCGAAAATGTGGGGCTTGCGCCATGCTGATTAACGAACGTCCGAGGTTGGCATGCTCTACATTTCTACATACGTTAAAAGGTTCTACAATCATCTTGGAACCTTTAAGCAAATTTCCGCTTGTAAGAGATTTGACCGTTGACCGGTCAAATCTGTTTGAAAATTTGAAAAAACTGAACCTTTGGCTTGAAAGTGAAGCTTATATGAGTTCGTGGACACATGAACCGAGATACCAGTCGGCACGCTGTCTGATGTGTGGCTGTTGCCTTGAAGTGTGTCCTAACTTCTCTGCAAATGGGGCTTTCGCAGGCACTGTTGCTGCAGTCAACGCATTTCGGATTCTGAATGAAGAACAGGAAAGCACTCATTTGAATGAGATTTCTGCTGAATATAAGAAGAGATTTTTTGAAGGATGCGGGAAGTCGTTATCTTGTCATGATATTTGTCCGATTGGTCTGCCTGTGGAAGAACTGCTTGTAAGGTCGAATGCAGCGGCTGTTTGGGGTAAATAAAATGGATGATAAAAGCTATAATGAATGTATGAAGAGAATCAAAAACTTGATTCTCTTTTTTTAAATACATACATTTACAAATATCTATGTATATATCATATTGAATATAGACAATGATCAATGTGAGGTGTCAATATGAATGCAATGGATGTGGCTTTGATATGCAAGGCTTTGGGCGATGCGAACCGGCTGGAAATTGTACAGATGCTGTCGGATGGAGAAAAGTGCGGGTGTAAACTTTTGGAAAGATTTGAAATTACCCAGCCAACTTTATCCCATCATATGAAGATATTGGTAGGATGCGGCCTTGTGAATGATCGTAAGGAAGGAAAATGGCATCACTATTCTTTGAATTGTGAGACATTGATGAATTACAAACACTTTATAGAATCCCTTACTTGCCTTGGATGCGGTGACGGGGATTGTTGTAAATAATTTAAGGAGAGCAGATATCATGAAAAAAGAATCAAATTCAGGAGATTCCTGGTAGTGTAAATTATTCTGTGTAAACCTCTCAGATTGATGATAAAATCATAGATTTATAGAGTACAAAAATATAATGTAATGGGCTGATCTGGAATCACCGTCTGTGCTGATCCTGGATGAGCCAATGAATGGTCTGGATAAAAATGGTGTAGAAGAAATTCGACAGTTATTACTATCCATGAAGAATGATCATAAAACGATTGTGATCGCAAGTCATAATGCAGAGGATATTCAGGTTTTGTGTGATGAAGTGTATGAGATGGAAAACGGAAAATTGGAAGTAAATAGTATAAAACAGCAGATTTAGCAAGGATAGGATGAAAATAATGAGATTGATTATTGCAGAGGGTTTTGCTCTCTGCAATTTTTCTTTATAAAAAGATGCAGATAACATGCATATTCGACTTGATGTAAATTTTAGAAAACCATTTGCAGGTTTCAACTGTCTTATATATGTAACGGAAAATTATAGAGAATTGGTGGACAAACTTATATGAGTGTAATGAATAAGGAAGAATTATCGAAGCTGATCTTGGAAAATCAAAAGGAAATTTTATGGACGGATGCTGCCAAAGCGGATGCAGATACAGATTGATACGGATACGCTTGCAGTCGAAACAGAACATGATCAGGCATTAGACGGAAATGGAGAGACATTTACAACACTTGTCAGATGAAAAAGAGCAGGGGGCATTGAGAAGCCTGGAACAGATAATAGCAGACGTAAAGTAGTGAAAAGTATCATATGAAAATACAGCTAATAAAAGTGGCAGGAGATAAAAAACTTCTGTCACTTTTATTAGCTGTATTATAGTCAAAAAGAGAACTGATGTTCCGTATCTTTTGTGTGTTTTTCTCAGACGGAGACTTTTGCATGCTATTGTTAGCGATTTATCCGTCCTGGTATCACAAAAGCATATAGGCATAGTATTTACAACAAAAAATAAATATTTTTTTAATTTTTTTGATATTCTATTTACATGGTATAAAGAGTAATATACTCTGAAAAAGTACATGCGAGTACTAATAATAAGAAGATGAGGTATTGTAATGAAGAGGAAACTAATTACGATCATAATTGGCATGGTGTTTTGTATCGGATGGATTGGAGGCTGTGCAAGTAAAGAGATAAATCACGATAATGTCGCAACAAGTGTTACTGAAGAATCTAAGCAGGAAGGCGTAAAAAAAGAGAAACTGCCAACAGCAACTTATATGGGAGGAAACAATACTATTACAGAGATTTGCAAAGAACTCAGTTCTGCGGGAGCTTCACATGTAGATACATTTCAAGAATGGGTGACTGATTTCGCAGATTCTGCCGGAAAGAATGCAAAGTTAAAAGATAGCTGGTCAGACCCTGAAAAAATGCATACTGATACCGGTAAATGTATGGATGGTTGGGAAAAAAATCATGACTATTCAGACACCGATTGCAGAATGACAGCCTTTCTTCTGCTGGATGGGCTGCTTCACGCGGAATCAACAGAAGCTGACTATAACGGTACGTATTTGATGTTCGATACGGAAGCAATAGATAATGCAGACAGATATAAAATAATAAAACAGAAGATAAACATGTTTACTACACTATATGGGGAAAAGCATGTTATTGATGAGAAACATCCGGAAACAACATTTTCTGATAACTGGAAGCATTATGGATTTCAAATAGATAGTGACAGGATCTCGCTGCTTAGTATTGCAATATATGATCCGGATTCTGATGTTATTTTCGTAGGACATACTGGTTTATTAATAAAATGCAGTGAATATTATTTATTTGTAGAAAAAATTGCATTTGAACAACCGTATCAGGCAACAAAGGTGCATAATATGGATGAATTGCTTAATATTCTTTCACTGAGACCGGAGTATTTCGGAGAAGAGGGAGAAGCCGGTCCATTTGTATATAATAATGGAGAATATGTGGGAACATTAACGAATAAAAATAATTAACAGAGGATAAAAACCGGTAACCTCTCGTTATAGACAGACATTGGATATTTTTGATATAATGAATAAATAAAAATTGAACGCGAGGGATAAAATATGTTTACAAAAGAAGATAATCAGGTATTAGATCGTATATTAAATGCCAGAAAAACTTGTCGGGCATTTGCAGAGAACGTGCCGACTGATGATGAAATCAAAGAAGTAATCCAGGCTGGATGTATCGCGCCATATGCATCCATTGATGCAAAAGCAGTTACACCGTTCCGCCATTTTTTTGTAATTAAAAAGGATGACCCGAAAATGGAACAAATAGATGCATTTATCAGGCAGCAGAGCCAGGTAGATTTAGATGCAAGAATCAAAGAAGAAGAGACAGACCCTTTTTTGAAAGAAAATGGAGAAGGGGTCAAAAAATTGTGGAAACATGTTGCGGAATGCGGGGAAAGTACCTTCCCAAATCCACCCTGTCTGATCATTGCGGCCGAGTGGCGTGGTGCCAGAAGGGCAGAACATCAGAGTCTTGCACATATGATGCAGAATATGTGGATTAAAGCTACTGCATTAAATCTGGATTTTCAGATTATTTCTGTTACAGAAAATATGGTAAATAATCAGGATTTCTGCGATATGCTTGGACTTCCGGTTGGAAGGTATGGATTTCTTGCATGTGTGCTTGGATATGCAAAAGATAATAATGCACCGCAGCATCCAAGGGCAACGACACAGATTCATTGGTTGTAACCAGATGACAGAGTTATAATATAATATATAGACAATCACAATTCGTGAAGGCGAAAAATAAAGTGTGTAAGTTAAGAAAAGTAATTTTCAAAACATACACACTTTGTTTGATTCTTCTCGTTGAAATTGTCCCAACTATTCGTTAAAGCTGTCTTTTGCGAATAGTTGAAACGATGCGCTCTATCGACCGAACACCGAGCCTTGCGCCTTTATAACGACCAATTGTCACCAAAAACATTGCTTCAGCATCTTTTTCAAATAGATATGCCGATCGCTCTTCCAGATATCTCTTAATCAAATCTGTTAATGCCTCAGACATTGTAATCCATGTAGATCGCTGTTTGGTTCTGTAAACATAAAATCTGTAATTCCTTAAATCAAAATCCTGAATATTTAATTCAGCCAGTTCAGAAATTCGAATTTCAGTTTCTTTTAAAATTTGGAAAATAATTTCGTCACGTAATCCATATTGATCATCAAATTGCTTTTTCTTTGCTGACAATGTTTGATTTCTATTTATGTCTGCATTTAGATCTGTATCTATATTTGTATCAATTTTCTTGTCTGTAGATTTATTTTTTTCAACTTTTTCAGTTATACCTGCCAAATATTCTTTATTTGTATTCTTCATCGCATTATTAACATCGGTGCCTTGATCTGGTCGATTTGCAAAAAGAAACGGATTTCCTGTTAATTGCCCATTTCGCGCAAAAAAGGTAAAAATGGATGAAATACAGGAAATGCGGGTTTTTACAGATGAAACAGACATTGTTTGCTGTAGCCATTCGATAAAATTATTAGCATCTTTGACGGTCAGATGCTCCAGATCATCCAGCGTATAGTCTGCAAGTTCACGATCATTAAAATATGGATGTGATTGTTGCTGGTAAGTCAAAAAGCTCCGCATGGCTCTCATATAATCATATTGTGTTTTGGGTAAAAATGTAGTTTGATTTTTATCATAAAATACAGTACAAAATTCCGGTAACTCTGATAAAATAGCCACCGTTCGTGAAATATATCTGCTCTCCTGCTCCTCTTTATATTTTGGCATGTTTCGATTCCTTTATAATATTTTATTTTTAATAATAGACTTCTTGATATAGTCGGATAAATTTAATTATCCGACTATATTAGATTACAAAAATTATATCATAATTATGAAGCCATGAAAATATAAAAACATTATCTTTTGTTTTCGTTATTTCTATATCTCGTTCTATAAGGAGCTTCACTCCCGTCTCATAAATATCTAAAATTCCATGGTAATCCACTAACAAGTGGTCGAATAATTTAATTTATCCGACTACTTGCTATATAGATTAAAATATTTTATCCTAAAATCTTTTTTAAATCCTCTTCCGGTGTGCTGATCGGCGCAATATTATAATTTTCTACCAGATAATTCAGCACATTCGGTGAAATAAATGCCGGAAGTGTTGGTCCAAGATAAATGTTTTTAATTCCAAGATGTAATAAAGTAAGTAAAATACATACCGCTTTCTGCTCATACCAGGAAAGCACCATAGACAATGGAAGTTCATTTACATTACACTGGAACGCTTCTGCCAGTGCAACCGCAACCTGAATGGCACTGTACGCATCATTACACTGTCCCATATCCATAATTCGTGGCAATCCGCCGATTTCACCAAGATTAAGATCGTTAAAGCGATATTTTCCACAAGCCAGAGTCAAAATGATGGAATCTGTCGGTGTCTGTTTTACAAACTCTGTATAATAATTTCTTCCAGTTCTTGCTCCATCGCATCCGCCAACTAAGAAAAAGTGACTGATTACACCGGATTTTACGGCATCAATGACAGTATCGGCAACACTTAATACGGTTCCATGTCCAAATCCGGTCATAACAAAATGACCGCCGTTGATGCCTGTTTTGTCCTGATCCGTGTCATATCCGCCCAGTTCCAGAGCTTTTTCAATTACCGGTGTAAAATCTTTCTTTTCATCGATATGAACCATTTCCGGATAAGATACGACCTCTGTGGTAAACACACGATCGGCATAGCTTGGTTTTACCGGCATCAGACAGTTGGTTGTAAATAAAACTGCCCCCGGAATATGGTCAAACTCTTTTTGCTGATTCTGCCATGCAGTACCAAAATTTCCTTTCAGATGCGGATATTTCTTTAATTCCGGATAAGCGTGGGCTGGCAGCATTTCTCCATGTGTATAAATGTTGATGCCTTTATCTTTCGTCTGTTCCAGAAGAAGCTCCAGATCTTTGAGATCATGTCCTGTGACAACGATAAATGGACCTTTTTCAATGGTAAGCGGCACTTTGGTTGGCACCGGTGTACCGTAAGTAGTGGTGTTCGCTTGATCCAGCAATGCCATGCATTTTAAGTTTACCTCTCCCACTTCCAGAACGACCGGAAGCAGATGCTCCATTTCCAGATCATAGCTGATAAAAGATAGCGCCTTGTAAAAGAAGCTGTTGACGGTTTCATCTGTATAGCCAAGAACCATTGCGTGATAAGCGTAAGCTGCCATACCACGAATACCAAATAAAATCAGGGATTTCAGGGAGCGGATGTCTTCGTCTGGCTCGTTCCACAGATTTTTCATATCATAGTTGGACGTATTTCCACATGGTGACATACAGCTGCTGCAGTTTGGTACAACTTTTGTTTTTTCTTCATTTACTGCCTGGATCATAGCAGTTAGTGTTTCTGCGTTAAAATTTACATTCGTGACGGTTGTAAATAATCCTTCAATGATGATGCGGTCGGTATTTTCTGTTTTCGGGTTATTTCCACAGGCTTTTGCCAGACCGATCAAGGCGCCGGTCAGTTCATCCTGTAAAGCGGCAACAGTTGCATCTTTTCCACAGACACCTGCGGCTCCTGTACAACCGTTGCATCCGGCAGTCTGTTCACACTGGTAGCAAAACATTTTCTGTTCCATAATAAAAATTCTCCTTTGCTGTAAATATGTTTTGGGTATATTTTTGATAAAATCAGTGATTAATAATTTAACATGAATGTATGTGACTTTGGTTGGCATAAACCAACATATTTTATTCAAAATCACTACATTTTATATATCTAAATTATTTTGTAAAAATCTCTGTTATCGAAATACTGATCACATTATAACCAAAAAGAAAAGCCCTGTATGTTGTTAAAACAACATATCGGACTTTTCCTGTTATATTTTTTACATATTTTTAATTTATTATTCCGGTTTTACTGCTGTGATAGCCTCAGCATAACGCTGTACTTTTGCTTTATACTCATCACTTCTTGCAGCAGCACCTGCATTTTTCTCATTATTCTGAATATCATCCGCATGAATGAACTGACCGCTTAAAGTATCATGTGCATGCTCAATCTGGGATTCATCAAAGGTAAAGCGAACCTTGCCATCCTCTGTTACTAATTTACCGCGGATACCACACTGACCGCAGACTGCCACTGCATCTCCCTCAATGTAGAAGTTTCTGGAATGGCAATGCGGACAGACACCGTCCTCACCTTTCCACGTCGCATGTTCGATATCTTTTGCAGCTTCTGCAAGGTTTACACCGATCTGATGAGCACGGGCTACTTTGGAATCATCAGTTAAAATACCAAGAGACCACATAAATACTTCGTTATCGATGACTTTCCACATCGGAGTCAGCGCATGCAGATAGAAATCATTCTGAATCTGTGTTGCCCAGTCAGAACCACCGATTCCCATGTAGGAAACAGCTCTTGTTTTCATATATTTTGGATCGATCCGTCTGCCGCCGTTTGCTGCTGAGATCTTGTCCGCAACAATGTTGTTGGATAAGCCCATACGCGGTCCAAAACGGTCCATAATAGTATGGAAAATACCTGCTGCACATTTTTCAAAGATCGGAATAGAAAAGATGATTCCGTCTGCATCCAGCATTTTATCCAATAACCACTGGAAGTCATCTTTTAATACACACATGTTTCCTCTGCCGGAAAACAGGCTCATAACACAGGCCTTACATCCGGTGCAGTGTTTGATATCAAGATCCATCAAACGTACAAATTCAATCTCAGCACCCTGCTCTTTTGCTGCAAGTAACGCTTCTTTACACATGCAATCGTTGGCACCATTTTTGTTACCACCTGAAATACCTAAAATCTTCATGACCTTTCCTCCTAAATAACTATTAGCGCATCGGCAGATAGCCTCTGTACTGTTTCAAATTGTCACTGGTTGCGATATCGGTTAAAAACAGGCTTGCAAACTGGAACTGTGGGCGCAGATAAGGAAAGTTATCATACTCTGCCCATTCCGGCTTTTTAAAAGAAGCTGTATTTTCTACTGCACAGTGATACCATTCTTCCGGGCCATCAAACCACATTTCCACACAACGGTCCATATGACAGTTGTTAATTTCTTTTTTGACTTTACTTGTCATCATACGGGTAACTTCTGGCATTGCGGCAAAGGCAGGCAATACTTCATTCATCATCCACTGATCACCATCTTCCTTGTGTCCTTCCGGATAAGAAACCAGAAACTGCCAACGATAGTTTGGCCCATCCACCATGGTACGACCTGCACCTTTGAGATCCTGTTCCCAGAAAATTGGTAAAAATGCAAAAATAAACGGCGGGCATCCGTTATCACCACCGGAAGCACGGGCGGCTTCTCCGTCTGCCATAAATCCCTCCTCTTTGGCATTTTCCGGAAGTGTTCCCTGCCAGATCATGGAATCGATCGGGAAATATTCGTTCAGTGAATTTACCAGACTTTCCTGACTCATCGGATTCACCATCCAGTAATGCTCGGTCAGTTGCATACGGTATGTACCGAAACGCTCTCCCTGCGACGGTGTCGGAAGTGCATTGTAAAACGCATATTTTGTTACCCATGGCTCAAATTTTGCAATGCTTTCCGGTGCATGATAGTAATAAAGCCAATGCTGTAATTTGTGTCGGTACTCTTCCTTAACACAGTCCACATAAATCAGACTGCGCAGCGGCTGATACGTGATTTCTCCCATAAAAAATCCTCCTTCTTCGTACAAAAATCCGTAACGGAATTGTTCTTTGATACTAAAAATTATAATGGTATCCGGGTATTGTTGCAAACAGGAAAGAAAGATGCTAGTATTAGTATAACTTATGGAAAGACACAATATTAGTAGTTTAAATTTGTATTACTACGGGAAAATTTGATACTGTTTCCTGGAAAGTATAAGAAAAATGGAGGGGAAACATGACATTACAACAGTTAGAGTATTTTGTATCTGCGGCACATAATCTGAATTTTTCCAAGACAGCGGAGATGTTTTTTGTCTCACAGTCTGCCATCACACAGCAGATCCGAAGTCTGGAAAAAGAACTGAAGCTGGATCTGTTTATTCGGAAAAATAATCGTATCTCACTGACGGATTCCGGACAGGTATTTATGCGGGAAGCGGAACAGATTCTGGCAAAAGTCAGCGATTCTATTGAGCGGGTACATTCCGTACAGCGTGGTCAGAAAGGAACGCTGCGGATCGGTTATATCAAATGTATGGAGATGGGAAGTTTTCCAAGAAATGTACAAAATTTTTATTTCAAATATCCGGGTATCGGCATTGATCTGAAACGGGACAATGCGGTAGCTTTGCATGATGAGTTCCTAATGGGGGAATATGATATTATTTTTAACGTGGAAAGTCCACTGCTCTCTTATCCGGATACGACAGAAATCAAAAAAATTGGAGAATATCAGTTTTTTGCAGTGATTCCACCGGAGCATCCGTTGAGTCATCGTGAAATGATCACACAGGAAGACTTAAAATACGAACGGTTGATCATCCACAATTTCAGCCGCAGTAAATCAGAATTTCCCCATGATTTTCCGGCGGGGTATCTGCGGAATGATCTGATGCAGAATATTTCCCGGACAAACGATGATGCAGCTACGATACAGACTATGGTTGCTGCAGGTATGGGAATCGGGATTTTGACGGAACTGGAAGTAGAAAAGGCACCTATGCCGTTAAATCTTTCTTATATACCATTGGAAACGGATGGTATCCAGGAGATTTTATATGTGATTTATTCAAGGAAAAATGAAAATCCACTGATTCCACTGTTTTTAGAAGAAATGAAAAAATAGGGATTCCGGAATAAAAATTATTTATTGTATATAGAATAGTAGCGAAAATTCCTAATTAAAAGAGATACATAAAAATGAGTTCCACTTATCTGTACATTATATACAGAAAGCAGAACTCATTTTTTATTATCTACGGTAAGGAATTTTTTTGCCAGTTATTACTTTTATGCAATAACAGCTAAGAAAGCCTTTAACCTTGTCACATTTAGATTCTTTTCAGCAGAATCCTATCTTGCTTTTGTTTCAATTTCAGTTGTCAGTTTTGCAACAAACTCGTCTAATGGAAGAACGGTTGTCTCTTTCTGACCATGGAGACGGTATGCAACGGTTCCGTCCTCTTTCTCTTTCATACCAATAACAAGAAGATAAGGAACTTTCTGAACCTGTCCTTCTCTCATACGGTAACCAAGCTTCTCAGCTCTGTCATCTAACTCTACGCGGACATCTGCTGCATCCAGTGCATCATAGATTTTCTGCGCATAAGCATTCAGTTCCGGATCATCTGTTTTAACCGGCATGATACGTGCCTGAACCGGTGCTAACCATGTCGGCAGGTTTCCTTTTGTCTCCTCAAGGATATAAGCCATGAAACGATCCAGAGAACCAAGAATTGCACGATGAAGTACAACAGGTGTCTTTTTCTCACCATCACGGTCTACATAAGTCAGCTCAAATTTAGCCGGCAGACAGAAGTCGAGCTGGCAGGTAGAAAGTGTATACTCATTACCAACAGCCGGTTTTACGTTTACATCCAGTTTCGGTCCGTAGAAAGCAGCCTCGCCGATTTCCTCTGTATACTCGATACCAAGGGAATCCATTACCTCACGAAGTGCGTTTTCTGCTTTGTTCCACATCTCATCATCATCATGATATTTCTCTTTATCTTCCGGATCACGCAGAGACAGAACGCATCTGTAGTCTGTGATACCGAAATCTTTGTAAGTAGAGAAGATCAGATCTACGACTTTGGAGAACTCATCTTTGATCTGCTCCGGAGTAACGAACAGATGTGCGTCGTTCTGGCAGAAGTGACGTCCACGCTCGATACCTTTTAATGTTCCACTTGCCTCGAAACGGAAATCATGTGCAATTTCACCGATACGGATCGGCAGATCTTTGTAAGAATGAATTCTGTTTGCATAGATCATCATATGGTGCGGGCAGTTCATCGGTCTTAAGACGAAAGACTCACCCTCTACTTCCATAGCCGGGAACATATTGTCTTTGTAATGATCCCAGTGTCCGGATGTTTTATACAGATCTACAGTACCAACACATGGTGTCATAACGTGCTGATAACCAAGTTTACGCTCTTTATTTTTGATGTAGTTTTCCAGCTCCTGCCAAATCACATATCCTTTTGGAAGGAACATCGGAAGTCCACGTCCAACCAGATCATCTACCATGAACAGTCCCATGTCTTTACCGATTTTTCTGTGGTCACGCTCTTTTGCTTCCTCTAATAACTGCAGATGTGCTTCCAACTCTTCTGCTGTCGGGAAACATACACCGTAGATACGCTGCAGCATTTTGTTTTTGCTGTCACCTTTCCAGTAAGCACCGGAATGTCTGATCAGTTTGAAATGGCGGCATAATTTTACATTGTCAACGTGAGGTCCACGACAGAGATCTGTAAAATCTCCCTGTGTATAACAGGAAATATTGCCGTCTTCCAGATTGGAAATCAGATCCAGTTTGTAGCTGTCATCTTTGAACATTTCCAGAGCTTCTTCTTTGGAAATCTCATGACGAATGATCTTTTTACCGGATTTGGCAACTTTTTTCATCTCTTTTTCGATTGCTGCGATATCCTCATCACGGATAACATCATCACCGAGATCGATATCGTAGTAAAATCCCTCTGCAACGACTGGTCCAACCCAGAATTTTGCCTGTGGATACAGGTGTTTGACTGCCTGAGCCATCAGATGGGCACAGGAATGATTGAGCATATTTAACTGCTCGTCTTCTTTAAAATTAACCATTGTTTTTCCTTTCCAGAACCTTGTTTATTGATCTGCTACTATAAACTAAAAAAGCACCTTTAAGAATACCTGCTGCCAGATATACTTAAGGGTGCATATGATACACGGTTCCACCTTAATGTTTTACTTGATTTAGCCTGTAACGCGGCCATACGGTAACGCTTAAAAAAATCCGGAACAATCTGCAACGGATATGATTTTTCACGCACAGCTCAAGACTGGTCTTCCTGTATGATTCGCATAAGCAGCTTTCACCAATGCTACTCTCTCTGGAATGTTTCTGCATACAGTACTTGTTCTTTCATCGCTTTTTTCAATATCGGATAAAATTATAGCACAGTCATAAATAATGCACAAGAGGAAAGATACATAATTCGGGTGGATTTTTGAAAAATCACAATGAAATTCTGCAATCTATCAGGATTTTGTTTGTGGAATTCCTTCTTCCTCTGTGTTTACCGGCTTTTCTCGCAGCTGTACAGCTCTTGCAGCCATTCGGCGGCGGCTGTCTGCCTGTGCGGCATAATGTTTCTTTGTCGTATTGACATCCTTGTGTCCCAATACGTCAGCTACCAGATAAATATCACCTGTTTCCTGATACAATGTTGTGCCATAGGTACTGCGCAGTTTATGCGGTGTGATGTTTTTGACTGTAGTTACTAGTCTGGAATATTTTTTTACAAGATTTTCCACACTCCGCACATTGATCCGGCGGTTTTGCATGGACAGAAACACTGCTTCCGTACTGCCTTCCTGTGGTTCCATTTCCAGCCGTTCATCCAGATAGGCATCCAATGCTTCCGCTACTTCATCTCCAAAATAAACCATGACTTCGGAACCACCTTTCCGGTGCACTTTAATGCCGTTGTTTTTTGGATCGATATCATTCAGATCCAGACCGACACATTCAGATACACGGATACCGGTACCAAGTAAAAGCGTAAGAATGGCCATATCCCGTTTTTTTGTCTTGTTATGGTAGATTTTCTGGCGTTCTGTCAGTTTTTCCCCGGATTCTGTTTCATCCAATAAAATGGCAATTTCATCCACATCCAGTCGAACGATATTTTTTTCATGCTGCTTAGGCATCTGCACAAGTGCAGCAGGATTTTTTTCAATAATTTCCTTGCGGAAAAAATAATTATAGAAACTGCGCAGACAGGCGAGTTTTCGCATCTGACCACGCTCATCATTGGTATATTCTTTCCCGTTATGCGTATAAAATTTCAGATACTGCAGATATTCTTCAATATCCATCGGTGTGATCTGTTCCAGAATATCAATGGAAAAATCCGTGATTTCGATTTTCGATAGTGTGGAATTATTCTCATGCAGATAATGAAAAAATACACCAAGATCATAAGCATAGGCGATTCTTGTCCGGGACGATGTTGACGGCTCAATGCCAATAAAATATTCTCTGCAAAACTGTGGCAATTCAGCTACAAGTGCGCGCAGTTTCTGTTCATTTTCAATATTGATTTGCTCACTGTATTTTCGTTCTTTCATATCAAATCATTCTTTCTAAAAAATTGTGTTCGGATACTGCTTTTTCGTTTATCAGCAAAAAAATGTTACTCATTTTGATCTTCCCAGTCCGGAATATGTCCATTGATCAGTGCGGTAAACAGGCGCGTCTTTGTTCCCGGATTTTCATGGTTGATAGTTCGGATAAGCTGTTTGATATATTCGCGTTTTGTGGCACCATCCGCTGGACATGGATTTTTCACTACCGGAAGATGGTATTTATTTTTAAAACCGATCACATCTGCTTCTTCAACATACAGAAACGGACGGATGATTGTCAGATCCATGCGGTCTAAATATGTTTTTGGTGGGAAACAGTAAAAATGTCCCTCATAGATCATGGACATCATCATTGTCTCAATAAAATCATCTTTGTGGTGGGCGTAAGCTACTTTGTTACACCCCAGTTCTTTGACAGCATTATATAAAGCACCTTTCCGCATTTTTGCACAGAGAGAACATGGATTTTTCTCTTTTCGTTCTTCAAAAACAATCTGACGAATCTGCGTTTTTATAATATGATGGGAAATTCCAAGTTCCTTACACAGTTTTGTTACAGGAGTCAGATCAAAACCTTCCATGCCAAGATCTACACTGACGGCTGTCAGTGAGAACTTCTTTGGGTAAAAACGCTGCAGGCCATGCAAGGCATAGAGTAATGCGAGAGAATCTTTTCCTCCGGACAAACCGATGGCGATATGATCTCCTTCGTCAATTAAGTGATAAGTATCGACTGCTTTTCTGGTAAGGCTTAGCAGCTGCTGCAATTTCATAATATCAGTTCCTCGTTTCAGTGTTGATTTTTTATTAAAATGATAACATATTTTGCTAATATGATAGCATATTCTGGCATTTTGGTAAATGACTACATATCAGTTCTTCTGACTTTATGTGATTCAATTATTACTAATTCTACACCAATGATCCAACGTTAAGATATCCCTGTATTTTGGCAATTTCCAAAGATTTTACATCGTCAAATAGATCAACATATAAATCCATTGTTGTTGTATTTCTTGAATTGTAATATGTCCTAAAGTTGGTAAAATATGATGTATTGCAAAGCTTTTATAGCTGCTAAATGTATTCTCTTTGATACTTGAACCTTTTATAGATTCCAACCAGTAAAAAACCAAAACTTAAATGTAGGATTTTCCGAATAAACTACATTCCCATGTGCAAATTCATACTGAGTATCGGCTACCCATTTCCGACACTCTTGAAGTTTATGGAAATACTTCTGTATTCGTTTTCCTGTTCGTGGATCTGTAACTCGTCCTGTGTATAAACCATCCTTTCTTTGTGAAATCCCGATTCCAAATTCTTTCCCTACAAGAATATTCAATTGTTCCCTCTTTTATTCGAACATCAAAATTAAGATCTGTGAAATTTGAACGCTGAACTTCCGGCTTTTGTTACAACAAAGTTTATAAAATATTATGTCTGATAATTACCAAAGAATATAAATTAATAGCGATGTAATCAGTGATTTTTACAAAAAAGTGACAGAAGCCTTTAGACTTCTGCCACTTTTACAATTTCCCTTAAAATCAAATTATATTATAACTTTTTCATTGTATATTCTGCTAAAGCAACACTTGCAATCAAGGCAATTACCCAACACACAAGAGTAATTATATCCGTCAAAAGATTTATAGGCAGAAAATGATTAATTAATTTATTTATGACAAAAACAAAAATAACAAAATAAACAATTGTCAAAAAAATCCGAAAAAGTTTGCGCATTATTCACTTACCAATAAATAATTATCAATATCTGCTGCGGAATCATTGTCTAATAAATCATAACTATCCAGGAAATCAACCAATCTTTTTTTCATAAATTTCTTCTCCTTTGCTAGTAATAATTATTTTTCCCGTATGCATCTTTAAATCATAATTTCCAAAATATTACTTTCTTCTACATACCGAGACTCACCCCATACTTGTTTCTATTTACCAATGTTTTTCATAACATCCTATCTAGTGCAACGGAATCCCCCTTTCCCCATTCTAACTCGCACACTCATTTTCTATGTACTTAATATTATCATTCCTTATATTATTTTGCAAGTATGTTTTTGCCACCATAATATTTTTCGCAATAATTATATTTACAATAATTATTTCAAAATAATAAATTGACAAAATTATTTTGGGGTATACTATTATATATAGATTGGAGTGCCACTATAAATTCTATAAAATAACTGCCTCGATCTTGTTTATGACTTAATTTACTGTTTTATCGTATATATTAAATATTAAAAGAATGGAGGCATCCATGAGCCGAAACTATTTTCTGACAGGAATAACAGAATTGTTAATTTTGACCATCTTAAAACATCAAGATAGTTACGCATATGAAATCACTAAAATAATTCAACAAGAATCCCTAGAGTTAATATCGATTTCTCATGCAACAATTTATACTGCAATCTATAAACTGGAAAAAGAAAATTATATTTCTGAATACAGTAGAACGGTTGGGAAAAAAAGAGTACGAGTATATTACCACCTAGAACAATGTGGTTTGGAATATTTGGAGCAGCTATCCCAAAATTATAATCATATAAGCAAAGGGGTATCCCTAATTTTAGAATCATTAAATCAATAGTATTTTCTGGAGGTTAATAATGGATACTATTTGTCGAGAATATATCAAGCAAACTCAAATGTTATTTCCTATAATAAGGAAAAAAGAAAGAATTTATTTAAAGTCTTTATATAATAATTTGATAGAGTACTGTGATATTAATAAAATATCTAACCTACAAGAATTATTTCATGAATACGGTTCTCCTACTCAGATTGTTCAAGAATATTTATCATCCTTAAATGAATCTGATTTAAAAAATTGCTTAAAAAGAAAACATATAAAAAAAATTTTATTTATATGTTGTGTTACTGTTCCAGCAATACTTATAATCACATTTTCTGTAAGGCTTTATTTATGGAATAATCTTCAAAAACAAGTTTATTCAAACATTCAAATGAACACTGATCCAAATACCATATATTTTATAGGAGATGAACTTAATGGAAATCAGACAAAATAATTACAAAATTTGCACAAAGTATCTTAACCAAGTAAAATCTTTTTTTCCTGTCATAACTAAAAATGAAAAAAAGTTTCTAAGCAACTACCCAATTTTTGATGCTTGTCCAGAAGATCAATCAATTACATTAGAATACCTGCATGAAGAATTCGGAAAGCCCGAGGAAATATTCTCTGCCTACTTATCAACCGTTCATACAGATGAATTAGTACGTCAAATAAAAAGAACAAAACGTTTTAAAATAGCCACAGTATTGATATTATTAATCACTGCTGCTACTTTAATAGGCGCTTGCATAAACATACATAACAACTATAATGCATATCAAGAAACTGTAGATGATATCAATGGATACTGGATTGATGAAATTCACTAAACCAAGGAGGAACATTCATTATGCGAAGGTAGTGTAAATTATTCTGTGTAAACCTCTCA
>NZ_KI271153.1:0-11821 GCF_000469345.1 Eubacterium ramulus ATCC 29099
GCTGACCAGAATCACGCACCAAGTCTCACGTGTGTTCGACTTGAATGGATCCCATATATAATTGATTTATTCAGCGCATTTGCACTGATAAAAAGCTGGATTTTTTGATGGAAAAGTGCTAAAGTAATAAGACAACGTGTTTCGGGATGGAGAAGATTACGGAGGTACAAAAAATGCAACCAATGTATGTATCAATTCAGCAAAAAGAAACAGGCAATCGAATCAAGAGTTTGCTGAAGCAGAATGGTTATACGGTCAAAGATATTCAGGGAGCTATGGGATTCGAGAATCCGCAGGCGGTGTACAAATGGCTGTCTGGAAGATCCTTGCCAAGCATCGACAATTTTATTATTTTGAGCAGATTATTGCATACCAGTATAGAAGATATCCTCGTCATTGACGGGGATATTGTTCGTTTATGGAGCTGTTACCTTATTTTTTATAAAAATCAACCGTTTTTCGAAAAATATTCCCCAATAGTTAACAATACTTTCCTTTATAAACCAGCAGTTTAGTGAAATATAAACGACAAAGTATTATAGTAAATACAGCAGCAGAAGTAAAATGATAATGAGAAGGGGGATTTGTTATGCAGAAGATGACATCAGCCTATGCGAATAAAAAATTAAAGAGTCTGGAAGAGGATAAGGCATTTTGGGTAAATAAGGAAGCAACTTCATGTACTTACATCGCAGCAATTAATGAAGAGCCGGTGATCCCGGAATATGACTATTTGGAAGTGGCACAGATTATTGAAGATATCGATGCTAAGATAGCGGTGCTCAAGCATGCAATCAATCTGAATAATGCTATGGCAAAAGTACCGGTTGGCGATGAGGAAATGAGCATTGATACAATTTTGGTCAAGATGGCGCAGTTGAACAAACGTAAAAATATACTCGATATGATGCGTAAGCAACTTCCGAAGGAGCGGCTTGATAATTCTTACCGGGTCAGAAATTCGATAGCAGAATATCGTTATATCAACTATGATCCGGCACTGATCAAACAGGAATATGAGCGTGTATCTGATATGATTTTGTTAATGCAGATGTCGCTTGATAAATATAATCAGACAGTAGAATTTGAAGTAGATTTTTAAAGAAAGATTTCCCTGCACTTCTGATGAATCTGTAAGATATTTAGAGTGATAAAATATCAAAGTTATCCGTACAAGATTGAACATACATAGCGTGGAAAAAATAGATGGGTTATTGTTTATTGATATTGATTTATTTGTTATGAGTTATTTTTTAAAGTTATGGTTCAAAGTTCAGTTTGTTGAATGGGAAAAATATAATCAAGAAAATCTTGTAAAAAACCTGCAGGAAACTGCTTGTGTGGAGGTTCGGTTACATACACAATATTTTGACAAAAATTGGAAAATACAGAAAAATATGAAAGATCGACTGTGTATCGGAAATGGATATACCGTCGATTTTTGTATTTATGAATGATTGTGGGGCAGACAGCGACAATAAGCAGGTGATGGGGATTAAAACGATAAGCTTATATGATTTTATCTGAATTATTTCGCGATAAACGGCGTATAATTACGAAAAAGTATTGACGCAAACGTATTACAATGAAATAATACGGGTAGGAGGTGCATTTATAATGTTCAAAATAAATCCATACAGACCAGGCGCTGGATTAATGCCAATTTATCTTGCCGGTCGTGACGATGATCTTGAAAATATAGACAGTCTGTTTATGGCGATGACTTATAATATCCCTGTGCAGTCCGTGATTTTCAGCGGTTTGCGTGGGGTGGGGAAAACGGTTCTAATCAATAGTTTACAGAAGAAAGCGGAAGAAAAAAATATTTTCTGCAAGCATATCGAAGTGGAGGAACGGAATGACTTTATTTCGCAGATTGCAAGCTGTTCACAGGCATTTTTACGAAAAATCAGTGCAAAGGAAAAGTTTAAACATCTGATTCAGAAACCGTTGGAGGCAATTAAATCTCTGGTGATTTCTTTTGATCCAAACGACAGTACCTTTTCCTTATCTGTTCAGGAAAGAGAACTGTATAAAAGTTCGAACCTTACGCAGAGTCTGACAGATGTATTTACGACTCTGGGAGAGGCGGCCTATCAGTCAGAGATACCGATCTGTTTTTTTATTGATGAGATCCAGTATATGAAGTCTGCAGAACTTGGTGCACTGATAGCGGCACTTCATCGGACGAACCAGCTGGGCTATCCGATTATGATCGTGGGAGCCGGATTACCGAAAATATATGCGATGCTTTCAGAGGAAAAATCCTATTCAGAACGCTTGTTTCTATATAAAGAAATCGGTTCTTTGAGCAAAGAGCAGTCTGAGGCGGCGATCCGGGTTCCGGCTGAAAAATTTGATGTGCATTATACGGATGAGGCGATTGACCGAATTGTGGAAATTACAAAGGGATATCCGTTTTTTATTCAGCAGCTTTGTCAGATTGTTTATCAGAATACAGATAGCAAATCAATTGATGTGACGGATGTTGAACAAAATATTGAAGAATTTTGGTCTGTACTTGACAATGGATTTTTCAAGGTGCGTTATGAGCGGTGTTCTGCTTCAGATAAGAAATTTATTTTCGCAATGGTACAATGTGGGGAACTTCCCTGTACGATTTCGAATGTGGCAAAAATCATGGGAAAATCAGTCACATCGATTTCCACAGCGAGGGCACAGCTGATCAGCAAAGGGATTATTTATCCGGTACGTTACAAGGAACTTGATTTTACGGTTCCGGAATTTTCCGGATTTATTCAGCGATTAAGTGAATATCAGCAATGTGAATAGGGGATGTTCAGCAACAATTCCGGAAAATCGTTCATTGACATCTGTTTCATCTCTGATAAAATAGGATAGACATTAAATGATTGATATTTTATAAAGCATGAGAGAATGAAAAGGTGACAGAACATATGAGCAAAACAGGATTAATTGTAGAAGGCGGCGGAATGAAGTGTGCATATAGTGCAGGTATTCTGGATGCCTTTCTGGATAAAAATATAACATTTGATTATGCCATCGGTGTGTCAGCAGGGTCCGCAAATGTGGCATCTTTTTTGGCAGGGCAGCGTGAGCGTAATCTTCGCTACTATACAGATTGGATCAAGGATCCGGGATATTTTGGTATAAAGAGTTTTATCAAAACCGGAAATTTGTTTGGTTTGCAGCATATTTACGGTGATATGACGAATTCTACCGGTGTGGATCCGATTGATTTTCATGCATTGAGTGCGAATCCTACGGAATACTGGATCGTGGCAACGGATGCTGCGACAGGAACACCGGTATATTTTCCAAAGAGCAAGATGAAACAGGATGATTACCGCTGTATTATGGCTTCCTGTGCGTTGCCGGCAGCATGCAAACCAATTGAGATTGACGGAAAACTATATTATGACGGCGGCGTGACAGATGCAATCCCGGTGCAGCGTGCGCTGGATGATGGCTGTGATAAGATCGTTGCGATTTTATCAAAGCCAAGAGGATTTATAAAGAAACCGGAAGGTATGCGTTTCTTATACAGCAGAATGTGCCGTAAGTTTCCAAATACGGTGAAAGCACTGGATAACCGCCATATTATGTATGGCAAATGCCAGCAGCAGTTGTATGATCTGGAAAAAGAAGGCAAAGCATTTATTTTTGCACCGAGCAATCCGCCGAAAATGAGTACCTATACGATGGATCGGGAAGTAGAACAGCAATTATATGATCTTGGGATGAAGGACTTTCATGATGCTGAGGATCGATTCAAAAAATTTCTTATTTGATAGGAAGTTGTGCTATGGATGATGTTATATGGGAGAATATGTGATAGTACACTTTCTTGCAATATAATATTTACTGAAAAAACGGTAAAAAGTTTTACATCGGGATAAGAAAAATCGGTTGATTTATAGATAGACATAGTGTATATTTTTTAGTGGATGGACAAGGAGACGGAGGAAAAAGTATGAGCGAAACAGTCCGCGTAGCAGTGGATGCCATGGGTGGTGACAACGCACCGGGAGAAATCGTAAAAGGTGCGGTACAAGCTGTTCAGGCAGAAAAAGATATCAAAGTATTTCTGGTAGGCAGACAGGATGCTGTCAATGCTGAACTTGCAAAATATACTTATGATAAGGAAAAAATTGAAGTTGTACATGCCGAGGAAGTTATTGAGATGGCAGAACCGCCGGTAAATGCGATTCGTAAGAAGAAACAGTCATCTCTGGTAATCGGAATGAATATGATTAAGCATCAGGAAGCAGATGCCATTGTGACAGCCGGAAGTACCGGAGCTACTTTAGTTGGCGGTCAGGTGTTGGTTGGCAGAATTAAAGGCATTGAACGTCCGCCGTTGGCATCTTTAGTTCCGACGGAAAAGGGAGTTTCACTTCTGATCGACTGTGGAGCGAATGTGGATGCACGTCCGTCACATCTGGTGCAATTTGCCCAGATTGGATCTATTTATATGGAGAACATTGTCGGAATCAAGAATCCGAGAGTGGCGATCCTGAATATCGGAGCAGAAGAGGAAAAGGGTAATCAGCTGGTAAAGGAGACGTTTCCATTGCTGAAAGAATGTCCTGGTATCAATTTTATCGGAAGTATTGAAGCACGGGAGATTCCACATGGCGGTGCCGATGTGATTGTCTGTGAGGCATTTGCGGGAAACATCGTACTGAAACTGTATGAAGGTGTGGCTGCGACATTACTTTCCAAAGTAAAAGAAGGACTGATGTCATCTCTCCGGTCTAAAATTGGAGCACTTTTGATTAAACCTGCATTAAAACAGACATTGAAGTCCTTTGATGCCTCCCAGTATGGTGGAGCTCCTCTGCTTGGGCTGAATGGTCTGGTGGTTAAGACACATGGCAGTGCGAAAGCAATTGATGTGAAGAATTCTATTCTTCAGTGTGTGACATTCAAGCAGCAGGATATTAATGGTAAAATCAAAGAGCATATTATTGTAGAAAAATAACAGGGAGGGAGGATTTGCGTCATGGAGTTTGATAAAATTAAAAGTATCATCAGTGAAGTATTAAGCATTGATGCTGATGGTATTACAGAAGAGACTACTTTTGTAGATGATCTTGGAGCAGATTCCTTGGATATTTTCCAGATTATTATGGCAATCGAGGAAGAGTTTGAGATCGAGATTCCGACAGAAGAAGCAGAAAAAATCACAACTGTTGGCGATGCGGTAGAACAGATTAAAAAAGCATTGTAAGAATCAGTATAACAGGAAAATGGATGCTGTTGCAGTGAGTATTTGTCTCTGCAACAGCTCTTTGTTTTACAGGAGGAATGATATGGAACAGCTCAAAGAGTTTCAGAAAAAAATCGGTTATCAGTTTCAGCAGGAAGGTCTGTTGCGCCAGGCACTGACTCACAGCTCCTATGCCAATGAACATCGGATGAAAAAATTATCCGATAATGAGCGTCTGGAGTTTTTGGGAGATGCGGTGCTGGAAATCGTAACCAGTGATTTTTTATATCATGAGCATACGGATGTGCCGGAGGGGGAACTGACCCGTGTGCGTGCAAGTATTGTATGTGAACAGACACTGGCATTTTGTACCAGAGCACTGAATCTGGGTGATTATCTTTTTCTTGGAAAAGGAGAGGATCAGACCGGTGGTCGAAAGAGAAAATCTATTTTGTCAGATGCATTTGAGGCAATTATCGGAGCCATTTATCTGGATGGTGGTTTTGCTAATGCAAAAGAGTTTATTCATCGTTTTGTGCTGAATAATGTGGAGCATATGCAGCTCTTTTATGATAGCAAGACTATCCTGCAGGAGATCGTGCAGGGAGATGAGCATAGCGGAAAGCTGGAGTATGTGCTGGTAGAAGAATCTGGTCCGGATCACAATAAGAATTATAAAGTAGAAGCCCGTATCGGCAATAAGAGTTATGGTTGCGGTGAGGGACATACCAAGAAGGCAGCAGAACAGGAAGCTGCTTATCAGGCCATTCTGGAACTGAGAAAGAAGGACAAGTAAAAGTAATAAACGGAGGAATGTATGTATCTTAAATCAATCGAGGTACATGGTTTTAAATCATTTGCCAATAAAATTGTATTTGAGTTTCATAACGGAATTACCGGTATTGTAGGTCCGAACGGCAGTGGAAAGAGCAATGTTGCAGATGCGGTCCGCTGGGTGCTTGGTGAACAGAAGGTAAAGCAGCTGCGAAGCGCCAGTATGCAGGATGTTATTTTTGCAGGAACGGAAAATCGAAAGCCGGTAAGTTTTGCCTATGTGGCCATCACACTGGATAATTCGGATCATCAGCTACCGTTGGACTATAATGAAGTGACAGTAGCACGACGGGTGTATCGTTCCGGTGAGAGCGAGTATCTGATCAACGGTACCCAGTGTCGTCTGAAGGATGTCAATGAGCTTTTTTATGATACCGGTATTGGTAAAGAAGGCTATTCTATTATTGGTCAGGGACAGATTGACAAGATTCTGAGTGGCAAACCTGAGGAACGCCGGGAATTGTTTGATGAGGCAGCCGGAATTGTTAAATTCAAGCGTAGAAAAGCAACGGCATTGAAAAAACTGGAAGATGAGCAGCAGAATCTGGTGCGTGTCAATGATATTCTGGCGGAGTTGACGCGACAGGTAGGCCCTCTGGAACGACAGGCGGAACACGCGAAAGTTTATCTGAAGAAAAAGGAAGAACTGAAGGAGTGCGATCAGAATCTGTTTTTACTCGAGATGGAACGGATGGATACCGAATTGGAGGGTCTGGAGGAGAAATGTGGTATTACAGAGCATCAACAGGCGGAAATCCGGCAGAAATTTGAAGGAATCAAATCTCGTTATGAGGAGCTTGAGAAGCAGGTTGCGCAGGCAGATGAACAGATTGGTGAACTGCAGCAGAGTATGAATGATACCGGTGTTTCGAAAGAAAAACTGGAGGGACAGATCAATGTTTTGCGGGAACAGATCCATACAGCACAGCAGAATGAGGAACATGTCAGAAGCCGTGTGGAGGCACTGCAGGCCGATGTGGACCGCCAGCAGAAGGAAGGCGAGGATTACAGCAGCCGGCAGACGGAACTGGAAGCCGGCATTCGTGAAATCGAGCAGAAGAAGTGTTTGCTGACAGAAAAGCTGGAGACATTGCGGAAAGAGACAGCCGGAATGGAGCAGCAGATGGAAGCAGGGAAGGCAGAAATTTTGCGTTTGCTGAATGCCCGCGCTTCCATGAAAGCAGAACAACAGCGTCTGAAAACGATGCAGGAACAGGCTTCTATCCACCGGGCGCAGTTAAATAAGGAATTGCTGGAGCAGAAGAGCGGCGGTGATGATGTCAGCGGATTACTGTTCAAACAAGAAAAAGAACTGGCAGAACTGAAGAAACAGATTGTGTCCATGGAGGAAGAAAAGACTTCCATTGAAAAGAAGCGGACTAACTGGCAGCAGGAGTTTGAAGAACTGCGTGGCCGGATGGATCAGTGCAAGGAGCAATATCACAAGGACAGTTCCCGTCTGGAATCTCTGCGGAATATCGCGGAGCGCTATGACGGATATGGCAACAGCATCCGCCGGATCATGGAGCGTAAGGCAGATACACCGGGAATTCACGGTGTTATCGCAGATCTGATCAAAGTGGAAAAAGCGTATGAGACCGCCATTGAGACAGCACTGGGGGGAAGTATCCAGAATATTATAACGGACAATGAGGATACTGCCCGTCAGATGATTGAATATCTGAAAA
The DNA here is from genome assembly GCF_000469345.1 of Eubacterium ramulus ATCC 29099. GTDB lineage: Bacteria > Bacillota > Clostridia > Lachnospirales > Lachnospiraceae > Eubacterium_I > Eubacterium_I ramulus. Next base: position 7,717 of record NZ_KI271153.1, read on the forward strand.
AGAACCGGTATGGTCGTGCTACATTTTTGCCGCTGACCAGTGTGTCTGCACCGGAGCATGTTCCGGCGGAAAAAGCGTTAGGTGAGACCGGTGTCATTGGTATTGCAAGCAGTCTGGTGCACACGCAGCCACAGTATGAAAAGGTGGCAGGTTATCTGCTGGGACGGGTGCTTGTAATGGACACCATTGAGCATGCGGTGATGGTTGCCAGAAAGTTCCGCTATTCTCTGCGTATCGTTACCCTGGAGGGCGAGTCACTGCAGCCTGGCGGTTCCATGACCGGTGGCGCGTTCCGAAACAACAGCAATCTGCTGGGACGGAATCGTGAGATTGAGATTTTGGAAAAACAAGTGGCTGACTGCCGTGCACAGGCGCAGGAAATCCGCAGTCGGATGGAAGATGTGAAGACCGCAAATGCACTGCTGAAGGATGATTATGAAGAATTGCAGGTAAATCTGCAGCAGGCTTATCTACATAAAAACACATTAGAGATGGAGACCAGTCATATTCGGGAGCAGCAGGAAAAACAGGAAGCTGCTTATGCCGGCATTCATGAAGAGATTGCCAAAATTGATGCGGATAAAAAAGAATGGTCCATCGATCAGGCACAGATGGAAGAACAGATACAGATGTCTGTGGACAAGGAAGCTGAAATAACCGGTCAGAATAATGTTTTATCTCAACAGGTAGAAAATAAAAATCTGGAGATTGAGAGTGTTTCCCAGGATCTGAATGATGTTCTGTTGGAGATTGCACAGAAACAGCAGCAAAAAAATTTCCTGCAGCAGAATATTCGGAGAACGGAAGAAGAAATCCACCGTCTGAATCAGGAGAAGAAGCAGATTTTGGAGGACAGTGCAAATAGTGAGACTGCCATTGAAGAGCGGGAAAAACAGATCAGACAGCTGCAGGAACAGTCAGAAGCAGCTGTTTTACAAAAGCAGGGGCTGGATGAGAAACTGACGGTAATCCGTACACAGAAAGAAACAATGCTTGGAGAGCAGAAAAACTTTTTTGCACAGCGGGAAGAACTTTCACAGACTATGAGTGATCTGGATAAAGAACTGTTCCGATTGAATCAGCAGAAGGAAAAGACGGAGCAGGCACAGGATTCTCTGACTACTTATATGTGGGAAGAGTATGAAATCACCTATCATGCAGCAAAGGGAGCAGAACGGCCGGAGAAGCAGAACGTAGCTGAACTCAAAAAGCAGATCGCAGGTATCCGGGATGAAATCCGTAAGCTTGGAAATGTCAATGTCAATGCCATTGAAGAGTATAAGAGTGTTTCGGAGCGTTATGAATTCCTGTCCGCACAGCATGCGGATCTGGAGGAAGCGAAAGCGAGTCTGGAGAAGATCATTACAGAACTGGATGAAGGTATGCGTAAGCAGTTTGCAGAGAAATTTGCAGATATTCAGCGGGAGTTTGACAGGACATTTAAGGAGTTGTTCGGCGGAGGAAAAGGTTCACTGGAGCTGACAGGTGAGGAAGATACAAATGACATTTTGGAATGTGGTATCAAGATCATTGCGCAGCCGCCGGGAAAGAAACTTCAGAATATGATGCAGCTGTCCGGTGGAGAAAAGGCACTGACAGCGATTGCATTGTTATTTGCAATCCAGAACTTAAAGCCATCTCCGTTCTGTCTGTTAGATGAGATCGAGGCAGCCTTGGATGACTCTAACGTTGATCGGTTTGCCAATTATCTGCATAAGCTTACAAAAAATACGCAGTTTATTGTTATTACTCATCGACGGGGAACTATGACAGCCGCAGATCGTCTGTATGGTATCACCATGCAGGAGAAAGGTGTGTCTGCATTGGTTTCCGTCAACCTGATTGAAAAAGAGCTGGATGCGTAATCTGGAAACAGTTTTTATACAAAATTTATTTGAGAAAGGAAGAATAGTATGGCTGAAGAAAAAAAGGGTTTTTTTAAACGACTGGTCAGTGGTCTGACCAAAACCCGTGACAATATCGTGTCCGGATTTGATTCTATTTTCAGCGGATTTTCACATATTGATGATGATTTTTACGAGGAACTGGAAGAAATTCTTGTAATGGGTGATATCGGAATCCATGCCACAGAAGAAATCATCGAAAATCTGAAGAAAAAAGTAAAAGAAAACCATATCAAAGAGCCGGCAGACTGCCGGGAGCTGCTGATCAACAGTATCAAAGAGCAGATGTATGTAGGTGATACAGCGTATCGCTTTGAAGAGGAAACATCCGTCGTTCTGGTCATCGGCGTCAATGGCGTTGGAAAGACTACTACCATTGGAAAATTGGCAGGAAAATTGAAAAGCCAAGGGAAAAAAGTGATTCTTGGAGCGGCGGATACTTTTCGTGCCGCTGCGGGTGAACAGCTGACAGAGTGGGCAAATCGTGCCGGTGTGGAGATTGTTGGTGGTCAGGAAGGATCTGATCCGGGTTCCGTTGTATACGATGCCGTGCAGGCAGCAAAAGCCCGGAAAGCAGATGTATTACTGTGTGATACTGCAGGACGTCTGCATAATAAGAAAAACCTGATGGAAGAATTAAAGAAGATTAACCGTATTCTGGAAAAAGAGTATCCGGAAGCATACCGCGAGACTTTAGTAGTTCTGGATGCCACTACCGGGCAGAATGCACTCGTTCAGGCAAAGCAGTTCAGCGAGGCTGCCGAGATTACAGGTATTGTATTGACCAAGATGGACGGAACGGCCAAGGGAGGAATTGCAGTTGCAATTCATTCTGAACTTGGTATTCCGGTAAAATATATTGGTGTAGGAGAAAGCATTGATGATCTGCAGAAATTTGATGCAGATCAGTTTGTTGATGCACTGTTTGAGAAGGAGGACGTAAATGAGTGAAATGCTGACACTGGATCGTTTTGAGGAAGCCAGTGAAATTGTCAAAAAAGTAACACAGGAGACAAAGCTGGTATACAGTGAATATTTAAGCGAACAGACAGGTAATAAAGTATATTTGAAACCGGAAAATATGCAGTTTACCGGTGCGTATAAAGTGCGTGGTGCTTATTACAAGATCAGCACATTGACAGAAGAAGAGCGTCAGCGTGGTCTGATCACCGCATCCGCAGGAAATCATGCACAGGGTGTGGCTTATGCGGCAAAACGTTATGGTGCAAAGGCAACCATCGTAATGCCAACTACAACACCACTGATCAAAGTAAACCGTACGAAGAGTTATGGTGCAGAAGTTGTCCTGTACGGAGATGTATATGATGAAGCTTGTGCAAAAGCATATGAGCTGGCAGAAGAGCACGGATATACATTTATCCATCCTTTCGATGATCCTGCGGTTGCAACCGGTCAGGGAACCATTGCAATGGAAATCTTTCAGGAACTTCCGCTGGTAGAATATATTCTGGTACCAATCGGTGGCGGCGGACTTGCAACGGGTGTATCTACACTTGCAAAATTGTTGAATCCGAAGATTAAAGTCATCGGTGTAGAGCCTGCTGGCGCAAATTGTATGCAGGAATCTCTGAAGACCGGTGAAGTAGTGACTTTACCACAGGTAAATACGATTGCAGACGGTACTGCTGTAAAGACGCCGGGAAGTAAAATTTTTCCGTATATTCAGGAGAATCTGGATGATATCATTACCGTTCATGATGATGAACTGATTGTAGCATTTCTGGATATGGTAGAAAATCATAAAATGATCGTAGAAAATTCCGGTTTGCTGACCGTGGCAGCACTGAAACACTTAAGTGTAAAAGATAAACGTGTCGTTTCTATCTTAAGTGGCGGAAATATGGATGTCATCACCATGTCCTCTGTAGTACAGAAAGGTCTGATCCTGCGCGATCGTATCTTTACTGTATCCATTCAGCTTCCGGATAAACCGGGTGAATTGTGCAGAGTCGCAGGTGTTGTAGCCAGTGTACAGGCGAATGTTATCAAGCTGGATCATAACCAGTTCATATCTTCCAACCGGAATGCAGCTGTGGAGATCCGGATCACCATGGAAGCATTTGGTACCGAGCATAAAAAACAGATTATTGGGGCACTTCGTGATGCGGGCTATGAACCAAACTTGATCCAGGCGGTGCTGTAATTTTTTGTTTATCTCAGTCGAGAAGACTCCCACTTCT
>NZ_KI271153.1:11921-106641 GCF_000469345.1 Eubacterium ramulus ATCC 29099
CACCAAGTCTCACGTGCGTTCGACTTGAATGGCTAATTATTTCACTGTGTAAATAGCGAAAACGAAGCATCCTGTCAGGGGTAGTGAGCGTCTAGCGTTCCGACAGGATGCTTCGTTTTCGCATTAAAAATTAAATTTCAGCCAACAACAAGACAAATAAGCTTTACTCTCCGTCGTGGAACCGGGACAAAAACTGTCGTGTCCGTTCTTCCTTTGGATGTTCGAATACCTGATAAGGATCACCCTGTTCAAGAATATAACCATCATCCATGAAGATGACCTGATCCGCCACATCCCGGGCAAAGGCCATTTCATGTGTCACTATGACCATTGTTGTCTTGGTTTCCGCTAATTCTTTGATGACTTTCAGTACTTCGCCGGTCAGTTCCGGATCCAGGGCAGAAGTTGGCTCATCAAAACAGAGAATATCCGGTTGCATGGCCAGTGCGCGGGCGATTGCAACACGCTGACACTGTCCACCGGAGAGTTGGTGCGGGTAGTTGTTGATCCGTTCGGAAAGTCCCATCTGCTTTAAAAGACTGACAGCCTGTGCTTCAATTTCGTCGTGGATTTCTTTTTTTCGTGCTTTATAGTCCGGACGCTCTTTGGCAAGTAATTCCTTTGCGAGCATAACATTTTTCAGTGCTGTATATTGAGGAAAAAGATTAAAGGACTGAAAAACAAGTCCGAAATGCAGACGGTTTTTACGGATTTCCGATTCCTGCATGGTTGTTGGATTTGCTGCATCAAAGACAGTTTTGTCCTTGACGCGGATCATACCATTGTCCGGCTGTTCCAGGAAATTCAGGCAGCGCAGAAGCGTGGTTTTTCCACTTCCGGAAGAACCAATGATGGACAGTACCTGGCTTTCTTCCAGAGAAAAGCTGATATCCTTCAGCACCTTTGTCTGTCCAAAGGATTTGCATAAATGTTCTGCTTCTAAAATTTTCATGATCAGTTTCTCCTTTTATCTGAAATAATCCAGTTTCTTTTCTAATTTTCCAAGTACCACTGTCAGAATACCGTTGAAAATAAGGTAGTAGATGGCGGTGAAGAACAGTGGCCAGATCTGTCCGGAAATACCCTGAGAACCTTTCATAAAGGCCTGTCCTGCCCAGATGATCTCCTGCAGTGCAATGATGCGTGCGAGAGAAGTGTCCTTTACCAGTGTCAGGATTTCGTTTGACATTGGTGGAATGATTCTTTTTACCATCTGTAATAATTTTACACGGAAGAAAATCTGGGATTTGGTCATGCCCAGAACCAATCCGGCTTCTTCCTGACCTACCGGTACACTTTGAATACCACCGCGGTAGATTTCGGAAAAGTAGCAGGCATAGTTCAAAATGAAGGAAACGGATGCTGCGAGGAAACGTCCGGTTTCGCCGCCGCCCCAGATTGGGTTATGTAATACCAGTCCCGGGAAAAAGTAGATGATCAGTAACTGGATCATCAGAGGGGTACCGCGGACAACCCAGATCAGAAGTTTAAAAAAAGCACTGACTGGTTTGATGCGGGACATGGAACCGAAACAGATTGCAAGACCCAGAGGACATGCGCCAATCAGGGTAATGACAAAAAGTCGTAATGTCTGTAAAAAGCCGATATTTAAGGAATGAATGACAATCGGCAGCTGTTGTGAAAAATCCATGATAGTTCCTGCTTTCTCTAAATATTTTTGTCACAGCTCACGCATCATATGCATTGAATTCATGCGTATGCCTACGTGAAAAAACGTGTGAACGGTACATTTTTATGCACAACAAAGAGCGGAAACTCCGCTCTCTGTTTTTAATTAAAAATCACTATTTATTTTACAAATCTCAACAAACAAATATCTCTCAACAAACAAATATTACTCAACAAACAAATATCTTTCAATAAAACAAGGATATAACCAGATAAGACCGGATAGCGGTTATTTGGTTATGAATAAGCAACATAAGCAAATGGCTATGTTGTGTGATCACAGGATTATTTCTGCTCAACAACTGCAGCCTGTACACCATATTTTTCAGCAATCTGCTCCATGGATCCGTCAGCATAGCTGGATTTGAAGAAGTTATTTAATTCCGCAGCCAGATCAGAACCTTTTCTGAAACCGACACCGTATTCTTCATCATTTAATCCAATGGTGTAAGTCAGGTTGGAATAACCGGTGCCTTCGCCAACCATTGCGGCAGCCATCAGGGAATCGATGATAGCAGCATCGGATGTGCCTGCAGCAACTTCCATCAGTGCATCTGACTGAGCAGTAACAGCAGTGTAGTTTAAGCCAAGTTCCTGAGCCTGTGCTTCGCCGGCACTTCCGGATTCAACAGCAAAAGTGAGATCTTTTAAGCTGTCTTTGTCCTGATATTTATCAGCTACGTCAGACGGAACAACAACTACCTGTGCATTGTTACAATAAGCGGTTGTACAGGACATGGAACTTGTTACTTCATCTGTCAGTGTCATGCCATTCCATACACAGTCGATGGTTTTTCCATCTAATTCAAGGATTTTGTTGTCCCAGTCGATTTCTACAAACTCAACATCTACGCCAAGACTTTCGGCAAAAGCAGATGCAAGGTCAGCATCAAATCCAATCCAGTTTCCGTTTTCATCCTGATAATCCATTGGCTCGAAATCTGTGATACCTACCACCAAAGTACCTTTGTCTTTAACATAAGCAAGATCGCTGTCTGTGCTTTCTGCTGTTGCAGAGGTATCTTTGCTGTTGCCTGCGGAAGCAGATCCGCTGCTGTTTGTATTGCCACATGCAGCCATGGAAGCGACCATACCCGCAGCAAGAACGAGTGCTAATAATTTCTTTTTCATCTTCTTTTCTCTCTCCTCTGATAAATCTTTCTTAAAACATGCTACCATGTTACCAATTTACCATACTAAAGTCAAGAAAAAAATGAAAAAAGTTTTTATACAGCAAGGATATTCGCGCTATAGATCATACAGAATATAGGGGTATTTTTGTTATTACAGAATGACAAAAGGGTCTGAACTCATATTGTAAGTATCGGAAACAATATGAATTCAGCCCCTTCTTATTTTGAGAGGATTGTGGGAGTGTAAAGCACGAAGCAATCCGTGTGTTCAAGAAACAAGGATTTAGTTATCTTCTTCATCCGAAGATGCCATTGTATATACAGAACGTTTTCTTGCCATCTCATCACTTTCCAGATATTCATCGTATGTGGTGATTTTGTCAATGATTGAGCCGTTTGGCATAAATTCAATGATGCGGTTTGCGGTTGTCTGTACAATCTGGTGATCGCGGGAAGCGAAGAGCAGTACACCCGGGAATTTGATCAGACCGTTGTTCAGAGCGGTGATGGATTCCATATCCAGGTGGTCGGTCGGCTCATCCAGAATCAGTACATTGGATGCTTCGATCATCATGCGGGAGAAGAGTACACGTACTTTTTCACCACCGGAGAGTACACGCATCTTTTTAACACCGTCCTCGCCAGGAAAGAGCATACGGCCAAGAAATCCGCGGACATAAGTAGCGTCTTTGATCTCGGAGAACTGTGTCAGCCAATCTACAATGATAAGATCTGTATCAAAAATTTTGGTATTGTCTTTCGGGAAATAGGACTGGCTTGTGGTAACACCCCACTTGTAAGTACCTTCATCCGGTTCCATTTCGCCTGTTATAATTTTAAATAAAGTAGTTTTTGCAAGCTCATTGCTTCCGACAAATGCGATTTTATCTTCGCGGTTTACGATAAAGGATACGTTATCCAGAATTTTAACACCGTCGATGGTTTTACTTAATCCTTCTACAAGAAGCACTTCATTACCAATTTCGCGGGATGGGCGGAAGTCAATGTATGGGTATTTGCGGCTGGACGGTTTGATCTCATCCAGCTGGATTTTCTCCAGTGCTTTTTTTCTGGAAGTAGCCTGTTTGGATTTGGAAGCATTTGCAGAGAAACGGGAGATGAACTCCTGTAATTCCTTGATTTTCTCCTCTTTCTTTTTGTTCGCTTCTTTCATCTGTTTTACCATTAACTGGCTGGATTCATACCAGAAGTCATAGTTTCCGGCATAAAGCTGGATTTTTGCGTAGTCAATATCAGCGATATGAGTACAAACTTTGTTTAAAAAATAACGGTCATGAGATACGACAATGACAGTATTTTCAAAGTTGATCAGGAATTCTTCCAGCCATGCGATAGCATCAAGATCAAGGTTGTTTGTCGGCTCATCCAGCAGCAGGATATCCGGATTTCCGAATAATGCCTGTGCAAGCAGGACTTTAACTTTCAGCGGACCTGGCAGATCTCCCATGGTAGCGTAGTGGAATTCAGTGTCAATTCCAAGACCGTTCAGCATGGTAGCGGCATCAGATTCTGCATTCCAGCCATCCATATCGGCAAATTCCGCCTCAAGTTCACTGGCACGGATACCATCTTCATCTGTGAAATCTTCTTTCATGTAGATGGCATCTTTTTCTTTCATGATCTCATAGAGACGTTTGTTTCCCATGATAACAGTATCAAGAACGGTGTAGGCATCGTACTTGAAGTGATCCTGCTGCAAGAAGGAAAGTCGTTGGCCGGCGGTGATGGAGATATCGCCGTTTGTTGGCTCCAACTGTCCACTTAAAATCTTCAGAAATGTGGATTTGCCGGCACCATTGGCACCAATCAGACCGTAGCAGTTGCCTTCTGTAAATTTAATATTTACATCTTCAAACAACGCCTTTTTACCGATTCGTAATGTTACATTATTTGCACTGATCATAAATTCTTCTCCTTAACTTCTTTATTATATATGTGTTTTATTTCTAATAATTTACCTCTGGTATTGTACACAAGATTATATATAAAAGCAAGGAAAACATGCGCAGAAGAATGATTTTTGCATCACAGAAAACATTTAGAAAATTTTTTGGGGGTGTGGCTGCATTTTTTGCGGGGGCAAAGCGACTGCGTTCATGAGCAAGTAGCGAAAACGGATTGCGAATGTCCGCTTTACTGATGTTTCTAAAATAGAAACTTTATGCTTGGGTATGACGGTTTATGATTTTAAATGAATAAAATTCAAGATAGACATGAATAAGTTGAGTGATGAGATTGTATGCAATATTATACGCTCAAGGTTCTTGTTTTCAACAGAAAAGTAGGTTACAATACGGTTATCACGTTGGAAGTTCTCGGGGAAGTTTTCGGGGATTTGTAACGTTGCCACAAAGATGAACGCAGAAAAAAACAAAATTGTATTGAAATATATACAATTTTGGGATATACTGATGTTGCTTTTTTGTGAAAATATTGTAAGATAAGGGTAAAGCATTGTTAACTAATTAACAAAACTAAATCAAAAGAATTTAGGAGGAATGGAAATGAAACGTTCTATGAAAACCATGGATGGTAACCATGCAGCAGCTCATGCATCATATGCATATACAGATGTTGCGGCTATCTATCCGATCACTCCGTCATCTGTAATGGCAGAAGCTACAGATGAGTGGGCAACACAGGGAAGAAAAAATATTTTCGGTCAGACTGTAAAAGTAACAGAGATGCAGTCCGAGGCTGGTGCAGCCGGTACTGTACACGGTTCTCTGGCAGCAGGTGCTCTGACAACTACTTATACAGCATCTCAGGGTCTTCTCCTGATGATTCCAAACCTTTATAAAATCGCTGGTGAGAGATTACCAGGTGTATTCAACGTATCTGCACGTACACTTGCAAGCCATGCATTATGTATCTTCGGTGATCATTCTGATGTTTATGCCTGTCGCCAGACTGGCTGCGCAATGCTTTGTGAGTCCAGCGTTCAGGAAGTAATGGATCTGACACCGGTTGCTCATTGCTCAGCAATCAAAGGAAGACTTCCGTTCATCAACTTCTTCGATGGTTTCCGTACATCTCATGAGATTCAGAAAATCGAGACATGGGATTATGAAGATCTGAAAGATATGGTAGATCTTGATGCAATCAACGCATATCGCCAGAATGCATTAAATCCAAATCATCCATGTCAGATGGGTTCCGCACAGAATCCGGATATCTTCTTCCAGGCAAGAGAGGCATGCAACCAGACTTATGATGATATGCCTGCAATTGTTCAGGAATACATGGACAAAGTTAATGAAAAACTTGGTACAAACTATAAATTATTCAACTACTATGGTGCAGAAGATGCTGAGAAAGTTATCATCGCTATGGGATCTGTATGTGAGACAATCGATGAGACAATTGATTATCTGATGGCAAAAGGCGAGAAAGTAGGTCTTGTAAAAGTACGTCTGTACAGACCATTCTCAGCAGAAGCTCTGGTTAATACTATTCCGGATTCTGTAAAACAGCTGATCGTTCTTGATAGAACAAAAGAGCCGGGAGCTATGGGTGAGCCACTTTACCTTGATGTAGTTGCTGCATTAAAGAATACAAAATTCGATGCAGTTCCGATCTTTACAGGACGTTACGGACTTGGTTCCAAAGATACAACACCTGGACAGATCATCGCTGTTTATAACAATACAGAAAAAGAAAAATTCACAATCGGTATCGTTGATGATGTTACAAATCTTTCTCTGGAAGTTACAGAGCATCCGGTTACAACTCCGGCTACAACAATCAACTGCAAGTTCTGGGGACTTGGAGCAGATGGTACCGTAGGTGCTAACAAGAACTCCATCAAGATCATCGGTGATAATACTGATATGTATGCTCAGGCTTACTTTGATTATGATTCCAAAAAATCAGGTGGTGTAACCATTTCCCACTTACGTTTTGGTAAAGATCCGATCCGTTCCACATATCTGATCAACAAAGCAAACTTTGTAGCATGCCATTGCCCGGCTTATATCCACAAATATAACATGGTTCAGGATCTGGTTCCGGGTGGAACATTCCTTCTGAACTGCTCATGGGATATGGCAGGACTGGAAGAGCATCTTCCGGGACAGGTAAAACGTTATATTGCAGAGAACGATATTAAGTTCTATACAATTGACGGTATCAAGATCGGTAAAGAAATCGGACTTGGCGGACGTATCAATACAGTACTTCAGTCTGCATTCTTTGCACTTTCCAACATCATTCCGGCTGACAAAGCAAACGAACTGATGAAAGCAGCTGCAAAAGCTACTTATGGTAAAAAAGGTGATAAGATCGTACAGATGAACTACGATGCAATTGATGCCGGTGCTAAGCACGTTGTTAAAATCGAAGTTCCTGAAAGCTGGAAAACAGCAGGTGAAGAGAGCCTTACAGGTGCTGCAGTAACAGGCGCACGTCAGGATGCAGTTGATTTCGTAAACAACATTCAGAAGAAGATCAATGCTCAGATGGGTAATACATTACCGGTATCTGCATTCAAGGATTATGTAGATGGTTCCACACCTTCTGGTACATCCGCTTATGAGAAACGTGGTGTGGCAGTAGACGTTCCGGTATGGGATGTAAATAAATGCATCCAGTGTAACCAGTGTTCTTATGTCTGCCCGCACGCAGCAATCCGTCCGGTTGCTATGACAGAGGCTGAGGCAGCTGCAGCTCCGGAAGGAATGCAGTACAAAGATATGACAGGAATGCCGGGATACAAATTCGCTATCACAATTTCCGCATACGATTGTACCGGATGTGGTTCCTGTGTAAACGTTTGCCCGGATAAGATTCAGGCAATCACAATGCAGAACTTCGAAGCTAATGAGGCAGAGCAGGCTTACTTCGATTATGGTGTATCTGTTCCGGACAAAGCAGAAGTTATTGCTAAATTCAAAGAAAATTCCGTAAAAGGATCTCAGTTCAAACAGCCGCTGCTTGAGTTCTCAGGCGCTTGTGCTGGATGTGGTGAGACACCGTACGCAAAACTGATCACTCAGTTATTCGGTGACAGAATGTACATTGCAAACGCAACAGGATGTTCCTCTATCTGGGGTAACTCTTCACCGTCCACACCATACACAGTAACTCCGGAAGGAAAAGGACCGGCTTGGTCAAACTCCCTGTTCGAGGATGCTGCAGAGTTTGGTTATGGTATGCTTCTCGCAAACAATGCATTAAGAGGTGCATTAAAAGAGAAAGTAGAAGATGTTGTTGCTAACGGAACTAACGAAGATGTAAAAGCTGCCGGCCAGGAATGGTTAGATACTTACGGATGCGGCGTTACAAACGGACCTGCTACTGACAAGCTCATCAAAGCGTTAGAGGCATGCGGTTGTGACAAAGCTCAGGAAATCCTTGCTCAGAAAGACTTCCTTGGAAAGAAATCCCAGTGGGTATTCGGTGGTGACGGATGGGCTTACGATATCGGATTCGGTGGCGTAGATCATATCCTTGCAAGTGGCAAAGATATCAACGTAATGGTATTTGATACTGAGGTATATTCCAATACAGGTGGACAGTCTTCCAAATCTACAAACATCGGTGCAATTGCTCAGTTCGCAGCAGGTGGTAAAGATGTTAAGAAGAAAGACCTTGCTTCCATCGCAATGAGCTATGGTTATGTGTATGTAGCACAGATCGCAATGGGTGCTGATATGAATCAGTGCGTGAAAGCAATCGCTGAGGCTGAAGCATATCCGGGACCGTCTCTGATCATTGCTTATGCTCCATGTATCAACCATGGTATCAAGATTGGTATGAGCAAAGCTCAGACAGAGGAGAAGAATGCAGTAGCAGTAGGTTACTGGAATAACTTCCGTTACAATCCGGCTCTGGCTGCTGAAGGCAAGAATGCATTCACTCTTGACAGCAAAGCTCCAAGCGGAGATTACAAAGCATTCCTGAATGGAGAGGTTCGTTACAATGCTCTTGTAAGACAGGATCCGGAGAAAGCAGATCGTCTCTTTGAGAAATCTGAAGAAAATGCAAAGGCAAGATACGCTTACCTGAACAAACTCGTAAAACTTTACGGAACAGAAGAGTAAGAATTTCATCTCAGTCTGATTTGTAAATATTTCGAATGATAATAAGAGGTATGCCGCTTCGGCGGCATGCCTCTTTTACTGTCTTCAGGAGTGGAGGGGCTGGAAAAAAAGGTTGATGTTATATCACAAATTGGTTACAATGGTACAGAATGAAAGGATGAAATGAATGAAGAAAAAAGAACATAAGATCGACAGTGTCGAACCGGGCAGCATTGCGGATGAGATGGGAATTGAAGCCGGGGATGTATTGCTGACTGTCAACGGAAAGCCGATTCAGGATGTGTTTGATTATCATTTTCTGATCAATGACGTGACATTGAACCTGTTGATCCGGAAACCGGATGGTGAAGAGTGGGAACTTGAAATAGAGAAAGATTATTATGAAGATCCGGGTATTGTATTTGAAAATGGTCTGATGGATGATTATAAATCCTGTTATAATAAATGTATTTTCTGTTTTATAGATCAGATGCCGCCTAATATGAGGGAGACATTATATTTTAAAGACGACGATTCCAGACTATCTTTTTTACAGGGAAATTATGTAACCCTGACCAATATGAAGGATGAAGATGTGGAGCGTATAATCACTTATAAACTGGCACCGATCAACGTATCTGTGCATGCAATGAATCCGGAGTTGCGTTGCAAGATGCTGCATAACCGTTTTGCCGGAGAAGCACTGGACAAAATTCGCCGTTTTTATGAGGCAGGGATTGAGATGAACGGCCAGATCGTGCTTTGCAAAGGGGTCAATGACGGTGCAGAGCTGGAACGAAGTATCCGGGAGCTGGCAGACTATCTACCCTACATGGAAAGTCTTTCTGTGGTACCTGTGGGACTGACAAAATTCCGGGATGGTTTGTATCCGTTGGAGCCGTTTACAAAGGAGGATGCAAAAAAAGTACTGGAGATGATTCATAAATGGCAGAAAATATGCTATGAAAAACACGGTACACATTTTGTACAGGCATCGGATGAATGGTATCTGCTGGCAGAAGAACCGTTTCCACCGGAAGAAAATTATGATGGATATATTCAGCTGGAAAATGGTGTGGGCATGATTCCATTGTTGGCGAGCGAGTTTGATGCTTGTCTGGAGCTGGAACAGGAAGAGGGAGAAAAAGACCTGTTTCAGTCAAAACGCTCCGGCAGAACCGAAGGTTTTCAACTGTTTGGCAGAAAGAAAAAACAGGTGGCTGCTGAGGGAACATCCGGGTATCGCCGTATTGTATCCATTGCTACCGGAAAATCAGCGGCACCGTTGATGCGGAAGCTGGCAGCAAAGTTCATCTGCCTGCATCCGGATATCAAAGTCAATGTATATCAGATTCGAAATGATTTCTTTGGAGAGATGATTACCGTGTCGGGACTGTTGACAGGACAGGATCTGAAGGCACAGCTGATGGGCCAGGAACTGGGGGATGTATTGTTGCTTCCATGTAATCTGCTGCGCAGCGGAGAAGAAGTATTTTTGGATGATGTGACATTGTCAGAATTGGAAAACGCTTTACAAGTGCCGATTCATATTGTAAAATCAGACGGGCAGTGTCTGTATGAGGAACTGCTTGGTCATAACCTGAACGTAGAATAAGCATTTCCCAGCTTCTGGTGCGTGACGTAACGAAGCAATGGGTAAGCGGATGCTTTATGCGGCAGGAGTTGAGCACTCGCATTGACAGGCTACAAAGCGTCTGCGTTCATGGGCAAGTGGTAAAAGCGGATTGCGAATGTTCGCTTTACAGATCTATAGAAGTAACTTGAGGTTAAACAGAATTCGAAAAGAGACGAGGTATAAAATATGAGTAAACCGGTTGTAGCGGTTGTGGGACGTCCGAATGTAGGAAAGTCTACGTTATTCAATGCCCTGGCAGGAGAACGTATTTCCATCGTAAAGGATACACCGGGTGTCACAAGAGACCGTATTTATGCAGATGTGGAATGGTTGAACCATTCCTTTACTATGGTAGATACTGGCGGTATTGAGCCGGACAGCAAGGATGTAATCCTTTCACAGATGCGTGAACAGGCAGAAATCGCCATTGCTACTGCGGATGTAATCCTTTTTATGACAGATGTACACCAGGGTTTGGTGGATGCGGATGCGAAAGTAGCTGATATGCTGCGCCGTTCGCACAAACCTGTGGTTCTGGTAGTGAACAAAGTGGACAGTTTCCAGAAATATATGTCGGATGTCTATGAGTTTTATAATCTTGGAATCGGTGATCCACTTCCGATTTCTGCAGCATCACGCCTTGGAATCGGTGATATGCTGGAGGAGGTTGTAAAGCATTTTCCGGCGTCTGCCCAAGAAGAAGAGGAAGATTCCAGACCAAAGGTAGCCATTATCGGAAAACCAAACGTAGGAAAATCTTCATTGGTCAACAAGCTGGCAGGCGAAGCCCGTGTTATCGTATCTGATATCGCAGGGACAACCCGTGATGCCATTGATACAGAAGTGAAATATAATGGCAAAGAGTATATTTTTATTGATACTGCGGGTCTGCGCCGCAAAAATAAAATCAAAGAAGAAATCGAACGTTACAGCATCATTCGTGCGGTAACAGCGGTGGAGCGCGCAGATGTGGTTGTTATTGTTATCGATGCCACAGAAGGTGTCACTGAGCAGGATGCGAAGATCGCAGGCATTGCTCATGAGCGGGGAAAAGGTATCATTATTGCAGTAAATAAGTGGGATGCCATTGAAAAAGATGACAAGACGATTTATAAACATACAAATAAGATCCGTGAAATTTTAAGTTTTATGTCTTATGCGGAGATTATGTTTATATCTGCTAAGACGGGGCAGCGCCTGAACAAAATGTTTGAAATGATCGATATGGTTCTGGAGAACAATGCAATGCGTGTGGCTACCGGCGTCTTAAATGAGATTATGACAGAAGCAGTGGCAATGCAGCAGCCACCTTCTGATAAAGGCAAACGTCTGAAACTGTATTACATTACACAGGTTGCAGTAAAACCGCCAACATTTGTCATTTTTGTAAATGATAAAGAACTGATGCATTTTTCTTATACGAGATATCTGGAAAACAGAATCCGTGATACTTTTGGGTTCAAAGGAACGGCTCTGAAATTTATCATCCGTGAGAGAAAGGAAGATAAATAATGGTAGTATTTCGAATCATCAGTGCTCTGTTAGGCTACCTGTTTGGTTTATTTCCTACCGGAGTTCTGTATGGAAATGCCCATCATGTGGATATCCGTTCCAAGGGCAGCGGCAATACCGGTACGACAAATTCCCTGCGTGTCCTTGGGTGGAAAGCCGGCGTGATCGTATTTCTCGGTGACTGTCTAAAGGCAGTTGCAGCTATGGCCATTATTTGGTTTGTGGCAAAAGACCGTTATCCGGACACGGTGAAGTTACTGGAACTGTATGCGGGATTTGGTGCGGTTCTGGGACATAATTTTCCATTTTATATGAAGTTTAAAGGTGGGAAAGGTATTGCCAGCAGTGTGGGAATCATTTTTACATTTGACTGGAGAATGGTTCCAATCTGTGCAATTCTCTTTTTTGCATCTGTGGTACCAACGGGATTTATGTCTTTGGGCTCCCTTGGAATCCTCAGTGGATTTTTTGTACAGACCATTGTGTTTGGGCAGATGGGGTGGCTGAAGATTGCTACACAGTTTTTGCCGGAAGTCTATGTGCTTACCGGTATTCTGACAGCACTGGCATTTTGGCAGCATCGGACGAATATCAAACGTCTGGCAACCGGAACGGAGAATAAATTCCGCCCGGCGAAAAAATAATGACAGTTGCGGATAATAGGTATGTATTATACAATGATAGTATAAGAAAAAACATATCATAGGGCAGGGACTACCCGAATAAACGCCTGTGGAGATAATAGGTTACAAGGTCTGTGAAGCAGGAAATCCATTGGATTTAGACAATGGGTAAGTTCACTGGTATATAGTAAAAACGGATAACAGGGAGGCAGAAAATGGCAGAAATAGGTGTAATCGGTGCCGGAAGCTGGGGAACAGCGTTGGCAGTAGTTCTGGCCCATAATGGACATCAGGTAACCGTATGGTCAATTTTGGAAGAAGAAGTGGAAATGCTGACCAGAGAGCATGAGCATAAAGATAAGCTTCCGGACGTAAGAATCCCGGAGACAGTGACATTCACCACGGACCTGAAGACTGCGGCAGAGGGAAAAGAAATGGTTGTATTGGCAGTACCATCACCCTTTACCAGAAGTACAGCACACAATCTGGCCGAGTTTATCACAGAGGGGCAGTTAATTGTTATCGTGTCCAAGGGTATTGAAGAAAGTACCCTGATGATTCAGTCTGAGATTGTGGAACAGGAGATTCCGCAGGCAGATGTAGCAGTTATGTCGGGTCCGAGTCATGCGGAGGAAGTTGGCCGTGGTTTACCGACTACTGTGGTGGCAGGTGCACATACAAAACAGTCTGCTGAGCAGGTCCAGACGTTCTTTATGAACGAAGTGTTTCGTGTCTATACAAGTCCGGACATGCTGGGGATAGAGTTGGGGGCTTCCCTGAAAAATGTTATTGCGTTGGCAGCCGGAATGGCAGATGGACTTGGCTATGGTGATAACACAAAAGCAGCTCTGATTACCCGTGGAATCAAGGAAATCAGCCGCTTAGGCGTTGCTATGGGTGCAAATACCGAGACATTGAACGGATTGTCCGGCATCGGTGATCTTATCGTAACCTGTGCCAGCCGTCACAGCCGGAACCGAAAAGCCGGTATGTTGATCGGTCGTGGCTATTCGATGCAGCAGGCAATGGATGAGGTCAAAATGGTCGTGGAAGGTGTTTATTCAGCGAAAGCTGCCATTGCCCTCGCTAAAAAATATGAAATCAATATGCCGATTATTGAACAGGTGAATGCTGTGCTTTTCGAAAATCAGCCGGCTAAAGATGCTGTAATGGAGCTGATGCTGAGGGATAAAAAGGCAGAACATGAGGATATTCTGTGGTAGCGTGCAGCGTGTGTTTTACTGCGTTCATGAGCAAGTAGCAAAAGCGGATTGCGAATGTCCGCTTTACTGAAAAAATATCCGGGAAAAGCAGATAACAGAACATATGATTGGGGGATGACAGAATGCTGATACAATGCGGAAAATGTGGTAAAGTGTATGATTATGACAAGTACAGCGGGATTTGCCCGAAGTGTGCGCGGTATAACCGGTTGGACAGTCGGGAGGATATGGAACAAAACATGCATGACAGATATGATACCGGGAGCCATCCGCATCAGCATGACTGGTATCAGGAACCCAAAAATACTTACAAGCACAGTCCGAAGTCCTATGCACATGAGGAAGAGAAACGTGAAACTGGGTGGAAGTCAGCTGACAGATCCGATAACAGCAAAATCAGAGAGCATATGGGAGTAAAAATTTTCGTTATTGTGATATGTATGATCGTCGGTATTTCGGCAGTAGCAGCGGTTCTGTTTTCTCATGTACAGGATATTTTCAATGATGGATGGGAGATTGGTGATCAGGATTACGAACAGACAGAGGAAGTGATTGATCCGGAATATCAAAACCGCATTTATGTAGATTATGCATGGGCGGATTATCTGGGAGATGAGCTCAGCGAGGTAGACTGGGAGGAATATGTGAATGATTATTTCACAGAGGCTACCGATGGAGAACTGGAACAGCTTTCCACACTTACGGCAGAACCCGGATATGTGTATTATCTGATTTCTATAAATATCAAAAACAATCTGCCTGAAACGTATAATCTGTCATACCTGACGGCTGATCTGATCAGTTTCTGGTCCGATGAAGATATGGATGGTAATCCAGACACTTATTATCCGGTGGAAAAACTGTTTACTATCAGTCAGCCGGAGACGGAGTCCATGGATAATAATTATATCGATGTACTTGTAGCAGTTCCGGAAGAACTGGAAGATCTTTATGGTGCTTGTGCCTTGAATGACAATACAGAAGAATTTGATTGTTATTTATATCAGGATTAAGATGATAAAATCATTGATATAAAATACATAAAAGCAGTAGGAGACCTGGTGTTTACAGAGGATACCAGGTCTTCTTAGCGTAATTACGTAATCAGAATTGTGCTTATCAATAAATGGAGGAAGATAAAATGGAAAACATTCGAATTAAATATTTTACGGATCGAATTGATAAACTGGAGTATATCGACGGAAAATCTGACTGGATTGATCTGCGAGCCAGCGAGACCGTAGAATTAAAGGCTGGTGAATTTAAGTTGATTCCGCTGGGCGTTGCCATGGAGTTGCCGAAGGGATATGAGGCACATGTGGTTCCACGCAGTTCCACATTTAAAAACTATGGCCTGTTGCAGGTGAACAGCTGCGGCATTATTGATGGTTCTTACTGTGGCGATGAAGATATGTGGCGGATGCCGGTATATGCGACCCGTGATACGGTTGTAAATCTTAATGACAGAATCTGTCAGTTCCGAATTATGCAAAATCAGCCACAGATAGTGTTCCAGGAGGTAAATGCTCTGGGAAACAGTAACCGTGGTGGCTTTGGCAGTACCGGAAAACAATAATCTGCGGTTGAATGTCCACTTTACAAACAAGTTCGTTAAAATGTCAAAAAAATGGGAAACCTATCGGCGTAATGCTGAAAAATTATGAGATATATACAAAAAACTGGCAGAAATAACAAGGTTTTGATGGTAATTTTGTTAAAATACCTGATGACAAAAGAAACACAATTTGTTAAAATAACAACATAAAGCAAAGCAGTGGTTTTGTGGAGAATTATTTTATGGAGGGTAATTAAAAATGGCAGAATTATCATTGAAACACGTTTATAAGAGATATCCAAACGGTTTTGAGGCCGTAAAGGATTTTAACCTTGATGTAGCAGATAAAGAATTTATCATCTTCGTAGGTCCATCTGGATGTGGTAAATCTACAACACTTCGTATGATCGCAGGTCTGGAGGAAATTTCTGAAGGTGAGTTCGATATCGACGGTAAAAGAATGAACGATGTTGAACCGAAAGACAGAGATATTGCCATGGTATTCCAGAACTATGCATTATATCCTCATATGACAGTATATAATAATATGGCATTTGCGTTAAAATTAAGAAAAGTTCCGAAAGACGAGATCGATAAAAAAGTTCGTAACGCAGCAAGAATCCTTGATCTTGAGAAATTACTGGATCGTAAACCAAAAGCTCTTTCCGGTGGACAGAGACAGCGTGTTGCCATGGGACGTGCTATTGTGCGAGAGCCGAAAGTATTCCTGATGGATGAGCCGCTTTCCAACTTGGATGCAAAATTAAGAGTACAGATGCGTTCTGAGATTTCTTCCTTACATCAGAGACTTGGTGCAACTATCATCTATGTAACTCATGATCAGACTGAGGCTATGACACTTGGTACAAGAATCGTTGTTATGAAAGACGGTGTCATCATGCAGGTAGATTCTCCGCAGAAACTGTATAATGAGCCGAACAACCTGTTTGTTGCAGGATTCATCGGTTCTCCGCAGATGAACTTCATGGATTGCGTATGCAAAATTGAGGGTGACAAAGTTACTCTGACAAATGGCGATGCAACTTATGTAATGCCTGCAAATAAAGCAAAGGCATTAAAAGATGGTGGATATGACGGAAAGACGGTTGTATTTGGTATTCGTCCGGATGATATGGATGATTATTCTGAGTATATTGAAAAACATGCAGGATATACGATTAAAGCAAAATGTACCGGATATGAGCTGCTTGGTTCTGAAGTATTACTGTACTACACAACCAATGGTGTCACAATGACTGCTAAAGTTGATTCCACTACACCATGCCGCTATGGTGATGATGTGACAGTTGCTTTCGATATCGACAAAGGACATATTTTCGACAAAGAGACAGAGCAGATTATTTCACACTAAGAGATGAAATACAATTGTATGTACATTGAGGCAGTTGTGTAGATATAAGACTGGGTATGAGTATCATACCCAGTTTTGTTGTATAGGGTGTTCCTTCCCTGTACGTCAATAATTGATTTGGGAGGTAAGAACAGTGGCGGAAGCACATATATCCGGGAAAAAACTGACGCAGGCATTGCGTGAAATGAAAGAAATATCCAGAATGGATTTCGTCCTTTTTTCAAAAAAAGGAAAACTTCTGGCGTCGACCTGTCCCGAACCGGATATGAAGATGCAGGAGTTTGTGACACAGTTTGGAAAATCCATGGCAGAAAGTCAGACGATCCAGGACTGGATTTTCCTGAAAATCGAGATTAATGAGAAAACAGAACACATTTTACTGGTCAATAAAAATGGAAGTGAGGACTCTTCCTATGTCATTGGACGGATGGCAGCCTGCCAGATCCGAAATTTGTACCTGTCTGCACAAGAGCCGGTAAATGAGACTAATTTTCTGCGCCGCATGCTGCATGGCGATTATTCTGAACGGCAGATACGGGAAGAAAATCAGGAAGTCCGACTGAAAAGCGGATCGTATTTGTTATATGTGATACGTCTGGCGACAGAACAGGATGAGATTGTCATGGAAACATTGAAGAATCTGTTTGTCTTGTATAATGTAGATTATCTGGTGGATGTGGAAGAGGACTGTGTCGTGCTGATCAAAAATGTTCAAGGCATGGAGATGAAGGCAGAACAATATGCACGCTGCATTATAGATAATCTTCAGACAGAGGCCATGATCAATGCCTGGGTGGGCTATTCGGATCCGGCAGAGAGTTTTTTGGACTTCCGTAGCCGGTATCAGCAGGCATGTACGGCGTTGCAGATTGGAACGGTATTTTATGACGAAGAGCGGGTGTTTTATTACCGTCATCTTGGTCTTGGACGGATTATTCAACAGCTGTCCCCGGAACTTTGTGATCTTTTTCTGGAAGAAGTACTGGGAGAGCACGCAGAGGTGGAACTGGACGAGGAGACTCTGGCGACGATCAATCATCTGTTTGACAACAATCTAAACATATCTGAGACGGCCAGACAGCTCTTTATTCATCGCAATACGCTGGTGTATCGTCTGGAACGTATCGAAAAGAAACTTGGTCTGGATATACGGACTTTTGAAGATGCGATGTTATTCAAAATCGCAATGATGGTTCGTACCCGTCGAAATACAATTGCACAGGAAGCACAATCCATAGTTGCCAAATAAAAACTGAAGTGGTAAAATAATATAATACCCAGTGACGTATGTTGCTGGGTACTTACACGTTAAGCAATAAAGGGTACAGGAGTAAAAAATCAGATATGAGTATAAACGAAAAAAAGAAAGTCTGGGTGGTAGGACATAAGAATCCGGATACAGATTCTATCTGTGCTGCCATCGCTTATGCAAATCTGAAAAATCAGGCGGACGGGAATCGATACGAGGCAAAACGTGCCGGTGAACTGAATGAAGAGACAAAATATGTGCTGGATACATTTGGGGTAAAATCGCCTGGATTGATCACAGACGTTGGGGCACAGGTAAAGGATATCGAGATTCGGAAGACCCCGGGTGTCAGCGGCAAAATTTCTCTGAAACGTGCCTGGGAAATGATGAAGGAGCAGAATGTTGTAACGCTTCCGGTGACGGATAAGGAGAATAATCTTGAGGGTCTGATCATTACAGGTGATATTGCAACTTCTTATATGGATGTATATGATAACAGTATTTTGTCCCGTGCCAAGACACAGTATCAGAATATTGTGGATACACTGGACGGAACTATGCTGTGTGGCAATGAGCATGCATACTTTATGAAAGGAAAAGTAGTGGTTGGCTCTGCAAATCCGGAAACCATGGAACAGTTTCTGGAGGATGATGATCTGGTTATCATGGGAAACCGTTATGATGCTCAGATCTGTGCACTGGAGTCCAATGCAAGCTGTATTGTGATCGCCGGAAGCCCACAGGTTCCGAAAACGATTGTAAAAATGGCAGAGGAGAAGCATTGCGTACTGATCACAACGGATTACGATACTTATACAGCAGCCCGTCTGATCAACCAGAGCATGCCAATCAAATTCTTTATGCGCCGGGAACAGTTGGTCACTTTTGAAACAGAAGAGTATATTGACGAGGTACGCGAGATTATGTCCAAGGAAAAACATCGTGATTTTCCGGTACTGGACGAGGATGGCAAATACATCGGCATGATTTCCAGACGAAACCTGTTGAATATGAAGAAAAAACAGTTGATTCTGGTGGATCATAATGAAAAGACACAGGCAGTAGACGGCATTAGTGGAGCGGATATTCTGGAGATCATTGATCACCACCGGATTGGAAGTCTTGAGACGATGTCCCCGGTATTTTTCCGGAATCAGCCACTGGGATGTACAGCAACAATCATCTATCAGATGTATCAGGAGCAGAAGGTTGCCATTGATAAAAAAGTAGCAGGATTACTCTGTTCGGCAATTCTGTCTGACACACTGATGTACCGTTCTCCGACCTGCACACCGCTTGATAAGGCTGTTGCAGAAGAACTGGCACAGATCGCTGATATCAATATCGAGGAGCACGCAAAAGCAATGTTCCAGGCCGGCAGTGATTTCGGAAGCAAAACACCGGAAGAAATTTTCTATCAGGATTTCAAAACTTTCAGCCAGGATGGTGTGGAGTTTGGTGTCGGTCAGCTCAGTGCCATGACCCAGGAAGAACTGGAGCAGGTGCGTGACAAATTACTGCCATATTTGCGGGACGTTCTGGTAGAACGAAAAATCGAGATGGTATTTGTGATGCTGACAAATATTATTGAAGAGACAACTTATCTTATCTGTGCGGGTGAAAAGGCAGATGACTTAGTAGAAAAAGCATACCATGTTCATAAAGAAGGCGATTATCATGTCTTGAAAGGTGTTGTATCCAGAAAGAAGCAGCTGATTCCGATGTTTATGTCAGCGATGCAGGAACAGTAGAGTCTGCAATCATAAAGTGAGAAAGGATAAGAGAGCGATGGAAAGAGAGTATTGGAAAGCAGGAAACATGCTTTATCCGGTGCCGGCAGTGATGATCAGCTGTCAGAGACCGGGAGAGCGTCCGAATATTATTACGGTTGCCTGGACCGGAACAATCTGTTCTGATCCGGCGATGGTGTCTATTTCTGTTAGGAAAGAGCGTTATTCTTATGATATTATCAGAGAAACTGGAGAATTCGTCATCAACCTTACTACAAATGATCTGACTTTTGCAACCGATTACTGTGGTGTGAAGTCCGGAAAGGATGTAGATAAGTTTAAAGAAATGAATCTGACACCGAGTAAGTCAAAGACGATTTCCGCACCTGGTATTTCAGAAAGCCCGGTAAGTCTGGAATGTAAAGTAAAGCAGGTGTTGGAACTTGGTTCACACGATATGTTTCTGGCGGAGGTGACGGCAGTATCAGTCGATCCGAAATATATGGATGAGAAGGGAAAATTTCATTTGAATGATATCGGTCTGACGGCTTATTCTCATGGTGAATATTTTAAGCTTGGAGAGAAGATCGGGTCTTTCGGTTATAGTGTGAAAAAGAAATAGAAACTCTGAATGAAAAATATTAAATAAAAAAGAACAGGATATAGCAATCGGAAGAGCCAGTTGCTATATCCTGTTCTTTTCTTTTTATCGGATCAGAGTGTCCATTAGCATTTCATATACATCAAAATTTGACCGTTTCCAGTTACGGCAGACAGCCTCTGCCTGATCACGGTTCTGTACATGAATTGTCAGATCTACCAGGTCAGTGCGTTGATTCTGAATTCGACAACGGACAGCATATCCATGATTAGCTGCTTTATAGTAATCGGCAAAAATTGCCGTTTCCTGTCGCAGATCAAAATGATGAGCCTGAAAATAAGTACGGATATCTTCTTTGATGGCATCGGATATTTTTGTGTGGAAAAAATCCAGGGTTTGTCGGCCGTAGTCTGTCAGGTGATAGCGGGTATTGTTATGGGTGGATTCGGCAGTGATCAGATCTGTCTGCAGAAGACTGGTGATCGCTTCTTGTACCGTGAAATAATTTGTATATTCTTTTTCCAGAACAAAATTTGTGATTTGTGTGTTAGTCAGCGGATATTCGACCAGGTTCAGCATATACAGGATCATAACGCGGTACATGGTGTCTAATTCTGTCATGGTTCAATGCCTTCTTTCTATATTCTCCTGCATATCTTGTAGTAAGAATGTCAACAGCATAGTATCAGGATTGAAATTTACTTCCCTGATAGGTCTTTCGTTCTTGCAGACGCTTACGGATGGTATTCAGCACTCGTTTTTTATCCGTGCTCCAGCGGGGAGCCAGCAGCAGGGCGCGGGGACCGTCCCCGGTAATGCGGTGTACCACCATGGAAGGGGGAAGCAGTTCCAGACAGTCTGCGATAAAATCACAGTATTCTTCCAGCGTAAAGAGTGGAAATGGATGCTGTTCATAATAATCTGCCAGATCAGTATCAGACAGTACATGAAGCAACTGCAACTTGACACCGGATACCGTAGAATGTGCCACATAGTTTACCGTATCCAGCATATCCTGCTTTGTCTCACCGGGGAGTCCGAGAATGACATGGGTGATCACCGGAATTTTACAGGTGTGTAAGGCTGTCACTGCCGTTTCATAACATGCCAGTGAAAATTCTCTGCGGATAAAATCTGCTGTTTTCTCATGGATTGTCTGGAGCCCGAATTCTATCCACACCGGTTTGATCTGGTTCAATTCGGACAACAGTGTGAGGATTTCATCATTGATACAGTCCGGTCTTGTGGCGATGGATAGTACAACAATGTCTGGATGGCGGATCGCTTCCAGAAAAAGCGGGCGTAGATAAGAGACAGGGGCATAGGTGTTTGTATACGCCTGAAAATAGGCGATAAATTTGCGGCATTTTGTTTTAGCTGCCAGTTTCTTTTGACCGGATGCAATCTGTTCACTTACAGAGAGCAGATGATTTTCAGCAAAATCACCGGAGCCACCGCGGCTGCAGAAGATACAGCCGCGGGTTCCCTTGGTGCCGTCACGGTTCGGGCAGGTCATACCACCATTCAATGAAATACGATATACTTTTTCACCAAAAGTTTCTTTCAGATAGGTGTCCAGTGAATAAAAATGATTCTGATTCATATATCCTAAGCTTCAATGTGAGATTTTACAGCCTGGCTGACTACATCAGATACACGTGGATCAAATGGCTCAGGCATGATGAAATCTTCGTTTAATTCTTCATCGCTGACAAGATCTGCAATTGCTTTGGCAGCGGCAAGTTTCATTTCTTCTGTGATCTGACGTGCATGTCCTTCCAGAGCACCTTTGAAGATGCCAGGAAAAGCAATGACGTTATTTACCTGGTTCGGGAAATCGCTGCGACCGGTTCCGACTACTTTTGCACCTGCAGCTTTCGCTACATCCGGCATGATTTCTGGAACCGGATTCGCCATGGCAAAGAGAATCGCATCTTTGTTCATGGAAGCGACCATTTCTGCGGAGACAATATTCGGAGCAGATACACCGACAAAGATATCAGCACCGCGGAGAGCGTCTGCCAGTGTACCGGTCTGTTTTTCCAGGTTTGTTACTTCTGTCATTTTCTGCTGCATCCAGTTCAGATCCGGATAATCTTTTCCGATGATGCCGAACTTGTCACACATAGTCACATGTTTGAATCCATAGGTAAGCAGTAATTTTGTGATGGCTATACCGGCAGAACCTGCACCGTTTACAACGACGCGGCAAGTTTCTTTCTGTTTGCCGGTAACGCGCAGGGCATTGATGATACCAGCCAGTACAACGATGGCAGTTCCGTGCTGATCATCATGAAATACTGGAATGTTCAGCATGGATTTTAAACGTTCTTCAATTTCAAAACATCTCGGTGCAGAGATATCTTCCAGGTTGATGCCGCCAAAGGTAGGTGCGATATTTGCAACTGTGCGGATAATTTCTTCTGTGTCCTGTGTGTCCAGTACGATAGGAATTGCATTGACATCTGCGAATTCTTTGAAGAGTACGCATTTTCCTTCCATAACCGGCATAGCAGCCAGAGCACCGATGTTACCGAGACCAAGAACGGCACTTCCGTCAGAGATAACAGCGACGGTATTTGCTTTCATCGTGTAGGTGTAGGCAGCAGAAGGATCCTCTGCAATGACTTTACATGGCTCTGCAACGCCCGGAGTGTATGCGATTGATAAATCTTCCCGGGATTTTACCGGAGATTTTGCTTCCGTGGAAAGCTTTCCGTTCCACTGTTTATGTAATGCTAATGCTTTTTCTTTTAAATCCATGTTCGTGGCTCCTTTGTAATCATTTTTCCTGCCTATCATACCATCAAAAAAAACACAAATCAAGGAATTCAAAAAAATACTTCCTATTTAAAGGATTTTAGTGTATAATACGGTTCTGACAAGTATTCGTGTCGATTCTGACAAGAAAATCCAATGAAACTATGAAATGATAAACAGAACAGATGATCTTGTGGTCATCACAATAGAAAGAACCGTGGAAAAATAGCAACAGTTCGATTTTTAACAGTTTAGTATTTTATAAACGTGACAAAATATCTTTGGCGGAGGTTATAAATGAGAGAAAAATACGAAAGCCTGTCCCTGGCAGTCTTAAAAGAACTTGCAAAAAGCAGAGGGCTGAAGGGAATTTCAACTCTGAAAAAAGCAGCACTTGTGGAACGCATGCTGCAGGAAGATGAGAAGGAAGCACAGAAGGCGCATGCCGGGGAAGCAGAACATGATGCTGAAAAAAAATCGGAAGCAGACAAGCATTCAGAGAGTGTAAAGCATACGCAGACAGAACACAAATCTGAAAAATCGGAGCATGAGAGCAGAAAACGTATTTATGAGCGCAGAGAACGTCCGGAGCGCAGAACTGTGAATGATACCAGAAGTACGAATGATCCGGAAAAACAGTCGGAAGAAGAACTGCCTGAAATCCGTAAGGATGAGGCATCTTTGGACAGCGGAGAGCAGGGAAATGGTATTCTGGAAGTTATGCCGGACGGATACGGATTTATCCGTTGTGAGAATTATCTGCCGGGTGACAATGATGTATATGTGGCTCCTTCTCAGATTCGTCGTTTCAATCTGAAAACAGGCGATATTGTCTGTGGTAATAAACGAATCAAATCCCAGGGTGAAAAATTTAGTGCTTTGTTGTATATCAACACAGTCAACGGATATCCGCCGTATGAGGCCAGCAGAAGAAAGGCTTTCGAGGATCTGACCCCGATTTTCCCGAATGAGCGTTTGCGTCTTGAAACAACCCCGAAAGAAACAGCTATGCGAATCATGGATCTGATTTCTCCGGTAGGAAAAGGACAGCGTGGTATGATCGTAGCTCAGCCAAAGGCGGGAAAAACCACATTGATGAAAAAAGTGGCGAATGCGGTAAAACATAATAATCCGGATATGCATATGATCATTTTACTTATTGATGAACGTCCGGAGGAAGTTACAGATATTAAAGAGGCGATTGAGGGCGATAATGTAGAAGTCATTTATTCCACGTTTGATGAATTGCCGGAACATCACAAACGGGTGTCTGAGATGGTAATCGAGCGTGCAAAACGTCTGGTAGAGCACGGAAAAGATGTTATGATCCTGTTGGACAGCATTACTCGTCTGGCAAGAGCATATAACCTGGTAGTTCCACCAAGTGGACGTACCTTATCCGGTGGTCTGGATCCTGCAGCACTTCATATGCCAAAACGGTTCTTTGGTGCGGCTCGCAACATGCGTGAAGGAGGAAGTCTGACCATTCTTGCAACAGCACTGGTAGAGACCGGAAGTAAGATGGATGATATGGTATACGAGGAGTTTAAAGGAACCGGTAACATGGAACTGATTCTGGATCGGCGTCTGTCGGAGAAGCGTATCTTTCCTGCTATTGATATTGTAAAATCCGGAACGAGACGTGAAGATCTGCTGCTGGATCAGGATGAGCAGGAAGCAGTCTATATTATGCGGAAAGCGTTCAATGGCATGAAAGCAGATGAGGCCGTAGAAAATATTTTAAATATGTTTGTTCATACGAAGAATAATAAAGAATTTGTGGATCTTGTCAAAAAACGTAAAATTTTCTAAAAAATGCTTGCATTAGATAAAACTGTATGATACAATTTAAAAGCTGTGTACCGAGAGTGTATCGGTGCAAAAGATTAACAAGTTTATTGTTTTTCATA
The DNA here is from genome assembly GCF_000469345.1 of Eubacterium ramulus ATCC 29099. Classification (GTDB taxonomy): domain Bacteria; phylum Bacillota; class Clostridia; order Lachnospirales; family Lachnospiraceae; genus Eubacterium_I; species Eubacterium_I ramulus. The sequence continues at coordinate 36,956 of NZ_KI271153.1, forward strand.
GACGAGAGTAGAATTACAAAGAAATTTGGTATGCGAGGTGAAATTAATGAGAGAAGGAATCCATCCGGATTATTATCAGGCAACAGTAACCTGTAACTGCGGAAACACATTCGTAACAGGTTCTACAAAGAGCGATATTCACGTAGAGATTTGTTCTAAATGCCATCCATTCTATACAGGACAGCAGAAAGCAGCTCAGGCACGTGGACGTATTGATAAGTTCAACAAGAAATACGGCTTAAAATAATAGTAAGATATGTGTGAAAATCAGGTTGAGGTTGCAAAATCTCAACCTGTTTTGTTAATAGGAAATCGAGGAAATTCTATGCGTTATTCTGGAATTGGCGGTCAGGCCGTCATGGAAGGTGTCATGATGAAGAACAAAAACCGGTATGCGGTGGCAGTCCGTAAGCCGGATCATGAGATTGAAGTCATGACAAAGGAATATAAGGGAATTGTTCCGGGAGAGATATGGCAGAAGATTCCACTGGTACGCGGTGTATTGAGTTTTATTGATTCACTGGTGCTTGGAATGTCTACCTTGATGTATTCAGCCTCTTTTTTTGAAGATGAGGATGAATCTGAAAAAGAGAAGCAAAAGGACAGCCCGGAGAAAATGAAGGCAAAAGAAAATGCAATGATGGGCGGAACGGTGGCACTGTCTGTGATTCTGGCCATTGCGATTTTTATGATTTTGCCATATTACCTGTCGGTATTTTGTTCCCGATTTATTGCGAACGATATGATTGTCGCGGTGTTGGAAGGCATCCTGCGTCTGGCAATTTTTATCGGATATATAGTAGTAATCTCAAAAATGAAAGAGATTCAGCGGGTGTTCATGTATCATGGTGCAGAACACAAATGCATTAACTGCATAGAACACGGTATGGAACTGAATGTGGAGAATGTACGGAGAAGCTCCAAAGAGCATAAGCGTTGTGGAACAAGCTTTCTGATGTTTGTGGTGATTTTAAGTGTGGTGTTGTTCCTGTTTATCCGTGTGGACTCCCATGTATTACGTCTGGTACTGCGTCTGGCGCTGGTTCCGGTGATTGCAGGTGTGTCCTATGAGTTGCTGCGTGTAGCGGGACGCAGTGACAATCCGGTGATCAATCTGATCAGCAAACCAGGATTGTGGATGCAGGGATTGACGACAAAGGAACCGGATGATGAGATGATAGAGGTCGGTATCGCTTCTGTGGAAGCAGTATTTGACTGGAGAGCGTACATTGCAGAAATCCGTGCGGAAGAAGGCATTTCAGAGGAAATCAATGCTGCTGTAAGTCCAGAAGGCAACGGACAGAAAGTGCAGGAGATGAAGCAATGACATACCGGGAAGCAAGAATGCAGGCGGCAAATCAGCTGGCGGCAGCCGGTGTGGAAAATGAGGCGGCAGAGAGCTGGTTCCTGATGGAAGCTGTGTGCGGGATCAGCCGCAGTTTTTATCTGCTGCATGAACAGGAGGCTATGGATCCGGTGCAGGAGCAGGTCTATTTTGCATTGACCAGACAGCGTTGCGGACGTATGCCGTTGCAGTATCTGACCGGTGAACAGGAATTCATGGGATTACCCTTTTGTGTAAATGAGCATGTGTTGATTCCACGACAGGATACTGAGGTGCTGGTGGAAGAAGCGATTCGGGTGATACAGAAAGAAATGCCGGAAGCAGCGGTTCTGGATCTGTGTACCGGTTCCGGCTGTATTGGAATCAGTATTCAGTCTTTCTGTTCAAACACACAGGTGACAGCAGCGGATATTTCAGAGGATGCGTTGAAGGTTGCACAGAAGAACGCAAAAGAGAATCAGGTGCCGGTGGAATTTGTACACAGTGATCTGTTTGAAGAAATCAGTGGCAGCTATGATATGATCGTGTCAAATCCGCCTTATATTCCAAGCAAAGTCATTGAGACACTGATGCCTGAGGTACGTGATCACGAACCGATAAAAGCACTGGACGGAAAAGAGGACGGTCTGTATTTTTACCGCAGGATTACAGAGGAGAGTGTGGCATATCTGAAACCGGGCGGATATCTGTTGTATGAGATCGGGCATGATCAAGGCGAAGCCGTCAGCAGCTATATGAGAGAAAATGGATTTAAGGAGATAGAAGTGATTCGCGATCTGGCGGGACTTGACCGGGTTGTGAGAGGAAGGAGATAAACTATGTTTGACAGACTGGAAGACACACTGGTACGTTTTGAAGAACTGCTCAGTATGCTGAGCGAGCCCGATGTGGCAAATGATCCGAAACGTTTCCAGAAACTGATGAAAGAGCAGGCAGATTTGGCTCCCATCGTAGAGGCATACAAAGAATATAAAGAAAACAAGCAGAACATCGAGGACAGTCTTGCCATGTTGCAGGAGGAGAGCGATGAGGAACTGCGTGAACTTGCCAAAGAAGAACTGGCTGAGTCCAAAGAAAAAGTAGAAGAATTAGAACAGAAATTAAAAATTCTGTTGCTTCCGAAAGATCCGAACGATGACAAGAACGTTATTGTGGAGATACGTGCAGGTGCCGGTGGAGATGAGGCAGCATTGTTTGCAGCAGAAGTTTACCGTATGTATGTTCATTATGCAGAGAGCAAACGCTGGAAAGTTGAAACCATGGATGTGGAGGAAATCGGTATCGGCGGTATGAAGTATGTCAGCTTTATGGTAACCGGTCAGGGTGCATATTCTCTTTTGAAATATGAGAGTGGTGTACATCGTGTACAGCGTGTACCGGAGACTGAGTCCGGTGGACGTATCCACACATCTACGATTACGGTTGCTATTATGCCGGAGGCAGAAGAGGTAGACGTACAGATTGACATGAATGACTGTAAATTTGATGTATTCCGTGCATCAGGAAACGGTGGACAGTGTGTCAATACAACGGACTCTGCCGTTCGTCTGACCCATATTCCGACAGGCATTGTAATCTCTTGTCAGGATGAAAAGTCCCAGTTGAAGAATAAGGACAAAGCATTAAAGGTACTGCGTGCAAAATTGTATGATATGGAATGTCAGAAAGCACACGATGCTGAGGCAGAGGCAAGACGAAGCCAGGTAGGAACCGGAGATCGCTCTGAAAAGATCCGTACCTATAACTTCCCACAGGGACGTGTAACTGATCATCGTATCAAGCTGACGCTGTATCGTCTGGAGTCTATTATGAATGGTGACATTCAGGAGATTATCGATGCATTGATAGCAGCAGATCAGGCAGCAAAACTTGCTAAGATGAATGAGAATTAATTTATCACAGGGTAAAGCCTTTTATCCAGTTTTAGGGCAAAAGTTTTATTGATTATGACGCTGAGTTGGCATCATATAGGGAAAGCTAATATGGTAAATGATGAAAAAGGCTACTTGAAAAACCAAGCACCCTTGTGTATAATCTACTTAGAAAGGTAATCGGATGTGACTCCGATTTGCCCTCTGTTTAATTGAAAATGTATATTAAGAAATAAGCATCCTAAACTTTGTGCGGTAGAGGATGTTTATTTCTTTTTATCGTTATGATTGTCTATGTAAGCCAGAGCCGCGAAAATTACTAGCAATAAAGTGAGAATTTCCATTGTGTTCATAGGGCATCACCCTCCTTTTGAAACTAGAGGGCATCTGATAATCGGAAAATCACATCCTACTTCCAGTTCAATAGTGTGCCAACGATTGCGGATCACATCTTGCTGTAATTCACGCAGACGCTTATCTGTATATTGTTCCATCCAGATCATAAGAATTGTGGGGAATTAATATATAAGAAAAACAGTTGGAGGTGGGAAATTTTGAATATGACGTTATTTTCAGAATTGGGGAAAGCAAATCGGATGTGACTCCGATTTGCCCTTTGCTTGCTTGAAAATGTATATACTAGAATAGAAAATATTTTTGGAAATTATAGTTCAATCTGCATACCAACATTCAATTGATGTATCATGTCGCCAAGATTACTTTTGAGAATTTTATAAGCATGCCCCCCTGTACAATGCCCGGTGCAGACATATTTAATACCGGCATCTTTTATTTGCCGTATGACGGCATCGATTTCTTCATCAGATTTGTTAAACAAATGAAATCCGCCAATAATACCATACACTCGTTCTGCCGGAAATGTTTTTGCAACTTCATGAATAATATTGCCTACGCCGCCATGACAGCAGCTGTTAAAGATGACCAATCCCTTTTCTGTTCGAAAAACAAGACTCTGTTCATGTGAAAAATTGTCATATATCCATTGATGATGTTCCCGGCGGTACATACGTTCGCGCTTGCCAATCAATTTGAGATTGGGGGTTTTGTGAGGAATCAGATAAACTCCCGGTATAATTTCATAGTCCTCCTCCACATAGGTTATTCTGTCATGGAAATCCGTTAAAATGTGTTTAGGTAATCCAATATATTTGTGAAATATCCGTTTCTTTGAATAACAGTTTTCTTTACAGCCTTTCCGTAAAAAGAATGGGGCGTGGTTGTTTAAATTAAAAAATGTTGCCATTGAATCTGAATGGTCATAATGCGCATGCGACAGTATAGCATAATCTACAGCTTTGATTGATTTTCCAAGTTTATTTGCATTTTGTACAAACAAATTAGATGCACCAGTATCAAGCAGGAAGTTTTTTCCATTATACTCAATATAAATACTCAATCCCCATTCACCTTGAAAATCTCCATCGGCGATATTATCGGATAATACGATTGCTAACATATAAGTCTTCTCCTTAAATCTCAAGTATTATAAAACAGTTATGTGTATGTAGAAACTTTTGAACTCATTTTTCTTGATATTTTCAGTATATCACCCAACAGCAGTAGTTTCCAGACAGAAAGTAAACTTGCATTTTTGCAAGAAATAGTGATAAAATCATGTATAAAAGTGCATAAAGTATGATTCTGGAGGAAAAAAATGGGTGAGTATAATCGTAAAAGTGAAACTGTTCACAGTTGTGTGGATTGTGGCGTAACAAATTGTAATAAAATGGATCGGTTTTATCCTGAATTTTGTCTGACTACCGATATGGATGAGAGATTGCTGGGGGAAGTGATCCGTCTATATGATGACGAAGAAAATAAAAAAGTCACTGTGGCAGCAGCGGGTGTGGAGAGTGATTATTATTGTCAGATGTGTCGCGTGGAGGAGACCATTGAGTTTGCAAAGCGCATCGGAGCAAAGAAAATTGGAATAGCTACCTGTGTGGGGCTGATCCGTGAGACACGAAAACTGACGGATATCTTACGTTATCATGGCTTTGAAGTCTATGGAGTGGCCTGTAAGGCAGGTATCGTGCGCAAAACAGAAGTCGGTATACCGAAAGCCTGTGAAAATACCGGTGTGAACATGTGCAATCCGATTTTACAGGCAAAGATATTGAATGCGGAGCATACAGATCTGAATATTGTAATGGGGCTTTGTGTGGGGCATGACAGTCTGTTTTACAAATATTCAGAAGGACTGACAACTACTTTGGTAGTAAAGGATCGCGTGCTTGGGCACAATCCGGTAGCAGCATTGTATGCAGCAGATGGTTATTATCACGGAAAATTATATCCGGAGAAATAGAAAGAAGGTTTTTAATGTGATTCGACTGGCACAAAACCAGGATTTCAAAGAGATTTTGATGATTTATGCTTATGCCAGAAAATTTATGGCAGAACATGGAAATCCCACGCAGTGGGGCAGTACTTCCCCCCGGGAGGAAGTATTGAGAAATGATATCAGGCAGCAGCAGCTATATGTAATTGAGAATGATGCAAAGGATAAGATCCTGGGAGTATTTGCTCTGATTATCGGGGAAGACCCTACTTATCAGCGGATTGAACAGGGAAGCTGGAAAGATGAGAGTCTCTATGGTACACTTCATCGGGTAGCTTCGGCACCGGGGGCGCATGGTATTCTGGAGCAGGCGCTGGATTTTTCCAGTGGGAAGATTACACATCTGCGGATTGATACCCATGAAGACAATGAAGTGATGCAGCATCTGATTTTGAAAAACGGGTTTGAAAAACGTGGAATTATTTATACAGATGATGGTTCTCCACGTTTTGCCTATGAGAAAACCGATGAAACAAAGGCACTGGGAAATAGTGAGGCAGCCCTGGTGGCAAAAACTGTGATGTCAGAAGATGAAGCAACTGGTTCTATGGTCAGGATTCGAATCGCTACACCGGCAGATGCAAAAGAAATCCTGGACATTTATGCACCTTATATCCGAGAGACAGCAGTCACTTTTGAATATGAAGTACCGACGTTGACGGATTTTACGCAGCGAATGGAGCGTACCTTGGCAAAATATCCGTATCTGGCTGCAGAGCAGGATGGAAGAATTATCGGATATGCTTATGCAGGTCCGCTGCATGATCGATCTGCTTATGACTGGGCGGTGGAAACTTCAATTTATGTCAGGATGGATGTGAAAAGACAGGGCATTGGTGAATTACTGTATGATGCACTGGAAGAATGGTTGAAGAATCAGAATATTGTTTGTGCAAATGCCTGTATCGCATATCCGGATCAGGAACCAGATAAGTATCTGACAAAAGACAGTGTGGCGTTTCATACACGTATGGGTTATCGGATGGTGGGAGAATTTCATCGGTGTGCCTATAAGTTTGACCGATGGTATAATATGGTTTGGATGGAAAAAAGTCTGTGTGACCGTCCGGAACATCCGGAACCGATGATCTGGTTTTCAAAATTGAGAAAAAAAGCAGCGAAAAGACAGGAACCGCAATAAGTTTCCGTAAAAATGTTATCTTGCTGTCTGCTCTTGAATATGCTATACTAATTCAGTGTGAAATTACGTGAAATGCGTCAATTTATAGGATATATGAAAAATCTCATAAGAATGTACTCTCGGAATCTTTCTAAACGAGTCATTTGGAGAAAAATAAAAGGAAGTTTAAAATGAAATTAATTTCATGGAATGTAAATGGCCTGCGTGCCTGTGTACAGAAAGGATTTCTGGATTTCTTTCATGAAGCAGACGCAGATATTTTTTGTGTTCAGGAAACGAAACTCCAGGAAGGACAGATTCAGCTGGAACTGGAGGGTTACGAACAATATTGGAACTATGCAGAGAAGAAAGGTTATTCCGGAACGGCGGTATTTACAAAGAAAATACCGTTATCTGTGCGTTATGGCATCGGTATGGAAGAACATGACCGTGAAGGTCGTGTGATCACACTGGAATATGAAAATTTTTTCTTCGTGACAGTTTATACGCCGAACTCTCAGAGTGAACTGGCACGTCTTGATTACCGCATGAAATGGGAAGATGACTTTCTCGCTTATCTGAAATCGCTGGAGGAAACGAAACCGGTGATCTATGCCGGAGATCTGAATGTGGCTCATCAGGAAATCGATCTGAAAAATCCGAAAACCAACCGGAAAAATGCAGGATTTACGGATGAAGAACGCGCAAAATTTTCCAATGTACTGGCAAGTGGTATGATTGATACCTATCGGTATTTTTATCCGGAGCAGACAGGAATTTATTCTTGGTGGTCTTACCGGTTTAAGGCAAGGGAAAAGAATGCCGGATGGAGAATCGATTATTTTATTGTATCTGAGGCATTAAAAGATTTGCTTCAGGATGCGAAGATTCATACAGACATTATGGGATCAGATCACTGCCCGGTGGAACTTGATATCAGGTTTGAATAGCAGGGAATGCCGGAAGGCAGGATAATTAAATATGAAATGGCAGGAATAGTAAATGGCAAAAGAGCGGCAGACAGAGCGAAGACGTCTGGAAGATGAACAAAAACGAAATGCAAGAAAAGAAGTTTTTAGCTGGGTGCGGATGTTTGCAATTGTGATTGTAGTTGTGTTTGTACTGACACAGTTTATCATTATTAATGCAAAGATTCCATCCGGATCTATGGAGAATACGATCATGACACATGACCGGCTCATTGGATTCCGGTTTGCATACTGGTTTGAAGAACCGCAACGTGGAGATATTATTCTATTTGAGTATCCGGTGGATGAAACACAAATTTATATTAAGCGTGTGATCGGACTTCCCGGTGAGACAGTAGAAATCCGTGATGGACATATTTACATTGACGGTTCAGAAAAACCTCTGGAGGAGGATTATCTGAAAGAAACCTGGATCTGGGAGAATGACGGATATACCTTTGAAGTGCCGGAAGGCTGTTATTTTGTCCTGGGAGACAATCGAAATGACTCGGAAGACGGTCGGTTATGGGCAAATGAAGCCATTAAGGAAGGGCTTGCATCCACACCGGAAGAGGCGGAGCAATACAGTTTTGTCCGGAAAGATCAAATTAAAGGAAAAGCAATTTTTAAATATTATTCGAAATTTGCAATTTTAAAATAGGATTACCGTGTTAAAAGACCTAAGTCCACCTGTGCTTGCACAAGGATGGATGCTTTGACATCCAAATCAAAATGGTTGATAAGATACAAGAAGTGAAAGACTGGGAAATGACAGCGTTGGCTGACAGAAAGGAAGAAAAAACAATGGCAGAATCTATGAAAGACTTTGAAAAAGAACTGGAAGAATCCTATAAAGTGATGGGAGACGGAGAGAAAGATACTGATACGCTGCTTGCATGGGAGAAAATCAAAGAACTGTATGCAGAGCAGGCAACACTGGATGTAACAGTATCCGGTATTGTAAATAAAGGTGTGATTGCTCTGGTAGAAGGAATCCGCGGATTCATTCCGGCATCCCGCCTGAGCCTGAGCCATGTGGATGACCTGAATCCGTGGCTCGGAAGAGAACTGAAAGTACGCATTATTACTGCAGATGCAGAGAATGACAAGCTTGTATTATCTGCAAGAGAGATTTTAAAGGAAGAGCGCGATGCACAGAAAAAACTCAAAGTAGCAGAGATTAAAGAAGGTGAAGTACTCACAGGAAAAGTTGAGACCATCAAAGATTACGGTGCATTTGTAGATCTCGGAGACGGCGTATCCGGTCTGGTGCATATTTCCCAGATTTCTCTGGATCGTATTAAGCATCCGTCTGTTGTTCTGAAAGAGGGACAGGAAGTACAGGTGAAAGTCATCGGAAACAAAGATGGAAAAATCAGCCTGAGCATGAAGGCACTTCTTCAGGAAAAAGAAGAAGAGGAAGAAGTTCAGGTAGAAATTCCGGAAACTGAAGAAATTGGAACTTCTATGGGAGATTTGTTAAAAAATTTCAAGTTTCAATAATCGGTGAAGAATACCTGTGATGCGGATGTGATCATAAGAATATCTGTGGCTGTACACTATTTGCAGAGCAGGGAACGTCCGTTTTTGCTAAGAGAAAATTGAGGAAAGTTGGAGGTTACTCATGGCGGCGAATAAGCTTGTGCGTGAACCTGGAAAATATTTTGACTGTACATCGATGCATGGTAAATGGTGTACGATTACACTGGTGGGTCAGGATGTGGGATATGCCCGTGTCGGAATTATTTCTTCCGGCAAGGATTATATTCTGTTTCAGTTCCGGGATAAAAAGGGGCTGGTAGCAAAGGCATATGTCAAACATATCGTGGAGATCAAAATGAATGAACGGAAGCTGAAGAAGGAACAGGAACTGGTAGTTCGTGATTGGGAAGACGGAGTGAATCCGTTTACTTATTTTCTTGATAAGCGGTGCGATATTCATATACACCAGACCAGGCTGTTTGAAGCCAGTCCGGGATTCTTTCGGGCAAAAATCATGTTTGTCGGAGAAAATATCATTCGTATCCGGGAAAACAGCAAAGATTACAATCTGAACCAGTTTATGATCTGTGGGATGATGGAGAGTTGAGAGGGTAAGAATAATGGAAAAAGAAAATAAAACAGGCATTCAGGAATTAAAAAATGAGGCTGTTGAGGAAGCGATGAAAGCCTTTCTGGCAGATAAAACAAACCAGACAATGGCAAATTTAATGGCAGTTATGCGTGATGCCAGATTTCTTGTGCCGGCAGATTTTCCACCTGATGTAAAAAAACAAGTGATTGAAAAGGCAAAACGTGGCGAAAAAGTCGATACCAAGATAGCACCACGTATGCTTCCGATCATTGTACAGAATCAGAATGGGGAGCACTTTGCACCGGCATATACATCCATAGAACAGATGAAAACAAATGCCCAATATCCGGCAATTCTGAATGTGACCATTGATGAACTGCTTCGTATCGGTTCTGCACCGCAGTTGAATCTGAAAGGTATTATCCTGAATCCGGATACGGACAAGATGATCCTGCATCCGAAATTTATTGATGCGATGAAACAGGTGAAGGCAGCACAGACGCAGCCGCAGCCAAAGCCAGGTGTGCAGGGACAGGAAAAAGATATTAAAATGAGTCGTGCCCAGTTCGAATTATTTGCCCGCAGAACATGCGAGTGGGGAATTATTCCAGGGGCTGTGCATAAAGAAAAAGCAGAGTTTATGAAGAAACTCGAAGAACAGCAGGGCCGGTTTATGGCGGCGTTATACCGTCAGCCGTACGGGGACAAAATTCCTTTTCCGTATTCCGAGAAGGATTTCGATATCATGATTCTGGATATTGATGAGGAGACCTGTGTGGCAAGTATTGAGCTTCCGAAGCAGAATCTTGCTCCGCATATGGCTGCTTCTATGTATATCGTATGGAATCCGAAGAATGATGAAATGCATTATTTTACCATCGAGCAAAGACCGCAGGGCGAAGAGAATGTTCTGTGCGGATTTGGTGAGAACGGAAAACGTGAGGAACTGCAGACTGCACCGGCAGCCGGAAATGAAATTTCTGCAGTGCTGGATCTTGTACGTGAAGAGAAGGAAGAAGCGTAAATTTAGAATCATATGTCATGTGTTTCATGACGCGTATCTTACAATGAGAATGTTTTTCAGCATTCCTGAAAAAAGCATAGACAGTTCGTTTGTACCATCCTGTCGTAAAATAAAACCAGGGCTAGATTAGATAGAATATCTATGAACTATGATCTGAGCCGTGGTATGTAACAGTATCACGGTTCTTTTTTTGAAAGGAACAGACAATATGTATAAGATCAGAATAGAAGAAAGTTTTGATTCCGCGCATTTCCTTGCCGGTTACGATGGAAAATGCAGTAATCTGCACGGGCATCGCTGGCGGATCGTGATGGAAGCAAAAGCAGATAAATTACATGAAGAAGGACAGCTGCGTGGAATGGTTACGGATTTTGGTGACATTCGCAGAGATCTGAAGGAACTTGCAGATTTTTACGACCATGCTTTGATTTACGAGAGCGGAACTTTAAAGTCGCTGACCATTCAGGCGTTGAAGGATGAACAGTTCCGCCTGATCGAAGTGCCGTTTCGGCCAACAGCAGAGAATTTTGCAAAATTCTTTTATGAGAAAATGACATTAAAAGGATATGCCGTACAGGAAATAGCCGTGTATGAGACTCCAAATAACTGTGCTGTATATCAGATGTGAGATGACTCCTACCTATGCAGGTGGTGAGCAACAAAAGTTGAAAAAGGGTAGAGGTAATATAGAAATCATATGACAAATTATAAAGTAGTAGAAATATTCAGCAGTATCAACGGGGAAGGCACCCGTGCCGGACAGCTGGCAGTGTTTGTCCGGATGCAGGGATGTAATTTGAACTGTACATACTGTGATACAAAATGGGCAAATGAGGCGGACGCAAAATTTCACTGGACTTCCACAGAGGAGATTCTGGAATTGCTTCGTAGTATGGAGATAAAGAATGTAACTATCACAGGAGGAGAACCACTGCTTCAGGAAGAGATAGGAGAATTATTGGAAGCAATGGCAAAGGAGGAGAACCTGCGGGTTGAGATTGAAACAAATGGAAGTGTACCATTGCAGCCGTTTGCAGAGATTCCGAACGGACCGTCTTTTACCATGGATTACAAGCTGCCGGGCAGTGGTATGGAAAAATATATGCTGCCGGAAAATTTTGCAGTGCTTCGTGCACAGGATACAGTGAAATTTGTGGTGAAAGATTATGAAGATCTGTGCCGGGCAAGGGATGTGATCCGGGAATACGATCTGACAGAAAAATGTCATGTATATCTGAGTCCGGTCTATGGACAGATTGAACTGGAAAATATTGTAAACTTTATGAAAGACAACCGCCTGAACGATGTGAATATGCAGCTACAGATGCATAAGATCATCTGGGACAGCGAAATGCGTGGTGTGTAGGAAAGAGAGGGAGATACAATGGCAATAGATAAAGATGCAGTGCGGGAGCACATCCGTGGGCTTCTGATCGCACTGGGAGATGATCCGGACCGAGAAGGTCTGAAAGATACACCGGATCGTGTAGCACGCATGTATGAGGAAGTATTTGAAGGCATGAATTATACCAATCACGAGATTGCACAGATGTTTGACAAGACATTTGAGGAGGATCTGACCTTTTCTTCTGAAAACAGTGATTTTGTGATTGTAAAGGATATCGATATTTTCAGTTACTGTGAGCATCATATGGCATTGATGTATGATATGAAAGTAACGGTGGCATATGTACCAAATGGAAAAGTTATTGGTCTGAGTAAAATTGCCCGCATTGCAGATATGGTGTCCAAACGTTTGCAGCTGCAGGAACGCATTGGTACGGACATTGCAGAGATTATGCAGGAAATCACCGGTTCCGATGATGTAGCGGTATTGATTGAAGGCTGTCATAGCTGCATGACTGCCCGCGGAATTAAAAAAACGGCAGCAAAGACATATACGACGACATTGCGCGGACGGTTTCAGACAGATTTGCAGCTTCAGATGCGTCTGAACCGATAAGCGTGTGTTGAGAGGTATGCAGTAGAAGTATGTCATGCAATTGCATGACGCGAAAGCGGATTGCGAATGTCCGCTTTACGATTGGAATATCAGATATTTCGAAACATTAATAAGGAGTGAGAAAGAAAAATGGCAGAAAAAGCATTAGTATTATTCAGCGGCGGTGTGGATTCCACCACTTGCCTCGGCCTTGCAATTGAACGGTATGGCAAAGAAAATGTAATTGCATTGTCTGTTTCTTATGGGCAAAAGCATGAAAAAGAGATTGAAGCATCGAAAAAAATTGCACAGCATTATGGTGTGGAGCATTTATATCTGGATCTGGGAGCTATCTTCCAGTACAGTAACTGTTCCTTGCTGAGTCATTCTACAGAAGAAATTCCGGAGGAAGCGTATGTAGAGCAGCTGACTAAGACAGACGGAAAACCGGTATCAACTTATGTGCCTTTCCGAAATGGTCTGTTTTTATCTTCTGCAGCAAGTATTGCGCTGTCTAAAGACTGCAACGTGATTTTTTATGGTGCACACAGTGACGATGCGGCAGGAAGTGCTTATCCGGATTGTTCGGATGCTTTTAATCAGGCAATGAAAGATGCTATTTATCTTGGAAGTGGTAACCAGGTGACCATTGAAGCACCTTTTGTAAATTGGACAAAGGCAGATGTGGTGAAAAAAGGTCTGGAGCTGAATGTTCCTTACGAACTGACCTGGAGTTGTTACGAAGGCGGCGAGAAGCCATGTGGAAAATGCGGTACCTGTATTGACCGGGCAGCTGCTTTTGAAAAAAATGGCGTAAAAGATCCGGCACTTGATTAGCTGACTGGAACGGAGTGCAGATTTGCAGAGATGTACAGACAGATGGAAAAACAGAAAGAACTGTCGCTATCTGCAAAAGACCGATAGAAAAAAGGAGAGAAGGAACAATGACAGGAAGAAGCAAAGAAGAGACAGCAGGAGTATCCCTGCTGGGAAATCAGAATGTCCGATATCCGGATGATTATGCACCGGAAGTGCTGGAGACATTTGTGAACAAACATCCGGGAAATGATTATTTTGTAAAATTTAACTGCCCGGAATTTACCAGTTTATGTCCGATCACAGGGCAACCGGATTTTGCAACGATTACTATTTCCTATGTACCGGGAGAACGGATGGTAGAGAGCAAATCACTGAAGCTGTATCTGTTCAGCTTCCGTAATCACGGAGATTTTCATGAGGATTGCGTCAATGTTATCATGAAAGATCTGATTAAATTGATGGATCCGAAATATATTGAAGTATGGGGAAAATTCACACCGAGAGGTGGAATTTCCATTGATCCATATTGCAATTACGGAAAAGCAGGTACAAAGTGGGAAGAGGTAGCATGGAACCGTCTGACAAACCATGATCTGTATCCGGAAAAGGTTGATAATCGATAAAGTCATAAGAATATATAAATCCGGTATCTGTAAAATGTTTTCGGATCATACAGGTATAGATCCGGAAAGAAGATACCGCCTAGTGGGAGAATATTAAATAAATGGACGAGATGAAACGAATTGACCGTGTGTTAAAATATAAAGGTTCTATTGTGGATGTATATGATGATGTGATGCAGTCGCCAACCGGAAAGATTGCGCATTGGGATTACGTTGCACATCGCAAAGGTGCGGCAGCGGTACTTCCGGTGTTAGAAGATGGACGGATCCTGATGGTGCGTCAGTACCGGAACGCATTAGATCGGGAGACACTGGAGATTCCGGCTGGTTCCAGAGATAGTACGGAGGAAGCGACATCTGTATGCGCTGCCCGTGAGCTGGAAGAAGAGACCGGATATCGAGCAGCAAAGATGGAACTTCTGATAACGGTATCCACGACAGTTGCTTTTTGTAATGAGACCATCGATGTATATCTGGCAACAGAACTGACACCGACGCAGCAGCATCTGGATGAAGATGAATTTGTGGAAGTGGAGTGTTTCACAATCGATGAATTAAAAGATATGGTTCTGACTCAGAAGATTCAGGATTCAAAAACTGCCGCTGCAATTATGGCATATTATGGAAAATACTGCATAGATTAGAGAAAAAGCAAAGCAGCGGGATGGTAAATGATAACAGATACTGTACAACAACCAGGGAAAATAACGATGCTGCAGATCGGTATCGCACTTTTTCTTGGTTGTTTCTTTTTTGGAAGCATTCTGAGCAATTTTATATGGCAGGATACAGCCTGGTGGATTGGATCTGCAGGGGATACAGACTGGCAACAGATTCTGGCAGATGGAGAACAGCGGGAACGCTTTTTTGGGCAGGTTTTAATCCTGCGGGGGATTCCTTGGATTATACTGCAGATTTTCCTCTTCATTTCCTGGGGACGGTGGGTGTTCGCAGGTTGGTATGGATGGCTGGGGGTGTCCGGCGGTATGGTGACAGGTGCATTCTGGAACAGAAACGGACTGGCAGGTATCGGACAGGTTCTGGGATTTTGTTTTCCGCAGATGCTTGTCTATAGTGTGGCATATTTTGGACTACTCCTCTTACTGGTAGCATGGCAGAAACTGCGTAAGGAACGGAGAAATGCAGTCGTTATGCACAGGAACCGGAATGGAAAGACATTGGCGGTGTTTGTATTTTTGTTATTGTGTAACACTGGTATTTATACGATGGGAATTTGGTTGGAATTGGTTGTGAACCCGTGGGTTGCAACTTTTTCAATGCAATTACCGATAAAATAAAATCAGCTGGTATCAATTTGATCGCAGAATAAGCATCCCCCTTCCCCCCACGCTTCAAGTGTGTAGAGCACTAAGCGGGGGGAAGGGGGATGCTTATGTCAGTGATTCTGAAACGAATCTGTCCGCATACACTGAATAGATCAAACATTCCGGGTCAAATGGGTTTGACTTGAATGCTAACGGACAGAATCAGCAATTGCATACAGGAGCTGTTCGGATTCTTCCCATCCAAGACATGGGTCAGTAATAGATTTTCCATAAATGTGCTCACCAATTTTCTGATTTCCCGGACAAATATAACTTTCAATCATTACGCCTTTGACCAGTTTATTGATGATCGCAGATTCTTTGCGGTTGTGCATTACTTCCTTGACGATACGAATCTGTTCCTCGTACTTTTTGTTGGAATTGGAATGGTTTGCATCCACAATACATGCCGGGTTTACCAGATCCATTTTTTCATACATTTCATTCAGGCGAATCAGATCTTCGTAGTGGTAGTTGGGGATAGCAACCCCGCGTTTGTTGACTGCACCACGCAGGATAACATGAGCCAGTGGATTGCCGGTAGTGTCTACCTCCCATCCGCGATGTACGAAATGGTGAGGATGCTGGGCAGCATATACAGAATTTAACATAACAGAAAAATCACCACTGGTAGGGTTTTTCATGCCGCTGGCCACATCAAATCCACTGACAGTCAGACGATGCTGCTGATCTTCTACGGAACGGGCACCGATAGCCACGTAGGAGAGCAGATCGTTGATGTAGTCCCAGTTTTCCGGGTAAAGCATTTCATCTGCAGCGGACAGCCCGGTTTCTTCAATGGCACGCAGATGCAGACTGCGGACTGCGATGAGTCCGGCAATCATATCCGGTTTTGCCTCCGGATCCGGCTGGGTAGCAATTCCTTTATAGCCTTCTCCGGTGGTCCGTGGCTTGTTCGTGTAGATACGTGGAATCAGAATCAGCTTGTCTTTCGTCTGCTCGTTTACTCTTGCCAGGCGGTGGATATAATCCATAACCGGCTCTTCTTTGTCTGCGGAGCATGGTCCGATGATGACAAGAAATTTATCTGATTCGCCACGCAGTACGCGGCTGATTTCTTCATCTCTTTCACATTTGATTTTTTTGCAGGTATTATTTAACGGGTAGGTCTGCTTAATCTCCTCCGGTGTCGGTAATTGTTTTAAATAAGAAAAACTCATGATGTTACTCCTTTATTGATGGCTGAAAAATTTCTGACGGATGATGTCGACCGGCATTTTTTGTCCGATCCAACATTCAAAGGAAGCTGCACCCTGGAACAGAAGCATATACAGTCCGTTAAATACGGAACATCCGGCAGCTTCGGCCATCTGATACAATTTTGTCTTGCGTGGATTGTAGATGATATCGCATACAATCAGTCCCGGTAACAGCATGGATGCGTCCGGGATCGGGCACTGATCGTCATGTGGCGCCATACCTACGTTGGTAGCATTGGTCAGAATGGCACTTTCGGAAATGCTCTTGCGCATCTGCTCAGTGTCTGCAAAATCATAAATGTGAATATTGCAGGAGGTATGTTCGCGGACGCGGTCTGCGAATGCCAGTGCACGGTCAAATTCTTCCGGGAGTTTCAGCTGAAAGATGTCGATGTCTGATACACCATCCAGAGCTGCCTGAGTACAGATTGCAGTGGCAGCACCGCCGCATCCGAGCACTGTCATTTTTTTCCCAATGATGTCATGTCCGGCATCTGATACGGAAGACATAAATCCAATACCATCTGTAGTATGACCGGTCAGCTTGCCATCTTTAATAATGACAGTATTGCATGCCTGTGCAATTTTGGCGGCTGGTGTCAGCTCATCCATGTATTCTAACACGTGTACTTTGTACGGCATAGTTACGTTGAAGCCTTTTGCACCGATATCTCTGAGACCGCGTACTGCGGTACCCAGATCACTGCCGGCAAGATCAAATGCCAGATAGACATAATCCAGTCCCAGCTGACGAAATGCTTCATTGTGCATCTGGGGGGAGATGCTGTGCGCTACCGGACTTCCGATGAGTCCGGTCAATGTTGTTTTTCCGGTAATTTCCATAATCTTTTCCCTGCCTTTTTGTATCTCATATTTTTCAAGCTTTTCAATAATAATGATGGGTATTTGGTAAATATGAACGGTTTTATATGTCCTTATGATAGGGTGTTTTAGAAAAAAAGTCAATATTTTCAATCTTTTAAGGTTTATCATTACGAAAAAACATGTTACAATGAAAATGTTAAGCGTAAATAATGGAACGGAGGAACATTATGCAAAATGCATTTGAAATAAAAGGAATACGAATTGGAGATGGTCAGCCGGTGATCTGTGTGCCGGTGGTGGCTCTAAAAAAGGAAGAAGTCATTACTAATATTCGTTTTCTGGCGGAACAAAAGGTGCAAATGATCGAGTGGCGTGTGGATTGTTTTGAAGAAGTCGATGATTTCCATGCGGTGAGTGAAGTGCTGCAGGTAATACGTCCGGTACTGGAGCATACCATTTTCCTTTTCACTTTTCGGACAAAACAACAGGGCGGAAGCCGCAAGATGGAAGAGTGGAAAATCCTGAAGCTGAATGAACTGGCAGCAAAAAGTGGTTGTGCGGATCTTATAGATCTGGAGTTTTTTGAGGCCACAAAACCGGAAAAAGAAATCCGCCGGTTTCAGCGGATGGGTGTGCGTGTCATTGCTTCCCACCATGATTTTGACGAAACTCCGGATGACCGGATTCTGCGGATGCTGATGGAACAGATGCAGCAGGGTGGAGCTGATGTGGCAAAACTGGCAGTAATGCCGAAAAATGCAGATGATGTGGTACGTTTATTGAAACTGACCAATGACATCAGGCAGAAATATCCGACGCTTCCGGTTGTTACCATGTCTATGGGTGCTCTTGGAGTAGTCAGTCGTATGGCCGGAGAAATCTTCGGATCCTGCATCACTTTTGGCGCTGTTGGGGAGATTTCTGCACCGGGACAGATTCCGGCTGGTCAGCTGGAACATATTCTGCAGATAATCCACAAGGGACTGGAATAAGATAAAAACATCGAGATACGAGGAGAATTGTGATGAAACAACATATTTATCTGATTGGTTTTATGGGAACTGGTAAAACAACGATTTCGCATAAGTTACGAGAACTGACAGGGGCCAAAGAAATCGATATGGATGCATGGATCGTAGAGAAAAATGCCTTGTCTATCAATGAAATGTTTGAAAAATACGGTGAGACTTATTTCAGAGACCGGGAGACGGATGCTGTATGCGAGATTGCAAAGTCTGCTCCGGCAATCGTATCCTGCGGCGGCGGTGCGGTACTGCGGCAGGAAAATACACAGATGATGAAGGAGAGCGGCAGGATCGTGTTGCTGACAGCAACACCGGAGACAGTATACCAACGGGTAAAGAACAGCACAGACCGACCGCTGCTTAACGGTCATATGAATGTGGAGTATATTGCATCCCTGATGGAAAAGCGTCGGGCCCTGTATGCGGGAGCCTGTGACATCAGTGTGTCAACAGATGGAAAAACACCGGAGCAGATTGCAATGGAAATTCTGGCGGCGGCCGGCGAAATGTGAACATAAAATCCGGGAAAGGTTTACTGGTATATGAATGTATTACTGATAGGCGGATCTGGAAGCCTGATCAACAGTTTGATTGTGAAATTTAAAAAAGAAGGACACCGAATATTTCTGCTGACAGGAGACCGGTATAAAAAACAGAAATATGAACCGGTATTTGAACGGTACAATTTTGCCTACAGCAGTGAAAATCTGCAAGAGATTATGGAAAGTGTTCGTCCGGATATAACAATCTATACCGGGGCTTTTGATCCGAATTACCGCTGGATGTCCGAGGAACGGGAGACCGTACGTTTCACATCGGATCTTATGAATGTGCTGGTGGCATATTCTACGATCCGGATGGGTAAATTTATTTTTTTATCTTCTCATGAAGTATATGAAGGCTATCATGAAAATGCACTGACGGAGGATATTCCACCAGAGACAACGGGATATCGCGGAACGACGCTGATCCAGGCAGAAGAAATTTGTAACAATTACAGAAAAAACTGGAAATTAGATCTTTTGATCCTGCGTCTGGATCATTTGTTCTGCATTCCGGAAAGCGCACCGGAGATTCACAGTGTGTGTGCCTGGATGTGCCTGGAAAGTATGCGGGACGGATGTATCAGCGCAGACAGCAATCATGAATTTGCCATGCTCTATGAGCAGGATGCTGTAGAATTTATTTTTCAGATCGTAAAGAGCAGGGAACATAAATTTTATCTGTATCATCTGTCATCAGACTGTGTGATCAGTGAGGTGGAACTGGCAGGACGGATTCAGAAATGTCTGAACAACGGATCAAGCATTGTGACAGTTTCAAAGTATGACAAGCGCTGTATTCTCAGTGGAAAGCGGTTTCAAGAAGAATTTGGAATGCATACAATTTTTGAACTGGATGAAATTATCTGCCAGACCATTGATTATATGAGAAAACATGAAGAACAGTTTGAAAAGTATCAGGAGAGTCGGGATTCATGGTGGAAAATTCTCTGGAAGAAATGGAAATGGGTGTTTCAGGTTATAGTTCCATTTGTGGAAAACTTGTTATGTTTCATTCCGTTCTTTATGTTGAATAACAGGATGACTGACAGTGCGTATTTTACGAATCTGGATCCGTATCTGCTGTATGTACTGGTTTTTGCGATTATTTATGGACAGCAGCAGGCAACTTTTTCGGCTGTCTGCGCAGTTGCGGGATATCTGTTCCGGCAGATGTATCAAAGGACAGGATTTGAAGTAGTGCTGGATTATAATACATATGTGTGGATAGCACAGTTATTTATCCTCGGACTGATCGTTGGGTATATGCGGGATCAGATCCGGATGATCCGAAGGGAAAGTCTGGAGATGGAAGAGCATCTGACCGGGCAAATTGCAGATTTGCAGGAGATCAATGCAACAAATGTTCGGATTAAGGCTGCTATGGAGCAACAGCTGATCGGACATCAGGACAGTATCGGAAAGATTTACCAGATTACATCCAGACTGGAACAGCAGATGCCGGATATTTATCAGGAACTTGCAGAGCGGAGAGTATATATTAACAAAGCGATGGCTGAGGAGTATCCGCTTATGGCAACTGCTATTTACGAGGAAGAAGAAATCCGGCTGATCATTATGGTATGGGGATTAAGCTGGGAGCATATGACACTGGGAGAAGCAAATTTTCTGACGGTTGTCAGTTATCTGATCCAGAATGCGGTTCTCCGTGCACAGCGGTATATAAAGGCACTGGAAGAAGCACGTTATCGGGAAGGCAGTGAGATCCTGGAGCCGGAAGCTTTTGAATCGCTTGTCAGGGCATATGAACACGCGCAGGGACGCAATCTGACACAGTATACCCTGTTGTGTGTTTCGGAACAGCCGGAAAGATATAAAAAATCTGCAGTGATATGAGAGGGTTGCTGCGAAGTACAGATTATATGGGAATGCGTGCGGATGAAAAATTATATGTTCTGTTGACAAATACCGGAAGAACGGATGCGGTATTTGTGGAGCAGCGATTTGAGAAAAAAGGATATCCGGTCGTGGCTGTGGAGATAGAATGATGGACAGACATATCAGGTTGATTATAATGTTGCTGCTGGTCAATACAGTAATTACGGCAATATATCTGTTTTTGGGATATATCCGGAAAACAGAAAATATACAGGGACGGTGGATGAAAGCAGTTGTAATGCTGTTATGTCCATATGATAATGTCCGGCGAGTGCAGTTATGAGCGTGTCCATGGATTGTGGCGTTTCCAGCATCTTCCACAGAAATTCACCGGTTTCGTTTATTATTATGCCGTGTTTCTGATCGGCAATGCTCTGTCCGTAAGGTAATAGATAGGTGTGAGGACCGATTTTGCTTAACACATAGCCTTGTTGTTGTTTTAACATGAAAATCTCCATTTCCAAAGGTATAATCAGATAAAAAATCCCCCGGCATGAAACCGGGGGAAAATGCAACCGGCGGGAATCGAACCCACATTGCAGGAGTCGGAGTCCTGTGTTCTATCCGTTAGACTACGGTTGCTTAACTGGTTGATTGACTCAACAGAAAACATCATAACACATAACTTGAAAAAAATCAAAACATTTTTTGTTAAATCTGAAATATTCTATGACTATTTCATAAACTTTTCGGAAAATGCCTAGACGTAGTTTTTTCCCTGTGGTATGATGTTAGGCGAAATATCGGAGGTAAAAAATGTCAGATTTTGATAAGAAAAAAAGTTCTGTGAACAATAATGAAAATTATAATAAAAAAGTAGATCATACAGACGATGATATTTATGAGATTCCGGATATTGTAAGCAACGGAAAGAAGAGTAATAAAATGGAAGATAGAAAAGATAAAAAGAAAAAAACAGATCATACACAGAAACATATGTTTGAAAACCGGTTACATCATCATAGAAAAGAAAAGGAAAAATCGGACATTCTGGAGGAACTGGAATTTATTTCGGAAGAGAGTGTAAAGGACAAGTCCCGGATGGCTGAAGGAAAACCGATTTCCCATGAATTTGTGTCAAAGAAAAAGACATTGCGCAGAAGTGTGGATGCCAGAGAGGCGAAAAAGGAGAAATCTGTTGCCTTTATGCGTCGGAATATTGCTTTCGTAGGCATTGGATGTCTTGTTGTAGTAGTAGGTGTCAGTGCAGCTGCCATAGGTGTTAAGAATATGAAAGCAAAAAAAGCAGCAGCGAATAAGAACCAGGCACTGTCCGCACAGGAATATGAAACCGATCAGTATGCTGAGATCAATACGTTGATGGAAAATTATTATGCATCTTATGCATCCGGAAATACCGGTGAGATGCTGGAGTTTGCAAATCCAATTTCCGACATGGAGAAAAGCTATATCTCCATGTACAGTCAGTATATTGAAAAATACAATAACATTACCTGTTATACCAAGACTGGTGCAGATGACAGTTCTTTTATTGTGATAGTGGCATTTGATCTGAAATACAAAAATGTGGATACTGCAGCTCCGGGGCTTGACTGTTTTTATGTAAAGACCAACGAGCAGGGCAAGTATTATATTGATAATGTATACAGCCCCTTTAATATGAGTTATCAGGAGAACCCGATTGACGATACGATCCGTCAGCTGATTTCTGATTTCCAGAATGGAGCGGATATCATTGCTTTGCAGGCAAACGTGCAGACCCGTTATGAAGATGCGGTAAATGCCGATGCAAATCTGCAAAATCTGTTGGAAGTAACGATTCCGAATGCAGTCAGTGAGTGGGAGATACAGCAGCAGCAGCTGGCAGAGCAGAAAGCGCAGGAAGCAGCAAATCAGGTTGCCCAGCAGGATCAGACTGAGCAGCAGATACAGCAGCCGAATCCCCCGATTACAGATCAGCCGGTACAACAGCCGGAAGTAACACAGCCGGATCAGACACAGGTGGCAGATACCACAGAAGTTGAACAAAAGGCATGGGTCTATGCGACGGAAACCATGAATATCAGACAGGAACCAAACGAACAGTCCGCCGTACTGGCATCTGCATTCCAGGGGTCTGAACTGCGCCAGCTGGCGGTGACAGCAAATGGCTGGGTTAAAGTCAAGACCGGTGATATCGTTGGATATGTCAAGAGTGAGTACATTACCACCCAACAGCAGTAAGTAAAAAACAGAGAGAGGGGACAGGTTAACTGTTCCCTTTTGATATGTGTATAAAACGGGGATTCGAAATCTGCATAGTTTTTGTGCTGCAGGACAATACTAAATCAAAAAGAGGAGGTATCTGTCATGACACAGAAAGACGAAAACTATCTTTTACAGGAAATCTGCCGAAACTCCGGTATGGGTGTAGCGGCAATTAACCAGGTGCTCAAAGATGTGTATGATGAAGAGTTTGCGTATGAACTGAATGTACAGGCAGACAAAATGGAACAGTTTGCCCGAAAGGCCGGGATACGTCTGCGGGAAAACGGCAGTGAGCCGTCGGAACCAAAGCCAATTGCCACAGCTATGCTGGTAACTGCAATCCGTATGAAACAGGCATTACAGAACAGAACCGAGGATGTGGCGGATCTCATTGGAAAAGGAAATGAACGTGGTGTAAAGGAACTCAAAAATGCTATTCACAAGTATCGGAATGCTGGGATTTACGCCACAGAGCTGGCAAAGGAAATGGTAGATTTTGAATCAGATAATCTGAGAAAAATGTATACTTACTGCAGATATCCGGAAGAATCATAGCATACGAAAAGTATGCAGAAATTAAGAAGAGGAAGCAGTAGAACCGCTTGAATACAGAATCAGTAAATCAGTGAGAAAGAGAAATGCAGATGGATATAATGAAGAGAGAACAACAGGAAGGAATCCGTATTAATAAGTATCTGAGCGAAGCCGGGATATGTTCCCGGCGCGCGGCAGATCGTGAGATTGAGAACGGAAATGTGTGGATTGATGGCCGTCAGGCCGTAAACGGAGACCGGGTGTTGCCGGGGATGAAGGTTATTTTCTGTGGGAAAGAAGTACATCCGGAGACAGAAGAAATTATGATTGCCTTTCATAAACCGGTGGGCATCGTCTGTACGGCAGAAAAACGGGAAAAACAGAATATTATTGATTTTATCAACTATCCGAAACGAATTTACCCGGTGGGGCGCCTGGATAAAGACTCCGAGGGGCTGATCCTGCTGACGAATCAGGGTGATTTGGTGAATAAAATGATGCGGGCCGGAAATTATCATGAAAAAGAATATGTAGTGACGGTGGATCAGAAGATCACACCGGAGTTTTTACGGCAGATGTCTGGTGGTCTGTATCTGGAAGAACTGGACGTACATACAAGACCATGCACAGTAACAAAAGTGAATGACCGAACCTTTCGTATTATATTGACCCAGGGGTATAACAGGCAAATTCGCAGAATGTGTGAGACCTGCGGATATCGGGTGACACGCCTGGTTCGTACCAGAGTGATGAATGTTCTGTTGGGGGATCTTGCACCGGGTACTTACCGGGAACTGACGGCAGAGGAGATGCAAAGATTAAAAAAGCTGACTGCACAGTCATATAGTGCACCGAAAGGACAGCATAAGAGAAACGGGGGTAAGAGATAGATGGAGCAGAGAATGGAAGAGGTGCAGACACAGATCGATGAACTGCGCCGGAAAATCGAATATCACAGCAACCGGTATTATAATATGGATGATCCGGAGATCACAGATTATGAATATGATATGCTGATGCAGCAACTGAAAAAAATAGAAAAGGAGCATCCGGAATTTGTGACACCGGATTCACCGACACAGAAGGTTGGTGGAACGGCAAAGAGAACCGCAGGCGTGTTGGTGCGGCATAATGTACCGATGCTGAGTCTGCAGGATGTGTTTTCCAAAGAAGAAGTCTATGCTTTTGTGGAAGAAATGCAGCAACAGCTGGAGCATCCGGAATTTGTGGTGGAATATAAGATTGACGGGCTTTCCATGGCGCTTCGCTATGAGGATGGGGCATTAAAACTGGCGGTGACCAGAGGAGACGGCATCATCCAGGGAGAAGATGTAACAGCCAATGCGAAAGTAATCCATGATGTAAAGAAAAAGATGAAAGATCCGCTGCCTTATATTGAAATTCGTGGAGAAGTCTATATGAAGAATGCGGATTTTGAAAAAGTAAACGAAACACAGGAGATGCTTGGGAAAAAGACATTTGCAAATCCGCGAAACTGTGCGGCAGGTACGCTGCGTCAGCTGGACAGCAGCATTACAAAACAGCGCAATTTGTCTATGTTTATTTTTAATGTGCAGGAAGTCCGTGGACGGGAGTTCAAAACCCATGTGGAAGGGTATGAATATCTGAAAAAGCAGGGGGTTCCGGTTATTAATGATTATCGGGTCTGTCATACTGCAGATGAGGTCTGGGATGCCATCTGCAAGATTGGTGAGAACAGAGGAAACCTGGCGTATGATATTGATGGTGCGGTCGTAAAGATCAATTCGATTGCAGACCGTGAGATTCTGGGGGCGACATCCAAAGTACCACGTTGGGCGATCGCATACAAATATCCGCCGGAGGAGAAGGAAACAAAACTTCTGGATATCGAACTTTCCGTTGGAAGAACCGGAAGAATTACACCGACAGCGATTTTTGAACCGGTGCGTCTGTGCGGGACATCTGTATCCCGTGCTACTTTGCACAACCAGGATTTTATCAATGATCTGGATATTGGAATCGGAGATACGATCGTGGTATACAAATCTGGTGAGATTATTCCGAAAATCAAGGAAGTACGCAGAGAAAAACGGCCGGAGCACTGGCAGCGTTTTCAGATACCGGATACCTGTCCGGTCTGTGGAGCGAAAACTGTCCGTGAAAAAGACACTGCTGATATCCGTTGTGTATCCCCGGATTGTCCAGCGCAGTTAGAACGGCATATCATCAACTTTGTCGGAAGAGATGCCATGGATATCAAAGGATTTGGAACGGTTTATATCGAGGAACTGGTGCGCAGAGGTTTTCTGCAGGATATCGCAGATATTTATTCATTGAAAAAACATCGTGAGGAACTGATCGAGCAGGGAATCATTGGAAAAGAAAAGAATACAGATAAATTGTTAGATGCTATTGAAAACAGCAAAAACAATGAACCGTTTCGTCTGCTTACCGGTTTTGGCATTCAAAATGTAGGAAAAGCAGCAGCAAAGTCGATCATGCGCCAATTTGGCAGTATTGAAGCATTGCAGAAAGCCGGAAAAGAAGAATTGCTTGCTGTAAATGATATCGGAGAAGTCAGTGCAGAATGTATTCTAAAATATTTTGCAAGCGAGAAAAATCAGGACATCATTGCACGGCTGCAGCAGGCAGGTGTCAATATGCATATGTCCGAGGCGGAAGAAACCGGAGATACATTAGCAGGCATGACCATTGTTGTAACCGGTACACTGCCAACGCTGGGGCGAAAAGAAGCACAGGAACTGATTGAAAAAAATGGTGGAAAGGCGGCCGGAAGCGTCTCTAAGAAAACAAGTTATGTGCTGGCAGGTGAAAATGCCGGTAGTAAACTGACAAAGGCACAGGATCTTGGTATTCCTGTACTCAGTGAAACTGAATTTTTACAGATGATTCAACCTGAAACTGCATAAAAACAAATGATGTATTAACACGGATTGAAAAGAAAGTAATCAGATGAGGAAGAAGAAACAAAACAGTGATAAAAATCTAAATATGAAAGAATTGTTGTTTACCATGTTTAAGATCGGATGCATCGGATTTGGCGGTGGAACCGCATTGGTTCCGGTGATTGAATCGGAAGTGGTGTATGAAAAGAAGCTGATCGACAAAGATGAGTATACCAAAGATGTGGTAGTGGCAAACATTACACCGGGAGCACTGCCGGTGGAAGTGGCAGCAGGTGTGGGCCGTAAGGTGTGTGGCATACCGGGAATGCTTTTGTCAGCAGTTCTGATGGGACTGCCGGGAACCTTTCTGACGGTGCTGATTCTGATGCTGATCAACAGTTCCGGTGAGCGGATATTGCAACAGATTCTGTTCGCTTCTGTAGGCGTGACTGCGTATATCATTTATATGTTGCTGATGTACGCAAAGGGAACTTTTCGGGAATGTCGGGAAAAAGGAATGGCAAAGAGCGGGACCGTCTTTATGTTCCTGGTGTTTTTGCTGACTTCAGGAAAAGATGTTTTTCAGCTGTTTGGTATCAATCGGACGCCTGTGTTTGATATAGCGACGATTGATGTGCTGTGTGCGGCGTTTTTTATCATCTTTTTTACCGGCGGCAGGTTCCGGTGGAGCAGGATTATCCTTTCAACGGTGATCACAGTGGCATATTGCCTGTGTGTGGGACAGATGCATCTGATCAGCAGTTCAAAGGTGCTGTTTGGGTTGCGCCTTACCATGATCGCGCTGTCAATTTATGGACTGTGCAACGGAATTGAAGGGAAAATTTCTTTTTCCTGGAAGGCATTGAAAAAACTGGTGCAGGAAGAGCTTGGTTGGACATTATTGCTGATGCTTTTGTCTGTACCGGCTCTGCTCTGTTTTGGTAATACACTGCGGTTTGCTGTCCGTGGCCTGATCTCAGCGGTTCTTTCTTTTGGCGGCGGCGATGCCTATTTGGCGGTAGCGAATGGGATGTTTGTGAATACCGGCATGATCAGTCATGATGAATTTTATTTTCAGATTGCTTCAGTGGCAAATGGACTGCCGGGTTCTATTTTGTGCAAGATTCTTGCTGGAGTGGGATACATACTTGGTTGTCAGGATGGCGGCGTCTGGTGCGGGATTTTTGTGGCATTGTGTGGATTCGCCTGTAGCATTGCCGCTTCCGGTGGTACATTTTCCGCCGTGGTATATATTTATGAACAGTTTGAAAATCTGCGGATTTTTCAGGTTTTGCAGACGTATATGCGTCCGATTGTAGCTGGTTTGCTTTTATCTGTCAGTACTTCCATGCTGTATCAGAATGTGAATCTTGCAGGATGGTATGGCTGGCCGAAAGCCGGAATGGCATTATTGACAATAGGTGTGATTTTATTGAATGTTTTCTGGCGCAGACGTGGCGTGGTACGTCCGTTGCAGAGTGTGCTGTTTTCCGCGGCTGCTTCTCTGGCCATGTGTAATGTGTTTGCATCAATCCCGTAAAAAATAAGTTTTCAAATGGAAAATAATTTGGTATACTAATAAATAATATCTAAAAATGAATTTTAAATAGGAGGTTTTTCCATGGCTGAAGATAGAAAAGGATTAAAAATCAAAGAAGACGGACTTGGTGAAGTGCAGATAGCAGAAGAAGTCATCACGATCATCGCAGGTCTTGCTGCCACTGAGGTAGAGGGTGTATGCTCTATGGGCGGAAATATCACAAAAGAGCTGGTAAGCCGTCTTGGAATGAAGAACCTGTCCAAAGGTGTCCGTGTGGAAGTAACAGAGGAAGGCAAGATTGAAGTATTTGTAACGATTAACATTGCTTACGGTTATGCAATTCCGGCGGTATCCGGCAACGTACAGGAAAAAGTGAAAGCAGCAATTGAGAATATGACAGGGCTTGAGGTATCCGGTGTAAATGTCAGAATCGCAGATGTTGACATGAAGAGTGCAGTCGAGTAGGGCAACCTACTCGATTTGTGAGTAAAGATTTGCCTTTTGGCAGCCGCGGGAACAGATTCCCGATGGAGATAATAGATGGAGGATAACATGAGCCGAAGAGAACAGAGAGAGCAGATTTTTAAAATTCTGTTTGGAGTAGAATTTCACAGTGCGGAGGAACTGGATGAACAGATTGCACTGTACATGGAAGAACTTGGAGAAATTCGTCAGAAAGAAGCTGACTATATTTTAAATAAGGTACACAGCATTGTGGAACATCTGGATGATCTGGATTCCAGTTTAAATGCTGCATCTAAAAATTGGAAGACAACCCGTATGGCAAAAGCAGAGCTTTCAATTCTGCGTCTGGCAGCCTACGAGATTAAATATGAAGAAGATATTCCGGTGTCTGTTTCCATTAATGAAGCAGTTGAACTGGCAAAAGCATATGGTTCTGATCAGGGACCGGCATTTGTAAACGGAATTTTATCCGGACTGGCATGAGAAGGAATGTTTATTCTGTCGGACAGGTAAATTCTTATATTCAGAACATGTTTGCACAGGATTTTATGATGGGACATATTGCAGTTCGCGGAGAAATCTCGAACTGCAAATATCACAGTTCCGGGCATATTTATTTCACCCTGAAAGATGAAACCGGTGTACTGAAAGCGGTAATGTTTCGCGGAAGTGTGGACAAAGGTCTTACTTTTCATATGGATGTGGGAGACCGTGTGGTCGTGCTGGGAGAAATCCGCATCTATGAGCGTGACGGACAGTATCAGCTGTATGCACAGCAGGTGACCCGTGATGGTGTTGGAATTCTGTATCAGAAATTTATGGAGCGGAAGAAAGAACTTGAGGAGATGGGAATGTTTGCGCAGGAGTATAAGCGTGACATTCCCCGTTATGCGTCACGAGTCGGTATTGTAACTGCTCCTACGGGAGCTGCGATCCGCGACATTCAGAATATTTCCCATCGAAGGAATCCGTATGTACAATTGTTGCTGTATCCTGCACTTGTGCAGGGTGAAGGAGCAGCCGCATCCATCGTGCAGGGTATTTATGCGATGGAACAGAAAAATGTAGATGTGATCATCGTCGGACGAGGCGGTGGATCAATGGAGGACCTGTGGGCATTTAATGAAGAAATTGTCGCACGGGCTATTTTTGAATGTTCGGTTCCGGTGATATCAGCTGTAGGACATGAAACAGATTACACAATTGCCGATTATGTGGCAGATTTACGTGCACCGACGCCTTCTGCTGCAGCGGAATTGGCGGTTTTTGATTATGAACAGGTGCGGGAACGGCTGGATATGAGTGCACAGAGAATGTTCCACCAGATGAAACAACGGATGGAATTTGCCAGAGGCAGAATCCGGGAGTATCAGCTGCAGTTAAAAGCATTGCATCCAAAAAATCAGCTATTGCAGAAGCGGCAGTATCTGACGGATCTGGAGGAAGAACTGGAACGGCAGATGCAGGAATTTTTGCAGAAAAAACGACATCAGTTGGAAATGTATGCAGCCAAGCTGGATGGATGTTCACCGCTGAAAAAGCTGCAGGGCTCGTATGCTTTTTTGAGCAGGATGGATGGAAGACCGATTCAGTCCGTGATGCAAGTGCAGGTGGATGATACGATCCAGGCACAACTGCTGGACGGAAAGATTACGGCAATAGTCTGTAGAACCGAAGAAAACGGAGTAGTGTAGAGAGATGGAAACAATGGAACCGACGGAATCAAAAGAATCATTAGAAGAACTGTTTGAACAGCTGGGGAATATTCTTGCGGACATGGAAAATCCGGAACTTTCTCTGGAGGATGCATTTATGCTGTATGAACAGGGAATGAAAAAAATACAACGTTGCAATCAGAAGCTGGATACTGTAGAAAAGAAGATGCTTCAGATTACAGAAGACGGGACAGAAGTTCCCTTTGAATAGAGAGGTGCGAATGATGGATATCAACAAAGAAATTGCAGAGCATACCACTCAGGTAGAGGCAATCATAACAAAATATCTGCCGAAAGAGAGCGGATATCAGAAAACAGTTATGGAAGCCATGAATTACAGTTTTCTGGCAGGAGGTAAGCGGCTGCGGCCAATGCTGATGCAGGAGACTTACAGGCTGTTTGGCGGAAGCTCTGATATTATTGAACCATTTATGGCTGCGATTGAGATGATCCATACGTATTCTCTGATTCACGATGATCTTCCGGCGATGGACAATGATGATTATCGTCGTGGAAGAAAAACAACCCATGTGGTTTATGGTGAAGCAATGGGAATCCTTGCAGGAGATGCACTGCTGAATTTTGCCTTTGAGACAGCGTGCAAAGGCCTGATGCAGGATGTCGGTAATCCTGCGGTGGCAAGAGCTGTTCAGATCTTGGCGCAGAAAGCCGGTATCTATGGCATGCTGGGCGGTCAGGTGGTAGATGTGGAATCGGAGGGACAACCGCTGGAGCGGGAAAAACTGGATTTTATCTACGATTTAAAAACAGGTGCACTTATAGAAGCTTCCATGCTGATCGGCGCAGTGCTGGCAGGTGCTTCTGAGAAAGAACAGCAGGTGATTTTGCAGGTGGCAAAAGATGTGGGGCTGGCCTTTCAGATTCAGGATGATATTCTGGATGTGACCAGTGACATGGAGACACTTGGAAAACCTATTGGTAGTGATGAGAAAAATCACAAAACGACTTATGTGACGATCCGTGGGCTTGCACAAGCCCAAAAGGATGTCGAAAAAATATCTGAGCGTGCATTAGAGGGAGTGGCATCGCTTTCAGAGAAAAATGTATTCCTGAATGAATTGATCAGATATTTAATTCACAGAAAAAAATAGGGGATAAAAATGGTACTGGATCGAATCAATCAGGCGAATGATATAAAATATTTAAATGAGGCACAGCTGGAGGAACTGCCGGGAGAAATCCGACAGTTCCTGATCGAACATATTTCAAAAACAGGTGGTCATCTGGCCTCCAATCTTGGTGTGGTGGAACTTACTATGGCGCTGCATCTGGTACTGAATTTTCCAGAGGATAAGCTGATCTGGGATGTAGGACATCAGTCTTATACTCATAAAATCCTGACAGGACGAAAGCGGGAATTTGAGCATTTGCGGCAGCTGGATGGCATAAGCGGTTTTCCGAAACGCTCTGAGAGTGATTGTGATGCTTTTGACACCGGACACAGTTCTACTTCTATCTCAGCAGGTCTTGGATATGCGAGAGCCAGAGATCTTCTGGGAGAGGACTATCATGTGGTATCTGTTATTGGTGATGGTGCATTGACGGGTGGACCGGCTTTTGAAGCTCTGAACAATGCGGCAGAACTTCAGACCAACATGATTATTGTGCTGAATGATAATAAAATGTCTATTTCGGAAAATGTAGGAGGATTATCTCAGCATCTGGCCTCTTTGCGAACTGCGGAAGCATACCAGGAGTTCAAGTCCGGCGTACACAATTCGTTGGAGCGTCTGCCTTACGGAGAACGTGTGGTCCGCAGAATCCGAAAGACAAAGAGCAGTTTGAAACAGCTGCTGATTCCGGGCATGATTTTTGAAAATATGGGAATCACTTATCTGGGACCGGTGGATGGACATAATCTGATGGATCTGGTACGGATTCTGCGGGAGGCAAAAAAAGTTAACGGTGCGGTGGTTGTACATGTGCAGACGGAAAAAGGCCGTGGATATCAACCTGCAGAGGAACATCCGGATCGGTTTCATGGTACAGGACCTTTTGATATTCCAAGTGGACAGCCACTGGTGAAAAAGGAAAAACCGAACTATACTGATGTGTTTTCCACGGTTATTACGAAGATTGCGGCAAAGGATGACCGGGTGGTTGCAATCACAGCAGCTATGGCGGACGGTACCGGGCTGAAGCGGTTTCGGGCGGAATATCCGGCGCGCTTTTTTGATGTGGGAATTGCAGAAGGACATGCCGTGACGTTTGCAGCCGGACTGGCAGCAGCCGGAATGCATCCGGTGTTTGCAGTGTACTCTTCTTTCCTGCAGCGCGGATTTGACCAGATTGTTCATGATATTTGTATGCAGAATCTTTCGGTGGTCTTTGCTGTTGACCGGGCAGGTCTGGTAGGCGCAGACGGCGAGACGCATCAGGGTGTGTTTGACCTGTCGTATCTTGGGATGATTCCGAACATGATGGTGCTGGCGCCAAAGAATAAATGGGAATTGGCAGACATGCTGCGGTTTGCATTCCGACAGGAAGGACCGGTTGCGCTGCGTTATCCCCGTGGAACAGCATACGATGGTCTGAAAGAACACCGTGCTCCGATTGTTTACGGACAGAGTGAATGGATCTTCGAAGAACGGCAGATTGCCATCTTTGCGGTGGGAAATATGATGGAAGAAGCGTTGAAAGTACATGAACTTCTGCATGAACGGGGATATGACTGTTCTTTGATCAATGCACGTTTTGTAAAACCGCTGGATTACGATGCTTTGCGCAAAGCAGCCAGCGGACATCTGCTCGTAGTGACCATGGAAGAAAATATCCTGCGGGGCGGTTTCGGCTATGCTGCGGCAGCATTTTTAAGTGAAGTGGATGAAACTGTGAAAGTGTTGCATTTTGGTATTGATGATCAGTTTGTGCAGCATGGGACTGTATCACAGCTGCATGTACGGATTGGCCTGGACGCTGCAAGTATGACAGATAAGATTATTGAAACTTATCAGAAGCTTTAGAATAAAAGGCAAAAAGAATGAAAGAATCATAGAAAGCTGAAACGGGAAAGGAAACTTTCCTGTGAAAAAGAAGGAAATAGATAACAGATATGAAAGAAAGACTGGATATATTACTTGTAAAACGAAATCTTGCACCTTCCAGAGAAAAAGCGAAAGCCATGATCATGGAGGGAAATGTGTTTGTAAACAATCAGCGGGAGGACAAAGCGGGTTCCTCTTTTGATGAGAATGTACCGATTGAGATTCATGGCACTACTTTGAAATATGTCAGCCGTGGTGGTTTGAAACTTGAGAAAGCAATGAATGAGTTTGACCTGAATCTGGACGGTGATATCTGCATGGATATAGGGGCATCTACCGGTGGTTTTACGGACTGTATGCTGCAAAACGGTGCTTCCAAAGTATACTCTGTGGATGTCGGATATGGTCAGTTTGCATGGAAACTGCGTCAGGATCCAAGAGTTGTATGTATGGAAAAGACGAATATCCGTTATGTGACGCCGGAGGATATTGATGATGCACTGGATTTTGCTTCTGTGGATGTATCTTTTATCTCACTGACCAAAATCTTGGAACCGGCACGCAATCTGCTGAAGGATGGCGGACAGATGGTCTGCCTGATCAAGCCACAGTTTGAAGCAGGGCGCGAAAAGGTAGGAAAAAAAGGTGTTGTGCGTGACAAAGCGGTACATCTGGAAGTCGTGGAACGCATTGTTACATTTGCTCTGGAGCATGGATTTTCTGTACATCATCTGTCTTATTCCCCAATCAAGGGACCGGAGGGAAATATTGAATATCTGGTGCACATTGAAAAGAAGGAAACAGCGGTAAAGGAGGAAGGCGTAGATCCGGTAGCAGTAGTGGAAGCTGCTCATGCAGAGCTTGATAAGTAATATGAAGAAGTTTTTTATTATTACCAATGAACATAAGGATATGAATCTGGCAATGACTAATGCCATTTCGGATTACATTATTGCAAAAGGCGGTACATGCATGCATTATGTCAGCACGAAATCCGGCTGGAGGGAGCGTAATCTGCGGCGTTTTCAGCCATCGGATATCGATGCGGAGTGCATCATTGTGCTTGGAGGTGACGGTACACTGGTACGAGCCGCCAGAGATATGGCAAGTATTGGAATCCCACTGATCGGTGTCAATCTGGGAACACTGGGGTATCTGTGTGAACTGGAACGCAGTACGGTATACGATGCCATTGACCGTTTATTTGAAGATCGTTACGAGCTGGAGACGCGGATGCTGATCAAGGGGAGCAGCCAGAAGGATGGTTCCGGAAAAGCAACATTTGCATTGAATGATATTGTTATCCATAGAACCGGTCTGCCGCAGATTGTTAATCTGATCGTATCTGTGAATGGTGAATATCTGGCCAATTACAGTGCAGATGGTATCATCATTTCCACCCCGACGGGTTCTACCGGATACAGTATGTCTGCGGGAGGTCCGATCGTAGATCCAAAAGCGGATCTGATGTTGATCACACCGATCAATCCACACAGTGCACTGGCGAAGAGCATTGTGGTTGGTTCGGATGCTGTGATTGATGTCACTTTGGCTAAACGTCGGCAGGAAGAAGATGAGGAAGCCGAGGTAAGCTTTGACGGAGATCGTTTCGTGCATATGAAAGTGGGAGACAATATTCGAATTCAGAAAGCGGATGCACATGCAAAAATTTTGAAGTTAAATCAGTTGAGCTTTTTACAGATTCTGCGGAAAAAAATGCAGGAATTTCATTAGGAGGTGCCTAGTTGAAAGCAAAAAGGCATGCGAAGATTCTGGAGATCATTCGCAAATATGATGTAGATACACAGGAGGAGTTGTGTGTACGGCTTAATGAAGCCGGTTATAAAGTAACACAGGCAACCGTATCCCGTGATATCAGGGAGTTAAAATTAACAAAAGTCGCCATCAAAGGTGGAAAACAGAAATACACATCGCTGTATGATGCAGGTACAGATTTGGAGGAGAAATACAGCCGTGTGTTCAAGGATGGGGTGATTTCCCTGGATATGGCGCAGAATATTCTCGTGATAAAGACCGTATCGGGAATGGCCATGGCAGTTGCAGTTGCACTGGATGCCATGGACTGCAATGAAATTGTAGGAAGCATCGCCGGTGACGACACGATCATGTGTGCGGTGCGGACTGTAGAAGATACTGCGGCGCTGATGCAGCGACTGCGGGCATTGCAGAGAGAGTAGAAGGAGTAAATAAAACGAATGTTATTAAATCTGCATGTTAAAAATCTGGCATTGATTGAGGAATCCGAAGTAACCTTCGGTTCAGGTCTGAATATTCTATCCGGTGAAACCGGAGCCGGTAAATCTATAATCATCGGTTCTGTTAATCTTGCGTTGGGCGGAAAAGTATCTCGTTCCATGCTGCGGGAGAATGCAGAATTTGCTCTGGTGGAATTAATCTTCTCCATTGAAAACGAAGCACAGGCAGAGGTACTGCGAGCATTGGATATTTTCCCGGAAAACGGGGAGATTATTATGAGCAGAAAGATTTATGCCAGTGGAAGAAGTGTCAGCCGGATCAATTCTGAGACAGTTTCTGCATCCGTGATGCGTAAAGTGGCTTCTTTGCTGATCGATATTCATGGCCAGCATGAACATGAATCCCTGCTGGCCAAGCGGAATCATATGAAATATCTGGATGATTTTGCAAAACGTGTGCTGGCAGAACGGAAGAAATTACTGGCGGAAGTCTATGATGAGTATACTGCCTGCAGAAAGAAACTGGAGGAAGCTTCACTGGATGCCAAACAGCAGGCAAGAGAACTTTCTTTTTTACAGTATGAAATTGATGAAATTGATCAGGCAGATCTGAAACCGGGAGAGGATGAAGTTCTGGAAGCAGACTTCAAAAAGATGTCTCATGGTCGAAAAATCACGGAAGCCATTGCGGAGTGTCAGGAATTGTGTTCCGAAGGAAATGAAAATGCGGCAGATTTGATCGGCAGATCCGTGCGGGCTTTGCATATGGTGGCACAGTTTGACGCATCTATGGAGGCATTATCCGGTCAGTTGGAAGAAGTGGAAAATCTCTTCAGCGATTTTAACAGAGAACTGTCTGGTTATGCATCGGAACTGAACTTTTCAGAAGAAGCGTTTCAGCAGATTGAGGATCGACTCAATCAGATCAATCATCTGAAGGCAAAATATGGCAAAACGATTGAACGGATTCTGGAAGCACGGCAGGAAAAGGAAGAAAAACTGGATCAGCTGCAGCATTATGAAGAATATCGTCAGCAACTACAGGAAAATCTAAGCCAGGCAGAAGCAAAGCTGAATCAGCTGTGTCAGGAAGTGACAGAGATTCGCAAGAGTTACGCGAAAGACTTAACAGTACAGACAACAGCGGCATTACAGGATTTAAATTTCATGGATGTCCGGTTTGAGATGGAATTTTCAAGACTGGATCATTTTACTGCCAATGGATGGGATGAAACACGATTTATGATTTCCACGAATCCAGGCGAACCGCTCAAACCGTTGGATGCAGTAGCTTCCGGCGGTGAGTTGTCCCGCATTATGCTGGCTCTGAAGACGGTTCTGGCAGAACATGATGAAATCGAGACATTGATTTTTGATGAGATTGACAGCGGAATCAGCGGAAGAACAGCACAGATGGTGGCGGAGAAGATTAAGATGACCGGTAAAAACCATCAGATTATCTGTATCACTCATCTGCCACAGATCGCAGCAATGGCAGATCATCATTTTTTAATTGAAAAAACTTCCAGTGCGGACAGTACAATCTCCAATATCAGGCCGTTAGAGAGAGAAGAAAGTATCCAGGAACTTGCCAGGATGCTTGGTGGTGTCAAGATTACAGATACTGTGCTACAAAATGCAAAAGAAATGAAAGAAATGGCAGATGCGGTAAGATAATCCCTGTGTGAAATGGCGGAATATCCATATAATAAAAACAGAAGAAAGAACACTGAATATGACAGATCATGAACAGATAGAAGAAAGATACCTGGTAAAAAAGGTATCTTTTTTATTTGATCGAAAATTTTCTATTTTACGAAAGAAGGGTGTGAAAAAATGATTTTTTTGAGCACTTATCGAAATAAAAGAAGATGGATTGCTGCGGCAGGCATGACCATCTGGCTCATGTCTGCTTATGTGTGGATGTTGGATGAAATCCCAGGAACTGTCTGTGTTTCTGATGGTCAGCCGCTAAATATTACGGAAGGTCTGCCAGTGACCAGTCAGATTCGCAGCACGGACGGAATTGCTGTTTCTGCCGGGATGATGACTGGCGGCAGGTATGAGGTCGAATGCAAGTTGTTTGGTCTGATTCCGGTAAAAGAAGTGACAGTTCATATTGTAGAGGAAACTGAAGTAATACCATGTGGAATCCCTTTTGGTATTTATATTGAAATGGAAGGTATCCTTGTGGTGGAACTATGTGATCTGGAGCAAAATGGCATATCCGTGGAAAGTCCGGCCGAACACATTTTGAAACCCGGGGATTACATCACAGCAGTGAATGGAGCGCAAGTAACAGCCAAAGAAGATTTACAGCGGGCAGTAGCAGAAAGTGGAGGCAGTGTGCTGCAGTTGACAGTGGTGCGTGGTGGAGAAGCCTTTCAATGTAGTGTGACACCGATTTGCACAGATAGCAAAATCTTTCAAATTGGTGTCTGGGTAAGGGATGATCTGGCCGGAATAGGGACTCTGACTTATATTGACGGGGAAGGAACATTCGGTGCATTGGGACATGGAATCACAGATACGGATGTAGAACATCTGATCAGCGTGCTGGATGGCACTGTATATCAGGCAAAGATCCTTAGTGTCATTCGGGGAGAACAGGGAAAACCCGGAGAGTTGGTGGGACAGATTCATTATAATCAGGCAAATCGTCTTGGACAGATTACGAAAAACACAAAAAATGGTATTTTTGGTCAGATTGAAAATCTGCCGGATTCTCTGGCAGATGCCACTTCGATGGAGATTGGTTTCAAGCAGGAGATTGAGAACGGACCGGCACAGATTCTGGCTACGATTGATGATCAGCCGGAGTTATTTGATATCGAGATCATGGATGTGGATCTGAATCCCAGAGAGTCAAATAAGGGCATTCGTTTTCAAGTGACAGATGCGAATCTGATTCGGAAAACCGGTGGGATTATCCAGGGGCTGAGCGGAGCTCCGATTCTGCAAAATGGAAAAGTCATTGGAGCGGTAACCCATGTTTTGGTAAATGATCCCTGCAAAGGATACGGAATTTTTATTGAAACTATGATAGAACAATGAGATGGACATTAGGAAATTCAAGAATGCCATTGGCATTCTTGAATTATATGGGAGTGGATGCGGGATGATATTATTTAAGCAGGATGAGATTGTTCGATTTTTCGCATAACATAGAGGTAGGAAATACCGGTAAATACAGCAGCTGCAATCCAGGCTGCCGGATCGCCAAAGCAAGCCAGACGGAAATTCAGGATTTTCATGGCAAAGATGGAAACGACCAGTCTTGCAAGAAGCTCCGCTACGCCGCCCATCATCGGAAGAAAGCCGTAACCGCATCCCTGCATAGTGTTTCGGAAAATGAAAATCGTGCTCAGCGGGATGAAGAACATGGAGCACATGTATGCATAAGTCTGTGCCCAGGGGAGCATGGCTGACATATCTACATCTCCGGAGAAAAACAGGTGCAATGCCGGTTTTAACAGAGAACACATCAGTGCGGTCACCACAAGAGCATAGACCAGTGCGATGCCAAGTGCTGTTTTTACACCTGCTTTGATCCTTTTGATATCACCGGAACCGAAATTTTGTCCGCTGTATGTTGCCATAGTCTGTCCCATAGCGATCATACCTTGCATAAGAAGACTCTGTAGTTTTCCGGTAGCAGTAAATGCAGCCACTGCCGTAGAACCGAACAGATTGATGGCAGACTGCATAATCATAGTACCGGAAGAGGTGATTGCAAACTGTAATGCCATGGGAATACCGGCTGCCAACTGATTTTTCGTATCTGTGCGTGAGATTTTCCAGTCACTTCTGTATGGCTTCAGCTCCGGAATCTTACACCAGATATAAATGGCACATAAAACAGCGGAAATGGCCTGAGCCAGATTGGTAGCCCAAGCGGCACCTGCCACACCCATGTGCAGCTGAATGATAAAAAACAGATCCAGAAGCACATTCAGGCAGGCGGAAAAGACAAGGAAAAACAAAGGAACTTTACTATTTCCAACTGCCCGTAGAAAGGCTGACAACAGGTTGTAAAAAATGTTAGCAACAATTCCTGCGGTAATGATCATTATGTAGCTATAAGCGTCGGCAAAAATATTATCCGGTGTGTTCATGATCGTTAGGAGCGGTTTCATCAGAAACAAACAGGAACATGTCAGGAATAGCGTAAACAAAACAGACAGCAGGGTACCGTTAGCAACTGCCTGTTTCACGCCATCTGCATCGTGGGCACCATATCGCTGAGAAATCAGAATGGCAAATCCGGCAGTAATACCCTGGGAAAAACCGGTGAGTAAAAACATGATTGTTCCGGTGGAACCGACTGCTGCCAGAGCGTCTGCCCCCACATAACGTCCGACAATGATGGTGTCCACCATATTATATAACTGCTGAAATATATTTCCGATGATAAGCGGAAGTGTAAATTGAAGGATGACCGGAAGCGGTCGCCCTTTTGTCATGTCCAATTGCATATGTTTTCTCCTTAAAAAATGATTGATTTGAAAAGTTCAAACACTATTGTATCGCATTTATTATTTTTTTCAATAGAGAAAATACTTTCATAGGAAAAATCTTTTTCTCAAACTGAGTGATATTTGCTATAATGATATATAACAATGAAAAAAAGATGTGAGGGACGGAAGAATGGGAGAAAAAATTACATTTTGCAAAGGCGGTGGATGTACAGCAAAGCTAGGTGCCGGCATTTTAAGTCGTGTGTTGGAACGTCTGCCGAAAGGAAAACAGGATCCCAACCTGCTGATCGGTTATGACAGCAAGGATGACGCAGCAGTGTATCAGGTCAGTGATGATATTGCTATCGTACAGACATTGGATTTTTTTCCACCGATGGTGGAGGATCCATATACATTTGGTAAAATTGCGGCAACCAATGCCCTGAGTGATATCTATGCCATGGGTGGTGAAGTAAAGACAGCCTTGAATATTGTCTGCTTTCCGGAACAGATGGATTTGAATATTCTGGGTGAAATCATGCGCGGCGGATCTGAGAAAGTAATTGAGGCAGGAGGCACATTGGCCGGCGGTCACTCTATTAATGATACGGATGTCAAATATGGACTGTCTGTAACCGGTGTAGTGCATCCAAAAAAAATCTATCCGAATAATGGTGGCAGACCAGGGGACAAGCTGATCCTGACCAAAAAACTCGGCGTAGGAATTATATGTATGGCAAACCGTGTGCAGGAAGCTTCGGAGGAGGCAATGCGGGAGGCAATCGCATCTATGACTACCTTAAATAAATATGCGGCAGAAATCTGCAGGAAGTATGAGATACATGCATGTACAGATGTGACGGGATTTAGTTTCCTTGGACATTTGCATGAGATGATGGATGGTACATTAAGCTGCAGAATCGATGGCTCTTCGGTACCGGTGTTCCCGGAGGCACTGGAGGCTGCGGATGAGTTTCTGTTGACAGCAGCCGGACAGAGAAATCGGAATCATGTACAGGATTTTGTGAAGTTTGTGAATGTGCCGTTTGCCATGGAAGAGGTGCTTTATGATCCACAGACTTCCGGTGGACTCCTGGTTGCGGTAAGTGCCGGACATGCGAAGGCATTGTTGCAGGAATTATGTGATGCTGGACTTCCTGCGGCTATTGTCGGGGAAGTAACAGAAAAAGAAACTGCAGAGATTACCGTTGAGATGTAAGAGTTATTGCCTGGGTATAGACTTGCAGAGATGCACAGAAGAATATGTCATGCATTGCATGACATCCAAATCAATATAAAAAAGAAATGTTTTTATACAGGAGGGAAACAGAATGATCAAAGTAGATGCAATGGGCGATACCTGCCCAATTCCGGTTGTAAAAACCAAAAATGCGATCAAAGAGTTAAAGGGTAGCGGTGAGGTACAGACATTGGTTGATAATGAAATTGCTGTGCAGAACCTGACGAAAAT
Organism: Eubacterium ramulus ATCC 29099; assembly: GCF_000469345.1. Lineage (GTDB taxonomy): Bacteria > Bacillota > Clostridia > Lachnospirales > Lachnospiraceae > Eubacterium_I > Eubacterium_I ramulus. The sequence continues at coordinate 78,439 of NZ_KI271153.1, forward strand.
GGCAAATCAGAAAGGTTATGGTGTGAAATCTCAGAAACTGGGAGAAGGAAAATATGAAGTCACTATGACTATTTCCGATGGAAATGCTGACGCTATTACCACAACAGGAGATTCCGCAGAAGAAGAGCAGATCGTATGTTATCCGGATGCAAGAAAGAAAAATACGGTTGTAGTATTGGCTTCTGCTACGATGGGAGCCGGGGATGAAGAACTGGGAGAAATACTGATGAAAGGATTTATCTATGCCCTGAGCCAGCAGGAAGAATTACCGGCTACGATTCTCCTGTATAATGGAGGTGCAAAAATTTCCTGCGAAGAATCTCCGTCTCTGGAAGATCTGCGTTCCCTGGAAGCGCAGGGAGTAGAAATTCTGACGTGTGGAACATGCCTGAATCATTATGGGTTGACAGATAAACTGAAAGTAGGAGACGTGACAAATATGTATGTCATTGCAGAAAAAATGACACAAGCAGATTTGATTGTGAAGCCTTGATATGAAAAGAACAAATGAAAAAGAACTCCAACACCGACACGGAAAATTTCCCTACCGTCTTATGTTGGAGTTCTTTTTTTATTTGTTCTATTTTTTATGTCGTATAGCGGATGATTCTGGCGGGATTACCGACGACTACGGCGTTATCCGGAATGTCTTTTGTTACGACGGAACCTGTACCGACTACGACGTTATTTCCGATGTTCACACCCGGAAGGACGATGCAGTTACCGCCGAACCAGACATTGTCACCGATGGTGATGGGCTGGCCGCTTACATAATTTGCTATCCTGGTTTTGGAATCCATTGGATGACTGACGGTGTAGAGACAGGTCTGTGGTCCCATCAGACAGTTATCACCGATGGTGATCGGTGCTGCATCCAGCATGACACACTGGAAATTGGCGAAGAAATTTTTGCCGACATGGATATGAAAACCATAATCGCAGTGAAATGGTGGTTTGATAAAAATATCATCGTCGCAGTCGCCGAATAATTCTTTTAAAAGCGAGAGACGAAGCTGATCTTCATCTTCGGTAGTTGCATTAAATCGGTCGGCAAGTCTGCGGGCGTGCTTTTTTAGTTCGCCGATTTTTGCGTCACTGTTCCAGAACATTTCACCGGCTTCCATTTTTTCAAATTCAGTACGGGTATCTTTTTCCATAGAATCATGTCTCCTTAATGATATACTCCCAGTTCCTTTTAGCATAAAGGACCTGGGAGTATTATTAGTACAAAATTGTAAAATTATTGTGTAGAAGTTTTCCGGCGGAAAGCTTCCAATGGTATTTGTGCGAGGATAACTGCTGCAAAGATTAAGGCACAACCGAACAACTCCCGTCCATTCATGCGCTCATGCAGAATGATCCAGCCTCCCAGCACGGAAAATACAGATTCCAGGCTCATCAGCAGAGATGCAATTGTCGGATTGATACCTTTTTGACCCACTACCTGAAGTGTATAGCCTGCACCGGAGGAAAGAATTCCGGCATAGAGCAGGGAAATCAGGGCAGCAGGTGCACCAAAGGCGGCAAGTGTGGATGGAATATTGGCAAATGAGTGCTGCATATCAATGAAGAATGCAGGAATCAGAGAGACAATACCTGCTACCAGAAACTGGACACAGGAAAGCTTGATGCCATCCACAAGTGGGGAAAAATGATCCACACACAAGATATGAAAGGAAAATCCAAGGGCACACAGCAGGAGAAGCAGATCCGGCAACTGCAGAGAGAAAGAGCCTTTCATACAAAGCAGATAAAGACCGATCAGTGCCAGCCCAATGCCAATCCAAATGTTCCATCCGCATTTTTTTCCCAAAAACAGACCAATGATTGGTACAATTAAAATGTAACAGGTAGTTAAAAATCCTGCTTTTCCAGCAGTTGCTCCGTAAAAGAGCGCCAGCTGCTGCAGGGTACTTGCAAATCCGAGAACAATACCGCAGGCGATGCCGCCGGTGATCAAAGCTTTTCTGCTCTTAGGAGATGGCGCTTTGTGGTCTGGATTCTTTTTGCTCATAATCAGAAGTACCGGACATAAGACAGCGGCACCCAGTAAAAAACGGATGCCGTTAAATGTATATGGTCCGAATTTGCCGCCTTCGCTCTGTGCGACAAATGCAATTCCCCAGATAAAAGCCGCCAGAACAAGCAAAAATGAGTTGCGTCTTTGCAATGCTTTTTCTTTCATATTCATATAACCCTTTCATCATACATAATCATTCACACACATGTTCCAGACCCTGAGCCATGATGGTTGCCACATGATCGTCTGCCAGGGAGTAGTAGATGGTTTTCCCTTCCCGGCGGAATTTAACCAGTGCGGACTGTTTCAGAATCCGAAGCTGATGCGAGATAGCACTCTGTGTCATGGACAGCGCATCTGCAATGTCCTGCACACACAATTCCTGTTTGGAAAGAACTGATAAAATTCGTATTCTGGTCGGATCTCCAAATACTTTAAATAAATCAGCAAGCTGATATAAAGTGTCATCATAATTGGAATCATCCATATTTGCTATCCCCATTGTATCATATCCTCCAAATCGAAATTCTAGCTGCACTTTGCAGGAAAAATATTGTTCCAAATGTCCGATCGTGTGGCACAACGGTTCCCTGCATAGTACTTTTATTGTAACGTAAAATGAAAAGCAAGTCAAATAATTATCGGTGGTTTCTTCTGTACTGCTGAAAGTGATCTGATACAGGATAATGTAATGTATGCATTGCTTCAAGATGTAATCAGATTTCAGCAGCAGGAGAATACCACCGACTATTTTTTATTTAATATAGAGCGCACGGATGGAATTTAATACACAGATCATGGCTACACCGGTATCTGCGAATACAGCCATCCACATATTTGCATGTCCGGTCAGTCCGAGGATCATAACAGCAATTTTGATGACAAGTGCAAATACAACGTTCTGAATTGCAATACGGTTCGTTGCTTTTGAAATGTTGATAGACTGCGGAATGGCCTCTGTGGAAGATGTCATAAATACGACATCAGCCGCTTCAATGGCAGCATCTGCACCGGTTCCCATGGCAGCACCGACATCTGCACCGGCCAGTACAGGAGCGTCATTGATACCATCACCGACAAACATGACAGCACCATATTTATTGCGTATTTTTCCAAGCTCATTTAATTTGCCTTCCGGGAGCAGTTTCGCATGTACTTCGTCAATGCCGGTAGCAGCAGCGACTGCGTCAGCTCCGGACTGAGAATCCCCGGTGAGCATAACGGAATGCAGGCCAAGTGCTTTTAATTTCCGGATAGCAGATACAGCATCGGATTTAATCGTATCAGAGATAACCATATATCCGGCAAACGTACCGTTTACTGCAAGGAATACCTCGGAACCATAAGAATCAGCTGTCAGTTCCGGCATGATAATGTGATACTTATCCATCAATTTATGGTTTCCGCATAAAACGGAACCATAAGAAGTTTCTGCGATAATACCGTGTCCGGCGATTTCGGAGAGTTTTTCCGGCTCTGCAAAGTGCAGTCCCTTTTCTCTTGCCGCTGCGACGATGCTGACAGCAATCGGGTGTGTGGAATACTGTTCACATCCGGCACAGAGTGCAAGCAGTTCGTCTTCTGAAAGGGAACCGGAAGATACAGTTTTCTGAAGTTTAAAGTTACCTTCTGTGATTGTTCCGGTTTTATCCATGACAACAGCACCAAGTTTGCTTAAAGATTCCATGGACAGTCCGCCTTTGAACAGGATACCTTTTTTGGAACCGGCACCAATACCTGAGAAGAATGCCAGCGGCACGCTTAATACAAGGGCACAAGGGCAACTCATTACCAAAAAGGAAATGGCTGTGTAGATCCAGTAATTCCAGTTTCCGCTCACAACAGATGGAAGAATAGCAATGATGACGGCTGCGATTACGACGCAAGGGGTATATACCTTTGCAAATCTTGTGATAAAACGATCAATCTTCGGTTTACTTGCGGCAGCGTTTTCCATGGATTCCAGAATACGGGAAACCATAGATTCGGATAACGGCTTTTCCACACGCATTTTTAACTGGCCGGAGGTGTTGACACAGCCGGATGTGATGGAATCACCCACAGATACACTTACCGGAACCGGTTCACCGGTGATCGGAGAAGTATCCAGCCGGCTTTCACCTTCAATAATCACACCGTCCAGTGGAACTCTGTCACCTGGGCGGATCAACAGGATATCATCTACGTTTGCATCTTCTGCCGGAATGACAGTAATATTCTGATTAGATACGAGATTTACAACTTCCGGTCGCATATCGACGGCATCTATGATCTGACCACGGCTGCGTTCCACTGCTTTATCCTCGAAAAATTCACCGATGCGGTAGAAAAGCATAACACCGACAGCTTCCGGAAAATCGCGGATTGCAAACGCGGCAAGAGTAGCCACACTCATCAGGAAATTTTCGTCAAATACCTGTCCGTGGGAGATGTTTTTGAATGCTTTTACCAGGATTTCTCCACCCAGAATGATATAAGCAATCGCAAAAATAATAAAAGAAGCAAGTGCATTATCAATGGTGTGGTTTAAAATGATACCGATGGCAAAAAGTACGGCACCACTGATGATGCAGGCCAGTTCTTTCTTATCGTCGCCTTCTTCTTCGTGAAAATGACCTTCCGTCTGTTTCTGTTTTTTCTCTTTTTCCAGCGTATCTCTTGGAATAACTTTTACTTCTGACTCGATGGAAGCACAGATTTTCTGAACTTCCGGGAGGTATTTGTCCGGATCAGCGGCGGAGAGGCGCAGTTGTTTTGTAGTATAAGTAATAGTGGCAGCAGTAACACCGGGAAGTTCATTGATCTTATCTTCCATTTTGGCTGCACAATGAGCACAGCCAAGGTTCTGTAAAATATAAACTTTACTGTTCCCACTGTGGACACGTTCTACATGATGTTCATGCTCATGATGGTGATGCTCGTGTCCGCAGCCACAGTCATCGTCATGGTGTTTATGATCGTGATGGTGATGCTCATGTCCGCAGCCACAGTCATCGTCATGGTCATGAGCACAGCAATCGCAGGTGCAGGCCTCTTCTTCGTGCTGATGTTCCAATTTATGTTCGTCTTCCAATTTATGCATAGGGAAATCCTCCTGTCTATATTGATGAATATATGATTAATTATTCATATGAATATTAAAACATATGAACGTCTACTTGTCAACAGTATATTTTATTTATACAACGAAAAAATTGCAATCTGCGTCTTACTGTGATAGCATATTATATATAAACACGAAATGAAATTTATAGACAATAGTCGACAAAAAATAAGATTTCCTGTGTTTATAATACATTTGTTCGCAAAATATAAATCACTAGGAGGTAAATATGAGTAAGCTGAATGTCGGAATTGCAGATGATAATGAATTAATGGTACATCTGTTGTCAGATATTGTGGCACGAGATGAAGAATTACAGGTGGTAGGAACCGCATGTAATGGTGAGGAAGCGTACAAAATGATAAAAACAAAGGAGCCGGATGTCGTTCTATTAGATATTGTGATGCCAAAATTAGATGGCTTAGGTGTGATCGACAAAGTTAAAAAAGATAAAACGTTAAAGAAATTTCCGACATTTATCATGATCAGTGCAATCGGTCAGGAGCGTGTGACGGAGGATGCCTTCAAACTTGGCGCGGACTATTACATAATGAAGCCTTTTGACAGAGATATGATCGTAAATCGGATAAAAATGGTCCGACATCATGAAAATAGAAAGTCTTTTCATATGCGTCGGATTAATCCGGGAGAAAATCCGGAGCAATTGCAGAAAAGTCTGGAAAGTCGTGTCACGGATATCATCCACGAAATCGGTGTACCGGCACATATCAAAGGATATCAATATTTGAGGGATGCGATTATTATGTCTGTAAATGATATAGAAATGTTAAATTCAATTACGAAAATTCTGTACCCTACGATTGCCAAAAAGTATCAGACAACGGCAAGCCGTGTGGAGCGTGCCATCAGACATGCGATTGAAGTGTCATGGAACCGTGGAAAAATGGATACCATTGATGCTTTATTCGGTTATACCATCAATAATGGCAAGGGTAAACCTACTAATTCAGAGTTTATCGCACTGATAGCAGACAAAATCCGCCTGGAAAATAGTTAACGTTAAAAGAGATGAAAAGCAGGAAAAGAAACTGAGAAAAGCAGTTGGTGAGGCTCGGCAAATGTGCTATAATATTTTACAAATATACTACCTACAATAAGGATTGGGGGAACAGGATGAAAAAAATATTATTTGCATCATCGGAAGCAGTACCGTTTATTAAAACAGGTGGACTGGCCGATGTCGTTGGTTCTTTGCCGAAATATTTTCCAAAGAATGAATATGATGTACGTGTTGTGGTTCCGAAGTACATGTGCATGGACCGTAAATACACAGAAGAGATGAAACTTGTGACTGAATGTCAGGTGCAGTTAAACTGGCGTACCCAGTATGCAGGTGTTTATGAACGGAAAGAAGATGGTGTCACATTTTATTTCATTGACAATGAGTATTATTTTGCGGGACCGGCACCTTATGGACAGATTTATCAGGATGCGGAGAAATTTGCTTATTTTTCCAAAGCTGTCCTGACTATTTTGCCGGAAATCGGATTCCAGCCGGATATTATTCATTGTCATGATTGGCAGACAGGTCTGATTCCGGTATTTCTGGAAGCTCAGTTCCGGCAGAATGAGTTCTATCGCTATATGCGTACGGTATACACTATTCATAATATGAAATTCCAGGGACGCTGGTATGTGGATGCAATTCGAGATGTGACCGGATTGGACAGTTCCTATTTTACGATAGACAAGCTGGAAAGCTATGGAAATGCGAATCTTCTGAAAGGCGGTATCGTATATGCGGACCATATCACGACCGTCAGTGAGACATACGCGAAAGAGATTCAGTCCACCGAAGGTGGCGAAGGGCTGGATGGTCTGATGCGTGCAAAATCGTTTGCACTGTCCGGAATTGTCAATGGTCTGGATTATAATGTGTTTGATCCGAAGAAAGATCCGGCCATTGCAAAAAAACTGACGGGTGATGTTTCCTCTTATAAAAAAGCAAATAAGCAGGCATTACAGAAGGAGACTGGCCTAGAAGAAGATACGGATAAGTTCCTGCTTGGAATGGTATCCCGTCTGACCGATCAGAAAGGATTTGATCTTGTAGATTATATGATGGATGAAATCCTTGGCGATGAGCGGATTCAGATTGTAGTTCTTGGGACAGGAGAAAAGCGTTATGAAGATATGTTCCGATATTTTGCACAGAAATATCCGGGGCGTGTGTCTGCGAATATCTGTTATTCTGAGGAGTTTGCACACCGTATCTATGCAGGCTGTGATGCATTTCTGATGCCGTCCTTGTTTGAACCATGCGGACTGAGTCAGCTGATGAGTATGCGTTACGGAACTGTACCGATGGTTCGTGAAACCGGTGGCCTGAAGGATACGGTAGAAGCATATAATGAGTTTGAACATACCGGAACAGGATTCAGTTTTCATAATTATAATGCACATGAGATGCTTTATATGATTCGTTACGCTTGCAAGATTTATTTTGGCTATCCGGAAGAATGGGAAGGTATCATTCACCGAGGCATGGCGATGGATTATTCCTGGGCGGCATCTGCCAGCAAATATGCAGAGATCTACGAAGGACTCTATGCACGCAGTGAAAAAGAACATGCACAGGAGCTGGAATGGCAAAAAGAACTGGAAGAGCGGGAACAGAAACGTCTGGAAGCAGAATTGAGGGTCAAATTGATGCTGGAAGCGGAAGCTGCCGAAAGAGAAGCGGAACTTCAAAGAATGGAAGCTGCGGCAAAAGAAGCAGAGGCAAAGAAGAAAGAAACGGTCAAGCCAAAGGCAAAGCCAGCTGCAAAAACAAAGACAAATAATAAAAAGAAATAATGCTTCCCCTGATGGCTGCAGTATGAATCATCAGGGGAAGTGTAACGTGCAGTGATTCTGAGGAGAATAGGTCAGCTTATGCTGACCGGAATCACGCATCAAGTCTCACGTGCGTTCAACGTGAATTCATATATATTGTTACATCGTGATTTCATTTTCTTTGCGTGAATAATAATAGGCGTGCGTAGATAAAATTTCATCATCCTGAAGCTGTGTGTCATTGACCTCCTGAACCATTTCAGAAAGCTCCTGATAATCACTATTCTCCAGTGTTGGCACAAGGATTACTTCATGGATACTGCTTGGAAGAATATAGAAATCTGTCTGTGCTTCCGCGGCATAATGCTGCAGAAGATTTGGGTAGATGATACAGGCTGCACCGAAAAGATTACTTTCATTGGTGAGGACGAACATCGGGTATGGTACCTCACAGCAGCAGTCATCAGATACATGCTGGCTTTTATCGGTGAGTTCATGCAAAACATCATTCATGTCATAGAGTTTTTCCGGAAGAATCTGCTGCGTATTTTTTTTCGCAATCTCGAAGAGATCGTCGGTCTGCATATTCCAGTTTTTTAAATGGGAATGATGAATCAGTATCGTAGCTGACCCTTGTGTAATATCCATGCTGATCAGGCAGTAGAAGACGATGGCAAGATCCAGAAATCGAATATGCGGAACATCTTTGAGGAGTATTTTGTTACGTTCGTAGTGAATCAGCTTCAGGGCGATTTTGTCTCTGATGTTGGAAAAGTCTGTGAAAAAAGAGGAATCAATATTTCCGGATGGCCTGTGATTCTGATAATCCCTTAATAATGATTGGTACACATCTTGAAAGGCTACGCCGTGTTTATAGGAATCGTAATAGTAGTTCAGATACAGTGTTGGTGATATATTACAGTCATTTTCCATGATAGAAAGTCCGTCCAGAACAATGCCATTATTTTTTGTAACCTGTTGAATGGAAATATGTTTGGGGTCTGGGATATCACGCTCTAAGCGTTCCATGATAACTGTTTGAAATGTAGAATAGTTCATGATTGATTTGTATAAAGATAAGACGAATATAGTAGTTTTTACTTGGATAACATATCACAGTTTAGGAAGAATAGCAAGTGTAATCTGAAAAATATTCTAAATATGAACACCATTTGAACACAGGTCGCAAAGCGGCTGCGTTCATGAGCAAGTAGCGAAAGCGGATTGTGAATGTCCGCTTTACAAGTATTTGGCATGGAACTGTAATAAAATTTGTTTCACAACTGAAATTTTGTACAGATTTGTGAAAAAAATGAAAAAAAGGTCTTGCAACAAAGGGAAAAATCTAATATAATATCTCATGCGTGCTTCGATGGCTCAGTTGGTAGAGCGACGCACTCGTAATGCGTAGGTCGAGGGTTCGAGTCCCTTTCGAAGCTTGTGATCAGAAAGTCCCGGTTTTTACCGGGATTTTTTGTTTGTAAAAAATCATCTTGCAGGAGGCATATTTTTTCTATATACTGATTACATCGTCAAAAGGGCGAAGCATTTGTCGTACAAGGGCGGATGAAGCACTTTTGGGACGTCACGATTATTGAAAGAAAGATTGTCAGATGGAGGTAATAGAGAAAAATGGCAGTAAAAATCAATGGGATCAATCACTGTGCAATCAGTGTTGCGGATATTGAAGAAACGATTAAATGGTATCACGATGTGTTTGGATTTACCGTGGTTAACCGTTCGGAAATTCCAGGAGCAGGCATCAAAGTGGCACATCTGCAAGGAGTAGGTTTTTTGTTGGAAGTATTTGAAGCACCAGGAGCGAATGCCTTGCCGGAAGATCGCAGAGTACCGAATCGGGATCTGATGACACATGGAAACAAGCATATGTCCTTTGGCGTACCGGATGGAAAAAAAGCGAAAGCTGAGCTGGAGGCAATGGGTGTCGAAATCGCGATGGTTGCGGAAGTAGATGATACGTATGGTGTTTTTATCCGGGATAACACAGGAAATCTGATTGAGATTTTTGAAGAGTCTGGTGACGTGGTGTTCAATCAGCACAAAGATCAGGCATAAGATAATTCAGAGAAAGGAAAGTAATGATATATGGGGGCAAAGATTCGAAAAATGATTGACCATGCCAGTGAATTGCTGGAGCTTGTGGTCAATGTCATTATTATAATTGCTGTGGTTGTAGCAATTTTGTCGTTATGGAAACCGTTTTTGGCATTTGTACAGAACCGGGAATCGGCACATGCATTTCTGGATTTCCTTGGGTATGTATTAAACGTTCTGATCGGCATTGAGTTTTTCAAAATGCTTTGTAAACCGGATGTGGACACGATCCTGGAAGTCGTAATGTTTGTAATCGTCCGTCATATGGTGGTGCTGGATACCAGTGCGGTGGAAAATCTGTTGACGATCATTGGTATGGCAATTATATTTGCAATTAAAAAATTCCTGAAAACACCAAGGGAAGAAGAAAAGGAAATACCGGAAAGTAAAGTCAGAGAAAAACTGGACGTTATCACAAAAGGGAAAGTAGAATAGAATAAAAAACAGTATGTAAAAAGACGGAGCATATGAAGGATGAATATGTTCCGTCTTTTTTGTTTTGAAATAGTTTTTTATGCTGAGGCTATTTGAAAAAATCTTCTATGGGTGTTGCAAGCACCTGAGACAGACCGTACAATTCAATATCCGTAACTGTCCGACTGCCGTCTTCAATTCTGGAAATGGAACCGCGACAGATATAGATGGCCAGTGTTTCCAGTTTATCAGAGAGCTGCTGCTGGCTCATATGCTTCTTTTTTCGTAAAATTTTCACTTTATTTCCAATCAGATTTTTGTTATCAGTATCAATAATCCGTGCCATACAAAGACCTCCTGTCTTGAAATAGGACATAATAAATGGTATACTAAGAATCACAAAAAACTGTCTTATTACAGGACATAATATGGAATTAAATGACAGATGGTGTCTTTGAATAATTAAAAAAATATTGTGTCGATGACAGTATATGTCCGTCTGTAATTATATAATCAAGAAAAAACAGGAAAAGGAGTAAAAAATGGGAAGAGATTCAGAAGATAAAGCAGGACGTATTCTGTCGATATATACGAGATTGAAACAAGGAAAAGTGATTTATAAGCAGGAAGAGAGTATCCGTTACGGGGTAGCTGCCAGAACGATCCAGAGGGACATTACAGATATGCAGTGCTTTTTGCAGGAGCAGTCATCATTGTTCGGCGAAATACAGGAAATTGTTTATGACAAAACTGCTGGCGGATACATTTTACAGACTAGAAAAAGCAATAAGCTGGACGAAAAAGATCTGCTGACAGTTGCAAGGGCTTTAATGGAGAGCCATGCAACGACAAAGAGGGAGTGGTATCAGATTGTGCATAAATTGATATATTTATGCGGATCTGATGAAAATCTAATATGGGAAAAGATAATTGCAAAAGGTACTGATACATGGTTAAGAGAAGGGGGTGAAGGATATGTCAATGAAAACGGTAATGAAACGATGTCCGAAGTGTAAAAAGCCATATTTTTGGAATCCGGATGTGGGACAGATAGAGTGTCCGAATTGCGGGAGATTGAGTAAAATGATAAACAAAGATGAACAGAAGAAATCTGTAAGTAAATTACATTAAGAAAAAGGAGAAATTATTTATGTCAAATTCAGTAGTTGTAACAACAGAAGAAGAACTTCGTGTAGCATGTGAAAAAAAGGTAGAACACATTTTGATAAAAGGTGATTTGGCAAAAACTGTAGAAAAAAATATGAAACAGAGAAAAACCAGAAAAAAATTTATGATTGGAAGTGTAGCAATTGCGGGACTTGGATTTATTGCTGCACCTTTCACTGGTGGGGCAAGTATACCTATTGCAGGATTATTGGCTGCAGCAGAAGAAGGAGGTGCAGTTGGAGGTGCAGCAGTTTCTACAATCGCAATATTGCTAGCAGGTGGATTGGGACTTTCAATAATAACAGTTCTTGCCGGATATGAACTAGAATATAGCACTAGTGATGGTACTAGTATTAAATTAAAACCTTCAAATTCAAAAGAAAAGTAATTTTAATATTCAAAATAACTACTTAGGGAAGATCTATATGCATATATTGATTTCTGTTGTGTTAAAAAGTATCAATAAAATAATAAGAAACATTGAAGAAAAAGAGAATAGTGAGAAAGGAAGGATTTACTTATGAGAACAGAAAAAGAATTAGGAGAAGCATTAAAAAGAGAAGAGGATACTATTACAATAGAGGGAGATTTAGTTAAGAAAGTAATTAAAATACATGGGACTGGAAAACCAGCTTGGGGGCTGGCAATTGGAGCCATTGGTGTGGCAGTAGTTTCTGTAGTAGCAACAGTAGCAACAGCAGGTACATCGACTCCAGCAACAGGATCTGCAGCGCTTATTTCAGGAGGTGCGGCAGCAACTGTTTTAGGTGTTCCTACAGCAGTATCAGCAGTTTCAATCGCAGTCGCTGCAGGAGGTGTAGGTGCTTTGAATAAGTTGAGAGATTACAATTTGACAAAAATTAATGATAATAAAGTAATCTTAAAAAGAAAGAAATAAAACATTTGCAGCGAAGTGTATGAGAGAGAGGTGTATTCTATTATAAATTATAGAATAAACTTCTCTTTTTATAAGAACGATAAGTGAAAAAAACTGAGTGAAAATTAATGGAAAAAATATCAAAAAACTATCGAATCCTGAACATGTACCAGCGTTTATGTTCCGGAAAATGTCTGAATAAACAGGAAGAAGCCAAGCAGTTTGGCGTAGATGAACGATCTATTCAACGTGATATAGATGACATTCGCGCATTTCTTATGGAACAGACAGACAATTCCGGTGATTCCAGACAAGTTGTATATGACAGAAGCCGAAAAGGCTACGTGTTGACCGGAGCAGAGCAAGCCTTAATGTCAAATGATGAAATTCTGGCAGTCAGTAAAATTTTGTTGGAAAGCAGAGCATTTACCAAAAAAGAAATTAAAGAAATTCTTGATAAGATGATTTTGGGCTGTGTTCCGCAGAAAAATATGAAATTAGTGTCCGAATTAATCAGAAATGAAACATTTCATTATGTGGAATTGAAGCATAAGTCCGTGGTGAAGGATAAGCTTTGGGTTTTGGGAGAAGAAATAAAGCAGTGTAATTTGATCGAAATTACATATGGGAAAAAAGTTTCTGCCAGAGAAAACGTAAAACGGGTAATTCAACCGGTAGGTTTAATATTTTCAGAGTATTATTTTTATTTGAATGCATTCATTGTAGAAAAAGATGATACTGGAAAGTATGTACAAAAGTACGATTATCCGGCAATTTTCAGAGTTGACCGTATCAAATCTTATCAGGAAGTGGGCGAAAAATTCAAAATTGCATATGCGGATCGGTTTGAAGAAGGTGAATTTCGAAAACGGGTGCAGTTTATGTTTCCGGGAAAATTGACAAGGATTGAGTTGAAATATACCGGACGAAATGTGGAAGCGGTTTTGGACAGGCTTCCTACTGCCGAAATATTGTCGGAAACGGAAGATTCGTATACAATAGAAGCGGAAGTTTACGGAAAGGGTATTCTCATGTGGCTCTTGAGTCAGGGAAGAAATATCGAGGTTCTAAAACCACAGAGCATGCGGGAAGAAATGAGAAAGAATCTACAGGATATGTTACAATTGTATAGGTAAGTGTATCAGGGAGTGAATTTATCACTCCCTGAAATAAAATACATCACCTTTAGGTGCAAATGGCAGTTTGTTTCCCTTAGGAAGTAAAAACGCATGTTTTCGCCTAATTTTCAGATGATCTTCAATCATGCCGTCTGTAATGATCAAAATCGGACCATCTGCCGGAAAATCAGAAGCTTTCTCCAGACAGTCAATACCAGGCTGCAGAACAGTACCGCCGCGTCCGGTGACTTTGACACTTCCTGCAATCGCTTCCGGTGCCAGATATCCTGCATCAGTGGCCTTGGCATCACAAAAAATCAATCGGACAAAGGAAACATCTTTAGCTTCCGCATAACTGGCAATAGATCCAAGTGCCATGCCAAGCTGTTTGGTGGACATGGAACCGGAGGTATCAACTACAACACCGAAAGTTCTGTTTTCCAGATCCTGTTCACGGAGGGAGTAACTTGGTCTTGGAATATCAGGTGTGGCACCTTGACGCCTGCTAGGTCTTGCATAGGTACGATGCTTTTCAAGAGGTGGAAATTGTGTATCAAACCAACGAGCCAGTTCGACATCCCATGGAATGACGGGCATGGTAAGCGCACGGATTTCTTCTACCAGACCTGCCGGCAGATAACCGCGGTTGTTGGTGACATGATAATCCAGTCCTTCGCGCAAAGCGTTTTTGAAAAAATCATCCAATGAAATCCCATTTCTGAGACTTTCAAAATGAGGACTGTTTTCTGCAAAAATGTCTCCCTTATGATAACCGCGAAATGTATCCGATTTTTTAAATTTTCGCATTTCTTTCAGAATCAGATCATAAATTCCTTCGGCAGACGTGTTATGGAGTGATTGGTCATATAGAAGACCATACGTGGGAGCAGTCCCAATTTCCATCTCATGCAGCCAATCGTTAATGACATAATCACAGGCAACATTCCATAGATAAAAATCACGTCCATTGCATCTTTTATGGTGCTGAAGTCCGGCATGAAGATATTCATGAGCGAGAACAAAGATCCATTCTTCTTTGGATAAATCGCAGGATGGATTAGCATAAATGATCCCCTGTTCCGCATCGACCGCAGCAATATGTATTTCGTATTTGTGGCAAAGTTCTACATCTTCTGCAATATGAAAAGAAGCTGCCAACCCACCAAGCAGCGGATAATGAGTTAAAAACCAGTTTGCTGCCTGTGAAATGACTGTATCTTGTTTCGGAGACTGGAGATATCCTCCGGCATCGCTGATGGCAGATTTTATGGAATGTGTGATTGCGTAAGAGAAGGTTTTGGCATAATGATTGGATTCGCCCTTTTTATAGATACAGGGATGTTCAATACCGATCATATCTTTCTGCTTTTTTGCATTTGTTCCATAAGTTTGTATTGCGGAATCATCATGGGTTAGAAGATATTCATAGATTTTTTGCTCATCATTTAATTTTATGGGATAACCTGATGCCGGATCTGCACAGAACGGATCACCGAGGCGGATATCGTAAAGAAATCGGGTAATGTAAATGTCACAGGCTTTATTCCAAAGTTCTGGGATGAATTCCAAATGAGGTGGAATGTGATCCTGGTCAAAATGCCCAAATGCCAGATGCAGCAGGTTGTGTGCGAGCACGTAATACCATTGCTCTGGAGAAAGAATGATATTTGTGTTGACATGGATGGTTCCGTTTTTGAAAACACAGGCAATACTTCCTTTTTCATTCAAATGGGATGCTTTTGTCAGAATGGTTCCCTCCAACTGCTGAAAAAGTGGATTGTGCATCAGCAACGCATACCCGGATTCCAGATTTCGATAACCGGTTGGAGTGTCTTCTTCACGATAATATTTTCTACTAAACCAAGGCATTGTTTCACCTTCTTTCTATAAAAATAATAAGTTAACGAACCAGTTTTGGAAGATCTCGGATGACTTCCATCATAAACCAATCCGGAAGGGATTCCTGATTGTCGGAAGCGACGGTCATCTGTGCGATTTCAAAATTAATAGTTGCAAGCTCCCGGAGCATTCCTTTGGCGCGATATACAAAGGACAGCATATTTCCGGAAATTTCCTGTTTGCTTTTGGGAAGTTCTGCAAGTAATTTGGCGCGGAAAGACTGTGCAAGAAAATATAACACGTCTCTGTCTTCTGGTTTGCCCGGCCATTTCGCTTTCTGTGCAATGATCTCATCTAATAAATGCGTATTGCGCAATGTTTTTGTGTACGCAAGAAACATTCCTGCATGGGATTCGGAAAGACATGCATAGGCAAGCATTTTCAAGGTATTTATGGATAGTTCTCTTTTTCCGGCACCATATTCTGTCAGTGCATCGCTGAGCATATGCCAGGAGCGTGGTGTGGAAAATGGTTCTTCCGTTTTCGGTGGTTCGGAAAACAGATGATCCGGTCTTTGAATAATGTAATCAATGATCCAAGGATGGAGACCTTCTGCCTGAGCCCATTTAATCCACTGTCCGGCATCTGCTTTTAATTGTACATGAAACATTCGGTTGATCAGTGCGGAAGACATTGTTTTTACGATGGCACTGTCCTGAGCGCGGTTCCCGGCTCCGACAACAATGCTGCCTTTAGGAAGACAATATTCACCGATTCGACGTTCATGGATCAGAGAATAGAACGCTTTCTGTACTTCCTGTGTGCAAGCATTGAGTTCATCCAGAAAAAGTACATAAGGTTCCTTTCGTGCGATCATTTTTGGTGGAAGAAACTCAGATGTTTCTCCCTTGATCTGTGGAATGCCGATAATGTCTTCCGGAGCAAGCTGGCTTCCGAGCAGTGATACGCATGGAAGACCGACTTCGCGGGCAAACTGTTCTACGAGAGCTGATTTTCCGATTCCCGGTGCGCCCCAGATAAATACAGGTCTCACCGGGGCGATATTGAGCAATATTTCTAGTAAATCATTTTGTGTAACGGTAATTGGTAAATTCATAATATTTCTCCTCTGGTTTATTTTTCTCCAGCTTTGAAGTTATACACCGGACGAAGTACATTTGTTATATCTACCGTATCTTGAATGACATCCAGCATATCATCCATGGAACGGTAGGCAAATGGCGCTTCGTCCAAAGTGTCTTTGTTGATACAGCTGCTGTAAATTCCTTTCATTACTGATTTAAAGCCGGAAACGGTAAAGGATGATTTGACATCTTCCCGTTTCATGATTCGACCGGAACCGTGTGGGGCGGAGCAGTTCCAGTCTGGATTTCCTTTTCCGGTGCCAAGAAGAATACCATCCCGCATGTTGATCGGAATGATCACTTTTTCACCCGAAAGGGCAGAAATAGCACCTTTGCGGAGCATAGGGGCATGAAATAACTCTGTGATTTCAGGGCGATTGTCCACATAGTTATGAATACACTCATAAGAATCCAAGACTTTCCATTTCATACCTTTGACAAGTTCATCCAGCATGATTTCACGATTCAGGGAGGCATATTTCTGTACAATCTGCAGATCATGAAGGTAATGCTGCATCATGTCACCTTCAAGCCAGGTAAGTTCATAAGGTATTTGTAATCCCTGTTCTTTTAAAACTTTTTGTCCTTGATTTAAGTAATATTCTGTTACTTCTTTTCCAAGACGGCGGCTTCCGGAATGAATGACAATGTAGAGGTTACCGTCATCGTCTTTATCCGCTTCGATGAAGTGATTGCCACCCCCGAGTGTTCCGAGACTTCGCATTGCTTTGTCCATCTGGATGTGGGAAGCACAGTGCAAAGCAGAAAAATCAAAGTATTCTGCAAATCGATGCGGCTTCATTCGAATGGAAAATCCGGATGGTATGTTTTCACGGATTACGGTATCTAATTTCTGATATTCAATTTTTTTATCTTTGATCTGTGCTAAGGTCATGCCGCAGCCAATATCAATGCCTACAAGGTTTAAAATGATTTTGTCTCCAAGTGTCTGGGTTAAGCCGATGGGACCGACTTTGCCCGGGTGAACATCCGGCATGACACGGATGCGGCAGTTTTTTGAAGCTTCCTGATCGCAGATCATTTGAATCTGAGCCAGTGCATAGTCCTCAATGGCATGAGCTTCATTATTTGTGGTAAATATATTTGCAAATGTGTATGTTCCTTCGATTGTTTTCATAATATTTATCTCCATTATTTTTCTTCATTTGTTTTGGTGGCTTTATTGGCGTCATTATACTATAAATTTTACAACATAGCAGTAAACGGCTGGTTTATGGAACCTTTTCGTTATGTACGATAACATTTAAGAGTGACATATATTGACATTGTGAGCCACAAAATGGAATATTGAAAAATTCTTTTGTGAGAAATCACAATGACAATATATGTCTGTCTTATGCGGTACAATCAAGGAAAAATCGGAAATTGAACTTCCACGGAGAAAGGTTTCTTATTTTTCATTACTTACAGATTTCCCTTTAATTACAGAAGCGGGAGTCTCAATTCAAACAAAGACGAAGGAGCGAAAAGGAATGTACAGAGAATTTATAGACGAATTTGTGTTGTCACCAAGCATGAGGGAGTATTTGAAAACCGTAGATTTAAGTGTGGAACAGATTACGCAGTTGATTTATTTTTCGCCGGTTTTGCTGCAACAGAAAAAGCAAGCATTTTACAGATTGCGGGATCTGGCAGAGAAAAATCAGGATGAAATTTTGAAAAAAGAGTGCCACAGATATATTTCAAATATGGAAGAAGCGTTGTCTTATTTGCGTGTAAATGGGATTATTTCAGTGGAATCGAATATTGCGGATGAGATGATGAATGAAGCAGATTCACATTTTGAAGGGGTGTTTGATACCTGTAATGAAGCAATGAACTTTGTAGATCGTCATGCCAAAAAGGAAGGAACAGATCCTTATGGACGCATCTGGTATATTTTGAAGAAATGGATCAAAAATGATGATGGAGAATATTATGACGCGTGTTCTTATGTAGTGGCGGATGATGAGATTTATTACGCGGAGCTGGATAATACGCCGAATGGTGAAAAACGGGAGGACAGCATTGATTATTGCGATGGTATGAATTTGAATCTTCCTGTGCCGTTTCAGGCGGGAGATCTGCTTTATGTCAATGGTTTTCCATATGCCATAGCATTTCCTATGTTGATTTTGACGGTTGGAGACAATCGTAGCTGTTGTTCAGTGAGAGCATTGAGTAAGACCGCAGATGATACCTGGTATATTGGATCAGTAAAACATGGGAGAGTTGGTTATTTTTCTTTCCCAACTGTGTCACCGCTTTATACGGCAACGATTTGGCGTGGAAACATGGGAATTGGAGATGAAATTTTGAAAGAGGTGAAGGAGTATATTGGTTCTGATCCAAAGAGGGGACAACAGTTTTGTGAGGATTTTTTGGGATATGAGCTTTCGGAAAAGGAGCTTGAAAATATTGTGAAAGAGTAGTATATAATTGTAAATAAGTATAAGTCTATTTTTGAAATTGAGGTGGATCAGGCGACACAGATGGCAGATCTTACGAAAGGATATCCCTTTGCATTTCAGGTTCTTGGCTATCTGACATGGAATCATCATGGAGATTACAACGCTGTCAGAGGAGAATATGAGCAATATCTGAGTGAATTTGTTTATGACAAAATCTGGTCGGAACTGTCACAGAAAGATCGTATGGTTGCACGTGGAATTGCAGATGTGGAAGGTGGAAAAATAAAGGATATTCGGGAACATTTACACATGGAAACAAATGAGTTTAATCCATATCGGAAAAGACTGATTAAAAAGGGAATTCTTTCCGGTGAAACGAGAGGTTATGTATATTTTACATTGCCGCTTTTTGAAGAATATGTTATGGAAAATTATTAATTATTTATTGACTGGCCAGAGAATATAAAAGTTAGAATTGATTAGCAGTAAAAGACAGTAAAACATTTGAAAAACAGTAAAAGAAAGTGAAACGCTGTATCCACAGAATGATCCGGATACAGCGTTTTCGTGTTCCC
Source organism: Eubacterium ramulus ATCC 29099 (assembly GCF_000469345.1). GTDB lineage: Bacteria > Bacillota > Clostridia > Lachnospirales > Lachnospiraceae > Eubacterium_I > Eubacterium_I ramulus. The sequence goes on from NZ_KI271153.1 coordinate 98,019, forward strand.
TATATATCTACTGATAATGACAACGGTTATACCTTTTTCAGATACCATTTCTCTAAAGATACAATCAACTGATACAATCCCATGGCGATCAGACAGAGTATCACGATTCCAAGAATGACCCAGTCCAGTTTCATGATCTGACTGCCATAAATGATCATATATCCCAGCCCCCGGCGGGAAGAAATAAATTCACCAATTACAACGCCTACCAGACAAAGTCCGATGTCTACCTTCATGATGGAAAACAGATTGGGAATATTGGCTGGAAAAACAACTTTTGTCAGGATATTCCGTCGATTCCCACCCAGTGTTTCAATCAGTTTCATCTGATTTGGATCGACACCCAGAAAGCCTTGATAGAGACTGAGGATGGAACCAAATATTGCCACAGACATTCCGGTGACGATGATGGTTTTGTAATTGCCGCCCAGCCATACGATTAGCAGTGGCGCCAGGGCAGATTTTGGCAGGCTGTTCAGCACAACCATATACGGTTCTGATACATCAGAGACAGATTTTTTTGCCCAGAGCAAAACTGCAATCAGAATGGTAAAAAGAATGACCAGCACAAAACTGATCATTGTTTCCAACAATGTGATGCTGACATGCTGCCAGATGATTCCTTCCATCAGCATTTGCACAAAGCAGGTGACAAGCCGTTTCGGGGAACTGAAAATAAAGTCATTGATCCAGGACAGATCTGCTGCCAGTTCCCAGAGAACGAGAAAAACCACAAAGATAAAAATGCGCAAAAAGTGTATTTTTCGTTTGTATTGCTGATGCTGATACAGGAAGGTTTCCTGCGCAGTTTCAGGTCGTTTCATGGTGCAGCTCCTTCCAGATAAGATTAAAATAGGTTTTGAAATCAGCGTGATCCCGGCGCTCCATCGGTGTCAGCTGTTCCGGAAATGCCACAGGTATAATGCGATGAATACGTCCGGGACGTTCCGTGAGTATGATGATGCGGTCTGCCAGACTGACGGCTTCCGCCAGATCATGTGTGACAAGGATCGCTGTTTTCTTTTCTTTTTGGATAATGGAACCGATGTCGTTGCTGACCGACAGGCGTGTCTGATAATCCAGTGCGGAAAACGGTTCGTCTAAGAGCAGCAGCTCCGGTTTTAATACGAGAGTACGGACCAGAGCCACACGTTGCCGCATGCCGCCGGAAAGCTGACTTGGCTTAGAATGAGAGAATTTCTCCAAACCATATTGTTTCAAAAGCTGTTTTGCATAAGAACAGCTTTCTTCTGTTACTTCATGACGGATTTCAAGTCCAAGTAGTACATTTTTCCAGATGCTGCGCCATTCCAACAGATAATCCTGCTGCAGCATATATCCGATATGGCATCGGCTGTCTGCCGTCAGTGGATTACCGTTTAAAAGCAGTGTGCCGGATTCCGGTGTGAGCATGCCGGCCAGCAGATTTAAGAGGGTAGATTTTCCACATCCGCTGGGTCCGACGATGGCAACAAAGTCTCCTGTATTAACGGTAAAGGTGATATCTGATAAGGCAGCGGTTTCCCCCTGCATCGTGTGATATGCATAGGACAAATGTTGAATTTCAAACAACGAATGCATGAGAGTCCTCCTTCAAATTTATAACAGTATTAAGCATTATCTTGCATACATGTGATGAGTGAACTGTAACGGATATAGTATAATGTATGTGAAAATAGCATTGGTTGCTATTGTAAAAATAGCAGGAATCGTATAAAATAAATGAGTTATGAAGCAGAATTACCAAAAAGAACTGGAAAAGAAAATTCAAAAACTGCAGACGGAGCAAAAAGTTCCGAGTCTGTTATTACATGCCTGCTGTGCACCATGTAGCAGCTATGTATTGGAATATCTGGCGGAATATTTTCACATCACGGTATTTTTTTATAATCCGAATATCACGGATGCAGCGGAATATCACAAGCGTGTGGAAGAGGAAAAACGTCTGATCCGGGAATTGCCGGTGAAATATCCGGTGTCTTTCATGGAAGGAAACTATGAGCCTGAACGGTTTGTTGCGGAGGTGAAAGGATTAGAGCATGTTCCAGAAGGCGGTATCCGCTGTGAAAAATGCTTTGTGCTGCGTTTGTCAGAAACAGCAAAACTGGCGCAGGCACATGGATTTGATTATTTCACGACATCACTGACCATTAGTCCGCTGAAAAATGCAACATTGTTGAACGAGGTAGGAGAGGCTGTGGCAGCAGAATACTGTCACGGAGCTACTGCTTTTTTGAATTCTGACTTTAAGAAGAAAAATGGATATAAGCGGTCTGTGGAATTGTCGGAACTTTATGGTCTGTACCGGCAGGATTATTGCGGCTGTGTCTATTCAAAGTTGCAGCGGGAACAGGAAAAAAGGGCAAAAGCGCAGGAAGAATCTTGACAGGGATAAACTGTGCGCAGATAAGAGAATTGAAGGAGGAACAACGAGATGGCACAATTATGGGGAGGACGTTTCACAAAGGAGACGGACAAACTGGTTTATAATTTTAACGCATCAATTTCTTTTGACCAGAAATTTTATAAACAGGATATCCAGGGAAGCATCGCGCATGTATGCATGCTTGGAAAGCAGGGAATCCTGACAAAAGAAGAGATGCAGGATATTGTAAGGACACTCGATGAGATCTGCAAAGATGTAGAATCCGGTAAACTGAAAATTACAGATGAATATGAGGATATCCACAGCTTTGTGGAGGCAAATCTGATTGACCGTCTGGGTGATACCGGTAAAAAACTTCACACCGGACGAAGCAGAAATGATCAGGTTGCATTGGATATGCGTCTGTATACACGTCTGGAAGTGCTTTACACAGATGAACTTGTACGAGATCTGTTACAGGAACTGTTAAAAATCATGGAAGAGAATACTGAGACGATCATGCCTGGATTCACACATCTGCAGAAAGCACAGCCAGTTACATTAGCTCACCATGTTGGTGCTTATTTTGAAATGTTCAAACGTGACAGAAGCCGTCTGCATGATATTTATAATCGTATGAATTACTGTCCGCTGGGTGCAGGTGCTTTAGCAGGAACCACCTACCCGTTAGACAGAGAATATACGGCATCCCTGCTTGGATTTGAAGGTCCGACCTTAAACAGCATGGATTCTGTATCTGACCGTGATTATGTTATTGAATTTTTATCCGCATTATCTACAATCATGATGCATTTGAGCCGTTTCTGCGAGGAAATCATCATCTGGAATTCCAATGAGTATCAATTTGTGGAAATCGATGATGCATACAGCACCGGAAGCAGTATCATGCCGCAGAAAAAGAATCCGGATATTGCTGAACTGGTACGTGGAAAAACAGGCCGCGTGTACGGTGCACTGATGTCTATTCTGACTACTATGAAAGGCATTCCGCTTGCTTATAATAAAGACATGCAGGAAGACAAAGAGCTGACGTTTGATGCCATTGATACCGTTAAAGGTTGTCTGGCACTGTTTACCGGTATGATTTCTACAATGAAATTTAACAAAGAAGTTATGAGCAAGAGTGCACGCCATGGATTTACAAATGCGACAGATGCTGCTGATTATCTGGTAAATCATGGTGTTCCGTTCCGTGATGCGCATGGAATCGTAGGTCGTATTGTACTGTACTGCATCGACAAAGGCATTGCGATCGATGATATGTCTCTGGATGAATTAAAAGCCATCAGTCCGGTATTTGAAGAGGATATTTATGATGCTATTTCCATGGATACCTGTGTGAACAAACGTCTGACCATCGGTGCACCGAGTAAAGAAGCCATGATGCAGGTAATCGCAATTGAAAAAGAATATCTGGCACATGACTGGCTGGAAAATATTGAAATTTTACAGGAAACCAAGTAAAGAAATAAAAGAAAGACTTGCATTTTTCTGAGAATTGTTATAAGATAGCACAAGACAAAGACAATTGTTCGCGGTAAACGGACAAAAAGTGAGATGTATATCAAAAAACGATCGCAATGGAGGATGTAAAAATGAGTGAGAAATTAAAAGTCGGAATATTAGGCGGAACAGGAATGGTAGGTCAGAGATTTATCTCTCTGCTGGAAAATCATCCGTGGTTTGAAGTAACAACAATCGCAGCGAGCCCGCGTTCAGCCGGAAAGAGATATGAGGACGCCATTGGCGATCGGTGGAAAATGACAACTCCGATGCCGGAAGCAGTAAAAGACATTGTAGTCATGAACGTAAATGAAGTAGAGAAAGTTGCTTCGGAAGTAGATTTTGTATTCAGTGCCGTAGATATGTCAAAAGACGAGATCAAAGCCATTGAGGAAGCATATGCAAAAACAGAGACACCGGTTGTATCAAACAACAGTGCACACCGTTGGACACCGGATGTACCGATGGTAGTTCCGGAGATCAACCCACAGCATATGGACGTTATTAAATATCAGAAAAAACGTCTTGGTACAACACGCGGATTTATCGCTGTAAAGCCAAACTGTTCCATTCAGTCCTATGCACCGGTACTGACAGCCTGGAAAGAGTTTGAGCCGTATGAGGTTGTTGCAACTACTTATCAGGCGATTTCCGGAGCCGGTAAAACATTCAAAGACTGGCCGGAGATGGTAGAAAATATTATCCCATATATTGGCGGAGAGGAAGAAAAATCCGAGAAAGAGCCGCTTCGTCTCTGGGGTGAGATCGATGAGGAGAAAGGCGAGATCGTTCCTGCAACTTCACCGGTTATCACTTGCCAGTGTATCCGTGTTCCGGTATTAAACGGACATACAGCAGCAGTTTTCGTGAAATTCCGCAAGAACCCGACAAAAGAGCAGCTCATTGAAAAATTAGAGCAGTTCAGCGGCGTTCCGCAGGAGTTAAATCTTCCGAGTGCACCGAAGCAGTTTATCCGCTACATGCAGGAAGATAACCGTCCGCAGGTTCAGCTTGATGTTGATTATGAAAAAGGCATGGGTATCAATGTAGGTCGTCTGCGTGAGGACTCTGTATATGATTGGAAGTTCGTAGGACTTTCCCATAATACGGTTCGTGGTGCTGCAGGTGGAGCGGTTCTTTGTGCAGAACTTCTGAAGGCACAGGGATATATTACAAAAAAATAATTATGTGCTGATAAAAAATACATAAATAATAAGAAAAGGATGAGTTTTCCGCTGAAATTGGAAGACTCATCCTTTTTGAAATTACATTTCTAAATGTGTGGCTGGAAATATAATGCCAAAACCATACGAGTTTATCAAGTTTTTACAGAAAAAGCATAGAAAAAATAATGAATCTGTGAGAAAATATGTGGCAGATAAACAAAGAAATTTCAGGAGGCAAAAGAGATGAGAGAAAACCTTAACTGGGCGGTACTTGGAACCGGTGTGATTGCAAATGAAATGGCGCAGGCGCTGCAGAAAATGGGAAAATCTCTGTATGCAGTTGGAAACCGTACTCATCAGAAGGCGGTAGATTTTGCAGAAAAATATGGTGTAGGTAAAGTATATGATCAGATCGATGATATGTTTGAGGATGAAGATGTCGATATTATTTATATTACCAGTCCACATAACACACACTATACTTTTATGAAAAAGGCATTACAGTATGGAAAGCATCTTTTAGTGGAAAAATCCATTACATTAAACAGCAGAGAACTGGATCAGATGATCGCACTGGCACAGGAAAAGAATTTAATTCTGGCTGAAGCGATGACCATCTGGCATATGCCGATTTATAAGAAATTGTGGAACATCGTAAAAGAAGGAGCACTTGGAAAAGTCCAGATCATAACAATGAATTTTGGCAGTTTTAAGGAATATGATATGAAGAACCGCTTTTTCAATCTGAATCTGGCGGGAGGAGCAATGCTTGATATTGGTGTCTATGCACTTTCGATTGTCCGTAGTTTTATGGATGAGACTCCAACCAATATATTAAGTCAGTGGAAACCATCTCCGACAGGTTCCGACGAGCAGGCAACTGTTTTGCTGCAGAATTCACAGGGACAGATGGCAACAGTAGCATTATCTATGCATTCAAAACAACCAAAACGTGCCATGATTAGTTGTGAAAAAGGATATATTGAAATTATGGAATATCCGCGTGCTGATAAAGCAGTTATCGTGGACGCCGAAACCGGGGAACGGACAGAAATTACAGAAGGTGAGACTGGCAATGCACTGTATTATGAAATGCTGGATATGGAGCGGGCAGTGCGTAGCGGTAATGCAAATGGAATGCATCTGGAATATACGAAAGATGTCATGGACATTATGACAAAACTTCGGAAAGACTGGGGTATGAAATATCCGGAAGAGAACTGGGATTAGATTTTTGATGAAAAAGGAGATAACATAAATATGAAAATCGTAGTATTAAACGGAAGTCCACGTAAAGGTGGAAATACAGAAATTATGACGCAGGCATTTACAAAAGGTGCTGAGAAAAAAGGACATGAAGTAGTCAACTTACCTGTTGGTACCATGAAAATCCGTGGATGTATGGCGTGTGAGTACTGTTTCTCTCATAATGGAGAATGTGCACAGAAAGACGATATGACACAGGTGTATGCAGAATTGAAAGATGCGGATATGGTTGTATTTGCATCTCCGATTTACTGGTTCGATATCACTGCACAGTTAAAAGCAGTCATCGATCGTTTGTATGTGGGGGCAACAGCAGGATTTCATTTTCATAAAACAGCGTTGTTGTTAGATGCCGGTGCAGATCATGTATTTGATGCTGCAATCGAACAGTATCGTGCAACAGCTGCTTATGTGAAGTGGGAAAACTGTGGAATCATTACTGTTCCAAATATGGAAAGCAAAGGCAGCATGAGTGCCTGTCCGAAGCTGACAGAGGTAGAAGCATTGGGAGAGTCTTTATAATGCAGAAATACAGACATATTGTGCAGTATTATGAAACAGATAAAATGGGGATTACACATCATTCAAATTATATCCGTTGGATGGAAGAAGCCAGAATTGATTTTCTCAGACAGATTGGATGGGACTATGCAAAACTGGAGTCAATAGGCATTATATCTCCGGTTATAGCAGTAAACTGCAAATATAAAAAAAGCACAACCTTTGAAGATGTTATTGACATTGATGTCATAGTAGAAGAATTCAAAGAAGTAAAATTGAAATTGCAATATACTATGACAAATGCGCAGGGAGAAATTGTATGTCAAGGATATTCAGAACATGGATTTATCAATCCGAAAGGCAAGCTGATTCGGTTAAAAAGAGAATATCCGGACTTTTATCATGCATTGAGTGAACTGGCAGAGTAAGAAATGGAGGGATGAAACGATGAAAGCACATAAATGGTGGAGCATTGCGGCATTATTTTGTATGATTATGGCAATTTATTCAGGTCATAAAATAATTCATAAGGCAAAGTAGAATTTATCAAAATGAATAATTTAGAGAAGGTATGTAGAATATGCGAGTTAGGGGACTTCGAGCAAGAACCCAAAATTGTCACTGGCGGTCTGCTGCATAAAATGTATTGTGTTGAAACTAATCAAGGGAAATATGCAATAAAAGTATTAAATTCTAATGTTATGAATAAGCCAGATGCCTTGGAAAAACTTGAACAGGCAGGACGTATTGCATATAGATTAAAAAATGAAAATGATATTTCTGCAATTTGTGTAAAATCTGTGGCTGGAAAAATGATTTTTGAAGTGGATCATGCATATTATGAAATTTTTGAATGGTTTGACGGAAAATCAGTTTTTTATCCAGATATAACAGCTGCTCATTGTGCAAAAGTCGGAGAGCAATTAGGAAAAATCCATGCTTCAAATATTTGCGTGGAAGGATTGTATCCGGAAAATACAGTGCGTTGTAAATATGAATGGAAGTATCTTTTATCTGCCTTGAAAAAAGATGTTGAAGTGTATTCGCTTTTTCAGGAAAATGTTTTACAGTTGGAGCAATGGGATTGTGATGTGGTTGAAAATGCCGCAAAACTGAAATGTAATCAGGTGATAAGTCATCGAGATTTAGATCCTAAAAATATTATGTGGAAAATCGATGTTCCATATATTATTGACTGGGAAGCTGCTGGTTATATAAATCCGTATGAGGAACTGATACAGGTACTAAACTATTGGATTGTTGATGAAAATCAGAATTGTAATAAGGAAAAGTTTGATGCATTGATGAATGCATATCGTTCATGGATAGATGTAAAGTACGAATATTGGAATGAGATATTCCTATGTGGATGCGATGCTATGTTGGGCTGGTTAGCATATAATATTCAGGTTTTGATAGAAGCACAGAATCCGATTGTGGAAAATGCAGCAAGGGAACAGATAACGAAAACATTATTTGAGTTAAAGATGTATGATAAACAGCAGATGATATTGAAAAACTGGATTTTACAATATCTATAAAATTTTAACAAGAGCTAGCAAGAATTCTCCTTCCTCTACAGGTGGGAGATGAATTGCAAAATAAATACAGCAAATACAGGCAGAACGCTTGTTCTACTCAAAGGGATATAGTATAATATAATCAGTCGAAGCGATGGAAAGCGAGGCTGATCATATGGAAAAAATAACTCATAACATAGCTTACCGTTTTCGTATATATCCAAACCGAGAACAGGAAGTTCTGCTCGAAAAAACATTTGGCTGCTGTCGTTTTTTATATA
>NZ_KI271154.1 GCF_000469345.1 Eubacterium ramulus ATCC 29099
TATTATATTGAACGACTTGGATATTTAATTTCTCTCAGCCTCAATATGATATGTAATTACTATTTTTATTTGTAAATCATAGTACTAACATCATCAAATCTTAATGCTCATCAATAACTGCTCTCTATTAGGCTGAATCATTGTATATTTCTCCTTAAATGAGGTAATTGCACCATACATTTTCTCAGTTAAATTTTCTGGGATTTCGTCCTTTCCCCTGGTTTTTTGCTCCTCAATGTAAGCCGATGCCAAAGTTGACCTTGTGGTAATTTTTGAAATTTTATTCATTTCTTCACCAATAATTCCACGGGCATGCTGATTGGTTGTCTCCATTGTCACAAAGTCATCCACTGTTTTTTTATATGCAGCATCTAAATTGCTTAACTCTTCATCCTTTGTAAGCTTACGAGGTCCATTTTCATCAGCTACATATATTTCTCTGGTTCCATTTTCATAGCCCTTCACAATTTCATCATATAATTCTGCGTATGCTTTAACATAATTATTTGCCTTGTCAGTAATATTTAAGGCACTTTTTCCTGTATCAACATTTTGATTCTGCTGTGCTGCCTTCTTTTGAATTTCATAACTATAATCAATATCACTGATTTTTTTACTCGCTAACAGTTCCTTTCTTTGAACCACATCATCATATTTTTCCTGTCCACTCTGCTGTATACGATTACGATAATACTCCAATCCCTCATTAGAAATCGAAAGCTTCACTGATTGCCCCACTGTATGTTTTTCGTTTGTCTGACTATTTCCTTTCTGTACTTTATCAGTATTTTTTTCCATTATTGAATTCGTATTATTCATGTAATTAAATATTTTCATATTGTCACCTCTTTCAATTATTCAAATATCCCTGATCCAGTTCTTCTTTCGACCAGACTCTTTCATACGTTCCACCAATTTCGTCAAAAACCTTTTGCCATGTAGAAAATTTATGGATTTCCTCCATGCTATCCTTGTTATTCTGAAGCCATTCATACAGCTTTTCATACATAGAACCAGAAAACCGGACACTCCAATTGTTTTTATAATTTTCATTGTCACTGTATGACATTCCATCAGCTCCTATGGATATAATTCCCTGATCTGTCCGTTTTGCCATTCCTCTAATCTCTAAATCAGCCCAGATAAAACCTTCTTCCCGACTCTCAATTAAATTAGGGTATTTGTCAAAATACATCTCCGCTAATTCTTCATACCTCTTCCGATCCGCTTCATTTTGCAGAAGAACCTTGCCACCTCTGCCTTCCTCACCGTCTTTTACTAAATACTGGATGCCGGTACCTGAATGTGTATTTAATGTAAATCCCTGCAAAGTCTCCACATCCAGCGAATCTTTATCCATTACATTCTGCAATGCATCTTTTAATTCATCATCTAATACCAGGGCATCGTAACTCATCGTTCCATGCTCAGAAATCAAAAACTGCTTTCCTGTTGTTTCATCCTGTCTTATTTTTATATCAGAATAGGAAAATGCCCCCAAACGCTCCCCGTCTTTATTGTATATATCAAAACATTCAGCTTCATTATCGGGTACGATTCTATAATTTTCGGATTCGTACTCTGAATATTCCTGTTTCAAAGTATTTATCGTTTTTCCTGACAGTGCCAGATAAGAATCCATCACTGTACTTTTCTTAGCACGATTGATATCCGCTCTACTGCTAATATCCTCCTTATCCACCGTCTGAGCCAAAGTGTCAGCCCACTTATTCTGGTTCCGATTTGGTTTTAGGTTGTTATAACCTGTTGAATAACGGCTCTCCGCTCCTATACTTCCAATCATTTTTTAAATTCCTCCCGGCATTTTATTCTCTTATTTTAGATGCCAGTACGGTATAAAATTCTTTTTCCTGTTGCAGATATGCTGCCCTTTCATCTGTAACGGCTGCCAGCGGATTTTCTATTCTCTCCAATATTTTGTTGATAGCTGCCAAACAGCTTTCTTTCGTTTCTCCAAAAATATTATCATTACCACCTGTCTGAAAATCCTGCTCCACAGATAGCTGCGTTACTGTACTGGATAAATCAGTCTGAAATGGATTAATCCCCGTTTCTTCTAATGTTTCCTGCCACGCCGCTTTTACACTCTCCGGTACTGTTTGAAGGTAATAATCACTAATATAAGCAATCTGTTTTTTGGTTTTTTCGTCTGCAAACTGATAGGTTCTGTTATTCGCTTTTAACTGTTCATATGCCGCCTGCGCCTCACTATTCGCTTCTGACTCATACCAGCCATCTTTATTTTTGCTATATTTCATACCATTGACCGTAAAATCTTTGGAAGTGTCTATACCCAGATAAGACATAACATCCGTAATTCCTTCTGTATACCGGGCATATTCCTCCTTTGAATGTGCTACAGTAGTCATTGTCCCACCTGCATTTCGCAGCATGGATGCCAATGCATCTGCCATTCTCTGTGCTTTTACATATGATTGTGTATCATACGGATTATCTCCACCAGAAACCTCTACTCCATGCGCCGTAGCCGTAAGCACATGACCTCCATTAACACGGATTCTTTGCCCTTCCGCAATATTAACAGAATTATTCTGTCTGCTAAGTGCCGAACTCTTCGCCAATTTTATAGGTGTTTTTAACACTTGAACCAAATCTTCTACCGGATTTAGTAAGTGCTGCGACATCGCCTCATTATAGGTTTCCTTATCTTTAATAGCTGTATTTTTGTAATTAGATGTAAGTCCTCTTGTATTAGGATTAATATAACTTGATATTGACTGCATTGTCTCAATCTCCTTCGTTTTTTCTAAATTCTCTTTCCTTCTATGTCCAAATAGCTAAGCCTTATTTGTACTTACTATTTGCACTTGTCAAATCAAGATAAGCATCCATACTTTTCGTCCAAAGCAACGATAAATCAAACCTTCCTAATTTGTTTAAATCTTCTATGCTTTTTTTGAACATTGCGATAAAATCTCTTCTGTCGTTAAGTCCCATATTACCAGCTTCAAGCGGCAGAGACGTGAAACCTCCCTGCTTTTCCACTTTGTAATGTGCCTCCAATGCACGCATTTCGACTACTGTAGCATTTGATGGATTAACATCATTGATATAAATTCTTTGCTCAAACTCTTTCCCGTTTTCATCCACACCTTTCGCTAACACCACTGGATTTTCATCCGTCGAATCATCCGCATATTTAAGGCAATAAGAAAGACCTGTACCATTACCTCCTGTCCACAACATATTATCTGTTGTGAATATCTGGTATACCTTTGGTGTTTCAGCCGTATAAAATGTCTTTTCCGCAGATACTGGGGCTTTCATATTATTGCCTTTTTGTTGGCGGTACATTGAAGATACCGTATTTAGACCAGAACCAATGTGCATACTTCTGTTCCTCCAATCATTTTATCTGAATTGTAAATGTACTGCTTGTATTCCACCATCGTCATATCTTTAGCAGACACAGAACCTATTTTTGAATTGCCCACTATACTTCCACTAGCTTCGCTCTTTTCTCTTACACTATCCGCAAACCTTGTATCTTCCTTCTCCTGATCTTTAGCCGCATTTTTCTGCTGGTACTGATTGTAAGCCCGTGTCATATAGTTCACATTAATTGTATTACTCATAGTAACCTCCTTTGCTTTCTTTATCGGATAAAATAACCTGTTCTCCTAGTCCCATATCATCAAACGACCATATTACGCACACAAAGACCATATTTTTACAAGATGACCACTGCCTTAGTAGAAGCTCTGTATCTCAAACTCTTTGAAATACAATGCTTCCCTGCATTTTCTATATCGTCATGTTGATATTATTACTTTACTATCCTGCACACTCTCTGAGAGTGACTGTATCTATCAAAAAAGAAGCCAGCAGTTTATTCACGCACTGCTGACTTCTTATAATACTACTCATTTTATTTACTTCGCTGCGTCTCAGACAATTTTTTTATTTTTAAACATAACCTCTGTTTTCCCGCCATCCCTTTACATACCACCTGATTCCAACATATACCAGTTGCACGAATAATAAGAGAAATAGCAGATTGATTGGCAATACTTCCTTTATCCAATCCCCAAAGTAGATAGATATTGCCATACTTACAAGTATCACCATTATGGTAATCATATCCCAACAGTATTTCTTATATAGCCCTGCAATCTTTATTTCGATGAATGCCAAAAGTATTCCCACACCCACCAGACATCCACCGCAAATCAATATTCTTATCAGCCAGTTTATAATTCCAGCAACGACAGGATTGGATATTCCATCACTAATCTGTGCCACGTTCTTTCCTGCCAGTACAACCCAGCCAGCAATGGTCTGTGTGAAAGTTGCGATTGTATCAAAGAATACCACGCAATCAGAAATAAATATTTTTGACCGTATCATCTGAAAAAGAGTAGTTGATACGGAATACCATATCAGCAGAAACATCAATGCTTCATACATGGCTGTTTTTGTTTTATATCTGCCTGCCAGTTTTTCCCTCTGCATATCATACTTTTCCTTAGCTTTCAGATAAGCTGTCTGTTTACAATTCCCGCACTTTTGATAGAGTACCGGCTTTTCAACCGGTATCTCTACTTTTTTCTGATGGGAGAGTGCATAATCCCGTTCCTGTTCTGCCTGTCTCTGCTTATCTCGACATTCCTCTATCATGGCTTGGACGGTGTGTGTTTTCTCTTTCTCGCTCTGCAA
>NZ_KI271155.1 GCF_000469345.1 Eubacterium ramulus ATCC 29099
TTCGATACACCCTCTTATTGGACGCTTACCCTCTTTCCGCACCATATAGGGAACGGCAGGTGTGATTTGCTAAGTTGAAACCGAAAAAATTTAAAAATTTTTTTAGGCATGAAAAAAGCCCGCACAAAACATATAGTTTTATACGAGCTATTAAAGCTATAAAATATTCAGTTTTTAATAAAAAGCTGTTAGGTAGTGTATGATTGTATAGAATTTCGCTTAAAATGTTCCATAATACAATCCCCCTTAAAGCACCTTAATAATGTTAGTGTAGTTTTGAAAGGAAACTGTTATAAAAATCAAATCACATATTTTTTCCACCTATGCCAATTAAAATAAATAATCATCAAAAAGTAATATAATAATATAACTTGAAAGTCTAAACATTATAACTGTTTTCTATTCATTACAGTAATACTTACAATCAAACAAATAACGACCAATAAAATAGTTATAAGGACTGCAATTCCATAATCTTCAATAGATTTAGTACCAATCAGCAAAGAAGCACTTTCCATTAGAGTAGTCGGAGTGTATTTCCAAGCTTTAGGAAAAAAGCTAATAAGATACACACCTAGAACACTGCCACCAGTCCCTAAAAGCACTCCCGTATAACTTTTAACAAGAACGGAAAATAAAACAATAAGACCTATTATCCATACCCCAAACAACCACCAATATACCATAGCAGGCAGTAGTCCAACAGCAATACTGTTATCCCAAAAAAAGGCGTTATATCCATAAGTTACAGCAAAGCATAACAAATACCCAATCGTCCACATTGTAAACATCACAAAAAATTTTGCAAATACTACTTTATAGCGAGATAGTCCTTTAGTTAAAATAAGTATAAGAGTATTTGTTTCATATTCCTTTGTAAATATTCCGCTATACAGAAACACAAATACAATTAACGCAATAGGAATGTTTTTGAAAAACTGTGTCCACGACGTAAGAGCATTCACTGTAACTTCTGTAACCATCATTCCCTGTTCTGCCAAAGAATCAGAAAGCGTTTCTAACATCCACGGCGTAAGTTTTGCAATTGCTGGATTCATAATGCCAAAAATCAAAAACAGAATACAGAAAAATGTAAGTTCTCCACTTCTGATACATTCAAAAACTTCTTTTTTTAAAAAAGCAATAAACGATTTCACTTTGACACCACCTCCATAAATAGAGATTCTAGTGAGGGTTCAACACGCTCGATTTTAGAAATTAATATTTTATGTTCTGTAATAAATTCAAGCACTTCAAACATTTTAAATTGTTCGCCCAAGAATAAAAGAGTATCTTTTGCGGTTAATTGAGCGTCTGTGAATACACTAGAAAGATATTCAGCGTCGTCTGCTTTTATTGTTTCCACAATAAATTCGTGTGAAGAACACACATTTTTTAAATCGGCAACTGCTCCTTGCATAGCTATTTTTCCATTATTTAAAAAAGCAACATCTGTGCAGATTCGTTCAACATCAGATAAAATATGTGTTGAAAACAATACCGTTGTCTGTTTTTTGGAAGAAAGTAGAATATCAAGTATCTCCTTTCTTCCAATCGGGTCGAGTGCAGAAGTCGGTTCATCACAAATCAAAATTTTGGGGCGTCCAAGAAGTGCTTGTGCAATCCCAAGTCGTTGCTTCATTCCCCTTGAAAACCCTCTAATACGATGATTTTCTTTGGAAAGACCAACAAGAGTTAAAAGTTCATCACTTCTTTTTTCAATGTCGTTTTTTCCCATTTCCAAACTTTCTCCACATAATCTAAGATATTCTCTTGCTGTCATAAAGGAGTAAAACTCTGGAACATCAGGAAGATACCCAATATAACGATTAGTTGCAGTTTGTCCGTATTTTACCCTTTCACCAGATACAAATACTTCACCCCTGTCCGACTTTAGAAGCCCTAAGATTATTTTCATTGTTGTTGTCTTGCCAGCACCATTTTCCCCTACAAAACCAAAAACACTATGTTCGGGTACAGATAAATTTAACCCTGTCAAAACTTCTTTATCCCCAAAATGTTTCTTTAAGTTTGTGATACGAAGCATATCCACGTTAAGAATCCTCCTTCCCAAGCAAGAAATAAAGGATAGGTCCAATAAATTGCATACCAACAATCACAACAATAAGCCATAAAGTACGATTACCTCTTTTATAGCTCTTATGAGTTAGAATATGATAAAGTGTATACGCCAGCAGGGCTAATTCTGAGATTACTAACGGTACTAAAAACGGTAAAAATTCAGTAACATTATTCATTATTTTTTTCCTCCTCTCGATAGGTTTCAACACAAAAACCATGATATCCACAACTGGTACACGTCAGTTTTCTGAGCGTCATGGAATGATTTGAAAAAATAAACTCTTTCAGATGAGGTTTAAATATCTCATGACACTGTGGACAGATATATACTATCCTTTTTGATAAAAATCGTATTATAAAAATTGCATATGGAATCGCTACCAAGATATATCCCCAAAATAACCACTGTATTCCAGTAGTAATCCATAAAATAATACTAACCCACTGAATTATATTTAGGGGAATACCTGTTATCAACAGAACTGCGTGTAACTGCTTCATTTTCTTTTTGTTTTCCATTGCATAAGCTATATCTCCGATTGATTCAACAGAGAAATTTTCTATTCCTTTCAGTGCTTTCTTTATGCCCTCTAGCATAGCAAGTTGCTCTTGTCTTTCTTTTACTTCATTTTGAAGAAGTTGCTCTTGCTTTTCAAGCAAAACAGAAATAACACTGCTAGGATTACTTTCAGATAACAATTCTCCTATGCTTTTAATTGAAATACCTGCATCACGAAGAAAGCAAATGATTTTCAGTTTTTTATAATCATCTTCTGAATAAAGTCGTCTGCCACCTTCAGAAAGTTCACTAGGTATTAAGATACCACGTTCATCATAATACTGCACTGTTCTAACAGATACTCCACAAAGCTTTGCTATTTCTCCTGTCGTATATTTTGACATAGCCTTTTCCTCCTTTCTGTTTTCATTTTATGTCATTACGTAGCGTTACAAGCAATACGTTACGTGGGGTAATTTTTTAAACTTAATGTTCTATCACATAGTTTATACTGCAAATCCGCTTCGCAGGAAGCGGGATAAACATTTAAACCTTTGTCTTTTGGGTAATCTTATAAATATATTCTTCTGGCGTAGGACGTTTATTTCCAAAATACTTTTTGAAATTTGCCTGCACCTCTGGGTCTGTACTGTTCATAGCTTCGTCAATCGTTGCTTCAATATCAGCCCGAACATCAGCAAATGATACACTGCCAGCTTTTGCACCAGCTTTCAATGCTTTTTTTATATCACGTTTTTTAGCCCTATCATGGTATCACTCCTAAATTCAATCGTCTATTACTGTAAAAAATAGTGTTCTATTAGGTGGAATTTGATTGCAAAGAATTGTACTTAAAGCTTTCCATAATGCAAGCCCACTTAAAGCACCGTATCAATGTTGGCATGGTTTTCAAATTACTCTGAAAAATTATGAACTGTTCCTTTTGGAAATGTAATGGTCAGTCTTGTATATTCTTTTTCCGTAGAAGCAATATCCAATTTCAAGCCCAACCTATCGCATAATTTTTTCGATAGATACAGTCCCATACCCGTTGCATTTGCCTTGTTTCTATTTGAACCCGTAAAACCTTTTTCAAATACACGGGATAAATCAGACGCTTTTATTCCACAACCATTATCTTCAATCACAAGCAATATATTTGTACCATTGTCTTGACTGTATATCGTCAGCTTATTTTCTTGCTTATCAAAATACTTAATCGCATTTTGCACGATTTGAGATAGAATGAATGTCAGCCATTTTTCATCAGTATAAATGACATTTTCTATGTCATGGATATTGATAATTGCTTTTCTTTCCATAAGCGAATGACGGAATTTCAGAATGACATTATGTATCACTTCGTCTAACTGCAACTGTTTTACAAAATAGTCTTTTTCCGTATTTTCGCTTCTTGCATAGTAGAGCATTTGTTCCACTAACTGAAATATTTTGTCTGTTTCTTTTTTTAATGTGTAATTTTTTGTATTGTCAAACGTCAAAGACAATGCTCCTATCGGTATTTTTATTTCATGGGCGAAACTTTCCACATATTCTTGATAGTCCTGCTTTTCTTCTGTGATTTTGCCGATTTCATCATTCATAGATTTGCAGGCTTTTTTTAGTGCGTAGTAATAGGCTTCATTTTGAAATTCTTTTGGCTTTGGTAAAACGTCTGCAATATAATAGGTTTCTTCCAGTCCATCTACTAAATCAATAATATGTTGTGAAGCGTTACGTTTCTTCCGATACAAACACCATTGAAAAAGCCCTTGTATGCTGATGAACAGAATTACCAGCAATACAACAAATAGCATATCTACACCGTAGAAAATCAAGAGAAATGCTACTAAGGCAAGAAAGAAAAGCTGAAACAATATCTCTGTTATTTTTTCTTCTAAGAATGTAAAAAAACTCACAGTTTCCAACCCTTTCCTCGTATATTTTCCAATAAATGAACAATACCGATTTCTTTCATTTTCTTTTTTAGACGAGTCATATTAACCAGTAATACATTTTCGTCTAAATAATATTTGTCGTTCCACAGCTTTTCCAATAGTTCTTCTTTGCTAATAACTTTATCTTCGTTCATAAAGAAGTAGTACAAAATACGAAATTCATTTCTTGTCAGTTCAATGCTTTGCTCTTGATATTTCAAAATGGATAAGTGTAAATCAAGGGTACAATCTTTTTTGACAAGCTCACGGAAATTGTTTGGGTTTGACAACTGCAATGCACGCTTGATCTTCTCAAGAAGAATAAGCGTATCATATGGCTTTGTGATAAAATCAATCCCACCCACTTGAATACTTTTCAATTCGTCAGCATTTGTATCTCTGCTTGTTACAAAGATAATCGGTACTGGCATGACTTGTTTTATTTTCCTGCATACTTCATAGCCATTCTCATACGGCAGGTTAATATCAAGCAGAACCAGTTCTATGGAATATTGCTTTAATTCATCTGTCAGGTTTCCAAAGTCAGTCAATAAAACTGTTTCATATCCTTGTGTGTTCAATAATTTAGAAAGCTCCAAACGAGTGATTTCATCATCTTCGATAATTGCTATTCTCATTTCAACACCCCCTTGATTTACCATTATAATAATTCCACAGCAGGAGAGCTAGAAAAATCTAACTCGCCTCATTGATATTTCGTTTGAAACCGATATACGTTGCTATCCAGTAAATACTATAAATTAGGAAGAAGATAATTAAATTCAAGCCAAAGTACATTAGATAAAGGTGTTTATCTCCCAAAATTTGTTGATACACATTATTCAATGACGACATCATCACGAAAGAACATAATATTGCTGATATTGCAGGGACACAAAATAATATCAATAATTGTTTTCTGATTGTCTTAAATAGCGACTTGTCATTTATTCCTAATCTTCGCAAGGTCAGGTAGCGATATTTGTATTTAGTAGAGTCGCTCAATGATTGAACTGCCAAAATTGTCCCTACTGCGGAAATCAAGATAAATGCAATATACATAAACAGACTGACTACTATTGCAACCATTGCTTTTTGTTGTTCTATTTCTGCACCTCTTACGTTTACTCTATACGATTCGTCATTTATTTCTCCATTTTCATCAACCTTTACTAATTGATGTTGCATATCTTCTTTTATCTTATTTTCTAATTCTGCGTCTGTATCTTCTTTTGTATCTATAATCAAATGATTTTCTGATACTTCAAGTCCTTGAACATATTTATCTGGAAGTACAACAACAAATCTGCCAGTATTAGTTATAGAGTTCCAATAAGACTTAGTGTCATATCCTTTTAATTTCAAATTTTTATTTGCTACTGTTATGGTTTCAATATCTTTGTTATCTTCAACCTCATATGCAAACTTGCTATTTGTAACTATATAGTATTCGTTATCATTTAAAGAAAGCAACGGCATCTTTCTTAATTCTAGTAATCTATTATAATCACTTAACTTCAAGACTGGGTCAAAATCATAATATTCTGATTGGAAAAAATTTTGTACCTGATGATTCGGCTCTTTATAAATGTCGTACTCAATGGTATTATCAATCGTATATTCTTCTTCAATTACTCGAATATATTCATCAAATACCTGCTTATCATCAAAGAGTTGTACATCATATGGTGCATTTAAATTCACGCTGATATCATACGAAGCTTTGTTGATACTAGAATAATTCAGAGCCAGCAGTGAAATTAAAATCAACATAGACAATGTACCAAATGTGAAGCTCATTGTTCTTGCTTTAGAAGCAAATGTTCTTGCTACAAACAGATTATCATTTTGATATTTCATTTTTTTATTCTTTAACAAAACAGTCAAGAACATATCTGCACAAGTTGTAGATATACCATAAATGCTGATAATCAACATGATTACGCTTACCATCAAATAGGTAAGTGTTTCTTGCTTATTAAAATTATCCATAGTACAACGTGAATTCCAGAGAAAAAGAGAAATCGCACCAAGAATAATACTTAAAACAAAAATGACATTTCTTTTTTTACTGTCACGGAACATTTTCTTTTCATTTTGTTTATCAAAGTAAAGAAAATCACGTATCGTCATTTTACTTATTCTTCTTAATAGATTAAGTAAAACCAAAACATAAATAGTTAAAAAATAAATTATCAATAGTCCAATAGAAACAAAATTCAAAGAAATAAAGAGAGTTTTTGGAATACCCAGTAAGTTTACAATTACTAACGACACAAACTGGCTGAATAAAAAGCCAATAGGAATAGCTAATACAAATGCTAAAATTCCCAACAGTATATTTTCAATTATAACTAAGTGGGCAATTTCTTTTTTCTTAATACCAAGAAGCATATATGTTCCTAATTCTTTACTTCTTTTTTCAAACATAAATTTCGTTGTATAGTTGATCAAAAAGCATATCACAAAAATAATAAGGATATTTACAGCGAACAATGAATTCTTAAATGCATCCATACTGGAACATAACTTTACAATTTCATCAGAACTTGCCACCAAATTAAAAGCAAATATAAGAGAAAAGGATGCAGTAACGGTTATCAGATAAATCAAATAATCTTTAATATTTCTTTTTGTATTTCTATACGCTAACTTACCTAACATTTCCCACTTCACCTCCGAGCAAGGTTAATATATCCAGTATTTCATTGAAGAAATCTTTTCTGCTTTTTTCCCCTCTGAAAATTTCATTGAATATTTTACCGTCTTTCAAGAACAAAATACGTTCACAGAAAGACGCACTAAACGGGTCATGTGTTACCATTAAAATAGTAGCCTGCATTTTCTTGTTGATTTCAGACATTGTTTCCAGTAATAATCTGGAAGCTTTTGAGTCCAAAGCTCCCGTCGGTTCATCAGCTAAAATCAGTTTCGGTTCATTGATTAAGGCTCTAGCACAAGCACAACGCTGTTTTTGTCCGCCAGAAACTTCATAAGGAAATTTCGATAAAATATCACGAATACCCAATTTATCGGCGATAGCATGAACTCTTTTCTCAATATCAGTAGGGTTCTGTTTGTTGATAACCAATGATAAAGAAATGTTTTCTCCAATCGTTAAAGTATCTAAAAGGTTGAAATCTTGAAAAATGAACCCTAGATTTTCACGTCTGAAATCAGCAAAATCTTTATCCTTGATTTTGGTAATATCTTGATTATTGACTGTAATGTGTCCGCTGGTTACAGTATCAATCGTAGAGATACAGTTTAATAGGGTAGTCTTTCCAGAACCACTAGCTCCCATGATTGCGACAAATTCGCCCTTATCTACATACATAGAAATACCGTCTACTGCCTTTGTGATATTTCCAGAGTTACCCCCGTAGTATTTTTTTACTTGCTCTAAATTTAAAATGTGTTCCATTAAAAATCGCTCCTTTCTTCCTGCCACATTTATTTGTTTTGGAATACAATTAAATTATAGCAAGGGCAGTATTCAATTACACTTACAGTTTTGAAAGTAAACAGAGAGTAAAAGAGCCGTGATAATGCAGATCACAATTCTGTGAAGCATTTCCACGACCCTTTTATTATAATTTTACCTTTGTCTTTTTCGTAATGGTATAAATGTATTCCTCTGGTGTAGGGCGTTTATTTCCAAAATACTTTTTGAAATTTGCCTGCACTTCTGGGTCGGTGCTGTTCATAGCTTCATCAATCGTTGCTTCAATATCCGCCCGAACATCAGCCAATGATACACCGCCAGCTTTTGCTCCTGCTTTCAAGGCTTTTTTAATATCTCGTTTTTTAAGTCCTATCATAGTATTACCTCATCATAATTTAGCGAATGTTTTAAAAATGTTTTTCAAAATGTTTATACAGAACAATCCCTAAAAATGTTTGCAGTAGGAATAACCCAAAGATAACTCCTATAATCCAAGCTTCAATATGAAGTAACGCAAATACAAACGCAACAAACAAGTACACGAAGGTCATTATCTGATACACTAAAGAACCAGCTTTCATTCTTAAAAATACTTTTCTTTCATCAACATTATTGATGTGATTTTCTCTATTTATATTTTCCAATTTTTCTTTATTTTTTGGCATTTCATAATAACAAATTTTCAATAATTGAACACCAGAAGCAAAAGCTAAACCAAGCCCTATTGCATAAAAAAGTGTAGAGTAGTAGTCAGTATCAATAACGAAATATCCAAAACATATAAAGATTATGCCTATAATAATTTCAATGATAAATGGTAATTTTTTCTTCATTGTTAATTCCACCTTTCAAAAGACTACATTTTCTTATCTAAATAACGAGCTGTTATAACCCATGTGATTTGTCCGATAGCAATAACTCCTACTATCGAAAAAAATACAACTTTACTCATATATCCCATAAAGATAAGAGCAAATAATACAAGAACCAATAATGTAAGTGTTACTTTATAAGCATTCGCAAGAGAAGCATTAGTAATTGCGATATTTCTTTCATCATTTTCTAATATTTGCATTTCTTTTGTCGGCTTACTGAATATATCACACCCCATTAAAATCAATATTATTCCAATAAGTGTTGTACCATAGACAACCAAATCTGGACGAGGTACAGGTAATAGTTGATGTACTCCTAAACCATAAGTTAGTAAACCACCTAAAAGAACTATTACACCGACAAATAATTCTACTTTTTGTATCTTATGCTTCATTTACTTTCCTCCTCATAAATAAAAATTTCTTCAATGCTCATTTGAAAGTACCTTGCAATTTTAAAGGCTAACATAATAGAGGGATTGTAGCGTCCATTTTCTAAAGAGCCTATTGTTTGACGAGATACTTCAAGAGCAGTCGCTAAATCTTCTTGTTTAATACCTCTTTGTTTTCGTAATTCTTCTAAACGATTTTTCACAACATACCCCTTTCTTGAACGAATGGAAAGTTTACTTTCCTTTTCTAATCTTATGATACTCCTGCGAGCAAAGAATGTCAAGCAAACTTTCCATATTTTATTAACCTACAATCTTCCAGTTGCTATCCTTATGTAATACAAGCTCATACTGCGATACTTGCGTCGCTTTTGTCTGATTATCAAGGAACTTCACGGCAACCTTGACTTTTACATTGTCGCCGTCCTTTATAAAGATAGGGTTTACCAATTCAGAATAAAAGTAGTCCCTGCCGATAGGTTCAAGCACATTTCCCGATACATAGTAAGCAAGTTCTTTTTCTGTAGCTGTCGGGTAGAGCTTAAAGAATGTTTCCAAAAATGAGGTAGCGTCATTTACGGTATCAGCGTCCACGCTTGCGTCTGCTTCTGGTGTCTTTGGCTCATAGTCTGATTTCTCGATTGCTGGTGCAAGGGTAGGGTTCTGAACGATTACCATATCCCCGTCAGCGTCCACATGGACTTTTACGGTATAGGTTGCCGTGACATTACTTGTCTGTTCTCCCTCTTTTATCTGCTGATCTACTTCGTAGGTAGCAGAAAAAGTGTCCGTTCCCGACTGCTCGATATGCCATACAATCACATCTGTAACCGTGGAACTGGTCGGTATATCGGTTCTAATGGTATCCACATTCAAGTCCTGCAATTCCTTTGTCAGATAACCGTTGATTGCCTGCGTTCTTGCTTCAATCGCTTCT
>NZ_KI271156.1 GCF_000469345.1 Eubacterium ramulus ATCC 29099
GGTAGTGTAAATTATTCTGTGTAAACCTCTCAGATTGATGATAAAATCATAGATTTATAGAATACAAAAATATAATGTAATGGGCTGAATGGCATACTTTGCTGTTCAGCCTGTTGTTTATTTAGTAGCATGGATTCTATGGCATGTCAAGGGCGCCCGAGAAAATCGGGCGTTTATTTACCCTTGATATGCGATTGAATCTGTGCTTAATCGATATCCTCTGGCTGGATCCGATCCCCAAAATAGATGCATAACTGATCCAGTGTCAGACCCCAGTCCCAAGCCTTTCCGGTCCATTTTTTTGTGGCATCCATCATTGCCAGATAGAGCATCTTGAAAAGTGCATCATCGGTCGGAAAAATAGTCTTGGATTTCGTAACCTTGCGTAGCTGGCGGTTAAAATTTTCGATGGAATTTGTAGTGTATATTAATTTACGTATCTCAGATGGATATTTAAAATATGTGGATAATTGTGTCCAGTTATTTCTCCAGGATCCAATGGAAGCAGGGTATTTTTTGCCCCATTTTTCTTCCAGATCTTCCAAGGCTGTGAGTGCAAGATCTTCTGTATCAGCTTTGTAAACCAGCTTTAAATCCGCCATAAATGGTTTTAAATCTTTGTAAGAGATAAATTTTGTAGAATAACGAATCTGATGCACAATACACCTTTGGATCTCCGCCTGTGGGAATACTGCATGAATCGCATCCCCGAATCCGGTCAATCCATCCACAGATACGATCATGATATCCTCTACACCTCGGTTTTTTATCTCGTTGAGGACGGACAACCAGTATTTTGCACTTTCATTTCCTCCTACCCACATGCCGAGGACCTCACGTTTTCCGTTCAGTTTAACACCTATAGCAACGTAAACTGCCTTTTTTACCGTTCGATTGTCCTCCCGAACATGGAAATGTACCGCATCCATAAAAACAATGGCATATTTTCTTTCCAGCGGCCGGTTTTGCCATTCTTTTGCGATAGGAAGGATCCGATCTGTCATATGTGATATCATTTCTGCGGATGCATCCACACCATAAACATCTTTGAGATGAGCGGAGATATCTCTTGTCGTCATTCCTTTTGCATACATAGAAAGTACCTGATCTTCAATGTTTGAGATATCTGTCTGATTCTTTTTCACAATCTGCGGTTCAAACTCTCCCTTTCGATCTCGTGGTATATCCAGATCGATCGTTCCCATTGAAGAGGTGACAGTTTTAGGACTATAACCATTACGGCTATCGTCTGTCTCTTTGTTCTTGTAGTCATACTTGGAATATCCAAGGTGATCATCCATTTCAGCTTCTAACATACCTTGCAGCGTTTCGCCTAACAGGTCTTTCAGCATGTCCTGGATATCCTGAGCATCCTTTGGTTGATAGTGTTCCAACAAGCTGTTGATGAACGCTTTGCGTTCTGGATCCATTTTTCTTCTTCGTGCCATAAAAAAATCCTCCTGAATTGATATTTATTTTAACATCAATCCAAGAGGATATATAGCTCTTTTAGAGTTTACACAGAATTAATTACAGTCTC
>NZ_KI271157.1 GCF_000469345.1 Eubacterium ramulus ATCC 29099
GAGTAGAGTGGCAGAAAGTCAGTAGATATAAATCGTTTTATTGGTTCATTGAGCAATGACAGTGATGTAGATTACCTGAAAATAGATGCAGGTTCTTTGACATCGAGCAAGATAGATAAAGAAGTATAGAAAGTGTGGACTAACTTAAGGAGGTTGCTATGAAAGTTCAAGGAAATAGGTATATTAATAATCCAGAGATGATAAAAAATAAGGTTGAGAAGAAAACAACTGTTCCTCAGAATATTATTTCGGAGGATGATGTGAAAATCAGTGATTCAGCAAGAAAGTTAGTTGAGACTGCTCGTAATAAGGTATCGGATTTTCATACAATGCATTTTTCATCTATTATGGGAGAGATAAGAGAGATACCAGCAGAATATAAATGTGAAAATTTATTCAAATTAGATTTGAAAGCAGCTTCCATTTCTGGAGAACAAAGTGCGTTTGAAGGCTGTTCGGAAAATCAGTCAGAGGTTTTTGAAAAATGGCTGGACGAAAATGCTTCTGAATATTTGACAGAAGATGAAATGAAAGATTTAAAAGAGAAGATTAATGCAATGACAGCAGATGTAGATTCTTTGAATGCTCAGGAGGGATATAGAGGAACTTCTTATGAATCTGTATTTTTGTTAAGTGCAAGTGAAGTGGGGCTAAGGAAAGTAAATGAAATGTATGTTCCAGAGCAATTTCAAGCTGGTTTTTCAGA
Organism: Eubacterium ramulus ATCC 29099; assembly: GCF_000469345.1. Classification (GTDB taxonomy): domain Bacteria; phylum Bacillota; class Clostridia; order Lachnospirales; family Lachnospiraceae; genus Eubacterium_I; species Eubacterium_I ramulus. The sequence continues at coordinate 707 of NZ_KI271157.1, forward strand.
CATGATTGACGAATATGTTCATTTTAATGATTCAGCACGTAATTCCATCATGGAGAGAATGACACCAGATTACATGGTTGTTGGAATTGGAAGCAAAACAGAATCTTATAAGTACAAGTCAGAAATAATCTCAGATGAGACAGCTTTTTATACAAATGAGAAGAAAGAGATAAGTGGTATCTGCAATCAGTTTTTAAATGGTAAAACAGATCAAAAATTATTTTGTAATGAGATGAAAGACCGTTTAAATGATTACTATGGAAGCAGGTATGAATTAAGGAATCAGCCAGAAGCTGTTGAAGGCAGAGTAAATAATATGCTGGACAAATTGCAGCATATGTTTGGCGTTTAATGTTGAAAAAGGGTTTGGAGAATAATTATGAAGACAGTAACAGATGTAAACACAGTAAACCAGCTGTTGACATATTCAAAGCAGGCAGAGGCAGGAATACACCAAAAAGCAATACAGATGTTGCTTGGAGCAGGAAATAATAAAAAACAGGACAGTTTAAGTATTTCTGATGCTGCACGAGGCTTTTCAAAGCAATCCATAGCTGCACTGATAGATAAAAATGCGAATATTTCTAACAGTGAATTAGCTTATTATTTTGCAAACTATAATAATTCAAGTGCTATTTTGGATGCAATCAATTTTGGGGAGAATGTTTCCTGTGGATATAATTCTGATTTTAAGGAGTACGGGGTTATTTCCTTTGACCTTAATGGGAGCAGACAGGTAGTACCTAATTATGCAGTACCGAAAATGAATACAAGCACCATGTCAGGCATTTGTGCTGCGAATAATTCTCTGGTACTAAGTAATAAAAGTTATTATGCATGGACAACATCAAGTGGCGGTAAATATACATGGACGGTCAATAATGGAAGAATAGGCTGGGCAGCCTCGGAATCGTTACTTGCAGAGAATACAAATCAAAAAGGAACAAATTATAAGTGGGAAATGTGTAAGGCAGGCAATATCCTGTCTGATCTGGCACAGGGAAAGAGTGTGTGGGGGTATCTCTACAGCAATGAGGAGGTATTGTCCGTCTGTGAGAAAGTCGGGATTTCTCCGGGATTCTTTTCTATAGATGCGGGAGCAGGAAAACACACTTATTTATTGCAGGAATCAGGAAAGACCATAAATGTTGACGCAAAGATAAAACAGTTAAATGATATAAACTGGATAGAAATCGGATATAAAGAAGGAGATACGTTTTCCGTTTATGGTAAAGAGTATGCTATTGACAGCAGTGGGCATATCAATGTTTCGGCGGAAGATGAATTTACATCAACGGAAATTAAATATCCAAGTCGTTCAATATAATA
>NZ_KI271158.1:0-5866 GCF_000469345.1 Eubacterium ramulus ATCC 29099
AAATGTCCGTTTCTTCTTAAAAAAAGAGTGAAAGATGATGCAATAAGAATCAGTAAATGTCTGCAAGTAATCCCAAAAATGTCCGTTTCTTTAAAAAGAGAAATCCTTTTTTATTTCTTTTATAAAGTAAGATATAGAAAAAAAGACTGAGTTACCATCAGGATTAATCAATAAATGTCAGTAACTCAGCCTATAAATGTCCGTTAAATAGTATTCGTTTCAGAATCACGCACCAAGTATCACTATATTATTGCAGCAACTCCAGAAGTTCTTCCCGGGAGAAGAATGGAGTTCCAATATTATCGCCGCCCAGAATTTGTTCTGCAAGTTCCGCTTTCTGTTCCTGAAGTTTCACAATGTTTTCTTCGATGCTGTTTTGTGCTATGAGTTTGTAGACCAGCACACGATTGGTCTGTCCAATGCGGTGCACACGGTCTGTTGCCTGATTTTGCACGGCGGTGTTCCACCAGGGATCGAAGTGGATGACGATATCTGCTGCGGTCAGGTTTAATCCGGTGCCACCGGCTTTCAGGGAAATGAGGAACACGGGTGTTTCATCTTGGTTGAATTCTGTTACCAGACGGATCCGCTCCTGCTTTGTGGTGGCTCCGGTCAGCATGAAATAAGGAATGTGTTCCTTTTGCAGTCTTTCGGCAATGCGGTCCAGCATAGTGGTAAACTGGGAAAATACCAGCATTTTATGACCGGATTCCATAGCATTGCGGATCAGATCCAGACACAGATCAAGTTTTGCAGCGCCGGACGTATATTTTTCATATAAAAGTGCAGGGTCACAGCAGAGCTGCCGTAGTCGGGTCAATTCGGACAAAATCTGGATCCTGGAGCGGTCAAACTCTTCCGGAGATTGTTTTGACAGAAGCATCTGAAGCCGCTGGACGTGAGCCTGATAGAGTTCCTGCTGTTCTCCGGTCATCTTTGCATACATATTTTTTTCCAGCTTCTCCGGCAGATCTTTCAGTACATCTTTTTTCAGACGGCGGAGGATAAAGGGGGCGATCATTTTCTGAATCCGGTGCAGGGCATCTTCATCCTGCTGCTGAATGATCGGAAGTTCCAGTTCCTCCCGAAATCTGGAATAACTGAATAAATATCCCGGCATCAGATAATCGAAAATACTCCACAGCTCTCCCAGCCGGTTCTCCACCGGAGTTCCTGTCAGTGCCAGACGGAACCGGGAGTTAATCTGCTTAACTGCCTGGGCGGCTTTTGTGGTGGCATTTTTGATAAACTGTGCTTCATCAATGATCTGATAGTCAAAAATCAGATTCTGATATTGTTCGATGTCACGGCGCAGAAGATCATAAGAAGTGATCAGGATCTGTCCAGGATGATCTGGCAGGGAATCCAGCAGTTCCCGGCGTTCAGCAGCTGTTCCTGCTACGGTGCAGACCGGAAGTTCCGGTGCAAAATGCTGACATTCCTGTGCCCAGTTGTATACCAGAGACGCCGGGCAGACGATCAGTGTATTCCGGTTGTTTTCCCCCTGCACGATGTAGTGGTCATATAAGAATACAATGACCTGCAGTGTTTTTCCAAGTCCCATATCATCTGCCAGAATACCGCCAAACCCATTGCTGCATAGTGTTGCCAGCCATAGATACCCTTTTTTCTGATATTCCCGAAGAATTTTCCGGAAGGCATCCGGAACCTCAAAATCACTGTCTTCCACTGTTTTCATATTACGGATCAGTTCCCGGAATTCCCGGCTTTTATTCACAGGAAGAGATTCGTTGTCCCGCAGTTGTGCATCCAGATACAAGGCACGGAATTTTGGCAGGGAAATGTGTCCGGAGGCAAGTTGTTCTTCCGTCAGCATTAATCCCTGACTGAGCTGTGCCAGCGTATCCAGACTGCTCTCTTCCATGGCGACAAACTGACCGGATTTCAAACGATAATAGTTTCTCTTGCGGTTATATTTTGACAGCAGGAAAGCCAATTGTTCCAGACTCATGCCCTCTGCTTCCATGTTAAAATCCAGTAAATTGCCATTTAAGGACACACCAAGGGATACTTTCGGCGGCTGAATGACCTGAATCTTTTTCAGGCGATCCGAGATATACACATCGGCAATCTTCTCACATTCCGCCAGTCCCCTGGTCAGAAAATCATAGAGTTTGTCGTTATCCTCCACAATGGCGGGAAGGCCTGTGGCATCGTCTTTTGCATTGCAATAGCCGGACAGAAGGGCTGCAGCCTTTGCTTCCTGCCGGATATTTCGATGTTGTTTTTTGCTATCTGTCTGAAAAACATGGTATTCCCGGTTATTTCCATAATCCGCTACCAGATCACAGGTGATGATATCCCGTTGTGGCAGATCCAGATACAGGCGGAAACTGACATCCTCCGGCAGATAATTTTCCGGATAAAAATGTTCTTTCACAATATGATATTTTTTCTCCAGTTCCGGAAGCATTTCCCGGGCAAACAGCGGCAGGTCGGACTCAGCTATGAAGGATTTGCCGCCGCACCAGCCGGTCATGCGGTCTTCAAACAGGTTAATCGCCTGATGTGTGTGTCTGCTGCTGTGGTAAATTTTTTGATTTTTGAAAATGTAGTTCCAATCCAGACTAGAGACAGATGGAATCTGTTCCAATTTCAGTTCGAGGCCGCCCTCCACTGCGGTGAGCGTCAGTGTCTTTTTATATTCTTCATCGGTCAGATACCAGAGCCCCTGATTTTTTGTGGATGGTTCCAGCATGGTGCCGGAGTCTGCCACTATCTCAATAAAGGCATCCAGAAGTTCATTTTTCAGGGTAAAATTACGGATATCCGTACTGTACCAATAATTGTAATCCTGATACTGACGGATAAAAAAGGACATCAGAGAACGGCTGTTATCATCGAAAGCATCCAGCTGATGGACAAAAGCCAGATTTTTCCCATATTTATGCATCTCTGTCTGTTGTACATGCTGCACTAATTCCGGAATACTTTTTACGACATACATTTTTTTATCTCCGATACGCAGGGAAACAGATGGCGTTTTTCCGGAAATGTCCAGCGTTGGTTCCAGATGGATGCGGCCGATGAGTGCACCATCGGTGATCATCCAGTTTTCCTGATTGCCGAACTGGCGGAGAATCTGCTGCATACTGTTATCTGTCCGGGCGGGATGTCCCCAGATACTTTCCTGTGAAACAGTGCTGTTTTCAGAAAAAACGGAGGAAGTGTTTCCATAGAAAGTATCCCTGTCATCGTATTCTGATGCAAGGGGCAGCGGCATGGAAAATGGGGAGGTAACAGTCTTTGACTGTCCGTCCGTGTGCATATAGTAGAGTATGGTAGCAACGCAGTGTTTGCAGATTCCGTCAGAGGTTAAAAAATCTTCACAGGGACAGTAATAATCTATGTCCTGCGGTTCGCCATATTCATCGTAGTAAAGGGTGACTTCCACCTTATAATTATTTTTATTTGTGCCATGAATGGTGGCACGCAGATTCAGTTCCTTGTCACCGTATACACCTTCTGTCTCAAAGGAGGAAAATTCCAGAACACCGTTGGTGCTTTCCAGTAATTTTCCACGGTAAAAAGTCTGTTCATCTGTCTGTTCTCTGATATCCCGTTCTGTCCACATCTTGTTTTCTGATTCTCCTTTTGGGTTCTATTATAATATGGAGGAAAAAGAAAGTCTATATAAGAAAAAGTTCACCTCAGTTATAGGAATCCTAACTGAAGTGAACTGTAATGGTTATATCAGGAAGTAAAATCCATCTTTCCGATGACTTCCACATGTACTTCTGAGCCGAGAAACAGATCCATACCATAGGCCATGGCATTCTGCTGTTCTTCCTGAAAAATGACATCGCTGATTTCTATAGCACCCTGTTCCAGTGCTTTTTCCCGGGCAGCAGTTTCTCCGGCTTTTTTTGCATAGGCAAGTGCCTCGGCATATGCCTCGAAAATCTGCGGCTCTCTCACACCATAGACGTAGTAACCGCTTTTTGTCTCTTCCTCCGAATTCATCTCGTAGTTGGCTTTGATGTGGATGATGACTTCTGCGCGGATATCACCGATGACGGCTCCCAAAGCGTTGGTGACACCGGCTTCCTGTGGAACAAAACAGGTGGTTCCAAGAAGTCTTGCTACTTCCGGGAGAAAGACATGGATCGGTGCACCGACCCCCACCAGTACCGCATCGGACTGAAAACGTGCCTGGATCAGATGATTAGGGTCGTCCTGTCCGTCTTTGGAAAAACGGAAACATTCTTCTGCCAGAAGGTTGATCTCATCCGTGTAGGCATAGCTTTTTGTCTTGCGGAAACGATCTTCCAGCAAAATGCGGACGATGTTTTTGTAAAGTTTCTTTTCCACCAGTTCATACACCAGTGCCGGGATTTCTTCGGGTGTGTGATGGGTGGATTTTGCCAGAAAAGCAACTGCCAGCCGGGAAGCCTTTGCATCATACAGTGTAAAATCGCCCCGGATACACATCATATCTGTTGGAGTCAGACCGCTGCGCAGGATAATGCCCTCGTCTTCCAGACGCTGCAGGTTCAGCTTGTATACATCCGTGTGAAGAGCGTGTGCTGTTTCAGCCAGACTCAGTGGACCGTCTTCCAGCATTCTGACCAGTGTTTGCTCTTCTTCCGTGTAGCGTGAATTACCGGCGATGTCTTTCTGCCTTATATAGAAAGAATACATCGGTTTGGAGTGTCCTTTCCAGTAATTGTCATCCAGATTATCCAGAACCCGGAAAATGTCGGGATATTGCGCAGCCAGGATACACAGCGGCATAACACGGCGGTCAGACAGGAAAAGGTTGTTTTCCTGATAACAGATTTCACTGTCACCACCCAGACCGAAGGTGTCTACATAAAGACCTTTGACAAAGGTACGCCAGCTGCCAATCTGGATGCCGTTGTCTGCGCGGACAGGCAGATGATCTTTGACCAGTGCGATATCGCTGGTAGTTCCGCCCATGTCAATGATGACAGACTTTGGATAATGTCCCAGGTAGGCACCGCCCATAACGCTGGCAGCAGGACCGCACAACAATGTTTCCACCGGATGGTTGAGGGCATAAGTTTCGTTCATCAGGGAACCGTCGCTGCGCATAATGACTACCGGATAATTCAGATTTCGTAGCTGCATGCTGGAACGGACTGCTTTCAGAAATCCATCAATGACCGGCAGCAGGCGGGCATTTAAAAGTGCGCTGGCTCCGCGCTGGATGACGTTGCGGTCATGGAATAGATGATAGGCACAGACAATCGGCATGGAACTATGTCTGCGAACCAACTCTGCAGCTTTCTGCTCATATGCACCACCGTTTTCTTCTGCATTCATCTGGGCGATGGCGACGCTGTCATAGGCAGAGAGACGTTCCGCAATCTCCATTTCAAAAAGATCCCATCCGGGTTCTGTATGTTCTTTTGCATTTCCTTCCACAAATAAAATATCATCCAGACTTTCAAATCCATAGTCGCGGTAGGTATTACGAACTACTTTTTCACTGACTCCGATAAAAATCATGAATACCCGGCCGCCTTTGTTTTCCACGCAGGCATTGGTGGCCAGTGTGGTAGACAGTGCAAGAAAAGATGCCTGATGCAGCAGTTCTTTTGGCAGTTTGTCCAGAGAATTTCCAATGCCCTGCTCCAGATGGTCGTGTGTGGTCTGTGATTTGGCGGATGCCAGAATGCATCTTTCGGTTATATCGAAAACAACTGCATCCGTACAGGTTCCGCCGGTGTCAATACCTATACCTATCATGAAAATATTTCTCCTTTGCGTTTATTTTATTCTGTTTTTATAGAGTGCAATAAAAGGACAAAAGCGGTCGGATGACAACTTTTGTCCTCTTATCTTAATGATATGATGTTGGGGTCAAAAGATGCCTTACGAA
>NZ_KI271158.1:5966-82556 GCF_000469345.1 Eubacterium ramulus ATCC 29099
TTCGCATATCGTGAAGCTGATGCTCCACTTTTATGCGAATATCGGGGCGGCTCATTAAGCCATAAAACCACTCCCGTGCAAGCACATCGTGGTTTCAGGCTTTTGACCCTGGCATCATTATATTATAGAAACAAAATGTAGGGTATGGATTTTAGATATAATCCTGTGTGGTAAGTGATGTTTGTTTCTGTAATATCAAGCAGATAATTTGCTTTTATTTTGTGTAAAAATCTTCCACTGCCTGGAAGAACGCATTGATATTTTCCCATGGAGACATCGGAGGAATATCACATCCGGAAGAAATTACAAAGTTTTTGTATTTACAACACTCGTCCATAACTTCTTTTGTACGATTGTATACGCTCTCAGCAGTTCCGTTTCTGAATTCTCCGGCCGGATCTACATTACCCATGGCGATAAGGTTTTCCGGAACATGGCTCATCATCTCCGCCATATTGATGGCATTTCCGAAATGATACATCAGGCAGCCATTTGTCACGATAGTATCAATAGTTTTTACTGCTGTATTTCCACAGTTATGATATACCACAAGGAAGTTGTCATCCTGTACCGCATCTACAATCTGTTTTACATAATCAGCAGAAAATTCCTGTGCCAGATCCGGAGATAACAGTCCTGCCAGCGGCTCAGCCATTACGATTCCGTTTGCACCGACTTTTTTATATTCGTTGCAGTAGTTGATCAGGAATTCAGTTACTTTCTGCAGAACGATATGTACCATATCCGGCTCGTCGTAGCAGTAGATCAGTGCTTCGGATACGTCCAAAAGTCTGCCTGCCAGGGAGAATGGTCCGATAACACCTGCCAGAACCGGACGATCTGTGATGAGTTTGCATGCTTTTTCGATAGCATCAATATAAATCTGGGTACGACCTGCGCCGATTTCCGGAACTTTGAGAGCCTCTGCCTCTTCTTCTGTGGAAACGATGGAACCGATAACGGTTGGAACCTCATCATCAGATACACGGATGGTGGAACCGAAAGCTTCTGCCTCAAGAGACAGATCCATTAAACTTACACTGGCTGCAGTCGGACAGGAATCAGCAATGATCTTCATACCTTCTGCCTGTTTGTCGCTGCTATTGATCAGCTCTGATACGGTGATTCCCATTTTCTGGATGGATGGAAAAGAAAGTACCGGTAATGATTTCTTTTTGTCACTTGCGAGTATGTCTGCTACCCACTGTTTCATGTTCATTGTCATGATAAATGTCCTCCTTAATTTCAATACCTATGGTTTTAGTAGGTAAAAAAAGTAAAAAATAATAATGGCCAAGGTGCTGCATGGGGGCAGCACCTGCCAAAAATTAGATTCTGTTGTAATAAAAATCTGATGAAAAATCCAATATGAAAACCGTGACTGGATTAACCTTCGAATACTGCTGCTGCTGCGTCTGCTGCGGAAGCGGCATCTTCTGTGTAGATATCAGCGTTGATGCTGTCTGCAAATGCCTGGTTTACCGGAGCACCACCAACCATGATGGTTACTTTGTCACGGATTCCTGCTTCTTCTGCTGCTTTTACTACTTCACCAAGCATTGGCATGGTAGTTGTAAGAAGTGCGGAACAACAGATGATGCTGCAGTCGTTTTCAATCGCACATTTTACGAAGTCCTGAGGATCAACATCGACGCCAAGATCAATGATTTCAATGCCTTTTCCTTCAATCATCATACGAACCAGGTTCTTACCGATATCGTGCATGTCACCTTTTACAGTTCCGATACAAGCTTTTCCAAGCGGTTCTGCGGCATCTCCGGAAAGAAGTGGTTTTAAGAGAGCGGTACCTGCGTTCATAGCACGTGCTGCAACTAATACTTCCGGTACGAATACTTCGTCATTTTTGAATTTCTCACCGATGATGTTCATACCACTTAAAAGTCCGTCTTTTAAGATGGTTGTTGCGTCAATACCTTCGTCGATAGCCTGCTGTACCAGCTTTGTTACTTCTTTTTTCTTTCCTCTCTGTAAAGCATCTGAAATATCATTGATAATAGACATAATGTTTTCCTCCTCCTGTTTGTCAGTCAGTTTATATCCGAAAAATCGGGATTCTTCTGGTTAATGTTTCCCCATGATTTTCTGCTGAACTGTCAGTTTTTTATGACTTTATATTCTATATTATATAGCAGCAGGGGGAAAGTGTAAAATAAATAATATGCTTGATGTCATAGCATTCTGTTATACATCCGGAACGTGTTTTTTTGTACATCATAAAAGTAATGTATCTGTTACAGATGTATTTATGCGTCTTTGTAAATTGTTTTGCCGCATTTCATGATCTCATCGATCATCACTTCCGTGGACCATCCACCGAATGGAAGGAACATTGGGCAGTAGCAGTATCCTTCAGCGGTTTTTTCAAATACTTCACGTACGCGTTTGCGCAGATCCTCTTCTGTCAGAGTGCCGGCCAGGGCTTCTGTCTGGTATCCCTGATAATCCGGTGTGGTGTGATATCCGAGGTTCATGCCGGTGATGGATTTCAATTTTGGAATATCATTGATTTCCATACCCTGCCATGCGTCAATGCCAAGTTCTACAAATTCCGGAACGACAGCTTCGATCTTTCCACAGGAATGCATATCAAAGAGTACGCCCAGCTCGTGGCAGCGGTCAACGGCTTTCTTGATCTGTGGTTTGATCAGGGAACGCCATACATCCGGGGAGAAGAACATGTTGTTCTGGGTACCCCAGTCATCATGGAACATCAGAACATCCGGTTTGTAATATTCGATGACTTTTTCCATGAGTTTGATCTTCCATTCCATATAAGTGTTGAAGAATTCTTCAACCTCTTCCGGATCTGTCAGTAATGCACATAATGCATTCTCGAATCCCATCAGCATATGGAGACGTTCGAAAGGTCCGTTTACAAACATGATCTCAAATACTTTGTTCTCACGGTCAATCTCGCTGATGTGATCAATCTCTTCAACTTTGGACCAGTCCCATGCATCCAGATCCGGGAATTTTACCAGTTCTCTCCAGTCACAGATGTCTTCCATGATCGGTTCAACAGAATGATCCGGTGCAATGGCATCTACGCTAGATTCATATTTCCACGGAACTCCAAACCAGTCTACTCCGCCATGCTCATGGGAAGGACGCTCCTTGTAAGCTTCCGGATTGAATAAAACGAAGATACCTTCGTCAGTCGGCAGTTCATCTACCGGCTCATGGCGGAAAAAGGCCATTACTCTCTCTTTTGGTGTCATTTCCTTCATTTTTTCAGTTCTCCTTTTTGTTAGATAATTACAGTGTTAGATTGTTTTTCTTTTTGAAAATTAATTGTTTTTGTCCAGTTCTTTCCGGTTCTTTTTTCCCATCTGATTCCATACTGCAGACAGGATCATTAATAAAACCATAACCCCAACAAAACATAACATCCAGATCTGTGTCGTAGTCATTTTTCATACCCTCCCTTATTTGTCATCCAGGTTGACCAGTTCGTCGCTGTCACCGAATTTGTTGAGTTTACCAATGGCAAAGCCGATACCGGTAATTGCAAATACCATGATGGCAGTATACAGAATTGTTGTCACACACATATGCATAATATCTTCCTCCTTTATGCGCGTTTACCGGCAAACAATCCTTTTTTGCCCGGTAATACGGCGGTTGAGATCACACCAACGATCAGAGCAACGATCAGTGAGATGTAGTTTACATGGAAGTTGGCCCATCCGAGTGCATTCTGTAATCCGAAGGTGGACCAGATACATACAACGATCCATGTGATGATAAATGTAATGACAGAAGCTTTTGTGCTTCGTTTCCACCAAAGTCCGATCACGCCCATGATAAATACCGGGATTCCGAAGGAGAAGCACCAGTTTACCATGTCTACAACTGCCGGCTGGAAGTTACAGATGGCAATACTTACGATACCGATGATGATGATGATCACGCGTGATAAGGTGGATTTCTGTTTTTCTGTTGCATTTGGTTTGTACAGTGTGTACATATCATGTGAGATCAGGGTAGCCGGTGCCAGTGCCATAACAGCGAAGGAAGAAAGGTCTACACCCAAAAATCCTGCAGCTAGTAATGCGATGACCGGCTTCGGCAGCAGATCCAGCAGCATGGCCGGTGTCATCATCATGGAACCTGCGTTTCTGTATGCCAGGATAGAGAAAGCAGCTACACCGATGAGGGCCGGGATGATACAGAATAAACCATTGATCGGGCCTGCAAACCAGAGGGATTTTTTTACTTCATGATTGTTTTTTGCGGTTGCTACCGGCTGATAACCGGTCTGTGCCATACCATGGAACATGGTAGCACCAAGTGCGGACGGAATTGCAAATCCGATGATCAGTGCTTTGTTTCCGAAGATGCTCGTCATCCAGGATGTGTCAGCACTTGCTGTCATGGTTGCTTCTACCTGATCCCAGCCACCCGGGAGTTTGAAGCACAGACAGATGAATACGACGATCAGAGCTGCGTACATTAAAATGGCATTTAACAGGTTCAGCCAAGCAATCTCTTTCATACCTGCCAGTAATACATAGAGCATGGCCAGGATACCGCCGACGATGGCACTGATCATATAAGACCATCCTGTCAGGAAGGAAAGTGTGATGGCGATGGTCTCGACTTCCAGACAGACCATTGCGATACTTAATGCTGCGTTTACACAGGAAATCATCGTTCCAGGTACTTTACCAAATACTTTGTTCAGAAAATCACCGATGGTTTTCGCTCCGGTTCTGCGAATCCATGGACCGGTGATCTGTGTGATGACTACCATCATAATTACACATGCGATACCAAACCATGCAGCGATAACTCCCATAGATGCTGCATTCTGACAGGTTCCCCAGTTGTGTGCGGAACCGAGCAACGTCAGGGCAAGTGTGATACCTACCAGAGAAGCCGGGAGGCCGCCACCGGCAAATGCAAAGCTTCCGCTTTCCGCACCGCCGCTTTTCTTATTTTTGTATGCCATAAAGGCACCGATACCAACGATGGATACCACTTCATAAATCAGTACTGCGATCAGTACACCCCAGTTCATAACCTAGTCCTCCTTAAATGTTTGATAAATAATAACCATAACTTAATAAAACCAAAAATACCAATAGAAATGATCAGTTACTGAAAAAGTGGTCCGGACTTTTTTCTATATCTGTATCATAGACCGTATGGATGTATTTGAAAATTCACTAATATGTTTGACTTTTTTATCATTCATTCGTATATTATGTACGAAGGGATTTTTCACAAAGGAGGGCGTTTATGTATCTGAGTATGATGGTTTTTGAAGAGTGTCTGGCCGAATATCATCCGCGTATGATCGGACATTCTGATCTGATAAAAATAAAATTTATGGGTGTTCAGGAAGCGATGGAAGGACAGGAATATCTGCCGGATCACATGCTTCTGGAACATGTAGAATATTTTGTATCACATCCTGTCCCGGCAGCCTGGGGGTGTCTGTGTATCGGTGAACCGCCGGAAGATCTGTTCAAAAATAACATTTGTCTGATTTTTCCGGAAAATACAGATAGAACAAGGCTTTATCATGATGTCCAAAAGATATTTTTCCTATATAATTCCTGGGAAATGGAGATTCGAAAGGCGATGCAGCGCAATGCTACGTTGGAGGAAATGTGCAATCTGTGCATTCCGATCTTTGAAAAACCGATTTTTATCCACGACAGGAACAACGAACTGCTGGCTATTGCAAATGAGATGGCGGGACAGTTTTCCTGGCAGTATGATGAGACGTTCGATAAGTATTATCTGCCGCTGGAAATTCTGAATACCTTCAAATCTTCTGACGAATATCATAAGACATTGCACACTTATGGGGCACATGTTTTCTCAGCAAAAGCCACCGGTTATCGTACATTATATGTGAATCTGAGGATTGAATGGGTGTACGTGGGACGTGTCTGTCTGGATGAGATCGGTACACCGATTCGGAAGCGGGATTATGAACTGCTGGAATTTTTCGCGGATAATATCGCATTGGCGATGCAGCAGGGAATGTTGCTGGTGAGTGATGTGTCCAATGTGCTGTCGATTCTGTTTAAGGAGATGATTGACGGAAAAAGCTATACGAAAAATCAGCTGGCTAAACCGTTTAGTTATTATAAATGGCATATTGATGATATGTTTCAATGCATCACGATCTTCTGTCGGAAGAGTGATAATGCCATCCATACAGCAACGAATCTGACCCACAGACTGGCAAATATGTTTCCGAACAGCTGTGTATTCCGGAATGAGTATCAGATTATTCTGGTATTGAACCTGACACTGGAGAATATGGCGACGGACCGTTTTTTTGCGTATATTGGTGAGTTCTTAAGACTTGGAAATCTGAAAGCCGGTGTCAGTATGCAGGGACATGATTTTATAAATTTCAGATATTATTACCGGCAGACGCAGATTGCTCATGAAGTGGGACTGAGCGAGGATCTGCAGGAACCGATCTACTACTTTGAAAACTATGCGTTCCACTATTTCTTTCGTCAGGCTTCCCAGGTGCTGTTGCCGGAGATGCTGTGTGCACCGCAGCTGTTGAAACTTATTGAGTATGACAAGAAGCATGATACGGAGTTTACATATACGCTACAGCGTTATCTGATCAATGAACGGAATATCAAGATTACAGCATCGGAGCTGCATATCCACCGAAGTACGATGAATTACCGTATTTCACGGTTGAAGGAACTACTGGAGATAGATTTGGAAAATTCCGAGAATCGGTTGTATCTGCTGAATTCTTTCTATATGTTGGATTTCAAAGAATTGTATCAGAGTTAAAGTTCTCATGTATGTCTGTGAAGGATAGAAAAAGAGATCTTTATATCTGATTCCGGGGAAGAATCGTTATAAAGATCTCTTTTTGGGGTTTCATCTTACTTAAAGGAAGGTATTCTATATTGTGTATATTTCTGATGATAAATTAGCAGAAGCTCTGACGTAAATTGCTTTCTGTGCTGTTGTTTTCTGCCTGCATAATATCAGTAAAAAATGTTTTCTGATCTTTTCTCCAAGCTTCTTTTAAATCATCCATTTCAGTAGATAATGCAGTTATGATACTGTTTGTGTCTAATACTTTCTCTGCGCTCATTTCCTGTGCTTTTGTATATAAATTTCTGAACATTTTCATTGTAGTGTCCTCCTTCTATCTATGTTAATTATTTGTGTTCTGTTCCTTTGTTGATCTTATTATATGATACATGATGAAAAAAGTAAAGCTACTGTATCTTAGGGATGAATTAAGTAAAGCTTAATGATATCGTCTAAATGGTATACATCATGCACAAATACTATTTCTATAATTGTGCATAATAACTTATTCTATAATGGGAGTAGCGAAAGCGGATTGCGAATGTTCGCTTTACAATAGAATTAATTATAAAAACAGTAAAGCTGATTGTGACACAGAATAACGTATATCTTGAGTTTGGGTTGAGTTGCGGATATAATGGTGTCAGATCGTTTTTTACCGTGATTGAAACGCATAAACTATGCGAGTCATAAAATGATAAAATAGTAAGATTTTGTATGAGAAAGTCAGCTTAGGAGGCTATTTTGATTGCAGGATAATAGATACTGGAAACAGGGGGAGTTGTTATGGATACATCGAGATATCAGGCTTTTTTGAGTGCGGCAGAAACCGGAAGTATTAAAAATGCAGCAGAAGAACTGGGCTATACGCCATCCGGGGTCAGCCAGCTGATCAAGGCACTGGAGGAAGAACTGGGATTTACACTGCTTTATCGAAGCAAAAAAGGAGTCAGCCTGACACTGGAAGGACGTCGTCTGCGGCCGACAATCCGTGAGATTTTGGAATCGGAAAACAGATTGTTTCAGACAGCATCGGAAATGCGGGGACTGTCTATCGGTGCGATTAACATTGCCGCGTATCAGTGTCTGGCGGCGGTGTGGATGCCATCGCTGATCAGTGGATTTCAGAAAAAATATCCAAACATCCGTATTCAGCTGTACGAGGGTACACAGCAGGATATTTTACAGTATCTGGATGAACGGACGGTAAATCTCGCATTTTTCAACTGTTCCGATACGATCAATTATGACTGGCTGCCGCTGATGAAAGATCGTATGGTGGCGGTATTGCCGAAGGATCATCCCATGGCGAAAAATGAGGTATTTCCGGTGGAGGCCTGCCGTTACGAGCGTTTTATCATGCCTGAGCATGGACAGGACCAGGACGTATTTGACATGTTGGATGAAGTACATGTCAAACCAGATGTCTATCTGTCAACGTTTGATTCCTTTACAGCGATTGCCATGATTGAAAAAGGTCTCGGAATCAGTATTATGAATGAAATCAGTATTCCGACGCGGACCAGCCGGGATATTGTGACACTTCCGACGGTTCCGGAACATTATATTGAAATGGGAATTGCACTGCCCTCTATCGCGCAGGCATCTCCGGCGGTGAAGAAATTTATCTCTTATGCGGTGGAATCCGGAATCTGCAAAGCCACATCGAAGCAGTGAGAAGGGAATATCATAAATTATGAAAATACTGGATTTGCCAGGAGGCGATGAACTATATCATTATAAAAAATCACTGGTTCTGAAATTTTCCGGTCCAAGGGACGTGGTGAGTACCGGACCGAACAATGGCGGATATCGCCGTGATTTGACGGCAGTGTTTAATAATGACTGCAATCCGGGTGGAGGAATGCCCTGCGGGATTGAGGCAGAAACTTATGAAAAACATATGGAGCTTCTGGCATCAAAGCAACTGGGATTAGATCCGCGGACCTGCACCGGACTTTCTACTGCTGCACATATGGAAAATGCAGCAATCGAATGTATGAAATATGAAGATTTCACAGTTACAGCGATTGTCACAGCCGGAATTAATGTAAATGCCGTGCGTGTGGGGGATCCGACGACCTGGCATGAACGTGCCGGAACTTATTTCGAGGTGATGTCCGGAACGATTAATATTTTACTTCATATTGATGCTGATCTGGCACCGGGGGCACTGGTAAATGCGCTGGTGACCTGTACAGAAGCAAAGACGGCTGCCATACAGGAACTTCTGGCACCGAGCAGATATTCCCATGGATTGGCTACCGGTTCCGGAACAGACGGTACGATCGTGGTCAGCAATCCGGAGTCTGGGGTTTATCTGACGAATGCAGGAAAGCATTGTAAATTGGGTGAATATATAGGTCTTGTCGTGAAAAAAGCTGTGAAACAGGCTCTGTACAATCATTGTTATATGGGACCGGAATATCAGCATGACATACTGAATCGAATGGATCGTTTCGGAATTACCCGGGGCAGTCTCTGGGAACGGTATCAGAAGCTTTGTCAGGAACGGCAGCAGCCGGCAGGAACGAGGATAGATTTTATGACCTGCCTTGACCGGATAAAAAGAAATAACCGTCTTGTGACAAATACGTCTCTTTTTGCACATCTGCTGGATCAGATGGATTGGGGAATGCTGGGAATAGAGGAAGTTTCTGAGGCTGCAAAACAGATGTTACAGCTGGCTGGAATGCCGCTGCAATGCTGGAAGTTCCGGGAGGAAATGTTGCCGGAAGATGATGTTGCGGCTAAGGATGTGATTGAATGGTTAGCAGATAATTATGGAAATTGTCTTGCAGAGTTTATCTCAGTCGAGAAGACTCCCACTTCTGCAAGTGGTGAGTAATAACAAGTCTTTCTCAGTGGGAGTACAATCTCCGACTGAGATAAACGCTCCGCGAGGATGTGCAGTGATTCTGAGAAGAATATGTCAGCTTTCGCTGACCAGATTCACGCACCAAGTCTCACGTGCGTTCGACTTGAAACTTGAATATAAAAGTTGCCAGCGTGATTGATACGCTGGCAACTTTTGAATTTTTCCACATCCTAAAGCAGTTCGCCATAATTTAGATACCGACTACCGAATCTATTGGTAAGGACAGAACAATTCCCTGCGCCTCACTGTGCATGCCACATTTTTCACCAATACATTTCATCAGATCCACTTTGTTAGATGATTCAACCAAAATCAAAACAATTTCTTTTTCATCCTGAACGCTGAGTCCCCAAAAACTGGTTGCTTCTTTGTTTCCTATACGTCGGCTGCGAATTACGGTGCCGCCTTTTACTCCTTGCGCACGCACTACTTCCATAACTTCTTCGCTGAAACCTCTGTTTACGATTGCTGCAACAAGAGTATATTTTGTTTCTGACATACTGTTTTCTTCCTTTCCTGCTATATTCAGCAATTCTTTTCCTGTATTTCGGGCAAGAATGCGTAAAATCAGATTATTTGCTCCACTTAATGGCATAG
Organism: Eubacterium ramulus ATCC 29099; assembly: GCF_000469345.1. Lineage (GTDB taxonomy): Bacteria > Bacillota > Clostridia > Lachnospirales > Lachnospiraceae > Eubacterium_I > Eubacterium_I ramulus. The sequence goes on from NZ_KI271158.1 coordinate 16,270, forward strand.
TAAATGCGATACCACTGTTTGCTCTGTTTAATTGTAATTCAGAATTTAATTTATTTAACAGGATTTCTGATAAATTTTTCGGAATCATACTGATGAGAACACTTTTATCAATGTTTCCAAGTCCAAGTACATCCATAATCTCGCTTGTAGCTGTTCCTTCTGCATGAAAGCGGTATTGCAACGGCAGTGCGCCCTTTCGAAACATTTCCGCTGCCCGGTCAGCAAGTTTGGGTGTAGCGATTAATACTAATAACTGAAAGGATACTTTTTTTTCATTTTCCATTTTACTCATCCTCCTCAAGATCAACGATCATATCACAATCATCGGCTATCACTGCTCTTTCTGTCGGGGTGCCTTTTCCGGTTTTTAGTTTGTATACGAGTCCCATCAGCTGTATTGCGATCAATGGTGTTAATGCAACAAGTGCAACCACGCCGAAGGCATCGGTCATCAGGTTTCCTCCGAGAGCCTCACAGACCCCAATACTAAGCGGCAACAAGAAGGTTGATGTCATTGGACCGCTGGCAACCCCGCCTGAGTCAAATGCAATACCAATGAAGATATCCGGAACAAATCGGGACAATACGAGGGCAATAAAATATCCGGGAATCACAAACCAATGAATGGAAACTCCTGTAAGCACACGAAGCATTGCAAGAGCAACGCTGGCAGCTACACCAATTGACATACAGTGATCCATCATTTTTACGGAAATTGCACCGTTTGTAACTGTTTCTACCTGATGGTTCAGTACTTGAATTGCCGGTTCTGCTTTTACGATATAATAACCAATCAAAGCTCCGAGAGGAAGCAAGATCCAATTAAAAGACAGTTCCGCCAATTGTTTTCCCAGATAAGCTCCAACTGGTGCAAAACCAACATTTGCACCGCAAAGAAACAGAACCAGGCCAATATATGTATATATAAAACCAATCATAATACGTCGGATCTGCCATTTATGATAGCGTCCGGTAAGCATTTGGAATATAAAAAATACTACAATGATCGGCAGCAGTGCTATCAGAACTTCACGGGCATATAATGGCAAGCCCCGGGCAAATATGCGGGCAACATCCTGTGTGGTAACAACTGTTTCTACATCTTCAAGAACATACGCTGCTTGTGTAGGTTTATAGAAACAGCCCAGGATTAAAACAGCCAGTATCGGACCTATACTGGAAAGTGCGACCAGGCCGAAACTATCATCTGCCGAATTCTTATCACTTCGCACAGAAGCGAGTCCCACACCTACGGCCATAATAAAAGGCACTGTCATAGGTCCTGTTGTAACACCACCAGAATCAAAAGCTACGGCTAAAAACTCTTTCGGCACAAAGAATGATGTAAGAATCAGAGCTGCATAACAGATAATCAATAATACAGACAGGCTGATCTTATATCGAATACGAACAAGTGCAAGTGCAAGAAAAAGACCAACGCCAAGTGCCACTGTTATAATCAATACCATATTAGGGACGGAGGGAACCTGATTAGCAAGAATCTGCAGATCCGGTTCAGATATCGTAATGATGATTCCCATAATCAGACCTGTCAGTAAAACAGTAATGAGCTTTTTCAATTTTGAAATCTGTACACCTACCCCTTCTCCGATCGGTGTCATGGACATCTCAGCACCGAGCTGAAAGAATCCCATTCCAACAATCAGCATAATTGCACCGGTAAGGAACATCACAATAGTGCCAAGCTCCATAGGAATCAGAAAAATACTGATCATCAAAACAATACCAGTAATAGGAAGAACTGCAGAAAGTGACTCTCGGATTTTTTCTTTTAATTTTAAATTCAATGTATGCCCTCCTTCTAAAAATCATAGTATATGGAATAATAAAATACATGGTTGAGATTGCTTCCAAGCAATTATATTTAACATTCTATTGCTACCTTGATCACGCCGTCTCTTTTATTTTCAAAAAGATCATAGGCTTCGTCGATCCTGCTAAGTGGATAAGTGTGTGTGATCAGCGGTTCTGTATTGATTTTGCCGTCTGCAATCAATTTCAGTGTTTCTTCACAATCGCAGCCATCCACTCCTCCTGTTTTAAAAGTAAGATTCTTGCCATACATATCCGGTAGTGGTAAGGGCTGGGCTTTATCATAAAGTGCCACTATCGTTACGATCGCATTTGGTCTTGCACATTCCCATGCCAGCCGAAAAGTAGATTCTGCTCCTGCAACTTCAAGAACAACATCTGCGCCACCATGCTCAGTGTTTGTCTGAACAAAATCAAAGCATTCTTCCGGCGAAACAGTAAGAACATCAGGATAATGTTTTTTAATGAAGTGTATACGATTTTCATCTTTTTCGCACATGATGATATGCTTCGGATTCTTTAGGATAACGGACAGTAAGGTACAGATACCTGTAGGTCCGGCACCAATGATCAGGACGGTGTCATCTTCTGTAATCTCGGAAATACGTGCTGCCCAATAACCGGTAGCAAGAACATCTCCTACAAATAAAGCCTGTCTGTCCGTAACTTTATCTGGAATTTTATTCAGTCCCTGATCTGCAAATGGCACACGGACATATTCTGCCTGACCGCCATCAATACGGCAGCCAAGAGCCCAGCCGCCATTTTTGTCGGTACAGTTATTTACATATCCTTTCCTGCAGAAAAAACATTCCCCGCAAAAGGTTTCTACATTTACCGTTACTCGCTCTCCCGGCTTCACTTTCGTTACAGCACTTCCAACTTCTTCCACGATTCCAACCATCTCATGGCCGACTGTAATGCCCGGAATTGCTCTTGGAACGCTTCCGTGCTTAATGTGAAGGTCACTGGAACAAATGCTGGCAAGTGTCACCTTTACAATGGCATCCTTTTCATGCACCAGCACGGGTTTCGGTTTTTCCATTAATTTGAAAATTCCTTTTGAAACATATGTATAAGTTTGCATTATTTTCCCCCTCATTTTCTTATAAATTCTGCTGCCCGGAAGATATCTACTTTACTTGTGCGCTAGATTTTAAGTATTATAGTTCACTCTCCGTTTATGGATTATTACCGGATACGCCATTGCCAAATAATAAACAGGATAAGAAGGTGCGCCGGATAAAAAGCATAGCAGAAATACTTGAACCATTTGCTATGGTATCCCTGTTCTCTGTTATATAACCAGATTGGAATAAGTGCCAGTAATGCAAAACTCTGCTGTGGAATCTCAAAATGATGTCCCAGAATAGTTACCGGATAATACAGATCTCCAAGCATAACTACATTTAAATAGTACATTCCGGCAAATTGTGCCACAAAAGAAACCCATGTCTTTTTTCGGAAAAAGTAAAAAAGCAATACTGTCAGTATTCCCGCTGCATTGTAATCTACCATGGATATGGTTCCAAGCAGATAGTCCATGAAAAGAACAAGACAAATTATAAGAAGCAGTATCCATTGCTTTTGTTTCTTTTTTGCTTTTTCAATAATCTGTATTGATAACAGACCTAACAGAAATGTCCACAGTACGTTTTGATGAAACGGGTAAATTGCAGAACTTCCCATAATCAAGTTGAATGGTATTTCTGAAATTACAGCAAATAAAAAAAGTCGCTGCATATATTTTTTTACATTCGAAGTATAATAACATCCTTCCGCAATCATAAATGCAAAGATCGGAAATGCGAGCCTTCCTATGCATGTCAGCCATTCCTGTGCCGGAAATAGTGTCGCCCACAAATGATCGCATAGCATAAATAACATTGCTAAAATATGTAGTGTAAATGAATTGATTCCTCTTTTTTTTTCCATAGGCTCCTTCCCATCTATCTAGGCATATATATTCCTGCAATTTCTTTATTTCGTAAAATTTAAGCTTGATTAATAACTCCAACTGATTATTTCCAAACTCTTGTTAACCACTGTTCATTTTCTTTCCCAAAAACCGAATATGCACATCAAATCGCTTATTTTATTATATCACAGCGACATATTGTCCCGCCATCATTTTTCAAGACATATGTATCTGACGGATTCGCATATTTGGTTATGTCCGTAATATAAGAATTTAATAACATCTGTCGGATTTCCGTCTGTTCTATAGGGCTGTCTTTTGCAGGAATAGCAGGATGCACTTGATGTTATTAAAAAAAGCCATCAACATTCTGGGAAAATGACAGAAACCATTTACCTCGAAGTTACTCTTTCGCTCTTTTTGACTTCATGTTCATTATTGAGCTTGTTGTTAATTGATAATTCAAGTATAATAAACTCTATACGAGAAATGCACGTCTTGCATGAGGACTTAAATATTGATAATCCTCATGTTTGGAGATATACGGGGAGGAAATTCTCATGGGTAAGCAATCCACCAGGGAAAACAAAACAATTTACCAGCTTTGCCGAGAAGCGGCAGGACTTACAAGAGCAGAGGCCAGTGAAAAAATGGATGCCGTCTCATATTCAAAAATTGAAAAATTTGAATATGAAACACAAGAACCTACGCCTTATGATATCCTCCAGATGGCAGATGCCTATAAAAGACCAGAGCTTTGCAATTATTATTGCTCTCACAAATGCGAAATCGGCCACCGTTATGTTCCAGAAGTAGAAGTGACCGATCTGTCAAATATCATTTTGGAGACAATTGCCAGTCTAAATGAAATCAATCCTCTTACCGGTCGTCTGATCCAGATTGCCCGTGACGGTAAGATCAGCGATGATGAAATGAAAGATTTTGCTTATATTAGTAAAAAACTTGATGAAATTTCTTTAGCCATAGACTCTTTGAATCTTTGGGTAGATAAGACCGCCGGAGAACAGGGGCTTAATCTTGAGCTCTTAAATGCCGAGAAAGAAAAATTGAAATAATCCATAACGCGACAAAAGGCAATGAACCATTTCTGACTCATTGCCTTTTCCTTTACATACGCTGTAATTGATTTACGATACTTTCTGTTCTTCGAATTGCTTCTTCTACCTGTCTTTTTGCATTATTGATTCTATCCTGAACCACCCAGTCCACAATAAAGCCATCAAAGAAATAATCCGCAAAAGAAAGAAAATCTCCAGTATCGATATTCAAGTTACATACCATATTTACATCATTTAATTCTCTACTGAAATTACGAAGATCATACTTTGCCTGTTCCATATTCCGTTTGGCCTGATCCATTTTAGAATGTTTTAACATCGTAGTGAAAAAGCCACCGCCAAACATATCTGCCAGTCCCCAGTTCTTTGCACTGTTTAGATTTTCTTTTGCTGTCTGAAGACTGTTCAAAGCTCTACGCCCAGCTTCAATTGCTTCTCTTTTTTCTTTTTCAATATCATATCCCATTCGTTTTCTACCTCCTGATCCATTATGAATGTGACGTCACCAATGCTATAATGCCACCAATGATCAATAATGGAAAAGCAATGTACATCAGTCCACCTACAACCATACCTATCAATATAACCGGGAAGAAAATAACTGTACAAAGTAATTTCATAATTCCCCAGGATGCTTTTAATCCAAATATAAAAAATTTTCCAACAAACCAAATCATACAAATTGCAAATAATAACGATAACATTTTTTTCTCCTTCTGAAACTCATTCTGATATGCGTCTTTCATTTTTTCTGTTCTTTTTCTGATAAATATTTGGATGTGTTCTTTATACCAAGCTTATTACTGAATGCTTAACATCAAACAATTGTTTAAATAATAGCTTCATAACTTTTCACCGCTCTCTCCAACAGACATAATATGTTCTTTATAAGTACCATAATACCATGCCATTACACCTTAAAAAACATGTAAATCGAAGAATTAACCCATCTTATTTCACAGATTATGATAAAACATAGATTTCCGGCTATAAGTCTCTACTTGTTCACAAAAAAATATAAAAAAGACCATCTACTACTTGTTTACGGTAAATGATCTTTTCATTGCAATATTTAATTAAATATCATACTGAGCCGCTTGTCGTCCCTGCGAACTTGAAATAACCCAGTAACGTAAAATCTGGATAATACCACCTGAATAGTAAGCAGCTGCAACCTGTGGCACAATATCTTTCCGGAGTTTTACCGCATCTATTCTGTGTAGTTTCTCCAAAAAGGAAATTTGGATTTCCTCTGCAAGAATATTTTTGAGAGATGTCAATTATTTTACATTTGCTATTTAATTGTACGTTGCTTTTTTGCTCCATATACTTATCCTGATAAATTAGAAGACAAATGTCAAATAAATACGATATCTCGGTTAAAAAGCCAACAATACTGCAGAGTAATCTATAGATATAGATATCGAAATTGACAGTGGGAGGAAGACATGAAAAAATTTTACAGTGGTGTAATCAAATATCGCTATGTGATTATGGTGTTGTTTCTGATAGCTACATTGTTTTGTGGTTACAGCAGAAACCTGATAAAAGTGGACTATGATATGAATGATTATCTTCCAGAAACGTCGCCGTCTACAGTATCGATATACATTCTTCTGTCATAGATGTATAAAGATTTTGCACAGTTCTTTTTTTTCATAAAACTTATTCTGTTTTTCAACTTCTGTGATATAATGCTTTATTATAAAAATTCCCATGGACAAAATGAGGTGAACCAAGTGAAAAAGAAAACACTTGTGCCTCTTATCACTTTTTTACTGGGCATATGCCTTATTAGTTTGATTGTATACAAAACAGACACCCACGAAAAAGAGCAGAGACACATAACAGCACAATTAAACGTAACCACCTATGGCGAACAAATAAAGAATGAAATTACAAATGGAATTGAGATCACAGATACCTTGAAGCAAATCTTAATAAGTGAAGATGGCGAAATCCATCAGTTTGAAACAATTGCAGGAAATCTTATGTCTGATTCTATTGAAAGTGTACAGCTCGCTCCTAATGGTGTTGTTACAGATATTTATCCGGCAAATGAAAATGAGGCAGGTAAGATTGATTTGATCCATGATAAAGACCGTGGAAAAATTTCCTGTTACGCAAGAGACAACCATACAATCATTACGCAGGGCCCCTTCAAATTAAACCAGGGAGGATATGGAATTGCAGTCCGCAATCCCGTATACCTGAAAGATAAAAACGGACATGAGTATTTCTGGGGATTTACTATTGTTATCCTGCGTGTTCCGGATATTTTTTCAGATTCAATCAGTGCACTTTCAAATTTTGGATACGAATACAAAATTTCAAAAACAGACGCTCCATGGAGTGATACTTATAAAGTGGTTTATCAATCAGATGGGCAAATAAATCATCCTGTTTCTTATACTTTTTCAATAGGCGATGAAAACTGGAAATTTGAAGTAAGTCCTAAAAGTGGATGGAGAAACGCCACACTACTGATAATCATCATCGGAATGTTCCTTACAATAACCCTTCTCCTGTCAGTTCTTACCAGAGTATGGTTAGTAGCAAAAGAACATAAGAAAAAGTTTCAGATACTGGCGCACACAGATTCTCTTACAAATATTTATAACCGCTATGGATTTGATGAATTTGCAGAAAAAATGATTCAAAAAAATCCAAAAGCACATTTTGTGGCCGCGCTCTTTGATATCGATGATTTCAAGTTTATTAATGATATCTATGGACATAATTACGGAGACAGGGCATTAAAAAATCTTGCAGACAGCATGAAGGCTTTTTTCCCATCCGATGCATTACTAGGAAGAAATGGTGGTGATGAATTCTGCATTCTTTTACCAAATTGTACCTTTAAAGAAGCAGATGTACAGCTACAGCAATTTACCAAACTTCCTAAATCATTCTCATACCATGGTAAGGAACATGTATTTTATATTTCTCTAGGATATGCAGAATATCCAACTTTTGCATCCAATCGTTCACAGCTCATGCGCTGCGCAGATGCAGCTCTTTATGAGATAAAGCTTCATGGTAAAAATGGATGTATGGCCTACAGGGAAGGTCTTCGGTCAGGTGCCCGCAAACAACTTGGATTCGCATTCAAGGATATCGCGGAACATCTTCCAGGTGCATTCGTTATATACAGAGCTGACAAAGAAGATGATGAACTATTTTTTGCAAATGATGAATTTCTTCATATGTCTGGATATAAAGATATAGATGAACTGTTCAGACTTACTAAGAAAAGTTTTCGCAACTTGATTCGTGAAGATGAACAGCAACAGATAGAATCAAGTATCTGGGAACAGATTGACAATGGTAATGAAAATGACTATGTTCACTTTCATCTTCGAAAAGCTGACGGAACTTATTTTTCTGTTCTTGATCATGGAAGAATTGTAGAGAGCCCGCAATACGGGAAAGTATTTTATGTATTGTTCATGGATTGGGAAGATATGCATATTCGTTACAATGATAAATTCGCAAGATAAAATATTGCAAAAAACAGAGCGTATAACAACTTTATATGCTCTGTCTTTTTATTCCTACAAATCTTCGTGCAGTTTTACATCGCTATTATCTGCCATGCATCCAGGAAAGCAATTACAGCCAGTTTTCCAGAACATCATTCAGCTTATTCATATCCAGCGGTTTCGCGATATGTCCATTCATGCCTGTATTTTTGGCCAACTGTACATCTTCTGCAAAAGCATTGGCAGTCATGGCAACAATAGGCAGTTTTCCCTTTTCACCCGGAAGGCTCCTGATTGCTGCAGTTGCCTCATAACCATTCATGACAGGCATTTGGATATCCATAAAAACAAGATCATACAATCCTTCCGGAGAAGCTTCCACTTTTTCAACTGCGATTTTTCCATTTTCTGCTGTTTCCACTTCTGCCCCTGTCATCTGCAAAAATTCACCAGCAATTTCTCTGTTCAACTCATTATCCTCAACCAGCAGAATCCTTTTTCCTGTGTAGTCTGATTCTGACAACTTCTCCAGATAATTTCTTGCTGTTTTTTCTTTTCTGCCTGAGGTAAACTGCCGTAGTGTTGCTGTCAGCCGGGAACGGAACAGCGGTTTTGCAATAAAAGCATCTATGCCCGCCGCCTTTGCTTCTTCTTCAATCTCGCTGAATTCATAAGATGTCAATACAATGATGGTGATCTCTTTTCCTATCCGTTTCCGGATCTGTCTGGCAGTCTCTATACCATCCATATCCGGCATCTTCCAGTCTAAAATAACAGCAAAGTAATCATCTTTCAACTCATGCCGTGCATAACAGCGCTCAACCGCTTCCCTGCCAGAGAGAACCCATTCACCCATAATACCGATTTCCTTCAGTGTGGCAACTGTACTTTCACAGCATGTCTTATCATCATCCACTACCAGAACCGGCAGATTCATCAGATTTTTGTCCTGTTCTTTTTCTTTTTCCTGAAGCTCCAGATAAATTGTTACCGTAATTCTGGTTCCCTTATGTAAGGTACTGTCCACTTTAATATTACCATTCATCAGGTTCACAATATTTCTGCTGATTGCCATTCCAAGACCGGTTCCCTGGACTCTGGTTGTCCGGTGGTCATCTGCACGGCTGAAAGGATCAAACATGATTTTCTGGAATTCCGGTGACATACCGATTCCATTATCCTCAATCGTAAATTCATAGCATCCAAGTTCTGAAAATCCATTGGGCTTTTCCTCTATCGAAAAAGTAATATTTCCACCATCCGGTGTATACTTGATCGCATTACTCATCAGATTCACAAATACCTGCTGAATCCTCAAGCTGTCACCACAGACAGCCTCATGTTCAATATGATTGATGTGTATATCAAAATTATGTTTATGTTCATCAAGCACCGGTTTCGTAAGTGTAATAAGATTATCTACCAGATCTGACAGATTGAAATCTTCCTGTGCCAGCGTCATTTTTCCGCTTTCGATACGTGCCATATCCAGCACTTCATTGATCAGTCCCAGCAGATGACGGCTTGATTCTGTAATCTTGCTGAGACATTCAATCACTCTGTCCTGACTCTCAATATTTGCTCCTGCGATTGCCGTCAGACCCACAATGGCATTCATTGGTGTCCGGATATCATGGGACATATTGGAAAGGAATTCCGTTTTCGCACGATTTGCATTTTCTGCGGACCGGTAAGCCTCTTTCAGTGCCTGACGGGATTCAATCTCTGCTTTCTTCTCCTGTGTCACATCCATGGATGCCAGCAATACCTTTTCCAGCTTTCCATTCTTCCATTCCAAGGGAATATAAGAAGCGATTTTATAAGTCTTTTCATCCAGGCTGCAATACTCAAACTTATAAATATCATTTTCACTTTTCAGTTTTTTCCGAATATTATCCGGAGCTATCAGGATATCTATAGCTTCCAATGGTTCCAGTGTCTTATATTTTTCAAGAACCTGCATCTGAAAATCATGATAAAATCCCAGAGGTTTATATATCATCTGTCCATTCAGATTGTAGAATTCATATCTGTCATTTTCCAGATCACAGACAACAAAGCGGTCAACCAGACGCACAATACTCTGAATCAGCTGCTCCATGGAAGCATTATCCGCTGCCATCTGCAGATGCCGTGTGCTCTCTACCTTTGCCTCTGTGATATCACGCAGAAAGATCATGGCATATTCTGAATCCTCTATTTCGCCACGTATAACCACATTGCGGACCCATCGTTCTTCTCCATTCAGAGTGATACGGCACTCTAAAGCCAATTCGGTTTCCAGCCCCTTCAGCCTTTCTGCAATATAACCACGGTCGTAAAAAGAGGATACCGCCTTCTTATCTGTCTCCACAACATAGGAATCCACAAAATGCCGGATCAATTCATCCCACGTATGACTCTGTTCAAAGACGGTCATCAGGGACGGTTCAACCTTAAAGGTATCAAAAGTATTCGCTTCCAGATTCACATAATACTCGCACAAATCTGCTTTCGTAAAAGCCCGGTGAAAAGCAGCAGATTTTTGTGCCTGCATGATTTCTTTTTTCTCCCCATCAATGTTAATAAAAATCCCGGCAATCCTGCTGGCAGAACCATCCAGACGGCGTATTACTTCTGCCGATGCCCGAAACCACTGGTATTGATTATCCTTCATTCTCATACGATACTCTACCTGGTATTTTATCTGGTTCGTCTTATCCTTAATTGCTGCCTGAAGTTGCACCATTACTCTTTCTTTATCCTGTGGATGCAGAAGATCTGACCAGGATTCCAGTTTATTCGGAAAGTCCAGAGTGTCATGATAGCCAAGCATTTTTCGGAATTCATGACTCCAGTTTGCATTCACAATCTCACTGTTTTCGTCACAGTCAAAATACCAGAAGCCGGAATAGATAGCCTCATTGAGCAGTGTCAAATTTACATGATCTCAGTTGACCTGTACGGACATAACCCAGATCTGTCTGCCCGCCTCATCTGTCGCATCCTCTTTACAAAGCCGTACATTTTTCACTGTACCGTCTGCTGCAAGGATCTGTGCTTCCCCTGTTCCGTGAAGCTGCAAAAAACGGTCTCGCTCCAGTATATCTTCCTCGTCATAAAAGAAGTTTCTCAACGAGCCTTTTGTCTGTTCCATGAAAGTGTCAAATGTATACCCTGTACTATGCAACAGCAGATTATTCACAGACAAAATAGACAGGTTTTGGTCATAAGATCCTGTCATTATACCTACCCCGCCATTATTTTCCAGTGTTTTCTGTACGGCCTGTGACATGGCCTGTGTCTGCCCCGTTACAGTCTCACCTAAGGAATATATTTTGTCTTCATAAATTTTCATTTTATAAAAATCCTCTCTCCGTCTTATGCCTTTTTCATCTTGCTTTTATCTGTATACAAAAAACCTGTCCCTGCTAGTTTTGTTACCCATTTTTGCATACAAAAAGGACACTTGCCAAAATCTGCCAGTGTCCCTACTATATTTTTTTAAAATCACACATCTATATAGTATAAAAGGTATCGGAAATTCTTTTGTTCAAACATCTTTTCCATATATTATGATGATATGGAAACAGTGGCAACCGGCTGACATGGTCAAACTTTCTGACTTTAGTCCCTTCTGGCTTTGCGACCCTGCTTTTCAACAGGTTTGCCTTTAAAATAATCTCTTTTTTCAAAAAAACATACCACGTGGTTTTCCTCTCGTCAATAATTTTTTTTGAAATCTACACATATTTTACTTCTATTTTTGCGGATATTCGATCTGTGCCAGGCACAGCTGTACCCCCGCCGCCTTTGCTTCCTCTGCCAGGTTTCCAGATCAGCAAAGAATTCTGTATCATGGATCTGTGGATTCAGATTCTTCCTGTTATAAAAGGAATCTTCCAACAGTGTCGCATTGCGCCGTCTGTCTTCATCTATGCTTAAAATGGAATCATCTTCACTTAATACCCGGATAATCACCGGTACTTTTCGGTATCCCAGTTTCTCCGCGGCATGTTTTCTTCTGTGGCCGGATATGATCTCATAGTATCCATCCGGTACCGGTCTGACAAACTATCTATAATTACTTTTCGTTGGCAATATCCCAGCAATATTTCTAAAACTCCAAACTATCCGCATTAAGCAGAAAATACTTCATTCCCATGATTACAAAGCCTTCCTCATTTCTCCAAGGCTTTTTTGTTCCGTTTACTACCACGATCTTTTTAAATGAATCAGGGATATTTCTAAATGAATTAAATTCCTGCTTCTGCTTTTCCTCAGAGGTCATATCATAAGCCACCTGAATATAATATCTCTGACTACCCTGATTGACCACAAAATCAACTTCAAACTGCTTTCGAGTTGTTTTTCCTTCATCATTTTTCGCATACGCCTCTACAATACCAACATCCACATTATAACCTCTGATAAGCAGCTCATTGTAAACAATATTTTCCATGATATGAGTAGGTTCCTGCTGTCTAAAATTCAATCTTGCATTTCTAAGTCCCACATCTGAAAAATAGTATTTCAGATTTGCTCCCACATATTTTCTACCTTTAATATCATATCTGTCAGCTTTAGAAATCAAAAATGCCTCCACAAGATAATCTATATGGTTGGATATGGTCTTATTGCTGTAATTGATGCCTCGTTCACTTTTAAACGTATTTGATATTTTAGTTGGGTTAGTAGGAGCTCCTATCGCAGAAGCAAGGATATCTACTAAAGTATCAATCTCATCAACATTTCGCAGCTTGTTTCGTTCTACAACATCCTTAATATAAACATTTGTGAAAATGTTTTTTAGATACTCAGCCTTTTGGCGTTCCACAGAAAACTGTAGCACCTGTGGTAAACCACCATATATCATATATTCCTCCCAAGCATCATCATAATCTCCATCGAAAGCCGCATAGAACTCTGCGAAGGACAACGGATATATTCTTATCTCATCTCCTCTGCCTCTAAATTCAGTTACAATATCGCTGGATAAAAACTTAGAGTTACTTCCAGTCACATATACATCAATATTGCTGATTCGAAGCAGGCTATTCAGCACTTCCTCAAATCGTGACATAAATTGTACTTCGTCCAAAAGCAGATAATATTTCTGGTCATCTTTCATTGCATCTTTAATATGCTGGTAACACTTCTTTGGATCTCTCAGCTCCTCATTTTCAATGCCATCCAAAGCAATCTCAATGATATGGTCATTATCTACACCACTCTCCAATAAATATTTCTTAAACAATACAAATAACAGGAATGATTTCCCACATCTCCTGATTCCCGTGATAATCTTTATCATCCCATTATCTTTTCTTATCTTTAACTGTTCAAGGTATGCATCTCTTTTAATCTCCATGAGTTCAACTCCTTGTTTTTGTAAAATTACACATTTTTTAGTAATTGAATTATATCATCTAGGATTTATTTAATCAATATCCATTACTATTTTATGTGTATTTTCACATTTCTATGCAGTTGATAACCAATTAACTATCTTTTCATAGAAAAGCAGGTAGTCTTTGATACTTGTTACATACATGACCACCTGCCGTTTATCTATTCTGACATTTTTTCTGTAAATCATCCGTCCGTCAAACTTGAATTTACTTTAATAAATATTTTTCAAACGCTTTATGATTATCAAAGTGGACTTCTCTAAAAAACAGAACTAACCAAATAATATAGGTTGGTATAGCTATATATGGGGTTAAAAAGCAGGATAATAATGCTCCTGCCAACATTATAATAGCCCACATAAAGCACTGATTTCTTATATCACGAGAGATATGAGCTTTATTATACAATGCCTGTTCTTCTTTAGAAAATGAATTAAATCCTGAAACAAATTTTGCTGCTTTTTCCTTAAAAATCGCAAATAACACACCTATAATCAGAAATGGTATTACCAAAATTATACACGACCAAAATCCTATATTCATAATACATACCTCCGCTTCAAACTCCGATTTTACTTTGTAACTATGACTTTTCCTTCTGAATCCAGAAGAGGTGTAATAGCCGCTCCATATCCAGATTTCCAACAAAGATAGTTAACCCCAGTCTCCTTATCTACAAGGATTTGGCGAACTCCTTCATCCTTAAGCTGACTTCCGTCTCTAAATGTAACTTCAAATCTTTCTTCTTTCTTTGCCATGTTTATTTCTCCTTTTTTCAAGCGTTAAATTCAGATTTTTCGTTCTCTGCGACTTCCCAATAAACGGGAAATTGGCTATTTCGTTGCAACAATACTTATCCAATGATTTTTTGTATTTGAATACGTTTTTATCTCTGTAAAACCTGCTTCTTTCAAAGCAGCAATGAGTTGATCAGATGTGTAAATCTTCATACCATCAATCAACTTTGTCCATTTTTCATCTGCGTCATTCGTTCCGTCAGATTCGTTACAAATCAGGAATGTCCCTCCGTTTTTCAGAACTCGATTTACCTCAAAAAAACATTTTTTCAATCCCGGCCAGAAGTAAACTGTCTCAAAAGCAGAAACATAATCAAAAACCGCATCAGGAAAAGGAATAGCAGATACATCACCTTGAACCACGCAACATTTTCCTTGTTTAATGGCGGCGGCGTTCAGTTTTTGAGATTCTGCCACACTGACCCTCGAATAATCCATTCCTGTCACATGTCCATTTCCGCATTTACCCAACCAGGCTACAATATTTGCACCGCCTCCGCAACCAACATCCAGTACCGCAGCGTCCGGATTCACTGAGATATTTGAGAATCCCCATTGTGATAACTTGGCGTGACCGATGTTCATCATCTTCGTCATCAATTTTCCGCCGAAGCCTTGTGGCTTACGAGTATTTTCAAAGAAGTTCATTGCATTATTCCTCCTCTTTAAATTTCGAGTTGTCTCTATCTTTATCTTTTAATTATACACAGGATTTGAATCTTTTTCTACTTATCTATAATCAAAAAATCCTCTCGAAAAATCCTCTTCCTTATCTTTTATAGAACAACATTATCCGGAAAATATTACTCTTTCTAATATTGCTGAAATTGTAAATATCAGTGAAAGAGAAAATCTTCGTTGTTTCAAAAAAATCACAGGAGAATCTCCTATCCAATATCTGTTAAAATACAGATTGATCCGAAGTGCATCTGTAC
The DNA here is from genome assembly GCF_000469345.1 of Eubacterium ramulus ATCC 29099. Lineage (GTDB taxonomy): Bacteria > Bacillota > Clostridia > Lachnospirales > Lachnospiraceae > Eubacterium_I > Eubacterium_I ramulus. Next base: position 31,704 of record NZ_KI271158.1, read on the forward strand.
TAACGGAATACCCGGATAAAAACATTTCTATTGTGGCAGAGGAATGTGGTTTTGATTCGCCCGCATACTATACAAAAAAATTCAAAGAATTTTATCTTTGTAGCCCAAGAGAATACAGGCAAGTTCATCAAGCTGTATTTTAAACATATAAAAAATTGAGAAAACGACAGTTTACATCATCGTTTTCTCAATATCCTATTTATTCCCTAATAATGTCCCCGTTCTTTCACATAACATCTGATTTCGATATAAACCATATGTACCAGTAGCAACAACATAATGAGATCTATAGGAATAACTGATTTTATCCATTCCCCAAAGTAAATTGCAATAGCTGTACTCGTTATCGCCACTATGATACTGAGGATATACCAGCAATACTTGCTATCCCTGATACCTTATTCTTTCTACCAGCGTTTCCTTTTTCAGATTACTGCTTAAAACACAGGAAAGCACAATTTGTAGAATACCAACCAGAAGAATCATAACAAGAATCGGGATAAGAGGAACGTGATAAACGTTCATTCCAAAAATCCCATTATGCTTCGCATAGGAAAACAGTGCATAGCCAAGGGGCAGACCGGCAGCAAGTGCGACGCAGATGGTGCCAACCGTAAAAATCAAGCCCTGTATTTGTAAGCTCAGATTCAACTGCTTATTGGTCATGCCTACCGCTTGCAGCACACCGTATTCCTGCTTCTTCGTGGTGATATTGATGATCATGGTGTTTGCCAGATTCATAAACCCAATGAGACCGACAATTGCCATGAACAGATAGCAGCCAAGCTTCATCATACGGCTTGCGTATTCTGCGGTTTGCAATTCTGCGTGATAGGTGTTCAGCTTGATATGAGAAGTATCGGAGAGCAGGTCATTCAGGCTTTGCTCTACAGATGCCACATCTTTTTTAGCACAATCCACCCACAGGTATCCATAAGATGTCCCTTTTGGATTTACAGAGCGGTATACTTCTTCCGGAATGACCAGATAAGTGTCCGCGTTTACAAAGGAGCCTGCGATTTTTCCATGATAGGTATAGGTTCCGCTTCCGTTATCAAAGTTGAATGTAATCGGTGCACCCGCAGAATACCCGTCAGTTTCCATCCACATGGACCAGCCAAAGAAAACATCCCCGTTTTTGACAGCCTGTGCATAGTCCATGGAACCGATATCGCCATCCCCGCGCATCATTTCAAAATCCTCTTGATTTACGATTGCAACCGGAAATTTTGTTCCGTTCAAATCTGCAGAGACGATTTCTCTCGTCAGTACATCCGTTACACCGGGGATGGATTTGATTTCTTTAATCAAAGAATCATTCAGTGGGTTGTTCTGTAGGATTGTGTCCAGATTATTCTCCGAATAGGCTTCATCATAATTCTGGGAATAATCCAGCTGCAACTCAAATTGTCCATGGTTGATTGCAATCCGCGCCTCGTGCTCCGTGTCAATATTCCCAACATAATTAGAGATAATTACAAACAATACACAGGAAAGCCCCATGGTAAGAATCGTAGCAATGGTTCTTTTCGGATTGCCTGTCACATTTGCCATTGCCATGGAGAAAACGGTGACATCTTTTCTGCCTTTTCGTCTGCCCTGTTTTTGCGTTTTGGAGCCGTCAAGATACCGTGTCGCTTCGATGGGTGAAATCCGGGAAACAATTTTCATGGGTTTGCGCAGAGCCAAAACGACCGTAAGAAATGATACAAAAATGCAGATGAGCATAATTGTCAGTGAAAACAGAGGCACCTGATGGTTCTTGATTCCGGACGATACCAGATTTCCCTGCTCCACCAGCCAGTTGAAGCTGACTTTTGCAATCAGGAAACCAAACAGCAGCCCCAGCGGTATCGAAGGAACCGTCAGAAGAATGCCCTCACGAAAGATCAACTGCTTCATCTGCTTTCTGGTTGCACCCAGCGCCTTGATTTTTCCGTACTCCTGAACCTTCTGGGCGATCCCGACCTGGAAGATATTATAAATGACCACAACGGAAAACAGCACGATTCCGAGGATCAGGGTTCCACAAACCACAATCATTTCATAGCTCGGCTGCAATACCCACTGCAGGTAGAGGTCATTGATGATCACGTTTTTCTGGTCAATGCCGCAGGAATCCGCGATTTCTTTTATAACAGGCGCAACATTATTCATAGATACATTTGCAGAATCGCTCAAGGTAAAATAGATATTATATTGCCTGTCACCCTCCGCAACACGCTCATTACAAAAATCCTGCGAACCGAATACAACATAGGAAGCCTCGATGGTATATTCATTCCGGTCATATAAAATCCCGCTGACAGTAAATTCCACCGGTGCGTATTCCGACTGCATGCCGGAACGGTACTCCAATGTTACGGTGTCTCCGACCTTTACATCATGGTATCCCACTGCATCAAAGAAAGCGCGTCCTGCGGCAATTTCCTGCGCCTTTTCCGGATAGGTACCTTCCTTCAACACATATTCCTGATTATAGGGAAGCATTTTCCTGACCGTTTCATCCGCACTGACAAAGCCGCCATTTTCATTTCCTTTCAGGATGCCCTCCGTACACATGATGCCGATATCAGATATCTCAGCTCTGCGTTCCACTTCCTTTAACTGCGAGGCATCTGCTGCGACAAACAGACCATAATTGCTTCCATATGAGCCTGCCGCCTGACTTTTCTGCAAACGTATCATTCCATTTCCCACAGTACTGATAATCACAAGCAGCATCGTAGTCAGACATATGGACATCATAATCAGTATACTTCTTGTCTTGTTCTTTTTGTCATTGCTATATGCAATCCTGCTTATTGTCTTCATCTGAAATCCACCACCTGTCCGTCCTCAATCACCAGAATACGGTCAGCGACCTGTGCAATTTCGTCATCATGGGTAATCATTACAATTGTCTGTCCATATTTTTTTGCTGTCATCTTAAGCAGGGCGATCACCTCATCACTGGTCTTGGAATCAAGATTTCCTGTCGGCTCATCTGCAAATATAATTTCCGGACGATTCACCAGTGCTCTTGCAATTGCTACTCTCTGCTGCTGTCCTCCGGATAACTGATTTGGCAGATTGTAAATCCTCTTTTCAATCCCCAGAGTTGCAATAATATCATTTACATACGCTTCATCCACTTTTCTTCCATCCAGCCCCAGTGGCAGTACAATATTTTCCCAGACATTAACAGATGAAACCAGATTAAATGCCTGAAAAACAAATCCGATTTTTCTTCTGCGGAAAACAGCAAGGGCATCTTCCTTCATCCTGTATAAATCTTTTCCTGCTAAAGTAACACTGCCTTTTGTTGGGGTGTCAAGCCCTCCAAGCATATGAAGTAATGTACTTTTGCCGGAACCTGACTTTCCAACAATTGCGACAAATTCTCCCTGTTCAATCTGAATGTCCACCTGATTGACCGCTTTGACCTGATTCTCACCTGCGCCATAAAACTTACAAAGCTGCTTGGTTTCTAATATTACACTCAATGTGCTACCTCCTTTTCAATTCTGTAAAACGTACCTTTTCAACACGCTTTCTTTGCCTGTTTATATATTTGGTCATTTTTCAACCTACATCCAAATTGTATCAGGATAATCTTTCATTTCACTTTCAAAAACGAGCAGAAGTCTTACAGAATTGTAAGATTTCTGCTCATTTAAAATTTAACTAACATATGGTAATTGAATCACAAACGTGCTTCCTTTTTTCTTTTTGCCGGAGGTTACCGTAATCGTACCTGCGTGTTTTTCGATAATTTCTCTCGATAGAAAAAGTCCGATTCCTGTACCACTCTTTTCCATGACCTCCCTGGAACTTCCTCTGTAAAATCGTTGAAAAATTTTGTGATACTCATTCTGCGGAATACCAATTCCCTGGTCCTCAATTTCCATTCTTACAAGATCGTTTCTTTTTTGTAACCGGATAAATATTTTTGAACCACACGGACTGTACTTGACCGCATTATCCAGAACGTTGATCACAGCTTCACCAAGCCACCTTTTATCCTGCATAATCGTGCATGTTTCCAGCTCTTTTTCATAGTCAAAAACGAATTCAATTTCTTTCTCATCCGCTTTAGGATAAGTGCGGTTCACAGCAGATATGACAGTATCCATAAGCGGAAGTTTTTTCTTATTCATCTGAATCAGTCCAGTTTCCATCTTGGATATTTCAAGAAGCGACTGCAATAATGTCTCCAGTCCATCCAGAGCACTCCGACAACGGATACGAAACTCCTCCTGTTCTGTGGCACTTAAGTCATTCTGCATCAGCACACTAAAACATGTATCCAAAGCTGCAACCGGTGTCTTTAACTGGTGAGAAATATCAGAAACCATTTCTTTCGTGTTCTCCTTTTCTGCCCTTGCTTCTTCCTTTATCAACTGAATATGATGTCCGATTGCTTCAAGCTGGTCATTCAATTTTTCCAGTTCTGCGTAATTTTCCGTTTTCAGTAAATCATCAAATTTATTTTCACGGAATCTGATCAGAATTTCTTCCAACTGGTCTAATATTTTCTGATGACACGCATCTTCTTTTTTCTTCCAATAAAGTAAAAAAGTCAAAAGAAGCGCGCATATCACAGTGCTTACAGCACCGGTCACCATAACCTGATGCCGGAATTGCGAATAAAATGCATTTCCTTTATTCCCCCAGTATCCATATTGCTCCAATAATCGCCTTCCCTGTTCGTTAGTTTCAATATCCTTATCCTTAAGCAATTCCGAAACAGCATCCAGCCCGGAAAATTCTTCCTTTGCAGCAATCTCTGTCATAAGATTCATTTTATATTTGTAATCTTCATAAAACACATACGTGGTAAAGCAATTTAATATTGCAAACAATAATATGACAGGTAATACCAACGACAAGGCTGATGTGAGTTTCCTGTGATATCTTTTTGTCACTGCCTTACCTCCTGATTCCATATATATCCAAGTCCTCTGATATTCTTTATATAGACCGGTGCAGCCGGATTGTCTTCAATTTTCTCACGGAGTCTTCTGATATTGACAGCGATTGTATTTTCATCCACAAAATCCCCTTCCAGATCAAACACATTTTCCAATATTTGTGTTTTTGAAAGAATCTGTTTTGGATTCTGAAGAAAAAAAGTCAGCATTTTCAACTCCGTTTTTGTCAGACTGATTTCACGACTCTTTATCAAAACTTTCATTTCTCCTGTGATAAATACGATATCTCCCGAAATCATCTTTCCGGCTTCCGTTTTCTCCTGTCTGCGGCGGAAATGTGCTTCTATTTTCAAAAGAAGTACCGAAAGACTAAACGGCTTTGTAATATAATCATCTGCCCCTGCTTCATATCCCATAACCTGATCCATCTCCTGATCTAGTGCCGTAAGGCAGATAATGTATGTATTTTGACTGCATCTCATCCACCTTACAAATTCCAGTCCATTCCCATCCGGAAGATTCACATCACAAATGGTAACATCCACATTATGATCACTTGCAATTCTTTTCGCTTTTTCCATTGATTCTGCTGAAAAAACCTCATATCCGGATTTTTTCAGTGAGAATGTAATTCCACGATTTAAATTTTCATCATCTTCAACCACGAGTATACCTGGCATAGCATATGCACCTCTCTTTATTAACTATATATATCAGCTGGGAGATATCTGAAAATATTTTTTAAATCTCTTTTGGCCCCGGCTGTATACATCACTTTATATTTCATATACCAAATTTCTGCTTCATTTCTGCTTCAACTTCATCCGCTGAATACACTCTGCCAGCCCTAATATCTTCCATGCCTTTTTCTATTTCTGCATTGAACTGTTCCTTTGTCAGAGAGCCATATGCAACAGGCTCCTCATAAGCTGGAAGTTTTATTTCAAAAGGAATTCCTCTCTGGAGTACAATCTGTCTCAGAAACATTCCTACCGCATTGGACATTGGAATTCCAAGTCTATCAAGCACCTGCTCTGCCTGTTCTTTCACTTCAGGCTCAACACGTGCAAATACATTTGCTGTTCTTGCCATAGATATCGCCTCCTTTTTTTCTTCATTATATTTTGCTTGATTGCAAATTGCAAGCGGTTCGCAATCTTTTCTTATCATTCATACGCTGGCAGGCGGCAGACGGCAGATAGGTTATCTATAAAATCTGTATTTGCTTCAATGACTCTGCCACCCATCATTCTTTTAATCGAATACTATTTCCCTGCTCTTTTGCTTTTTCTTCCAGGATGGGAGAGTGCCGCGGAGAATTTTTTGCGAAGAAAGAATTGCTATAGCTTTTGTAATTCCGGGAAAACCTTTATCTAAGAAAAAAATACAATATTAACATGAATATCATGAATATAATATTGGAGGCTGTGAATATTCCCAAATACTTCCCTCTCAGATTCCTGTTTTCTTTTGCAATATATTTGAAACTTATCAGGCTTGCCATGGATGCAATCAGAGTGCCGAGACCTCCAATATTGGTTCCGACAATTAAAGCCCGATAATTATCTGTAAAGCCGGATAAAAGAAGCGCAGCGGGAACATTGCTCATAATCTGACTGGCAAGAACAGCAGTAAGTGTTTCCCTTCCTGCCATGATTCTTTCCAGAAAACTGCTGAATTGCGGAATCCTTCCAAGGTTGCCGATAAAAATAAATAATGCGATAAAGGTGGCAAGCAGGGAGTAATCCACCCTGCTTATATTTTCCCTGTTTCTTAGCAGCATATATATAAGAACCAATACAAGAGGAATCTGGTATGGAATGATACGTGCAACAGTGAGCAGGCAGATTGTAAATAAGATCAGGTAAGCGGCCAGGTATTCCATGTTAAGTTCTTTTCTGTCAGAGAATCCCAAAAGAGTTTTATCTTTTTCGGAACCGCATACGTGAGGTGCTTTGGCAGCGGCTACCTGTATCCATATCAGAAGAAGGATAAGTGCTGTGGCGGAATAGGGAAGCATCAGGGTTATTAATTCTGCCGCGGACATCCCTGCTCTGGCATATAGATAAAGGTTCTGCGGATTTCCGATTGGTGTGAGCATACTTCCGAGATTAGCAGCGATTGTCTGCATGGCTACTATTTTAAGAAGCCAGTAATTGCCCAGTTCCTTTGGCAGTTTATGCACAATGATCAGTGCAAGAGGAACAAAAGTAATCAATGCCACATCATTGGTGATCACCATTGACAGGAAGAAACATAAGAGTACCAACAGCCTGATCACACCCACAGTTCCCGATGTTCCCATCAGCAATTTTTTGGCGAGTATATCAAAAACACCAACAGCCTTCAAACCAGCTACAATTGCCATCAAACAGAAGAGGAGCCCGAGAGTCCTGAAATCGATATAAGTAAAATAAGCCTTATCCGGTCTGACCCAGAACATAGAAAGAAGCGCCAGGATCACTGCAATTGACAAAACGGTTTCTTTCCTGAAAAAAACATATGATTTTTGTAACATAATATTTCCTTTCCGGTCTGATACGACCGCGTATAAGTATATCACAGAAACATCCAGAAAAAAAAGAATATCATTTTGTATTGTGGATTTCCAGTTTTATCAACTCTTTTTAAATGATGGGGACGATGCCAGTAGAATAGATTTTTTTTATCATCATTGGTAGCCAACATGGCTACCATTTCACCACATATAACAATCAAACTCTTTCTCTCTATTTTTTCTCCAAGGATTTAGCCAAGGTAGATAAAAGTGCTGCCATTTCCGGATTGGAAAGAACCTTGACTAATAATTCCGCATCAACATCCGTTGGAAGTTCAACAGTCTTGCCGGCAGCATGGGCATGCATACTCGGATTCAGATCTTTTTTCTCGTAAAAAGCTTCTTCAAAGAGCTCTGCATTCTTCCTGCGGTCGTCATCAATAATATGAGAATACACATCCGTACCCATTCTTTTTTTCCTCCCGTTTTCTCTGTCTTTCTTTGCGTTTGCTTTCTTTTTCCAAAAGTTCTATGATTTCTTCTTTCATCTGTTCTGTGCTGTAATACTTTGGAAAGTATTTATACATCTGAGAATTCTTAAAAATCACTCTACTCATATCCGTCTTCTTGATCTCGTTTAAAATTTCGTTGATCTTCTGCGGACTCAGCTGCTTTTCCTGACTCAGTGCTTCCAACAGACCTTCCTGTGTCTTTCGTCTCTTCCCGGTTTTACGCTTCATAGCTTCATTCTTCATGGAATAAGCAAATGCTTTCTCACTGAACAGAATCTTTTCCCTTTTTCAGCTATTCATTTGCAATAAAAAAACTCATCCACAAGACCATAAACAGATCTGTGAATGAGTATTTTCATTCAAAAATTTATATAGAGTTACAAAAGCAACGATTTCTGCTAAGAAAATGCCGGTTTTGACTGTAATTTACTCTACTTAACGCTAACCGTATCGGCGAAAACAATGTCGTCGCCATAATCTCTTAGAAAAAATTATTTTTTTATTTTAGAAATGGGCCCGTTTTTGTTGGAAAATCAGCTTTGCCTATTTCACCCATTCGTTTGCAATTCCGCTGAAAAAGGAAGCGTTTTTCATACGTTTCCAATAAAAAACGGAATGATTTCGCGATTTCTGCTAATCATTCCGCAACGTCCTGTGCGGGAATCGAACCCACATCTAGTGCTTAGGAGCTCGAATTCACCTTGGAAACATATATAATTCTGAGTTAATCCAAGTCAAGGAAAGCCTTGAGTTTTCTAACTATTCTGTAATTCCATGTCAAAATAAGAAAACGTAAAATCATCTGAGAAAAACGGTTTTCGCTGTCAAATCGCTGACATTGTCACCCTGAGGGTTCAACCATTCCGTTCCAGCGGATTCATATATATGGCTATCATTCCAACTACAGCATAGCAGTAATGATAACACTGTTTTCTTATTAGATTATCTATATTATAGAGTGTATGGGGTCGGATGTCGATGGTTTTTTGACCATAATTTGCTCGCATTTTAATAAAGACGGTCTTTATTGCTATTTCCAAAAGTATACTGCTCTATTGGTATTTACTATTAAAAGTAGTATCATCTATTCATATTCCCTAATAAATACATTAAAATAATGCTTATACTCTAATGGAATAATATCATTCCACCAATTAATTCTGCATTGAATATGATTGAAATATTTTAACTTCAATATAAATATATTGAAGTTTGAGCTGACATGAAAGAAAATATTGGAATTGTTTCCTTTCAAAAATATTATTGAAAAATTATCATTTAATTCTTCTATATAATATTCCATTACATTTATACTATAGATAAAATTGATCGTGTTTTGATTCATATCTGCTAAATCTATCAATGCTGGAACATCCACAAATGAAGGCTCCTTATCAATTATTGATTTGTAATGATTTCTATCGGTAAATGTTATAGGAATATATCTAAACCAATTAACGAAAACATCTCTACTTGCAAATCTAAATGCCCTTTTATTATCTATATCAATCGCTAAATACAGTACTGCCTTTCCCGCATCATAATTATCATCAACAAATAATATTTTACTATTTCTAAAAGCATCTTCGATTTCTTCCTTAGTATTTGCATCCTTAATTTCGTACTTACAACGATTACTCACATAAGCCGAAGCACTTAACAATTCATCAACGCAATCCATATCCATCTGATATGATACATATTCCTCTATTTCTTTGAGATTAAGTGGTTTTAACAGACTCTCTGTTACCCAATTTTTAAAATCTTTCCATTCAAAATCTTTAAAGACTTCCAGATGAAGTATTCTGAATATTTTAGATATACTATTTTCATCAAGATTAGCTAAATTAATATTATTATTTTCAATATACTTAATTACTTTGAAAAATCGATAATTTGCATTATACTTATCTGGTTTTTTTTCAATTATATGAAGATATTTTCCATCTAACAGCGCCAATTCATATAAATTAATATTCATGGCATTTATCGCTATAGTTCTCATAACATCTACAGCACATTTATTTTCCTCTATATTACTATTTTTAAAAAGAAATAGCAATTCGCCAAATCTATACTTATTTATATATGTTCCTGTCGAAATATAATAGCTTCTCAACTTAACATATTCATCGTGATCTATTTCTTCTAAATACTTTAGTTCACAAAACACTGCAAACGATTCCTGCACATTAATTGTCGATTTATAAATTCTCTCATATAATTGATCTAGTTTTCTTTTTGTTTTTTCGTCATTTTCGAGTTTAACAATATTTGTAATCAAAAAATCAAGCATTCCCAAAGTTGTACTCGAAGCCAATTCTTGATGTCCAAGTTCGTGCAAAGTAGATGCTTCTACACTACGCATAGTATTATTTTTATTTATATCTATATGCACTCCAAGCCAGTCAAATTCTCCATATAATGCATCATCTTCCATAAAACACCTTCCTATAATGTCAAACCTCTTCTCCCTCAATCATCGGTATATTCACCAACTCTTGCAATTTTTTCTGCAATACCTTCTTATCCGGTAATTGTAATTTATATTCAGAAACCAACATTGGCGACATTGTTCTGCTCATTGCATATTCAACAACTTCATCGTTCTTTGTTGCACATAACAATAATCCTACACTTGGATTTTCATTTTCTTTCTTTACTTGTCTATCCAATGCTTCTAGATAGAAATCCAGCTTAGAAACATATTCTGGTTTAAATTTGCCTATTTTCAATTCGATTGCTACTAAACACTGTAATCCACGATGAAAAAAGAGTAAATCTATTCTAAAGTCATCTCCACCAACCTGAACCTTATATTCCTCATCAATAAATGTAAAATCTTTACCTAACTCTAGAATAAAATCTTTCATATTCTTGATTAGGGCTTTTCTCAAATCATTTTCATGATATTCATTTGGCAGATCCAAAAATTCCATTACATATGAATCTAAAAAGGGATTTTCCCCCAATCTTTTTACGCTTTCTGGCAATAACGTATCTTTTGATAACATATATCTTTCATAATATCCGCTATCCATCTGGCGCTGTAATTGTCTTTTGGAGTATTTTTCTTTAATACATAGCCGAATATAAAACTCTCTTTCTTCATCGCTCTTGCATCCTGACATAATTAACAGATGGTTTGTCCAACTAATTTGTGTCACCAGTGGTGTCACAACCTCATTTTCAGCATAAGTTTCATAAAATTGTTTCATTCTATACAAGCCTCGTCTATTGAATCCCTTTATTCCCGGAAATTCTTCCTGTATCTCGTTTGCAATAGAATCAATATATGAATCACCAAATGTTGACTTTTGAGCTTCCCTATGCAAATACTCACCCACTTGCCAGTACATGCTTATTAATTCTTCATTCACTTTCTTAAAAGCATTTTCTCTTGCTGTATTAATGATATTTATCAAGTTATCTGCCAAACTAATTTCATTTTTTCCCATATTCCACCTTTCTTATTTGTGACACCACTGGTGACACAAATACAAATGCTTAATCCGTAAATACAAAATTTCAAATCCATCTGCTTGCACTCAGCTTTGAATTGGTTTATTTACATATTTTTCTTATTTCAATTAATGATTTAGTATCTTTAATTAATTTTCGTATCTCGCGTGCATTTTCAAGTTTTGATGACTGCTGTAAAAGTCTCTGTCTAATATCTTCTGATATTATTCCTTCCGTATCCAGTAATTCAAGTTCCTTATTAGCTATTGCTGTTTTTGCCTCTATCGATAAGTCTTCAAATCTTATAACACCATCAAATCTATTAAAAATAGGATTTCCCAATTTTTCTTTTATCTCATCCTTTGATTTATAATTAGACGTACAAATAATTATTGCATGTCTTACATCAACTCTGTAATTCTGATCTTCATATATTCCCACATCAAATAACTGATAAAAAGCACTATGGAATACAGCATAGGCTTTATCAAATTCATCAAGCAGAATGACATTAGAATCTCTTGCAATCAAATCTTTAGCAAAACTCTTTTCATTATACTTTCCACCAAACAAATAGTTTGCAAATTCATTATTCTGATACATCGAAAACTGTTTTCTCAATATCTTTCCTCCAATTTGCTCTGTAAGAAACTGTGCCGTTTCTGTTTTACCAATACCTGAATTTCCGTAAAACAAAAGAACAACTGGTTTATATTGTGCATTATTCATAATAGGAAAAATTGATTTCAATATCTGTTCTTTTACCTTTTGTTGATCTATAACTCTTTTATCAAATTCAGAATTAATCCTTCTAATTGTTTCTTCAGTAACCATATTGTAGTTCTGATGAATCTCTTTTATTATATTCTCTTCTCCAAATGCCCTATTTATTTGCTCCTGCAAATGAATAGGCGGATTTTGAATATACATATTAACTACTTAAACTTCCCACACCAATAAGGTGTGCTGAACCTTGAAAATTCAATATTTCAGCCAATAAAAAAAGGCATAAATACAATCCTTTGGTATAATGGAATTGTCCAGAAACATTAAACGCCCCATACTCTTCCAATAATCTGGAATCTATATTAAAAAAGTCACTAAAATATATTTTATTTGAACTCATTAGTCTCCGTCATCAAATCTTTTTTGCCAAAACATTAATCCAGTTTTGTGTGTTATACTCGTTTCTTACATCACAGGTCAACCAACTATCACAAACATCTAAATCAATTACAGATTTAATTAGTTCATTTATTTTTTTATCTGTCATATCACAAAAATAACGATTCGTTACACAATCAAAACGGTTTTTATCCCCATATTTCCAAGATGCATAGAGTACTCCCCCTTTTTTTAGAGCAGCTGCGATGTTTTTCAGCACAGTTACCACTTCATCTTCCGGAATATGAAGAAGAGAAGCACAAGCCCATATTCCATCAAAACAATCCTGATAGTCCATTTCTTGAAAAGTTAGTTTTCTAACTTCTTGGCCTGTCAACTTTGAAGCATACTCACACATGATTCCAGAAGCATCGAATGCAGTTACAGTATAGCCTTTTTCAATAAAATGTTTACTATCCCGGCCGCTGCCACATCCGGCATCCAATACAGAAGCACCTTCAGACAGATACTTTTCAAATCGATCATATAATTTCTGCATATCCAAGTGTGCCGTACTTTCGGCATACTGCTCATCATAAAATGCAATCGTTGTTTCTAATTCTTGTCTCATAGCTACCTCATATAACCAACTGTTTTGGTAATTTCCATAGTCCGTATCCCTGCAAATAAGCAGAGTCATACAATGGTTTCATGTTATGCTCCAGGATATTTATGAACTGCTCCCTCGAATTCCCCTCAATGTATAATCTTTCAGTTGCCCAAATAGCATTAAGATTGTCTCTACGGCACTTTTCAAAGCTTGTTCGCACTTCTCCATGAGAAAAAATAACTTCGTACAATCTATACTGACTCTCAGCCATTCTCCGAAAATACTCACTCCAATCAGGAAGTTTATTATTCTTGCTTGAGTTCAAACTCTTTTCCATCGGAATCAAATTCCATAACTCGTCATTTGCTACATAAGACCACGGAACAAAGTGATCCAAATCAAAGTGCTGAATATCTAACTCTCTACCAGAGTAAATATCATATACAGATAGCTTTCCATAATTGACTGCTGACTTCCACAAATCACGAGCATTACTTAACTTGCGGGTTGTCTCATTTTCCGGAGATAGTTTGTAAATAATACCTGGCACTCCCGGATTACGATCCTGTAAAAAACGAATTTTTTTTAACTGAATCCAGCTTGTAATTACTGGATAATTATCGTAAATAAGTTGTTTCCAGTATTCGTTCACATGTACCTTTTTCTGTAGGCCTTTTCCGTCAATAATAGTATACAAAAGCGGTGTCTTTTTATTAATCATTTCAAAATAGGCAATTAAACGCTTTTGAGAATCCCAAACACGATCACTGCCACTTACCTCGTCCAAGAAAGACGATAGCAAACGATATGGAACATATATAGTCAGACTATTCTTATCTACTCGAAGCTCTGAATCATTGCGCACAATTGCTTCCATGACATCATTTTTTGAGGATGGTTGCTTTAATAAAGGATCTTTTTCCACGATCCCGATAGCATGCTCAAGAAAGTTTTCAGACTTCCCCTTAATTGTCGGTCCAAGATGTAAATGGTAACGTGTAACTGAATGCCATGCTTCCAAAATCATCTCGTTTATAATCTGATCAAATGTTAAATCCTCTTCAGTGATTGTAATCAAATTCACAATCGCTTCTAACCAATAGAATTTGTAACATTGTGATGGATCATCCAGCATCCTGGCAAATTTATCTGTATCCAAATTATTTTTATAAATCAAATCCGAATGAAGTTCTAACTCCATACATTTCACCTCATTACTGAGCTAACATTTTGGCTATATCTATCAGCTTCCTAAAATCTGTTTTCAGAAGGTTTATATCTGTATCTGGTCCCCAACTGATACGAACAGAGTTTTCAATTCTTTCTGGAGATAAACCCATTGCTGTTAATACATAGCTTGGCGCATAATTTTTAGATGTACATGCAGATCCATTAGAAATTCCACAGTAATTCTTAGTTGAAATCATCAATGCTTCTGAAGATACCCCTTCCAGACAAAGATTTAATGTATTAGAAATACAATATTCCAAAGCACCATTAAACGAATATTTAATTCCAGATTCCTTTAATAAGCCAATAATACAGTCTCTTACAGCCTGTGTTTTTATACGATTATCGGCATAAGTGCTTTCAGCCAACTCACAGGATTTTCCACAACCTGCTACCAGTGCAACCGGAATTGTTCCCGGGCGGATTCCACGTTCCTGCTGCCCACCATACATTATCGCCTTTACTGGAGGTAGCTTATACTTCTTTTTGCGTAACACTAAGACGCCTACCCCTTGTGGTCCTCTGAGCTTATGGGCACTAAAGGAAAGCATATCATACGGTGTATTTCTCAATTCATCTACAAGTTTTCCGCAACTTTGCGTGGCATCGATATGAAATAAAACATTCTTTTCACGTAAAAAATGTCCGATTTTTTCTATTGGCTGAATAATGCCAGTTTCATTGTTTACATGCATTAAGCTGACGAGGAGAGTATCCTCCCTAACTCTGCTCAAAATTTTATCTGGATCAAGCTGTCCTGATTGTTCTGGATCAACAATGTCAATCTCAAAACCTTTTGTAACCATTGCTTTCACTGTTTCCAAAACAGCTTTGTGTTCAATGGATGAAGTAATAATATGCTTCTTGCCACTCCGAACTGCATATGCTTCCAATCCTTGAATAGCAATATTATTACTTTCTGTCGCTCCACTAGTAAAGAAAACCTCTCCTGCTGAAACACCTAATAGAGAAGCAACTTGTTTCCTTGCGTTTTCTACAATCCCTCTTGCCTGATCACCATAATCATGAGTTCTGCTGTCTGCATTTCCAATATGATTTCTATATACATCAATCATTGTATCTAATACTGCTTCATCGATAGGCGCTGAAGCATTGTAATCCAAATAAATGCCCATTTTACTTATTCACCGCCAATTTCAATAAATCATCTATATTTTTTATAAATCCAGTTCCGCAAAGATGTGCAATGCCTCGTTCTAAATTCAGATGAAAATACTTGATAATTGTATCATTATCTGTTGGAAGGCCCATTTTTAGGCACCAAGCTTTTGTTAATGCCTCATATATTTCATAGTATTCTCCACCAAACGTATACCAGGACATTTCCAAATTACTATCTGCAACTATTGGAATATCTGTAGGAATTGTATTCTCTGAAAATGAGTATGATAATGCCCATCGGCAGAGTATATTCCAATTCTTAATTCCAGTTTTTGCCTTTAATCTGGAAAGTTGATCCTTTGCTTGCTGAGATACACGTACTTGTTTGATTATCATTTATCCTGAAAATATCCTTTCAAAATCGTAGTACTCTTTGTTTCTTCACTATAACTTAATGTAAATTCATCACCAACTGATTCCTTCATCATGTTATAATAAGTATGATCTATTTCAGAATCTGTTGAGAGAATGATTGTCTGCTCACTTGCCTGTGGAAAATAGGTAGTAACAAGGGAAGTTCTATGCATAGAATCTAATCTAGACAGTGGAGTATCAATTATAACCGGCAATTTTTTCTTAGAACAAATTGCTAACGCCCAAAGTATTGCGATAACCATTAACTGTTTCTCACCAGCAGATAATGAATCTTTTGAAACGTTCTTACCTAAATCATCTAAATATGCAATATCCAGACTTCTTGGATCCATTACAATTTTCTGAATTAAATTCTTCTTATTGGCAAGTTTTTTATAACAAGCAGTAATCGTATCTGCAAGAACATCTGTCTTTCTTTTCTGAAGTTCTACAGTAAATTCCTCGGCAATATGTAATGCAATATTTGAATATCTCATCATTCGATCGGAATCATCAAGAAGTTCCTCGTTAGCCAAATAAGCTTCCACTGCTTTGGAAAATTCAGATGATGCTGCCATAAGCGCACCGTTAATAGTGGTTCGTTCTTGTTGCTTGGAAGTTAACTTTACATTTAATTGAACTAATTCCAATTCCTGTTCACGAATATCTGTAAACAATTCACTTAGCACCTTTTCATTAATATCCAGGGATAAGTAACTTTCCACCTCATCTAAATTCTTCTGCAAGGCTTCTTTTCTTTCAAGCAATTGTTTAGTAGAGGAAGTAACTTGTGTTAAAATCTCCTCGATCAAACTGTTTAACTGAAAGAGTGCATGATCAGATACTCCATATAATGGCTCAGTTGCTGCAGCTTCTGACATTTCCTTTACGAAATTTACAAATGCTTTATTATGTGGATAACTTTCGGTATGCTGAACCGAATACTCTTGGAGCAAAATCTCGATCTGCCACATTGCTTGTTGCATTATAAGATCGTTATGTTCATCTTCAGCTTGCAATTTAATATCAAGTATTAGGTCTTTAACTAATACTAATGGAAGTGCATCTGCAGAAGCGTCAATCAGCAAGGCTTGATTCTGGTCAATTTCAGCTAATAAATCAGATCGTTTTTGCATCAATGCTTTTCTTTGTTCAATCACATCTCCACCTTTTAATTCATATTGATGATGAAGCTCCTCAATTTCATTTTGCTTTTTAGCAACATCCTGAGTAATTTTTTCGATATCTTTATCTGTCTTTTGCAAGGCAATTTCTAGTTCTTCTTTTTTCTGCCTAAGTTCTTCTAAATCCATCCCTGCCCGTCCATGAGTTGTCTTCTTTGATGATTTTCTAAGTACACGACTTAAATCATTCTTTAAAACATCCAACACACTAATGCCAAGCATTGAACGTATAGATTCTTTCATTTGAACATTGGTATCATCTACAGCAAGTTCAGCTATTTTTTCGCCATCAAAGAAGTAAAAACTTGACAGTGCGCTTGGAAGAATATTTTCAATGAACATTGCCCAGTTTTTAGTAAGGAATTCATTGTATTGACCATTTTCCTTAACAGTAATGGTTTCTGCAGTTCTTCTGCTCAACGAGTCCCATTTTCTGTTAATTACATATTCTCTACCAGTGCTTTCACTCATAACAAATTCAAGTTCAACAGAAGCTTGCTGATTCCAACTACTTTTATTAATGTATGAACGCAGGTATTTACCGTAAGTCGAATAATTACTTTCTTTGTATGCAATAGAGTTTGAACCATATAAAGCTAAAAGTATCGCCTCAAGAAAAGTAGTTTTTCCTCGACCATTCATACCTCCGACTAATACAATCGGCTTATCACTTGTAAATTCAAATGAATTTTGACCAGCATAAACACCGAAATTATTTAACGTAAGTCTTTTAATTATCATTCTTCCACATCCTCGACTTCTGAGTCTTCCTCAGATATATAATCCAGGAATTTTTCATTATACTTTCCACCCATTTGTTTTTTTCGATTCATACGATCTGAATAGTATGCTGTTGCATCTTCTTCATTCATGTAAAAAGTACGTCCAATTGCCTTCTCAATATCGTTAAGAATACCCTTTCTTGCATTTAATCCCTGCGCACGATTCTCGATATCTACCAGATTATACATCATCTCAAATGCGAGTTCTTCTTCTCCATATAGTCTGCTGCAAACAGATTGCAATATTTTCCATTCTTCTGAACCGAAATTATCAAAACAAATCCAATCTGGATCATCAAATTCCATTCCAGTAACCTCTTTGTAAATAGTTGGTACTGAATCACAGAATTCATGTTTCTCCTGAACCCAAATACGGCGTATAGCTCGCAGTTCTTCAATTCGAATAAGTTTCAGTGTACTAAATTCTTCTGGTCCATTCAGATTGATATCCTGCTGAATTTCTAAAAGTTCTTTAAGCCATGCTTCGCGAACCTCTTTCTTATATGGTCCATGAAACAATTTGCCGTAATTACCTTGTAAATTTCCATGCATTCTTCGAAAACTTCTCCGTTCACGATCACCTTCAGGATTTCCAAATTTATTTCTAAACTCTAATAATGGAGTCATCCATTCTTTTTCTTCATCATTAGCGATCATGGCCTCCATTGATTTATCGTTTTCTACCATTGTACAAACCCAACAACCAAAACGACTTTTGCCACATGATGGCATACTTTTATCAACCATCAATGGGCATTCATTATCAGCTGTAGCTCCACGATACATGGTCATTAAATCCATATTAGAGTAACCCCAAGGATTTTTATACTGCATTAGAAATACCCAAACATCATCATTTGACCAGGTTTCCAAAGGAGAAAAAACTAATTCATTGGCAAGTGTAGGATTTGGACTCAATAACTCTCGAACACGCTTTTTTTCGAGAGTTGTCATCGTTCTATTTCTACGAGAACTTTCTTGCTTTCTAGTTCCTAATACAAGAATAATTTCTCCATGTTCTGCTATTTTATTTTTTATAAAATTATTAACAGGTTTGATTTTTAAACGATCTGTGCACCAACGATATTTCATTCTTGGAAAAGGATATCCTCTTCCAATCAGATTCACCCAAAACGTATCATTAAAGTCTGGAATCAATTTTTCAGGAATGAATGGAACCTGTTTTTCCTTTGCCATTTCTCTCATAGCATCTAATGATTTTTCAACCCATTTTGAGACGACCGGAGATTCAACTAATGTATCCGTATTCATGATATGTATTGGTTTTTTTCTTAACTCAACCGGAAGTCGTTCAATCGCCATCCAGACTAGCTGAACAGCTGCAGTACTATCTTTACCTCCTGAATAACCAATCATCCAAGGAATATCATCCGATAAGTATAGATTTTGAACTGTGGTAATCAGACCGTTTATATATTCTTTTGTAATTGTAGCCATATACTTAATTCCTATTCTGATAATGTCTTTTTCAGCGTTTTTTCAGCTGATTCTTCGTCCGAAGATAACGGAAGATTCAGATTATTTTTAAGGATATTAGCAATTAACATTGCTGCCTTTTTATTTGTAATGATTCTTCCATTTTGATTAATTGCACGCATTAGCCATTGATTAGAACTTCTGTGCCAATCAACCTTCTCAAGCCCCTTTAAACAGCTATCCAAGTCAATTTCTGGATGAATAAACAAATAATGTCCAATCCTTCCCAGTGCTTGTATTACAATACTTTGGGTAGCAATATAGTTTTCTCGTAAATCTACCTTTGTTATCTCTTTATTTTCTAATTCCTTCCATTGCGACATATGAAGGCAAACACATGACCAAAAGCGGTATAAGAAGACATCAGCCGAATCCAATGAACGACGTCCAATAATAGCCTTGTTGGCAGTATAAAATGTATTCAGTGTAAAAAGGCTTGAAGAGTATTTACCTAGAATATCTTTTTCCTTATCTGTATATGTATTTAAAAATGGGATCTTCCCTATTACTTCTCGTGTAATTACCGCCATTCCATCTCTAGAATCGTATAATTCAGAAATGGAGTTTGATGTCTTTACAGCATTTTTATTTAAATCTGTAAAAATTTGCTGACTTTGAGCCAATCCTTTATCAGCAAAGAATACAATAGAAATTGTTTCATCTCCTAAAGATGGATCTTCCTGAAGAGCTTCCAGTATTGCTGATTTTCTATGCTGTCCATCATTAATTAAAAATTTTGCATCCATACTTATTTCCAAAACACCAACATCTGGTACCTCAGTGGACGAACAAAATTTAAAATCTCCATCTATTGAAGCTGCTAGAGCGGAAAAAACGTAAGATTCTCTGTTATCTAAAATGTACTTACTAATTACAGGAATTCGAGTCTCATTAAGTTTTCGCTGAGCCCTATACTCTGGCAGTACATATTCATCATCTGATGGGAATAACCTAGACAGCATTTTTAGCGGCACCATTGCTATATAGTATTCCTTTTTTGCTTGTTTTCCCCTCACAACAGGGAATTTATATACAAACTCCATTTTCTCTCCTAAAGCATCAAACGAGATATACTTAAGTATCTACTTAAGTATATCTCGCAGACTGAAACATGTCAATATTCTTGTGCTATTATCAGAATCTGTCCTTCTTCAAAATCACATTAATTTTTAAAGTTTATAACAAATTTATTCTCTAAATGCTCCTTCTTAATCCAGCGTATAATATTATCCGTAACATCACTCACGTTAGCTTTTTTATTTGTTACAGAAACAATAAAGGATCTTATTTCATCACTCAGATTCAAGCTTTCCTCTAATTGATCAACATCATCTATACTTTTCTTCAGAAGAGTTAATCTTGAATTAACGCCATCATCAGACAACGATAACCCATTCCAGTCACTTCCATTGGCTATATTGATTCTGATTTTTGATACGCTTTCCGAATCTGATGCCAAATTCCCCAATGTATTGATCTTCGAAATGCTTCCGGCCGTCTTCTTCTGATGGTATGATTTCCATTCCTTCGTAAGATTCGCATTTACCTTTTTGTTTATATGCTGACGTGCGCCGTTCAAAGAATCGGCATCTACTACACTGGACGATATCACATTTCTCAACTGTGTTATGCCTTCTTCTAGGTTTGTGACTGTCTCGCTAGTGATTGAATAATCCATCAACTGAGTGGCCTTTTGTAATTTACTCATAGAAGATGAAAAATCCTTAACTATAGTCGAATAGTCCGAATCATTTTTTGCCTTCTTCTCAGCATCTAAAGCCGCATTTTCAACTATATCTAACTGCTTCATCTTTTTAATAGACTTGTTTAAGCTATCCGATAACATGATTTTTCTTCACCTCCTCGATAACCAGCTGACATTCATCAAGCATTTTAGTCTCGTCAAGATACTTGGTTTCATATGCTTCGCCAGATCCCACTCCCTTATGTTTCATTCTTGTCTCAACCTCACTATTTGCCTTTTCCATATCATTTGCTACAAGTTTCAACAAATCAACGAACGGTTTCAATGTCTGCATTGGATCACGGCTTAACCTAATTAAAGCCTCGATAGAATCTTCTATTTCTGCTATTTGCATTGCATTCTTTATTGAACTCAATATTGATGTCGAATTCTTTTTACAGTTATTAATCCAAGTTGAATCATAATGTACCGCAATGCTGACATGACTCTTTTGAGCCTGTTGATAGAAGCTTCCCACTTTTTTGATGATGTCTTCTATATCGCTGGAATCTTCAAATTCTTCCAGATCAATATATTTCTTCAACACTTCTATTTGTAAAGAAAGCGCAGCTTTCTCATCTCCAACAACGATATCTACTCGATCCAAAACTTTCTTTAAATATTCGCTGAAAATTCGTCTTTTCTTTACCGGATCATTGAGCTGTAAATCAGACTCTTCAAATCGAAGACCTGTTTTGATGGTTTTTCGAACAGCCTTGTTAAACGCAATATGATCGAATTCATAATTAGTGGATGTCAAGGCAGTTCCTTGTGGCAGATTATAATACTGTAATACGCAATTACGTGCATCTTTTCCATCCGCCCCATTCGTCATCTTCATCAGGTCATTCCAGTTTTTTGTATGCCCGTTGTTTGTTTGAACTGAAGGGTTTTTATGCAAAAGCATGTCTGGTGTGAAATTCTGCGGATTCTGATAATTCTTACAGTATCCATTCAAAATCAACCTCAGAAACTCCGCTGCTGTTGCATATGTAAAATAATCAGCCTGAGTATCATCATAATGCATAATTGCATTTACTATGAGCGGCTTTATGCTATCACTCCATTTTTGAACTCGATAAAGGTAGTCTGTAGATCCTTTAAAATTCCATGACTTTTTACCCACTTCACTCCATCGCACAAAGGCTTCAATGATTTTTCTTGATTCTATAGAGGCTGGCAGAGTAACAACGGCATCACTTTTCATAGTCTGACGTTCAAATGCAACTAGGTATTTATTTCCAGTATCGCGGATTTTTAGCATTGCATCAATAGATATTCCCTCGGAAAGCCAATCAATAGTGTTATACAGATAATCATTTATATTCTTTCTCGCATCATTTAAGGCTCGAACATTCTTTGTGGTAGCTCCTATGCTAAGCTTATAATCCTTATTTTCGATCCAGCGATCCACTTCTGCCAATGCAATAAGCACTTGTTCGTTTTCTTTTTCAATTGGCTCATCCACTTTAGGTGGATGCGTTGTATCACCTCCTGATGTATCAGTCTCTACACCTGGCTCATCAGGAACTGATACCTCGTTACCATCAATAATTGGTAAGCCTAATTCTTCATATACATCTGAAGGAATTCCTGCAATATGCTTTATTCCGTTCTTTTCATAAGTTTGTAACTTACCATTTCCCCAGATATACATGAAATGAGACAACCTAATTTTAGTTGCATCATTTAAAGAATTGTTATTATAAATCGCATTCTGTAACTCTGGATTCGCTGCATGAAACGATGGTCGTTTTACTGGGAACTCATCCAAATGATCTAACGCATCTTTTATATATGGCTCGATAATCTCTCTCATCAATGCACGGGGATTACGTTTGGCAATGTCTTGTTTTTCATACAAGAAAAGAATAGCGTTCTTCGTAAATGGGAATAGATTTATACTTTTTCCCTCAAGCTTATACTCTCCCCAGCCTTTTCCATTTGTAACTGTATGAACTGGATAAGAATCCATGCTTGCCTTACCTACTTCAACCCATTTCTGTATAACGTCAGATTCAAGAGAAATAGTGTTCAAATATTTTGCAAAAAATTCAATTAGTCCATTCTGATTTCCGGAAAACAGATCGTCTGGAACATATACAAAGTTATGAATTCTTCCCTTAGTATTTGTCTTAAACTTCTCACGGTAATAACCATCCGTAGAACCAACGATTGCATTTATTCTGCACATGTTCTTGTCTGGGTATTCGATCTTATCTGTTAGCAAAGCATCAAGAAGCGAGTCATCTACACCGGATGCAGCGGTTATATCTTCTATAAGGATCGTTAGTGTCTTTCCCTGTTTAAACAATTCCTGACGAATCTCTTCTATTACATTCGCCAAATCACCCGGCTCCAGACCAGCACATCTCTGAATTACTTTCTCAACAAATAAGTTCACATATGCTTTAATTGAATTAATAAATGGAACATCATCTATCATATTCTTTGCAATTTTACGCGCTTTCTCATCTGCACTTGCTAAGATTTGATAATAGAGTTCTGTGTCAATCTGTAAATCCTCTTGATGGAACTCAGGAATAGAATCATTTATTTCATTTGACTTATTCTCAGCAAACCTTGTATATATACGGTCAATAGGGCCGTCATCTTCCATTAATTTTTCTTTGAATAATGAATTTTGGAGTAATGCGATTAAATGCTTACGATTAACATTACTTATTTTTCTTTCTCCATTCTCATCACCAGCTTTTCCATTATCATTAGTGATTTGAATAATAAACTGATAATAAATGGTTTCTTTAAGTTCGTTTTCTGGAACAGTTGTTGTTGCGGAAACAAGCTTTTTGTAAAGTTCTTTATTCGGAAGATTTTTTATCTCTGGTAACTCGATTAATTGTTTGATGGTACCTTTTAAAGTATTATCCGCTCTTCGAATAGGGAGTACGATTTCATTATCTGATTTTCTAATCTCCAAAACCGTATTGATCCATCTGATCAAATGTGATTTACCTGCACCACTATCTCCGATAACAAGAACAAACTGGTCTTCTTCTCTTTCCGTCATAAACTGATCATATACTTCCTCTTCAGTTTTTGGATATTTTTTGTCCTGTTCCGGAACTTCAGCATGATCTGTTAAATGCTCTGTAATATAAAGCTTTTTCATCGGAACATGTGTCGCAAGGAAATCGCCTTGAGAGTTATGCATAACATCCGGACGAATAACATCCATATACCTTTTTCTGGCTACTTCTTTATTCACGTTTTACCCCCTTATACACAATCGATGAAACTGGTTGATTAAAAAGTTCTTTAGATGGATACAAAATCCACTTCATGTCTTGGTCGCTACCAAACTTAAGAACAATTTCCCCATTCTCATGAAGTTCGCGCAATGCACTGGACATTGCTATATTAAAATTCCTATCTCCCGTTTTTTCAGATAGAATGACTTTACCATATTGCATAAATTTTGACATAAAAACATCGATTGGATACTCAGTTTTCTTTTCCAAATTCAGTAGACTTATTACGTTTTTACAGTAAACATACGCATTAGGTAAAAACGTGAATCCGTTCATGCAGCCAAATCCTAAAAATTGGGACCAAAAACGCCATCCTCGAATCATTGGAGCCTTTATCGTTTCTCCTGTACGTTCTGACAAAAGATTTAACATATTTGAATCTGAAATTGCTCCATATTCGTAAACTCTTTCATTTAAATTCACGATAATATTCGAGCATTTCCAAAATTGGCTTTCTTCAAATTCTGGTAATACAGTAATTACATGTTTTCTAAATTCATTTATATTTTTTAGCTGCTTATTAGAATCAACCAAAGAGATTATGCCATCTTTATTTTCTACTAGTTTCAGCTCAGTGGCAGTCTTAAATATCGCAGAAAAGTAGGAAGTTCCTTCATATATTTCAGGCGGCTCCATCAAGGCCTGCAGTTCGTTTCGTGGAATACTCTTCTTATTTTCCACTATCTTATATAAGGCAAAAACTCTAGCTGGAATTGCCTCTGTAACCATGCTACCTACAAACATAACATTCCTCCTCTATCTAATCACTTTTCCGTCAATATCTAACGAAATCGTCTTATCAGAAGTATTTGAAATACAAAAATCATTTTTCGATATATGGATTACCGTATTTCCTTTTTTTATGCACTTTCTAACCTGTTGATATTCTTCCCTTGCCACAACAGGATCATCACTATAAACAGCCATAACAACTCCTGAAATATAATACCCATTATCATATTTTAGAAGTGTTTTTAATTCCTGATAATTGACGTATATTAATTCAGGATGGCGGTCTTCATCATATAAGATGCTATCATTCGTCACCACTACATTAGGCTGATATTGCTTTATTATTTCTGTTGAATCCTGTTGTGAAATAATCAATGCCTCTCGAGTATGCGAAAAAAACTCTTTAACACTCGGTGTCAGCGTTTTTCTTGGAATATCTACACCAACCAGTAAAGGAAAACGATTTATTTCATCACGGACAACATTAATATGTTGCCCACATCCAGGACAGTATTCTGAAACCAATGGATATGTCTCATAAAACATAGAAGACCAACATAATTGTGCTTCCTTTTCTATTGCATTTCTCATAAGAGAAAATGAAGATAATGATTTAGCAACCTCTTTTTCTCGAACCGCTTCAAATAATGTTTTTGCCTCTTCCGTATTTGAAGTGATCAAATCATTTACTATTTTCACTGTAAATATATATCGATTATCATCGTCCAGTTCGATTGCCGATATCCGAATCAAGTCATATCTATTAAGCAGTAATAATACATTGATATTCCACTTCTCGTCAGTATCATTTCCTTCTTCAAAATAATTAATCCGGCTATAGTTTGGCTTAGTCGAGGCAAAAATTGATATTTCTCCTCCACTCCACATGTTAGCTGGATTCTTGTACATGCTCCACCAACGTCCCCATAGTTTTTCAGTAGTTAGCACTTTACTTACATGTTTATATGCCTTGTTAACATCATTCATCTCAATGCACATAATACTTAAACACTGAAGGCCATCTCTTCCACCTCTACCAAGCTCCTGGTAATATGAGTCTGGACCATCTGGAACATATAGATGTAATACGGTTCTCACATCTGGTTTATCAACACCAACTCCAAATGCAGAGGTCGCGATCATAATCTCATATTGATTATCTGACCACTCATTAATTAATACTAATCTCTCATCTGATTTTGTATCGCCGGTAAATGTTTTTATATTAGAATATCCATATCCCTCAAAAAAGGTTTTCCATTGTTCCGCTTCATATGGAGAATTTACATACAAGATTAAAGGTTTCGGCATAATATTGATTAGATTTAGAACTTTTGCTCGCTTCTCTTTATATGACTTTGCTTTAACCATTATAAATCTTGGTTCTTTGCGCAACGCATCACATCGGATTTCCAACCACTTTCCAGGCTCTGAAAACATTTTTTTCAGAGTTATAACTGTATCATCCTTGAATGTTGCAGACAGCAAAAACGTCCTAATGTCAGGATTTACTTTGAGCAGATCTCTTCTCCAAGGTCCCAAACATTGATAATCAACTCTAAAAAAGTCACCCCATGCTACAACAATATGTGCTTCGTCAATAATGATATTTTTAATATACCTTAAAGAATTTGCATAGCTTATCAATTCTTTAAAGTGTTCATTTTTTATCAATGCTTCCGGCGATATAAATAATAATTTAGCGGTTTGGTTCTTGATCGCATTTGATATTTTTTCAATATTCTTAGAACCGCTGTAGTAACAAAAGATTTCTCCATCCTGAGATATTTTGATATTTTTCTTAGCAACTCGCTCTTGATCAATAGCCAACGATACAGTTGGAACAACCACTATTGACAAGCCTGTTTTTTCATAGCTTATTGCCTGAGTCACTAAACTCTTTCCACCACCAGTCGGCATAGATACTAATGTCGTGTAAGTTTCTGGTGTATTCAATGCCCCATATACGCACAACTTTTGTTGAATAGATTTAAATTCCTTAAATCCAGTCAATTCACGAAGATATTTATTGGTAGCCAAACAATATGGAGAGTTGTTTGTCGGAATTTCCGTACTGCTATTGATAAATGCCTTTTCTACGAATTCTTTATGTTCTATGTATTCCGGAATCTCATAGGTTGTATAATACTTATGTGATGAAGGATTGAAATAGATTCCGTAGTGATTATCATCTAGCAAACCATATTCTTCAATTCTCAATTCCGTTTGGTATGAAAGCATGAAATTTCTCAGCGAACTAATATAATCGGATTTTCCTGCTGTTCCCTCTCTATACTTTTTATATGTATTAAGCAAACGAATAGCCATGTTTTCCAGAGCATTATCAACAGCATTCGGATACTCTGCTTTCGTTAGGAACCAGTCCCCTTCAGCTTCTTCATTTATGACCTTTTCAATATTTTCTATAATATTATGCTTCTCTATCATTTTTTTACCAACCACATAAAACATGCAGATTCCATTCTAACAATTGGCTTTGAAAGGCTCTCAAAGATTATTTCATATTGATGTTTCAATTGCTCCATAGAATCACTATCCTGAGTTCCGTAATAATTTGCCCTAGCTTCTTTAGTAGATAATATTTGATCTATCATTTCCTGAGCACCAGCAAGATTAGACTCGCTTTTGAATTTTTCAAATGCTTTCTTGCGTGCGATTTTCTTACTCTGCTCCACAAGCGTGCTCCAATGTTCCTCTGGATACTGTGCTTTAAACCATTCCAGATTTGTACATTTATATTTGTTTGAAATTCCCATAAAAGCACTACCATATCCACGTTTACCCAAATGTTCAATACCATCATTTCCGTTGAAATATCCAGTCTGAACCACTCTTCGATGCTCGTCCAAAACGCTTTTAATAGGAACTTGACTGGATGTAGAGAACGGCACAGGTATGATCTGTATCGATGTTGCCAAATACTGTCTAAACAAGCCTAATGCAAACAACGAAATGCCTTCATCTAAAAGTAATCTCTCATTTGGCTCAATTGAAAAAGTGTATATGAATCCTCTCCAATTGATAGAAGATTCTGCCGCGAATGCTGTAGCCATTCCCTTATAGGAATGCATAGCATTATCAACAATACAGTCAAATATTTCGTCGCCTGGAGCATAAAAATGAATATAATCGTTCTTAATAGCGACATCACGATCAAAGGATCCCACAATTGTTCTGTCATTTTTGGCGATGTTCTTCTGTTTCTCTTCTTGCAGTCCTCTCTGTACTCTAATTGAAATTTCGTTTTGTTTTTTACTTAGATAATTATCCCAGCTTGGAGGCAACAAGAACGAATTTTGAGCTGATTTTATCGAAAAGTTTCTCTCATCAAAAGCTACTAATCCAGAATCTTTATTTTGATTTAACATTCCAAAGCCAGCCAATGAAGCCCAGCTCATCATAGTTTGAGCAAATAATTTGTTTTCATTGAACTGATAATTAGATAACAAACGTTCTAATTGAACATATAACGGGCGATATCTCAAAGCTGCAGTGTCAAAAATCTGCTCTCTTTGAACTGTTTCTCTCATATTACTTGCTTCTTTAATAAGATCTGGAACCAATCGATATAATCCATATTCAAAATCAGATCTTATAGATTCAATGATCTTCTTATTAACATCATTCATGATTATTTCCAAACCACTCAATGACTGTCTAAACACGTTTAATCCCTGATTCCAGAAATTAAATAACTGATCTTCGTAGCTTTCAGTTGTGTGAATCACGACTGATGTAACTGGAACAGAAACATCTCTTCCCATACGATCTAATCTTCCGATCCTTTGTTCAATAGTATTTATGTTCCATGGAAGATCAATATGAATTACATAATCGGCAATCTGAAGATTTCTTCCTTCACCACCAGATTTATCACATAACAGTATCTTGCAGTCATCATCCGATTGGAACCGATAAATATTAATCTCTGCCGCTTCACGATCTATGCTTGTTGAGAATGCCGTAACTTCATCTCCAAACGCATCTTTTAATACTCTGTAATAAACATTGAATGTTTCTATCTGATCCGTAAAAATAACAACCTTTTTATTAAGCAACTCTGTTTCAATATAATAGATTAGCTTCACAAGTCGCGATGGATGTGAATCAACATCATCCAAGACATCAGCCATCTGTTCTATTATTTCATTTTCATCTTCAATCCATCGATCAGCGCTTTTCCATACGCTTTCAGGCAAGGATTGATTTTGTCCATAAATCTCAACTAATCTGGCTTTATATGCCCACGGAGAGCTAAAGAACGCCTCTAAAACAGGTTGGACTTCTCGTTCTATTTGAATACTTTCAAACTGATTCTGTTGTGATACAATCCAGTCTGTTAGAGTCCTATAGGCTTCGAATTCATAATAATTATTGTTCTCATCAATGGTGTACTTAATTTCATATAAATCCCTTGATGCAAATTCACCTTCCTCATCTTTAGGATATACTCCCAAAACGGCACGTCTTCCTCTTATGATGCTTCTTTCTATCTGATAATTATCACAGACATACGAAATAACGACTTGCATATCATACAATCCAAAATCATCGTTGTCAGAATATCGTCATTGATTAAGTCTGACAGCTCATCCAAACTATCCCTCAGTTCTTCTAATTGATCCTGTACATCTTCATCATCATGAGGATTTTCTTCTTCAACCTCTGGCAATAATTCATATTTGAAGCTATCGATATCATCCAGCAGCGAATGTGTCAAACGAGAAATTTTATTCTGTTTCTCTATTAATTTAGAAAATTCGCCAATGGTAACAGAATCATATAAATCAGGTTGGATTAACCTTAATAATCTAAGATATTCTTCCTTTCTTTGTTGAATCGGTGTTGCACTTAATAAAATGATATTATCGGCATTTTTGCTAAGACTATGAATTTTTGCATAACTTGTGGAATCTTTTATATAATTATGAACCTCATCAACAATTACAAAATCCCATCGACAATTATATGCCGATTTATCTAAGTCCTCAGCTGCTCTTAGCATGAGAAAATGACCGTTTGGATTTTCCCCCTCCATTATTCCAAATTTAAAAAGCAATTCCGTTCTCCATTGAGCCACCAATGCCTTGGGAACTGTAATTAATACTCTTTTTTCAGCTTTATTACTAAGGAACACCTTAAGCACAGAACAAGCCTCTATTGTTTTTCCAAGGCCTACCTCATCTGCAAGCATATATCTATATTTATCATTTTGAAGGCATCTCATAATGGTATTAATCTGAAATGCTTTTAAATAGATCTTGCAGCCTGCCAATTCCTTAAATCCAAAGATAGAATTATCAAGAATATTCATCGTCTCCTTGACTATTTGCCGACCCAAATACCAACAAGGATTCTGAAACTCATATTTTTCTAATTGTCGATCAGGGTTTGCAGCACCAGAAAAAAAAGAAGCCGTTATTTTTTCTTCTTCAATACACCGATAAGTTTTTGTGGCATCATCAAGGATATAATAATCATATCTCCCATCCTCTCGAACTTTATACTCCACTATTTCAGCCGCAGCTTTTCCCACTTTAACTTTAGATCCTTTAAACAAATGACAGTGATCTAGAATAGACAGCGGTGCCTCCTGAACTTCTTTTGGAATAAATTCAAAATATTTTTTGTATCCAAATGGATCCTCAAATATTATGTGAGCAGATTCATTAAACTCATTAACACTAACCACTTTTCCTGTTGCAAATATCCTTGGTTCCCGTGGATGTTCTAAGTCTATTGGACATCTTACGAATGATCCTTTGTGTAACATAATTGCTCCTTAATCCGCTTATTTCTTTGCAGTTCTAAAAACTTCTAAACAAATATCTTTATCTGCACATTTATCGCAAAGGATATTATGCATTTTTACATATTTATCTTTATCTAAGTTATTTTCATTTAAAACTGCATCCACTTCTGCTTGAGTAGAATTTTTAAATACCTCTCTAAGATTTTCATCAGCAGACTTGCTGTTCGGAACAGTAAGGAAGAGCTCTCTTTTAAGCATATAGTCTATCTCATTTGATTTTATGCTTGTGAATTTTCCATGCTGCACAGCAGCTTTTTCGATATAGCTTTCAGCCACATTTATGATGTCGATCACATCAGATGGAGATACAAACGGAAAATCAGAAGACAGTTCATCCATTTGCTCACTTAAATAATTTCTCACAATGCTCTTAACATACGTTTTTCCCGAAAATTCTTTTCGTGCTCTGTGTTCCAAAATAATTGTCATATATTGACCCAACAGAAATTCATCTTTATAGATTGACTTTCCCTCAATCACTGACTCTAATAAAAAGCGGTATCTGCATAATCTATATTTCATTAAATCGTACTGTGAAAAAGTCTCATACAGTGGCGTTTCTATACTAATATAATTATCGTTTTTCATATAGCCATTAGGATCATCTACTTGATATGGTTCTGGCTTCGCATTAAGAATCTTCAACAAGTAAT
This sequence comes from Eubacterium ramulus ATCC 29099, assembly GCF_000469345.1. Classification (GTDB taxonomy): domain Bacteria; phylum Bacillota; class Clostridia; order Lachnospirales; family Lachnospiraceae; genus Eubacterium_I; species Eubacterium_I ramulus. The sequence continues at coordinate 63,265 of NZ_KI271158.1, forward strand.
ACAACTCATTTTCTTTATCTGATGAATTCTTAATATAACTCAGCACGATATTGCATCTACTAAATGCTAATCCGTATACCAAGGCGTATCGACGGAAATTCTTGTACTCCATTCTAGAGGTAACATAAACCTGATATTTCCAATCAACCGGTGCCTGTGCTATCTCAAAAAAGCTTATATCCAACGGCCAAGGGAACTCGTCCCTATGGGTAATACTCATGTCCTGATCTGAAAGACATGCGAAATGATACTTTTTTTGATGATCCTTCGAGTTCTTTCTAAGCACATCACCGTCAATCTGCTCAAAATTTCTAACAATCCAGTTTGCTCCTTTTCCTTCTTTCGGAAGCTGTTGGAGATATAACGGCATCGTTTCACGTAAGCAATCAAATGAAGCACTCGCTTCAATATCTTTAACCTCATTTAATCTTTGCAATACTCTTTGAACGATGTCCTTAAAATCAGAATCAATATCTTCCTTATCCAGCACTTTTGTGATCAGCACATCAGATATTTTTTTATAGAAGGCCTTGAAATCATTTTTTTGATTATTAAAATCTATAAAGAATTTTTCTGCAATGCTGTTCAGGTCTTTTAAAGCAGCAATTAATTGATTGATTTCATCACAACTAACATCGAAATATTCGATTCTTGAAAGTTCCTCTGTTTCAGGATCACCTGGTTCAAAATTATCTATCTTTGATTTCAATTTTTTAAGTTTTTTGTTAATACCCTTAATTGTGGTCTCTTTTGCAAAAAACAGTTTGCAACGATCAAAAATAGACACCAACTCACCGGAATGATTTTCCTCAATGATTCCGCATGACAAACATTCGTATATATCCTGAATATCTTTTATATACATCCCCTGAGATTCATCATCCCACATATTGGTGATAGAAATAAAAAAGTGTCCTATAGGATAATCCAAAAAGTTTCTTTCACCAAACTGCTCAGGAAAATAAATTTTTAATATCTCATTTACATTACTATTAGCCGAATAAACTTGCTCATCCATGTAATATAGTGCTGGATGTGCAAATTTATCTTTTTCTCTTTCTTGTTCAGCTTTTTCAAATTTCTTTGCAATATATCCCGCAAATTCAGTTTGATTATCGAATTCTACTACTTTAATCTGCTCAGAGTAATCTATTGTAGCTGTACTTCCAGCTATCATAGCTGCCATATTATCAGCAATTCTTCTGCCTAGGAAATCATGGCTATTGTTAAAGAGATTCTGTGATGAAATCATAATTTTACTTTCAAACCAAGAATATACATTAAGCCACGTCTGATATACGTTTTTGTAATCCGGCAAATAGTTAAACAAGATAATTACATTTTTAAATTTCCCCAAAGTCTCAATCGTCTTAAGCATAATCGGAGAAAACTGATGTATTCCATGGATAACAACCATGTCCTTTTTTATGTTTTTGATTTGATCTCGTTTGTTTTCTTCTCGCAAAGCATCTTCTATAGTGATATCAATAGCTTTGTCGATTTCATCCTGTTTGAAATCATCTTTCAAGACAAAGTGCTTATTCTTTGAATCAAGTAACTCTTTATAAATTGCAACAACACATTTCTGCTCATACGTCAATTCAGATTCTTTAATGTTTTCAGGTTTCATTCCTAATTCAAACATGATTCGAATGCTATCTAAAACATATGCACGATTTCTTTTAAGAGATAACCTAATATCATCCAAATCAATCTTCTCATTGATCACCTGATCAAAATTTATATACTCAATCAAGTTATCGACTACTGCTCTCTGATTTATTGCAGTAGCGTCACTCTCCCAATCGTTATATAAATTGTTAATAAAACGAGAAATTGTCGTCAATTTCCCTTTATAAAACTCTGAGTATTGGTCACATAATCCATTAACAAGTGTCTGTGAAACACATAACTGGAAACTATTTTTTATCATTGCCCAATAAGGTTCCTTATTGATTTTATAAGGATTACTATATGTATATATAATTATTGCCATGAATCACTTACCTCCAGATAGTTTCCCCAACTGTTAATAATATCTTTGTCCAAATCATGCAACCAAACTACATTTCGTATAGCCCGCGTCAATGCAACATAAAGAATTCTAGATTCTTCTCCCATCTTCTCCCGAATTTCAGTCTGTTCATCAAAGCCACCACTGAAATCAGAGCTCTTCTTATCCGTTGAAAAACTATATGTAACTTTTCCATCGATTATGTTGACGTTTAAACCACCGACATTAATATTGGAAATATCTTCATTTGTAAACGGCAGAATCACAGTACCATACTCTAATCCTTTAGATTTATGTATAGTGGTACATATCACTTGAATGTCGTTAGCCTCATTTTTCTTAGAACGAGATGCTTCCTGCTGATAAGTAGTAATATTAATTTTCAGGAACTCATATACCTTATTTATTGTTATGTACTCATGAGCATACTGCCGTGTTAATTTTTCAATCAAACACTCGAAGTTCTCTCTATACTCACGCTTCGCATTCTCATCTCTGCATCGTGTCCACGGTTTTGTTGCCTGATAAATATCCCTTAAAACAACTAAAACCGGTCTGGACTCAAAGTCAGCAACGACTTGCTTCCATGTTTTGCCTATGTGAAGCATAAAATATTCGTCTAATAATCGTATTAGTTCTTCTGTTTTATTTGCTTTTGTATATCCAGAAATTTTGGCCAAATTTATATCCATAGATACATAATTTGATCTCATTAAATTTGTCAAATACACCTTGTTGCGTGGATGCGTGATTGCCATAACAAGTCTATACAAATCAAACGTTGACGAAATACGATATAAATCGCCACCTTCTGTAACTTTTATGTTGATATCAGCTTTTTCTGCCTCTTTCACAATGTTACTAATCTGCCAATTATACCTTACCAGGATCGCGATTGTTTGCTCTTCCGGCGAAAGCTTTTGAGTTCTATTTAAACGTGTCAACTTCTCAATTTGAACATTTACAGCCTTAAATAATTCATCATAAAAACCTTCCTTCTTCTTGCTATGAATATCGATTTTCTCAATCAGTTCATCATCTTCATATTCTTTTTTCACCCTACTTCTGAGACGATCTTTTTCCTCTTCATAAGGAAGTAATTTTTCGGTTCCCATGTCAGAGAATATATAATGAAAACAATCTAACAATCTTCGATCTGTTCTATAATTTCGATTAAGGGAATGTTCCTCCCATTCACCAATATTCTTTGTATTTAAAGCTTTCGTAAACGCACTTAAAGAAGCACCTCTAAATCTATAAATGCTCTGCTTTAAATCACCAACTACAAACAATCGGCACTGATCACCAAACATTTTCTGCAGTCCGGTAATGGTCTCTATCTGAACATCATCCGTATCCTGAAATTCATCTACAAACACATATTTATAATTATGGCCTTGTTTCATCAATTTACCAGAATCAACCAAATTATGAATTTGTATCATACACTCACGAAGTCCAATTAAATTATTCTTTTTTAACTGATTTGCATAATCCTTCTCTGCCTTCAACATAACCTGCTCAATAAGTTCGTTGAAATACGGCATACTAGCAATCGGATTTCCAAACTTTTCTATAGGGATATTTTTAATATCCACACTACGATCATATAATTTATCGCAGAATGTAATTAATAACTCTTCAATCTTATATGTTGGCATGGTCAACTGATGAACAAAATTTGGATTTGATTCATTCTTTTCATCAAGATACACATTCAAATAATAATGATAAAGTTGTTTTCTATTATAGGTCTCACTGGTAATCTGACTATCGTATCCAAGCCCCATTCTTAAACAATCTTTTTGCAACAATGAAATCGCAAATTTATGGATGGTTGAAATTTGAATTTGATTCATGTCCTCAATTAAATGCATGTACTTCTCATTCGATGTGAGAATGAAATAATTCATGAACATCCGTTTTAATCTGCTCTTCATATTATCTGCAGCATCATTTGTAAATGTGATCATTACAATTTCACCAGAAATATCAACAACCGCATCTGCAGTTCTGTTACAAAGATATGCCACTCTGGATACCATAGAGTAGGTTTTTCCTGTCCCTGCTCCCGCTGTAACCAATATATTCTTATCGCTGGCTGCATGCTCAATCTTATATTGTTGGAAATTGAAGGCAGTTACATTAGCTAAATTTTCTAATACATTCTGATTCTCATCAGAAACAACTCCTTCTTCAATAAGGGTGTCTGCATCGACATAGGCTTCCAAATCAGGCACAACTTCTATCTCACAGTTAAAAATGTTAAAACTATCACCTATTTTTTCTAACTCAATTGATCCTTTTCCAATTGTAAGGTTACCTTTTTCTGGCCATATCCTTCTTTCAGAAAATCTTTTTTTAAATTCGTCTACTATTTTCAACAGATCTGCCTTGGATGATACGAATACAATTTCTTTAATACCTTTAAAGTATTCATCTGCTATTTCCACAGCATTTTCATCACTGAAAGCATTTCTAAATATTCTAAGTCGAGAATATCCTGGATTTAATGCCTGCTCTTCTGCTTTCAAATCAAAAGTCGGCTCAAAATGATGACGAATCAATGCGAATCTTTTAGCATCCAGTTCATCATGCTTCACACCTTTGTCAATATTATATCGGGCCATAAATTTCTGATATAATTTAACAGAGTCTTTCAAGTCTTCTTCAAAAATTGTTTCATTTGTCTCTGAAACAACATTAAGGCCTTTCTCAAAATACTGTTTTTCCGAAATTATAGGATAGCAAACAAAACTCATTACCAGCGGATTCATTCCCAATTCTCGTTGAATCTTAGTTAACAAGTCGAATCTATATCCCCTTGCTTGGCTACGCGGACTATCTTCTGGATTTTCCTTTCCTTCCAAAAATATAGTATTTGAATTTACAACAGTTAAAATACCATATGGATGCCAGCCTTTAACTTCTACGATAAATAATCCTACATTTGGAGCTAATACACAAAAATCATACTCACGCCCATTTACACTTCTAGTGTTATAAACAACCCAGTCAGTAGGAAGATTTTTTGAAAAGGCATGCCAAACTTTTTTCTCCCCTTCATATTTCGGCTCTTGATCAATCAATTTTGCCATTACTTCTCCTCCCTATCAGGTAAAATTTCTATAACATCATCCATACTACAATTTAACGCATTGCAAATTTTTGCCATTACTTCTACGGTGACATTCTCGTTATTTGCAAGTTTAGTCATGGTACTATTTCTTATTCCTGATAGTTCCTTCAGTTCTTTCTTCTTCATGTCCCGATCAATCAGTAACTTAAATAATTTTTTGTATGATACAGCCATAATTCCTCCTGAAGAACATCAATTAAATAGATTTTTTTGCAAACAAAGTTCTCTAAGTACAGTATATCATACCCCTACTTTCTTTGGGCATAAATGTTGCGGATTGGGCAATTATTAGTCAAAAATGATATTGACTTGAACGTTGTAAGTCAAGACATTTAGAAAGAACTGGTATCTATTTTTTCATTTGACCTGCCGCAACTATCCGCCATCCATCAGAAATGTCTATAAACGCCAAATAGCCAAGACCATTTGTTGGCCTTAGCTACTGTTCATAACCTAAAAATCAAACGCATCTGGATCCAGTCCTGCATCTTCCAGAACTTCTCTTCTTTCATCTGGATCCATAAACTCTAACTCATCATAATCAAGTCCCGCATCTGCGAAGACATCTTCCTCTTCATCCTCATCAAATGAATCTGTTTCCTCATGCTTCATCATCGCATCCATGAATTGGAACTGTGCAGCTCTTTCAAATGAATCCAAGTGTCCATCACAATTAAAGTCAAACATCTTATCAAATCCAAACATTGTATTCCCCCCCTGTGTTTTTCTTAGCTCTATATTTTTGTTTTAATTTCTGTTGTCTTCTATCTCCAATGCCACAGCATCTGCATTCATCTTCTTCCAGGCAATTACTTTGTCCTGCTTAATGGAATACATCGTTGCGCCGTAGCAAACTGAAAATTGTTTCAGCTTTTGATTATAGACTCCGGTCTGCCAGGATAACTGCTCATTCTTATCTTTCCATACATAAATGCAGATTGTCTGATTCTTGGGATATCCCTAGTCTGATACTAACTAGAAGTCATTTAACTCGAGAAGGATCTCTTCTTAAATAATCCAGAAACGAAAGACTTCACCTTCTGCCACAATGTTTGTTCTGCAGTTTTGTCACCAAGCATTTCCTCCAATGAGACTGCGGTCATTTCCATTTTCTCTGCCTGATGCTGTTTTGCTTTTTTTCTCTCAATCGGATTTACTTTTCCGTTGTGCAGTGCATATTCTTCCGGCTTGTACTCATAATTTTTGATGATACTTAATGCATAGCCGATATTCGTATCTGAACATGCAGGACTTTGAACATGGAAGTCCTGTGTGAATTCCCTTACTCCTCCTAATATATAAGTTGTAGGGGATACACCACCTAACAGCCAGTTAGGATGTTTCCCTCTTGTTGCTAAAGCTGTAAGATAGATAAGTATCGGTCTGACCTATTACTCCTTGGACCATTGGGCGTCCGCAGGAAAGCCTGTCAGCCAGCTTATCATTACAGCCGTTCGATTTATGTAGGTGGGACTGCTATGTGCACGTCCGATTGAGTCCCCAGGAGATTGAATAAGCAATGAGGAATGCTGGATACCATACAATTTCAACTTATGGAGGAACCCTTTATGTACAACGCAGTCGGAATTGATGCTTCTAAACTCAAAAGCACCATCACTATCATTCAGCCCGCAGGAGTTGTTATTCGCAAACCCTTTGATGTCCTACATACATCTGATGAGCTGAACACCCTTGTAACCTATCTCAAGTCTCTGGAGGGTGAAATCAGAGCCGTCATTGAATGTACAGGTCGTTATCACGAGCCTGTTGTCAAATCTTTATCTGAAGCAGGTATTTTTATTTCTGCCGTCAATCCAAAACTGATTAAGGGTCAAAAACAAAATACACTCCGTAAAGTAAAATCAGATCCCGCTGATGCGAGAAAAATCGCTAAGTATGCTCTTGACAACTGGGCAGAACTGCGTGAGTATTCAAGTATGGATACTACAAGAGAACAACTCAAAACACTAAATTCGCAGTTCACTTTCTTCATGAAACAGAAAGTTGCTGCCAAAACCAATCTTATTTCACTCCTAGATAATACTTATCCCGGTGTGAACAAACTCTTCGACAGCCCCACTAGAGACGATGGTAGTGAAAAGTGGGTTGATTATGCCTATTCTTTTTGGTATGTTGATTGTGTCCGCAAAATTGGGCTAAAGGCCTTTACGGAACGTTATGAAGCATTCTGTAAGAAGCATCATTATAACTACCAGAAAAATAAGCCAGCCTTACTATTCGAGGAATCTAAACAACTTGTTGCAGTGTTCCCAAAGGAAAAATCTTACAAACTCCTTATTCAGCAAAGCATTCAACAGTTGCGTTTGGCATCGGAACACATCGAAATCATTCGTAAAGAAATGAATGAGCTTGTTTCTACACTGCCCGAATACGAAATCGTAATGAGCATGTACGGTGTTGGTGAAACCTATGGATCTCAGTTGATTGCTGAAATCGGGGATGTATCTCGTTTTACACATCGAGAGGCTATCACCGCATTTGCCGGTGTTGATCCTGGTGTAAATGAATCTGGACAATTCAAGCAACGAAGCAACCGTGCTTCAAAGAACGGTTCTACAAGGCTTAGGAAAGTCAAAACAAGATATAGGAAACTGAAAGAACTTGGAATGAAGGAAGAGTATATCCAATGGCACGCAGCTATGCGGCAGGGTATCTGGAATTGTAGTAGCAACAGAATGGTACAGTTTGCCTTGAATAATGCAAAACTCCGTGAATGGGGTTATCCCACATTCACAGAGTTCTATTTGAAAATATGTGAAAACTAAGGAACCGCCTTGGTACGGAACCGTATGCCAGGTGGTGTGGGAGGACGGTAAATAAAATAATTATTTACCTCCTACCCGATTTGCCCTTTCTATGCGTCACAACTTACTTTGTATCTTTTCCTTTTCTGAAGCATTCGTTCATTCTTTTTATTTTGCGTTTCCAATTTAGATATTGGGCTATCCAAACAATGACAAAAATCACAACGAAAATGCCTACATAGGAAAGAATGCCGGCAATAGAATGTTTCATCCAGTTTGTTATATAGGCAATTGGCAGCATTATAATACACGCAATTAAAAAGTATATGCCGCTTTGTTTGGCAAGGCTCCACGAATCCAGTTCCCAAATAACAGAAGCCATTGCAAAACCCGAACCAATTATCCCGCAGAGAACAGTCTGTAAAATGACGGCGTTCAACTCATTACCCATCGAACCGATTAACTCCGGTGTGACAGGATAATATGAGCCGTCTCCAACACATGCGGAACTAATCAAGGTAATCACAAAACCAATGGCTATTCCGACAGGAAATCCTACAAATCCACGCGAAAGTATCTGTTTTTTCATTTTATCACCTCATATTCCTAATAATTGTTTGATTCTGGCGACATATCGCCTCGAAACATAAGTAACTGTTCCGTTCGAAAGAGAAACACAAATGGTTCCAGTAAAACTCAGGTCAAAGCCTCTTACTTTTTTGAGATTGATGATTTCAGAATTAGATATTCGCACGAACGAATTGCTTGCAAGGCGTTGCTCCATTTCATACAGCCTTAGCCTGATAACATATTTTTGAAGCTCTGTTTCGGCATATACTTTCCCGTTTGAAGCGAAAATACGATAAATTTGATTTGGCTCCAATACGGTCACTTGTTCATTTTGAAAGCCTGCAATCATTTGTTTCTGTTCCCCGGCAAGTTTTTTCATTATTTCATTAACCTCATCTGTCACCTTGTTTGTCACAATGGTGATTTTCGGTTCAGTGCAGTGCTCATCGATTTTAATCTCAATCTGCATTTGCTTACCTCCTTTCCACGGCTTTAGTATAAGAATATCGGGAAACAAAATCTACTGTTTCCCGATAGATGGTTGTTATTTGACCATAGGTGGTATTTTGTGAAAAAACAAGATGTTCTGTGTACTAAGTATAGCAGACATTCGTTGATAATTTCTTTCATTGTCTCTATATCTCCTTTTATGAGTTGGTCGAGAGATACATTAAACAATGAACTGAGAAACAGCAGGCTGTGAATATCAGGGGAGCTCTTTCCGTTCTCCCAATTTGAAATCGTCTGTCTTGTCACATATACCTTTTCAGCCAATTCCTCCTGGGACAGATTAAGCTCTGTTCGGTATTTTTTTATCTGTGCGTTCAGCTCCATAAAAATTCCTCTCTTGACCTACTCTGAGAATAATCACTTCTTCTTTTTCTGTTTATCAAACCTGTTTTACTTCGCTGAAAACACGGTGTCAAAAGTATTTGACAGCACTTAAATCCTTATAAAAATAGGTTGATGATTTCTTTAGCCCACAAAAGGTAAGACGGAACAACCGTATCGAGCGATTGCTTTACAGTAGTAATATTCTGCGTGGAAAGCTCGCCGATTTTCTGAAATACACTTCCTGCGGCTTCGGTATCTCCTAACGCAATCATCGCTTTTGCATTATCACCAAGGGCAAAATATTTTCCAATCGATAATGCTCCGACGGAAAAATCGCCAATTGCGATTGCTCCGAGAGAAATAATACCCAAACTGATTGCTCCGATCGCAAAAATGCCGACAGAAAAACAGCCTACGGACAGAAGCCCTATTGCAAACAGTCCGAGAGAAAGCAAGCCGAGCGAAAGCATACCTAACGATAACACTCCAACGGATAAATGATATTTCTGTTCTTTCAAAACAACCACCTCCTGTTTTCACAATTATATAATAGGAAAGGGCATAGAGGTAGTGTGCGATTGCAGCTTGACACCCCTAAATGAACTAATTAACAGGGTAACAACCGCCTTGTCCATTAGCAAGAATTTTGCTCGTTTTTTTCTCCCGTTAGCAGAGAGGGCATTTTCATTAGCAAAATGGCGAAAATCCTGCTAATTTTTATTAGCAAGCCGTACACCTGAAAGGCGGACGACATTAGTCCTAATTTCCATTAGCTGACGGAGAATTTGCTAATGAAAATCTATGAATTTCACCATTTTTCTCTTTTCCCGTAAAAATGAAAAAACGCCGGAAACCCTTGATTTTACTGGGTTTTCCGGCGAAGTTTTTGGCGTTCCCGAGGTGATTCGAACACCCGGCCTACCGCTTAGGAGTATGGCTTACCATGTGATACACGGTTCGGATGTAACTTCCAATATCATCCCTTACGCAGAATGACTTGTAGTAAACGAACTTTATGGTGCAAAACACCTATTCTGACGCAGTTTTATGTGTCCGTTGGGTGGTCCTATTAGCAAATTCTTAGCAAGAGGACACACAGCCAAAGCCGATTGCTACTGCCATTCTTCACTCCCTTAGTCAAAATGACAAGGCAAATACATGGAGGTTACTATGGACAAGAAAGAGAAAAAGTCACTGCCGGAACCGCGTACATATACCGTGGAACAGATTGCGGCCATGCTCAACATCGGCCGCACAACCGCATATCAGCTCGTCAAGCAGGAGGAGTTCAGGATCGTCCGCATAGGCAATGCGATCCGCGTTTCCAAGAAATCTTTTGACGAGTGGCTGGAAAGTTTAGAATTGTGAATATCGCAAGAAACGCCGTAGGCTCAAAAAACCTATGGCGTTTTTTTATACCCATTTTTGAAGGAGGCTGGCAATGAAACTGACAGACGCAGAAATGAGGATGGTGTTTCAGATTGAAAATACCAATCAGAACGCTGCCCTGAATGAGATTTACATGACATGGCGCTATGCGCCGAACCCGGCAACGAAAGAAACGGCGGAAGGCCTTCTGGACAAGCTCCGCCCCCTGTCGGATCAGGAGTGCATGGATTTGATCCGCAAGGTGCAGGCCGAATACCGTCTGCCGGAGAAAGCCCGCACCATCGGGGAAATGTTGGCAGAGGCCAGACAGAAATCCGGGGCGCAGAAGTTATCCGGCCATGACATTATGGCTTTGGAGCGTTTCGACCCGGCGACCAGACACATGATCGTCTTTGATGTTCTTACCCATGACTCGCCTGTTGGCTGGAAGGGTGAGAAAATGCGCCTGTTCCTGACCGACACCGGATACAGCAAGGCTTTGGAAAATCAGGAAAAGGGACATATCAAAATCCGTAACCATGCGAAGGTGCTTTCCGGCGATCTCCACTATGACCATAAAGACCGTGAGAGGTAGCCGCCCCCAAAATGTATCAAAATCAGTGGGATATCTTCTGTTTCTTCCTCCGTGGCTTTCGTTCTGAACAGGGCGTGGATGTTTTCCCATGCAGGAGAAAACGGAGGCATACAGACGGATAAACCGCTCAAAATCAACACTTTTTATTTTCACAGGAAGGAGGTGCGAAGATGGCTGTTTTTCGTATTGAAAAGACCCGTGATTATACGGTCATGTCGAACCATCACTTGAAAGATCGGACGCTGACCCTGAAATCCAAGGGGCTGCTGTCCATGATGTTGTCGCTCCCTGACGAGTGGAATTACACCACCAGAGGTCTTGCGGCAATCTGCCGGGAAGGTGTGGACAGCATCGGTGCGGCATTGAAGGAGCTGGAAAACCACGGGTATATCCGGCGCACCCAGCTTCGGGATGAAAAAGGCAAGATCACGGATACCGAGTATGTCATTTACGAAATGCCTCAGTGCGAACCGCCGTCAAGCCCAGGTACGCCTTTACCGGGTACGGCAAAGCCATATACGGAAAACCCGGATATGGGTATCCCGGATACGGCGGAACCGTGTACGGAAAACCCCGCACAATTAAATACTAATCAAACAAAGACTGATTTATCAAGTACGGAACTATCAAATCCTATCCAATCAAATCCCCCTACCCCCGCAGGGGCAAGGATGGGAACGGATCGGATGGGAGCCAGAGAATGTTATCGTGAAGTGATTTTGGACAACATCGAGTACAGCTATCTGGTGCAGGACAGCCATATCGACCGTGAGCAGCTTGACGAGATCGTTGACCTGATCGTGGATACCGTATGTTCTGCCCGCAAAGTCATCCGCATTGCCGGAGACGATTATCCGGCGGAGGTGGTAAAGTCCCGGTTTATGAAGCTGGACAGCTCCCATGTTCAGTATGTTATGGACTGCATGAAGGACAACACCACCTATGTCCGCAATATCAAGAAATACCTTCTGGCGGCGCTGTATAACGCTCCGACCACCATCAACAGCTACTATTCTTCCCTGGTGCAGCACGATATGTACGGGGACGGGCAAAGGGGGCGAGGCTAAATGCAGGAGGAAGTAACGCGGGGCGCCGTGACACTCATTGTTGACGGAGCCAAGCTAAGTGAGCAGGTCTTTGAAAAGGCCGTCAAAAAGTTCCTAGAGGAAATCCAGAAAAGCCAGAAGCCAAAAATCTACCGCGGCAGGCAGAGCCTTAAACAGCTTGCCAGCCAGAACGCCGGTCTTGCCAATATCGAGATCAGCGACAAGAATATCAAGGCTTTCTCCCGTGTGGCGAAGAAATACCATGTGGATTTTGCATTGAAGAAGGACACCGCCGCAGCGCAGCCCCGTTACCTGGTCTTTTTCAAAAGCCGGGACGCGGATGCCATCACAGCGGCATTTCAGGAGTTTGCCAGCCGGAAAATGAGCCGTGAGGAAAAGCCATCCATCCGGGAGCGGCTGACCCAGGCGAAGGAACAGGCGGCAGAGAAAGTGGAACACCGCACCATTGACCGGGAGAAAGTAAAGGTCAAAGATCGGAGCGTGCAGAGATGAACATGAAAAAACTGTTTTTGCTGAATCTCCCGTATCTTCTGTTCGTGTATCCCTTCGATAAGCTGGCACAGGCTTTCCGGCTTGCGCCCGGTGCTGACCTTTCCGGCAAGCTGCTCTCCATTGGGGACGGCTTCACGGCAGCCCTTTCCTCCCCGTGGCTCAGTTTCCATCCCACGGACCTGCTGATCGGCATAGCGGGTGCGGTGATCCTTCGCATGGCGGTCTACCTGAAAGGCAAGAACGCTAAGAAGTATCGCCACGGGATCGAGTATGGTTCTGCCCGCTGGGGTACGGCGGCAGATATCGCTCCCTACATGGACAAGGACTTTTTCCAGAACATCCCCATGACGCAGACGGAACGGATTACGATGGCGAGCCGTCCAAAGCAGCCGAAGTATGCCAGAAATAAAAACATTCTGGTGATTGGCGGTTCCGGCAGCGGCAAGACGCGGTTCTTCTGTAAGCCGTCGCTGCTACAAGCTCATTCGTCCTATGTCTGCACTGATCCGAAAGGAACCTTGCTGCCGGAGATCGGCGCTTTCCTGGAACGGAAGAAATACCGTATCAAGTGCCTCAACCTGATAAACTTCCAAAAATCCATGAAATACAATCCGCTGGCTTATATCCGATCAGAGAAAGATATCTTAAAGCTGGTGAACGCCCTGATTATGAACACGAAGGGCGAAGGCGAAAAATCTTCGGAAGATTTCTGGGTCAAAGCAGAACGCCTCTATTATTCCGCACTGATCGGCTACATCTGGTATGAGGCCACGGAGGAAGAAAAGAACTTCATCACACTTCTGGACCTTATCAATGCCAGTGAAGCCAGAGAGGATGACGAAACTTATCAAAGCCCGGTGGACCTGCTCTTTTCTCAGTTGGAGGAACGGGAGCCGGACCACTTTGCCGTCAAGCAGTACCGCAAATTCAAGATGGCGGCGGGCAAGACCTTAAAATCCATCCTCATTTCCTGCGGTGCCCGGCTTGCTCCCTTCGATATCAAGGAGCTGCGGGACCTGATGGAATATGACGAACTGGAACTGGATACCCTGGGTGACCAAAAGACGGCGCTGTTTGTGATCCTGTCAGATACGGACAGCACTTTCAATTTCGTGGCCGCCCTCATGTATAGTCAGCTTTTCAATCTGCTCTGCGACAAGGCGGATGACTTCTACGGCGGACGGCTGCCTGTCCATGTCCGTCTGATTCTGGACGAGTTTGCCAACATCGGCCAGATACCGAACTTCGATAAGCTAATCGCCACCATCCGAAGCCGTGAGATATCGGCTTCTATTATTTTGCAGTCGCAGAGCCAGTTAAAGACCATCTACAAGGATGCGGCGGATACCATCGTCGGTAACTGTGACAGCACCTTGTTTTTGGGAGGCAAGGAGAAATCCACCCTCAAGGAAATTTCGGAGCTGCTGGGGAAAGAGACCATTGATCTCTATAACCAGTCCGAAAACCGGGGCAGCCAGGTTTCCCACGGCCTCAGTTATCAAAAATTAGGAAAGGAGTTGATGACCCAGGACGAATTGGCAGTGATGGACGGCGGCAAGTGTATCTTCATGCTGCGGGGCGTGCGCCCGTTCCTTTCGGACAAGTACGACCTCACCCGGCATCCGAATTACAGATACACGGCCGACGCCGACCCTAAAAATGTCTTTGACATGGAACGGTACATGAAGAAGCAGCGTGCCGTGGTAAAACCCACGGACACCTTCGATGTGTACGAGATTGACGCAACGACTTAACCCAAAATCAAAAACATTTTTTAGGAGGATTATTTTATGGAATTTTTCAACAGTGCAGTTGGTGTTTTGCAGACTCTCGTAGTGGCCCTGGGCGCAGGTCTTGGTATCTGGGGCGTTATCAACCTTCTGGAAGGTTATGGCCAGGACAACCCTGCTTCCAAAAGCCAGGGTATGAAACAGTTGATGGCCGGCGGCGGTGTCGCCCTCATCGGCATCACCCTTGTACCTCTGCTCTCCGGCCTGTTCGGTTGATCGTCCGGCGGTGATCGCTTATGGGCGGCATACTCGACAAACTCGATGAATGGCTCCGAGGACTGCTCATCGAGGGAATCACGGGAAACCTGTCGGGCATGTTCGATACGGTCAATACCAAAGTAGGCGAGATCGCCGGTGAAGTGGGACAGACGCCGCTGGCATGGAACAGCGGCGTCTTTTCTATGATCCGAAACCTCTCTGAAACGGTGATCGTTCCAATCGCCGGGGTTATCCTGACATTCGTAATGTGTTATGAGCTGATCCAGCTTGTGACAGAGAAAAACAATCTGCACGATGTAGATACCTGGATGTTCTTCAAGTGGATTTTCAAGACCTTCTGTGCCGTTCTCATTGTGACGAACACATGGAATATCGTCATGGGTATCTTCGATGTGGGGCAAAGCGTTGTGAACAGCAGCGCAGGCGTCATCATCGGGAATACCTCCATTGATATCAGCAGCGTCATCACGGATATGGAGGCGCAGCTTGAAGCCCTGGGCACGGGAGAACTGTTCGGGCTGTGGTTCCAGTCCCTTTTCGTGGGGCTTACCATGAACGCCCTTTCCATCTGTATCATGCTTGTCATCTACGGCCGCATGATCGAGGTGTATTTGACAACTTCCGTTGGACCAATCCCGCTTGCCACTATGACGAACCGGGATTGGAGCCATACGGGGCAGAACTACTTGAAATCCCTGTTTGCATTGGCGTTCCAGGCATTTCTAATCATGGTGTGCGTGGGAATCTACTCTGTTTTGGTACAGAGTATCGCCACGGATGGAAATATCTCAGGCGCGATATGGGCCTGCATGGGCTACACGGTCCTGCTGTGCTTCGCCCTGTTCAAGACCGGCAGCCTCTCTAAGAGCCTGTTCGGAGCGCATTAAGGAGGCTTGATAAATTGGCGTATGTAACCATTCCAAAGGATTTGACGAAAGTAAAATCCAAAGTGCTGTTTGGGCTTACCAAACGGCAGCTTATATGTTTCGGAGCGGCGGCACTCATCGGAGTACCGCTTTTCTTTTTGCTCAGACGCACGGCCAGCAACAGCGCCGCCGCGTTCTGCATGATTATCGTCATGCTCCCGTTCTTTCTGCTCGCCATGTATGAGCGGCACGGCCAACCCCTGGAGGTGGTGGCCGGACAGATCATCCGCTGTATGTTCCTGCGGACGAAGGAACGGCCTTACCAGACAAACAATTTCTACGCAGCCCTGGAGCGGCAGGCCCAGGCTGAAAAGGAGGTGAAAGCCATTGTTCAGAAAGCGAAAGCCAGAGCCGCAGGCACGGCAGGCAGCAAAACCCACGGTAAAGCTGACCGCCGCAGAAAAGCGTGAGATCAGCCGTATCCTGGAAACCGCCAGAGGCGACGGCAGGGTACATTCCGCACAGGATACCTTACCGTTCCGCCAGATGTATCCGGACGGCCTGTGCAAACTGGACGATCACACCTGGTCGAAGTGTATCGAGTTCGAGGATGTGAATTATCAGCTTGCGAAACCTGACGATCAGACAGCGATCTTTGAAGCCCTCTGCGATATGTATAACGCCCATGACGCTTCTATCGGGATGCAGCTATCTCTTGTGAGCCGCCGCATGAACCGGGAGGATTTTGTGAAGCGTATCGAGATCGCGGCGCAGGGAGATCACTTCGACCATATCCGTGAGCTTTACACGCAGATGCTCCGCAAGCAGCTTGAACGGGGCAACAACGGGCTTATCAAAACAAAGTACCTGATCCTCACCATCGAGGCGCGGAACAGCAAAACCGCACGGGCACGGTTTTCCAGGATCGTCATGGATGCCCTCAACCATTTCAAGGTCATGGGTGCTCTGGCGAAGGAACTTGGCGGCAAAGAGTGGCTGGAAATGCTCCACGGCATCCTGCACCCGGACGGGGAACGGTTTGCCTTTGAATGGAGCTGGCTTGCCCCTTCCGGCCTGTCGGTTCAGGATTTTATCGCACCATCTTCCTTCCGCTTCGGTGAAGCACGGAAGTTCACGATGGCGGATAAATTCTGTGCCGTGTCCTTTCTGCAGATCAGCGCACCGGAAATGGATGACCGTATGCTCACCGAACTGCTGGATACGGACAGCGGGCTGCTTGTCAGCCTCCATATCCGCAGCATGGACCAGAACGAGGCAATCAAAACGGTCAAGCGGAAGATCACTGACATTGACAGTATGAAGATCGATGCACAGAAAAAGGCAGTGCGGGAAGGTTTCGATATGGATATCATCCCCACTGACCTTGCCACCTACGCAGGCGAGGCAAAGAACATCCTCCGTGACCTGCAAAGCAGAAATGAGCGAATGTTCCTAATGACCTTCCTGGTGGTGAACTTTGCGGACAGCAAGCAAAAGCTGGAGAATGACCTTCTCCGTGCGGCAAGCGTGGCGCAGAAATATAACTGCTCCCTGGTGCGGCTGGACTTCCAGCAGGAGGACGGCTTCGTGTCGGCTCTGCCCCTGGGTGTCAACCGCATTAAGATACAGCGCGGGCTTACCACTTCGGCGGTGGCAGTATTCGTTCCCTTTACCACACAGGAGATTTTCCACGGTGGCGAAGCTCTCTACTATGGCCTCAATGTCACTTCCGGCAACATGATCCTTGCCGACCGAAAGAAGCTGAAAACGCCCAACGGCATGATCTTAGGCACACCCGGCAGCGGTAAGAGCTTTTCAGCAAAGCGTTCCATTGTGGGTGTGTTCCTGAACACAAAGGACGACATCCTGATCTGCGACCCGGAGGCGGAATATTTTCCGCTGGTAAACCGTCTGGAAGGCCAGGTCATCAAAATCTCGCCTACCAGCACGCAGTATGTGAACCCTATGGATATCAATCTCAATTACAGCGAAGATGATAACCCGCTGGCGTTGAAATCTGACTTTATCCTGTCGTTCTGTGAACTGGCGGCAGGCGGCCGGAACGGTCTGGAGCCGGTGGAGAAAACGGTCATTGACCGTGCTGTGCGGATCGTGTACCGCCCCTATATTGCAGACCCCTGCCCGGAGAATATGCCGCTGCTGGAAGATTTGTATGACGAGATCAAACGGCAGCCGGAGCCGGAGGCACAGCGGATCGCGGCGGCACTGGAACTGTATGTGCATGGCAGCCTGAATGTTTTTAACCACCGTACCAACGTGGATATCAACAACCGCATTGTCTGCTTCGATATCAAGGAGCTGGGAAAGCAGCTCAAAAGCCTGGGTATGCTGGTGATCCAGGACCAGGTATGGAACCGTGTTTCACAAAACCGGGATCAGGGTAAATCCACCTGGTATTTCGTGGACGAGTTCCACCTTCTGCTGCGCGGCGAGGTTGGTTCCTGGAGCGTAGAGATTTGGAAACGCTTTCGCAAATGGGGCGGTATCCCCACGGGGATCACGCAGAACATTAAGGACCTGCTTTCCTCCCCGGAGATTGAAAATATCTTTGAAAACAGCGATTTTGTGTACCTTCTGAACCAGGCCAGCGGAGACAGAAAAATCCTCTGTGAGCGTCTGAATATCTCCAACCAGCAGGCGGCACATATCAGCAACGCAGGCCCCGGCGAGGGGCTGATCTTCTTCGGCAACGTGATCCTTCCTTTTGTGGATGACTTCCCGAAGGACAATGAACTTTACAGCATTATGACAACAAAACTTGGTGAAACCGGGAAAGGAGAAAACGAACATGAATGATCCCCGCTATTTGCATACGGAAGAAAAACAGGAGGGCGAAACCTTCTTTGATGTGATGAACCGGCTGATTGCCAGAAGTAAGGCGGTCACGGCGGATATGGAGGCGGTCCTTGCGGAGCTGGAAAGTGAGATCGAACCGTTCCGTGCGCCGAAGGACCATGAATAAACTGACCCATGTGAGCCTGTTTTCCGGCATTGGCGGTCTGGACCTGGCGGCGGAGGCTGCCGGGTTTGAAACCGTCTGCCAGTGTGAGTGGGCGGATTTCCCGCACTCCGTCCTCTCCGCACGATGGCCGGATGTTCCCAGGTTCCGGGATATCACTACTTTCACGAAGGAGGCGTTTTTTGAAAAAACAGGACTTGAAACAGTTACCGTTATCTCAGGCGGCTTTCCCTGTCAGCCCTTCTCCACCGCCGGAAAACGGAAGGGCTTTGCGGATGAACGCTACCTGTGGCCGGAAATGTGCCGCGTTATTACCGAGCTGCGGCCCCGTTGGGTGCTTGGGGAAAATGTTGCTGGCTTCATCAATATGGGGCTCGACAAAACGATCTTTGACCTGGCAAAAGCGGGATACGCTGTTCTCCCATTCGTATTTCCGGCTTGCGGTGTCGGCGCATGGCATGAGCGCCAGCGAACTTTTATCGTCGCGGCTGATGTTTCCCACACCCCTTGCCTCCGACAACAACACCGCCAGGGACGCGGCAAGCCTGGATGTGTTTCTGTCGGACAATGGAATATTCCGCAAGAGGAACCGA
>NZ_KI271159.1 GCF_000469345.1 Eubacterium ramulus ATCC 29099
TTTATGGTTGACTTTTCATAGCTGGTCTCCTTCTGTTTTTCAGACATTACATCTGTATTTACGACAATCTGTAATTCTGACTGTTGCTGATTTTTTTTCTTATTTTTCTTGCTGTCTCTTCTGGTACTGTATACTTTTACAAAGTTCAGACGCAGTGCATTTGTCACTACGCAGAAACTGGACAGGCTCATAGCTGCCGCACCGAACATCGGATTTAATTTCAACCCAAACCAATGATACCACACTCCGGCGGCAATCGGAATACCTATTACGTTATAAATAAATGCCCAGAACAGATTTTCGTGAATATTTCGAAGTACTGCACGACTTAATCGGATTGCTGCAGGTACATCAGACAGGCTGCTCTTTACCAGAACCACATCTGCCGCATCCAGTGCCACATCCGCACCTGCACCTATCGCAATTCCCATGTCTGCACGGGTCAGTGCCGGAGCATCGTTGATTCCGTCACCAACCATAGCAACTTTTCCACGCTGCTGTAGTTCACAGATCACACGATCCTTTCCTTCTGGAAGAACACCCGCGATGACCTGATCTACTCCTGCCTGTGCACCGATGGTCTGTGCCGTACATTCATTATCTCCGGTCAGCATAACGACTTGAATTCCCATATTCTGAAGCTGTGAAATCGCCTGCGGACTGTCTTCCCTGATCACATCCGCTACCGCAATGATGCCAAGCAATTTCTGTTCTGTCGCAAAAAACAGCGTTGTTTTTCCCTGTTTTGCAAGTTCTTCTGCCTGATGCTGCATATTCTTGGATACAGTCGACTTTTCAGAAATAAAGTTCAGACTCCCTCCAAATACGCGCACGCCGGATACGAGTCCTGACAGACCATTTCCCGGCATCACCTGAAATTCATCTGCAGCTGTCATTGCAATCTTCTGTTCCTCTCCATAAACTACAATGGCTTTCGCCAGCGGATGTTCGCTCTTTAACTCAAGCGCCAATGCAGTCCGCACCAGAGCATCTTTCGCAATACCCTCACCTGGTATTATATCTGTCACCTTTGGCTCACCACGGGTAATAGTTCCTGTCTTATCCAGAACCACAATATCTACTTTTCCTGTTTCTTCCAGCGATACTGCTGTCTTGAACAATACACCGTTTTTCGCCCCAACACCATTACCAACCATGATAGCAACCGGTGTGGCAAGACCTAATGCACACGGACAGCTGATAACCAGTACGGAAATACCGCGCGCCAAAGCAAAACCAAAGTCTGCTCCTGCCAGAAGCCATGCAATAATGGTCACTGCTGCAATGGTAATCACTGCAGGTACAAACACACCGGATACTTTATCTGCCACTTTTGCAATCGGTGCCTTGGTGGCTGCCGCATCGCTGACCATCTGAATAATCTGGGATAATGTTGTGTCATTTCCGATTCTGGTTGCCCGGCATTTTAAAAATCCGGATTGATTTAACGTACCCGCAGATACACTGTCTCCCTCTGTCTTGTCCACCGGAATACTCTCACCGGTCAGGGTGGATTCGTTTAAAGCACTGTTTCCTTCCAGAATCACACCATCCACCGGAACCCCCTCACCCGGGCGTACGACAAAGATATCGCCGATCTGTACCTGCTCCACCGGAACCAATACCTCTTCGCCATCCCGGAAAATGGTTGCCTTTTTCGGAGCCAGTTCCATCAGGCTCTTTAGTGCATTGGTCGTTTTTCCCTTAGAATATGCTTCCAGCATTTTTCCCACTGTGATTAAAGTCAGGATCATGGCCGCAGACTCGAAATAGAACTCATCCATGTAGTGCATCACAGCATCCATGTCCATACGCACCTGAGCACCGGTCATAGCAAACAATGCATACGTACTGTACGCAAAAGATGCGCCGGATCCCAGTGCTACCAGCGTATCCATATTCGGAGCTTTATGCAGCAAACTTGTAAAGCCACTGATAAAAAATTTTTGATTGATGACCATGACCAGAATAGTCAGAAGCATCTGATATAATCCCATTGCCACATGATTGCCTGCCAGAAAGGACGGCAATGGCCAGTTCCACATCATATGTCCCATAGATACATACATCAGCGGGATCAGGATCACAACAGATGCAATCAGACGTTTTCTCAATTTCGGTGTCTCATGATCTTTCAGTCCTTCCTCATCAAATCCCGGTGTAACATTATTCCGTTCACCCCCCTGTAAAGATGCACCATATCCTGCCGTGATAACAGCCTGAATCACATCTGACGGTGCTGCTGTTCCTTCCACATTCATAGAATTTGTCAGCAGACTTACCGCAACAGATGTCACACCCGGCACCTCCAACACTGCCTTCTCCACATGAGCGCTGCAGGCTGCACAACTCATGCCTGTTACTGAAAATTTATTCATAAAAATCCACCTCATCATCCCTTCTGGTTATATGCTTTTTCCTGTCTGCGCTTCTAATAATTTAATCGCTACTGATTTATCCGCATACATTATCGCATCAGCTTCTGTATCGTTACAACAAGCTCGTCAATGATACTGTCATCTCCGTTTCGCACATTCTCCACCACACAGCTTTTGATGTGATTTGCCAGAAGTACTTTGTTAAAACTATTCAGTGCGGCATTAATAGCTGCAACCTGCGTCAGAATGTCCACACAGTATGCATCCCGCTCAAGCATTCCTTTCACGCCGCGTACCTGTCCTTCAATCCGGCTGAGCCGATTCATAAGGTCTTTATACTCTTTCTCATCCCGCTCTTTTTTCTTATGACAGCAGCAAACCGCTTCCTGCTCCGGAGTACTTTTCATTTGCTCCATAAAAATCAATCCACTTCCTTTCAAATAATCGATATGCCTTTGTTCCTGCCTATACTATACCCCCTCAGGGTATATGTCAAGCATAAAAATCCGGAAAATACATCAATGATAAAAAATATCAAAAATGTATTTTCCGGTCGCGTTCTTAACACCTACATTCTTTCCAGAATCGCATTCAGAATACAGCCTGCAGCCTCTTTCTTGCTCATCAACGGAAGTTCTTTCTCAAAATCCTTTGTAATGAGTGTTATCACATTGGTATCCGTGCCAAATCCGGCACCTGCTACCTTCAAATTGTTGGCCACGATCATATCCAGATTTTTCTTTGCAATCTTTGCTCTGGAGTTTTCCAGCATATTCTGTGTCTCCATGGAAAAACCACACAAAAACTGATGTGTCTTGGATGCACCAAGCGTTGCCAGTATATCTTTTGTCCGTACCAGTGGAATAGAAAGATCACTATCCTGTTTCTTGACTTTTTCCGTGCTGACCTGTGCCGGACGATAATCCGCCACTGCAGCAGTCATGATTACAATATCCGTTTGATCATATTCCTCTGTCACTGCCTCATACATGTCCTGTGCGGAAATCACTGGTTTTACCTTAACAAACATCGGCGGCTCCACGGCACACGGACCTGTTACCAAAGTCACATCCGCACCACGCAGCATGGCATTTTCTGCAATGGCATAACCCATTTTCCCGGTAGAATGATTGGTGATATAACGCACCGGATCAATCGCTTCCTGCGTCGGTCCGGCAGTCACCAGCACTTTTTTGCCAGCCAGATCTTTATCAAAGGCGATCACGCGCAGAATATGTTGAAACAGCACTTCCGGTTCCGGCATTTTTCCTTTTCCCACATCTCTGCATGCAAGCATACCGCTGGCTGGTTCAATAATTTTCTTACCATAAGAAGCCAGCACCTTTAAATTATCCTGCAGAATCGGATTTTCATACATGTTTGTATTCATCGTCGGCACGATCAGCATCGGTGCCTTACATGCCATCGCTGTGGTCGTCAGCATATCATCCGCGATACCATGTGCCAGCTTTCCGATCACATTTGCAGAAGCCGGTGCAATCATCATCACATCCGCCTGCTGTGCCAGACTTACATGCTTTACATTAAACTGAAAATCCCGGTCAAACGTATCCACCAGGCATTTATGTCTTGTCAATGTCTCAAATGCTGTCGGATGAATAAAATTTGTCGCATTCTGCGTCATAATCACATGCACATCTGCATGCTGTTTGATCAACATACTTGCCAGTGATGCAATTTTATAAGCTGCAATACTTCCTGTCACACCAAGTACAACGGTTTTTCCTTTTAACATGATATCTTTCTACTCCTCATCCAGTCTTGCTTTATCAAATAACTGACCATGTTTTTCATAATTGGTCACACGGTCAATCCGATTGATTTCATCTACAAAGACAACCGATGGTCTGTGTACCTTTGCTTCTTCCGGCGTCATATCCGCATAAGACATAATGATAACTTTATCTTTGACGGAGGCACAGCGGGCTGCTGCTCCGTTCAGACAGATCATTCCGCTTCCACGCTCTCCGGCAATGGTGTATGTCTCAAAACGTGCGCCATTATTGACATCTACAATCTGAACTTTCTCATATTCGAGAATGCCGGCAGCATCCAGAAGATCTTCGTCAATGGTGATACTTCCTACATAATCAAGTGCCGCCTGTATCACAGTTGCACGATGAATTTTTCCTTTTAACATCTGAAGGGTCATAAAACTTTTTCCTCTCTCTTTTACTTTTTTTCGCAGTGCACATTCGAAAAATCTCTGATTTTTCTCATTGATCGGCATTCGCCGAATAAAAATTCAGTCTTTCAATCTTGTCTGTACAACAGCCAAATTGAAATCCTATGAATTTTTGCACTGCTCATTAACATACAAAGTTATCAATCAGACGTGTTTTTCCAATATACACTGCCATTGCTACCAGTACCGGACTCTTCAGTTCTGTTACCTGCTGCATGGTCATACCATCTACCGCTTTGATATAGTCAATTTTTGCCAGCGGTTCTGTCTCAATGTTCTTTTTCATTGCTTCTACTAATTTTACTGCATCTGTCTCGCCTTCTTCAACCATTTTCTGTCCCATAAAAATGGTTTTGCTCAGAATCAGAGCTGCTTTTCTCTCCTCTGCGGACAGATATGTGTTTCTGGAGCTCTTTGCCAGTCCGTCTTCTTCACGAATGATCGGGCATCCAATAACTTCCACGTTCATATTCAAATCATCCACCATATGTTTGATGACTGCCAGCTGCTGTGCATCTTTCTGACCAAAATATGCACGATCCGGCTGAACGATGTTGAATAATTTGCTGACTACGGTACAAACACCACGAAAATGAACCGGACGGCTCAGTCCGCAGAGTTCCTCCGTCAGAACTGTCATATCCACAAAGGAACTGAATCCTTCATGATACATCTCTTCCGGTTCCGGATGGAAGATCAGATCTGCGCCGAGGCTCTCACAGAATTTGCTGTCTTTTTCCAGATCTCTCGGATAGCTCTCCAGATCCTCTGTCGGTCCGAACTGCATCGGATTGACAAAAATACTGACAACTGCTTTGTCATTCTGTTCTACGGCTTTGCTGATCAGACTGCCGTGTCCCTCATGAAGGTAACCCATAGTCGGAACAAATCCGACGGTTTTTCCTTCTTTTCGCCATTCTGCCACAATATCTCTTACTTCTTTTACTGTTGATACAACCTGCATGTTTTATTCTCCTCTGTTACCTGTTTTAAATGTAAAGCGGACATTCGCAATCCGCTTTCGCTCCTTGCTCATGAACGCAGTCGCTTTGCACCTCGTTCATATTTTTAATCTTAAATAATAACTTGTAAAGTTAACTGACACGATCAGCAATCATTTTTAATATAATTTATCAATGACTTCGTCTGAAATCGCATAGGTATGTTCCTGTGCCGGAAATGTACCGGCTTTTACTTCCGCGGAATAATCTTTAAATGCCTGCATCATGATCTCACCTACATTTGCAAATTGTTTTACAAATTTCGGAGTAAAATCATGAAACATACCAAGCATATCCTGGTTTACCAGTACCTGTCCATCACAGCCTGCACCTGCTCCGATTCCGATTGTCGGAATCGAAATCGTATTTGTAATAATCTCCGCAAGCTTGGCCGGAACACACTCCATAACAAGCATAGAGGCACCTGCTGCTTCAACTTTTTTGGCATCCTCCACCAGCTGACGGGCTGCTTCCTCGCTTTTGCCCTGTACCTTGAATCCACCAAAGGCATTGATGGACTGAGGGGTCAGTCCGATATGTGCACACACCGGGATGTCTGCTGCCACAATTGCTTCAATCTGTGGACACACTCTGGCTCCACCTTCCAGTTTTACGCCATGTGCATGACCCTCTTTCATCAGGCGTCCCGCATTTACAACTGCATCATAGACAGAAGTCTGATAGGACATAAATGGCATATCTGCCAGCACAAAAGCATTTTTTGCGCCTCTGCTGACTGCTGCTGTATGAGCAATCATATCTTCCATGGTAACCGGTAAAGTAGTGTCATACCCAAGCATAGTATTTCCAAGGGAATCACCAATCAGCAATATCTCAATCCCTGCTTCATCCATGAGTTTTGCCATAGAATAATCATAACAGGTAAGCATTGTAATTTTTTCTTTATTCTCTTTTTGTTTTTTCAATGTAGAAACTGTCGTTTTCATGATCTAATAATCCTTTCCATCTCAGAATAATCCCGCTCCGGATGTTTCTCTCTGGCAACTTTCAGCACTTCCACAGAAAGATCCTGATAGATTTTCCGTGCCTCGCCGGATAAGCTGTCCAGATGATCCATAACCGTTGACAGGTCATTTCGCTCAATTGGGCCTGTCAAGGCTCCAACCGGTCTGTATTCAACAATGTTTTCCGTATTTCCCATCATCAGCGGTGACAATGCACGATGCGCATTTGCAGCGGAAAATCCGCAATTCCGCAACATTTCCTCGCACAAATTTGCCAATCCCACATACAGATTGCTGACCATGGCTGCCGCCGCATGATATCGCACTTTGTCTTGCCCGGAAATAATCTCCACCGGATTTCCAAAACCTTCAAAAAGTTTCTGAAACCAGTTCAGATATTTCGGATCACCCTCAATGGTAAAAAAAGCCTGGGAGATCACTTTGTAAGATTCATACTTATCATTAATGGCGAAAAGCGGATGGATAGAATATCCATAAGCGTGATAACGCTCAATATCCGAAAAGACAGCGGAACTTAAGGAGCCGCTGAAATGACTTATAATCTTATTCTGAATCGGAAGCATTTTTAACTGTTCCCACATTGGAGCAATCGCCGAATCCGGGATTGCTACAAAAAGGACATCACTGTCCTCTACCAGATGTCGCAAATTCATATACTGTCTGGTATTCGTAAAATCTGCTGCTTCTCTGGATGAATCCGGATTACGACTATAATATCCGGTCACCCTGACGTTGCGCTCGGTTAGATATTTTCCCAAGGAAAATCCGACTTTTCCTGCGCCAATAAATCCAATATTCATAAGCATCCCTCCATTCTTCATGGCGGGACAGTGAGTCTCGTTTGCATCCGGCAATACAAGCTCCGTTTCAAAATAATAAATACAAGGTATCGTTTCCTTTCGGAATACCATCCGCTCGACATTATACCACTGCAAGTGGTTTTCGTAAAGGAATTTTTAAACCACCTTTTTAACGTTTTTTCATAACATTCACAACACCTGTTATTACTCACCACTTGCAGAAGTGGGAGTCTCAACTCAGACTGAGATGAATAATTCATCAGGAATACATCTGCTCATATTCCGAAATCCATCGATGACGAATTTCCGCTTCCCGTCCCTTCCAGTTAAAAGCATGGGAAGCCGTTGCCACTTTTTTTCGCTCAGTATAATATTCCTCCTGATCCGATACATCGGAAAAATGGGCATATGCTTCTTTCATCGTTTTGAACTGAAGTTCCGGCACTCTTGTGTCCGCAGAATCATCCTCTGTAATATAATTCATGGCATACAGATAACACAGTCGTGAAGATTCCGTGTGCGATTTCTGATATGCCATCGAAAACATCCTGGCGGCCTCCGGGAACAAAAACAATCTGGCATAAACCACACCGAGATTATGCATAATATGCCCCTGCAGTTCTTCTGTCATCTGTTGCAGGAACTCCGGCTGAAGTAGTTCCAGATACCCACAAGCGGCATAGCGGTATCTCTTTTTTGCGAGATAGTAATCCGCTTTCATCTTTCTGCGTTCCATGGAGTTCTTTCCCTTCATTTTTTCAATGATCCGTTCCAGTTCTTTTTGTTCCTGCCGGGAATAGAACCCAGATGCTGAAAACAGAAATGCGGCACATTCATACACATCCCGATGCCGCTGATACAGGCGTCTCAACTGTCCCGCCAGTTCTACATTCCCAACTCCCTCTGCAATCCACTGAAAAAATTCTGTTCCCATCCAGCTTTCATCCAGCAGGAAAAGACTGGATTCCATGGCATAACACAATTCTTCCATCGTGTATACATGTAAAGATAACATCTCCAGATACAGCGGATATTCCGCTTTCTTATATGTACATAACTTCAATGCACCCATTGTCTACCCTTCCTGTCTCAACTATTTTTTCTGTATTTTCGGTCGTACAAGGATCGTTTTTCCTCCGGCTCAAATGTGACTGGAAACTCCCAGACTTTTCCGGAGCTTTCAAACAGTTCACCAAATCCGTCATCCTCCAGGTGCAATACAACCTTGCGTCCATTTTCAGCCACTGCCCGGATTCGAAAACGCAATGTTTTTTCCGGCCGGTCCGGCAGATCCGTTAACGGAAATACACGGGTCTGTGCATGGATCTGTCCGATTTCACCGATTGTCACAGACAGTTCCGGTGTTCCATCATACAGCAACACATATTCCGGCATCGACGCAAACCAGTTTTTCCCGGCTTCCACCAGGCGGATTTCTATATTTTCTTCTCCGCACTGCACCTGCATCCGAATCTCTCCCTGCATTTTGTAATCGCAGTTATAGAAAAATCCCCAGAAAGAAGCATCTGTATATCGGTACCCTGCATAACAAGCCCCTTTTGTAAAGAGATTTTTGCCTAAAAATACTCGTTTGTTGCCGCCAAGCACCCGCAAGGATTCTTTCAGCCAATCCCCGTCAAATCCATCTCCCACGAAATACACCGCAGAAATCATATGACTGGCAAATGCCTCCCGGATGATGTTAGCGAAAAATTCATCTTTCACACTTGCATCCTGATGCACATATGCCGGAACATTCCACATTTTTTTCTCTGCGGTCACTATCTGAATCTTCGCGCCATGCCTCCGGTGCAGCAGATAAAAGGTAACGTGCTCTGATGAAAAGTCAAACAATGCCACATCATGCTGCCATAAAAGTGCTTCCTGATGATAGGTGTGTCCAAAAAAACTTTCTCCATGATCCATCAGAAAAAACTGTTCTCCGAAAAGTCCCAGCTCCTTGCACATCCACTGAAAAACTGTCACCACCTGTTTTGTAATCTCCGGAACTGTAATACATACACACAACTCCTGTGCGTCAAAACGATACCTATCTTTTAATTGAATGAGCCGCTGGACAAACTGACGAAGCAGTCCCTGATAAAACTTCGATTCACTCTCTGTTTCATCCAGTGCCCGCTGATACAGATGATCAAAAAAATCACCCTGAGGATTCTCCTTTCGCCGCAATGCTTCTTCCCCATAAAAAATATGTCCGGAATCTGCCAGATACATGGCCACCGGAATGCCATACCGCTCTTTTGAAGCTCCGGTCATTATAGTTTCCGGTTCTTCCATTCCCCTGCCAAACAGGCTTACCATAGCCTGTTCATCGGTAAGATCAATTCCCATATATAATATTTTCTTCTGTTCCACCAGTCATTTACTCCTCTATTGCCTGAAACAGTACATCTGTCAAATCTGTTAATTCTGCATATTGATAAGCATCCTGTGTATTCCCTGCTGCCGACAGATGTACCAGTTTTCCGTACCTGGTATCTCTCCAGCGTTCCGTCTCTGATGCTGCAAGTGTTCCCTGTACTACACAGCTGCCATCTTTTGCCCGGATCACATACTGCTCCGGACAGGAACGGATTTCCCGACAGGTATAGCTGTAAATTCCCGGGAGTACTTCTTTCATATCCCCGGTTTTATCCGGCTGTCCCGGTTTCTTTCTGTAAATACGCAGATATTTTCCGGGAACCGCCACACAGGTCACCGTATCACATCCAAAGAGCAGATACTTCCGCTGCAGTTTTTCCGGCAGCATTGCATAGAATGCAAAAGATTTCTGCTCTAATACAAAACCTTTCAGAATCCTTTCTGCAATCTCCCACGCTTCCTTTGTCTGATTCTGACCACTGCATACACAAAATTTCAAAAACGCTGCTCTGCAAAATTTCTGCCAAACCGGTTCTTTTGTAAATATCTGACACAGATGTACACTGACTGCCTGCGGCAGCGGTTCTTTTCCTATCATATACTGCCAGGAAAACCATGTCTCATATGCACGTAAAAGCAGTTCTTCCGTCTCACATTCTGCCAGATTCTGATAAACTGTTTCATGCTCCGGAAGAAAAGTTCCGGTAAACAGCATATACAACATAAGTTTTTCTTCATAAGGCTGCACGTCCATTCCAAGATCTCTGGCCTTCCGAATCCGCTTTGCCATCACAGACAACGGTGCGGCAAACAGCTCCAGCTGTTCTTTTAAGGATTGACTGTCTGTTACCGGTTCTGAAGATAATTTCTGCTCCGGTTCCTCATCTTTCTGATAAATGTGTGTGCCGGACAGCATTTTTTTCAAATGGAACTGATCACGCGCCGTATATAACCTTCCGCCGACACTCTCATACAGAACTACAAAAGGCTTTTTCTCCAGGTAAATATAAGTCCCCTGATCAAACACAGGCACCCGCTGGATATCTTTCTTTCCTGCCTGCAAAACATGAAGATTTGGCATCACATCGTTCATGACACGGATACGATAGCAACACTCCGCTTGTTTCTTCCAGCTGTCCCATTCCGCTTTTGTGCAGTGACGCCGCACTTCTTCATAGATCACTGCCAGATCTTCGTTCATTTCTCCTGCCATCAGTTCCTGTTTTGCAAAATTACGGATCAAAACCAGATAAGCATCCCAGCTTTTTCCAAGCCGATTCCTGTTTTTCACCATGTGTGCATACAGCATGGCTTTCCGTTTTACCGGAAGGGAGCTGTTTCTGGAAAAATAATGTAAAACCTCATTGGGCAGCATACCGTTTGCCTTGTTCCAGGAAAGAATGTATGCCTCATACAATCCGGCAATTTTCAGATGTTGTGCAATTCCTTTCTGAAACCATGAAAAATACACATCTCCATACTGGTTGCATTTAATCAAATATCCGCAGATGGTTCTTACCGCTTGCTCTTCCGGAGCCATCCGATATCCCCGGCATAAAAGCTGGAAAAAAAGCGGTTCAAACTGCTTCTGACCGGGTGCCATTGCAAAAATGCGCTGTACAAGTCCACTTGTAAGCCGCCCCTGTTTCATCATCCATACAAGTACACGACGTTCAAAAATATCAAACTGCCGCAGCAGTTCCGGGTGATTACACAGAAGCTTTGCTGTCTCTTCATAAAATACCGGACTGCTGCTTCCGGAAATCATATATTTACGTAGCCACTGATATTTCCGCTCCGGATTACGCACCAATGCTTCATCTGTCCGAAGCAAAATCCATATTAGCACCGGATGATTGGGATATTTCAGATAAATCTCACGGATCCGCTTCGTCACATTCCGGATATAGGATGGCGTCTCTCCTATGGTTGTCAGATACAGATAAAATGCACTCAGCGGCGTACGCTGGCTCGTGATCGTTCTTGCCATGTTACGTGAAAGCCGGTCTGCTTCTTCCTTTTCCCCACAAAGTAAGCGGACATAGATTCGATACAGCAACGTCCACTCATTATCCGGATGAATGTGTTCAGCTTCTGTAAACAACAGTTCCATCTCCGTTTTCCATTCTGCTGCCGTTAATTTTTCCCGGCAGAACTCCAGATAATTCTGTTCCATCTGCGCACGTAGTCTTGTACTTTTCCACTCAGCAGATTTTTCCGGATGCTGTACAGGCAAAGTAACCTCAATATGCACCGCCTCTGTCTGAAAGGCCGTTTTCAGTGTGATCTGGCCATAGTTTTTTCCTGCATGGAGCTTACCGGGAATAATCTGATAAGCAAGTTCCGCATGTTTTCCGATAAAATCATACATTCCGATCTGATGTTTTTCTAATCGGATAAATGATGCATCACAGGAAGCTTCCAGATTAATGGCTCCCCACTCCTGTTTCTCAATATCCAGAAAATCGGTCTGTATCTTATGACTTGCCTTATAAATCCGCTCCGGTCGTGCAATACGGATACTGTTTCGTTTCTTTTTGCCGCATCCTACCAGAAACTCTTCCATCTCATGAGTTCCTCTGCCGTGCTGAGTCAGTCCACGATACAGCAGTTGCAGATAACCATTGTCATGCTGCAATACATTCACAAAATAAGGGGACTTGAAAACAAGCAGTGCCTCCTCCCAGTTCAGCTTGCACAGATTTGTAAAATCATTTAACGTCTTAATTGTTCCGATAGAAGATGACAGATAATGTCTGGTGATATCGGCCCTGAATGGCAGCAAATACTCCCCCACATTACTTGTGATCACAAAAACTCCCTGATCAGACATCCCCTCAAACATAGCATCCGCATGATACTGAAACCGAATCTGGATTTCGGTTCCGTGAAATTCCCTTGTCTCACATATCACATGGGGATTTTCGCAGGTTACTATTCCGCGCACTTCCTGTGCACTGCTGCTGTGAAACAGAAACGTTCCCTCAAACACTTCGTTTTCAACCGCTGAAAATCTCAGATCCATATCTGGCAGCAGCAGACATGTTTCTTCATAATTAAATTTTTCCTGTATGATTTCCTGCAATTTTCTCTTCATTTATATAACCTGCTTCCCGGGATTTTGTTTTTTTGTTTGCTTTTTTTCCCGTTTTCTCTATAATAGTAAAGTATAAATCATTTTGAATTTTCTTGCAATGTCAGGAAAATAAGAAAATATGCTTTCTATAGTTAAGTAGTTAAGTGGACGTTCGCAGTCCGCTGTACGACAGGAGTTTTTTCTATTACGGGGAGAAAAAGATATGTTTGAATCATATAAAAATGTACTAAAAAGAGGTGGTTCCCATCTGGTGACATCACTGCGGGCAATCATTTTTGCCGTTTTAACTGGGATTGTACTGGGATTTGTAGGTACAGCCTTTTACTATGGTATGCAGACCGTCACTGCCATGCGGCTGGATCATCCGTGGCTGATCCTTTTTCTGCCGCTGGCCGGTGTTCTGATTGTCTGGCTCTACCATCTGCTGCACGATGAAAAAGATACCGGAACGAATCTGGTATTATCAGCCATTCATTCCAATGAAAACATCCCCCTGCGCATGGCACCACTAATTTTCATCGCCACTCTGCTGACCCATCTCTTCGGTGGTTCTGCCGGACGCGAAGGCGCTGCCCTGCAGCTAGGAGGCAGCATTGGAAATTCACTTGGAAAACTATTTCATTTTGACGAAAAAGACCAACATATCATGATCATGTGTGGGATGAGTGCTGCATTCTCCGCACTGTTTGGCACACCACTGGCAGCGGCGGTTTTTTCTATGGAAGTAGTCAGTGTCGGTATCATGCACTATTCCGCACTGGTTCCCTGTGTGATCGCATCCCTGACGGCTCATGGCATCGCATCTGCCTGCGGTATTACACCGGAAATCTTCCCAATCGCATCCATCCCGGCTTTCACAGCAAAAAACGCCTTGATCATCGGGATTTTTGCTGTATTGTGTGCCTTGGTCAGCATCCTGTTCTGCACGACACTTCACAATGCGGAACGCTTGTACAAACGCTTTTTTAAAAATCCGTATGTACGTGCACTGGCAGGTGGTCTCATTGTAATTGGTCTGACCATGCTGGTGGGGAATCAGACATATAATGGAACCGGCATGAATATCATCACCGGATGTATGGAAGGAAAAACTGTCTTTCCACTGGCTTTCCTGTTAAAAATGGTTTTTACTGCGGCAACCCTGGGAGCCGGATATAAAGGCGGTGAAATCGTACCAACCCTTTTCATCGGCTCCACATTCGGAACTTTTTTTGCCTCCGCTTTCGGATGTTCTATCCCACTGTGTGCTGCCGTCGGCATGGGAGCCGTGTTCTGCGGAGTCACTAACAGTCCGATCACCTCTCTCATGATCTGTTTCGAACTGTTTGGTTTTGATGGAATGCCGTATTTTCTTATTGCCATTGCCTTAAGCTATATGCTTTCCGGATATTACGGACTGTACAGCAGTCAGAAGATCATCTATTCCAAATACAAAACAGAATATATCAACCGGAAGACACATTAATGACTCGTATCTAGCAGCAGGAATACCCAGGCATTCTTGAACTTTGGCTGTTTACAAATTCAGCAAGGAGAACTGCTCCCCGGCATACTGTCGCAGACGAATGAGCAACCGTTTATGTTCTTCCTTCTCCAGATGTGGATCTTCTTTCATCAAAACAGATACTTCATAGGACGCCTTACTCAGCACATCCGCATCCTGAAAGACATCTGCAAGCCGGAATTGATAATCCCCACTCTGACGGATTCCGAAAAAATCTCCGGGGCCGCGCAGTTTCAGATCTTCTCCTGCTATATAAAATCCGTCATTAGACTTATTTAAAATCTCCAGACGTTTGTTCTTTGTCTGTTCTTCTTTTCCCTGCATCAGAATGCAATAAGACTGTGCATCGCCACGACCAACACGGCCACGCAGCTGATGCAGCTGTGCAAGTCCGAAACGTTCGGCGTTTTCAATCATCATAACTGTGGCATTCGGTACATCTACACCGACTTCCACGACTGTCGTTGATACAAGAATCTGGATCTGATCAGTCTGAAATGCCTGCATCACAGCATTTTTCTCATCCGGTTTCATTTTTCCATGAAGTATACCAACCTGAATATCCGACGGAAAAATCTGCTGAAGCTGAAGTGCATAATCCAGAACATTTTCACCTTCTGCCAGTTCACTTTCTTCCACCAGTGGACAGATGATGTACACCTGATGTCCTGCACGGATTTCTTTTTCCATAAATTTGTACGCCGTCTTACGGTACGTTGTATTTACCACACAATTTTTGATGGGCAGACGCTTCGCCGGCACTTCATCAATTACTGAAATATCCAGATCTCCGTATAATATGATAGCCAATGTTCTCGGAATTGGTGTTGCACTCATAACCAGGATATGCGGATGCGAACCTTTCAACGAAAAGGTTTCCCGCTGCTTTACGCCAAAACGATGCTGTTCATCGGTAATGACCAGCGCCAGATTACGATATTGTACCTTTTCCTGAATAAGTGCATGAGTTCCCACTACCAGAGCCGGCTGATCCGATTCCAGTATTGCATAGGCTGCCCGACGTTTTTTTACTCCCATGGATCCGGTCAGCAAAACTACCGGGATTTCGATGCCATTGGTTTCCAAAAAATGTGTCAGTTTTTCATAATGCTGCTGCGCCAGCACCTCCGTAGGTGCCATGAGTGCCGCCTGATAACCATTATGTGCCACTTCCAGCATTGCCAGGAAAGCCACAATTGTCTTACCAGACCCAACATCTCCCTGTACCAGCCGCTGCATAATGCAGGCTTCCCGCAGATCAGAACGAATCTGTGCCACTGCCCGCTTCTGTGCACTTGTCAGTTCATAAGGAAGATGATTCATCAAATCTTCCACAAAAGAATCTTCTGCAAAAGTAAATTCATTTTTTAGTTTCTGTGTATTCTCCTTTGACAACTGCATGCTGAGCAGGAAAAAGAAAAACTCATCAAACACAAAACGGTTTCTTGCAATGATACAGTTCTCCTCACTTTCCGGAAAATGCATATTTTTTAAAGCAAAATTATATTCACTCAAATGATTACGGACACGGATGTCCTCAGGCAGATACTCCATCTCCAACGGAATCTCCGCCATGGCTGCATGCATTGTCTTTACGATCAGATTATTAGTAATACCCTTTGTCAGACTGTAATGAGGCTGCAACGTCTTTTGTAATGCCTCATATTGCCCCAGGCTAAAGATCTGTGGTTGTTCCATTACAAGCCGCCCCTCTTTCCGGCTTACTTTTCCATAAAAAACATACCAGCCTCCGGGGCGGATCAGGGAACGGATATAAGGACTGCGAAACCAGATCAGACGCAGTGCCTTCGTTTCTCCTTTTACATCCAGCAGTGCCACCTGCTGGCGGGAATGGGTATTTACGGTGGGAGACTTTTTCACGCAGATATAAAGGGCATTTTTTCTGTCTTCTAATAACTGTTCTACTTCACACAAGGCTGGATATTTTTCATAATCACGGGGAAAATATAGGAGTATATCACCGACGGTGTATACTCCTAACTGTTGAAATAACTGTTCTGTTTTTACCCCGATCCCTTTTATTTCACGAATAGGGGAGTTTAAGTTCATACTGTCTCCTTACTCTACAGAAATGACATAGTAATAAATCGGCTGACCGCCAAACTGTACTTCTACTTCACATTCCGGATAGGTTTCTTCAAAATATTTCTGTAATGCATTGACTGCTTCCGGAAGCACTTCTTCTCCATAATAAATACAGATAAAGGAAGATTCCTCATCAATCATCTGCGCTACCATATCTTTTGTAACATCTTCACGATCTGCACCTACAGAAAGAATAGAGGAATCACCGATTCCCATGTAGTCGCCCTCTTTGATTTCCTTGTCGTCAATCACAGTATCACGCACTGCATAAGTAACCTGTCCGGTTTTTACTGCTGCAATCGCTTCCAGCATATTTTCCCGGTTCTCCTCAGGAGATTGCTCTGGAATAAAGTTGATCATGGCAGAAATACCCTGAGGAATCGTTTTGGTCGGAATAACAATGATATCTTTGTCCTCCAACAGCATTGCTGCCTGATTTGCTGCCAGAATAATATTTTTATTATTCGGGAAAATAAAGATATGATCTGCATTGACATGTTCGATCGCATTTAACATATCCTCGGTACTCGGATTCATAGTCTGTCCACCTTCGATCAGATAATCCACACCAAGTCCGTTAAATACTTCGTTGACTCCTTCTCCGATGGAAACAGCAATAAATCCCATATCCTTCTTCGGACCTACAGCTGCTTTTGCTTTTCCTTCCGCTTCTTTTTCCTGTTCTTTTGCGAGTTTCTCTGCGTCTTTGATCAGTTTTTCCTGATGCTCTTCACGCATATTGTCAATCTTAATGCGGCTTAAAGATCCAAAAGTCAGTGCTTTCTGTAATACCAGTCCCGGATCGTTGGTATGTACATGAGTTTTGACAATTTCCTCATCAGCTACCAGTACGATAGAATCACCCATAGACTGCAAGAACGCACGGTACTCGTCCTCTTGCGCTTCTGTCAGCGTTTTATTTAATACAATGATAAATTCCGTGCAGTAACCGAATTTAATCTCAGCCTCTGTCTGTGCAGAAATTTTTACAACACCGGAAGATGCAGGAGCAGCTTCAATTGTATAATCAATCTCTTTTCCAAGGAATGCATCCTGCGCACCTTTCAGAACTTCTACCAGTCCCTGTCCACCAGAATCCACTACACCGGCCTGTTTTAATACCGGAAGCATCTCCGGCGTCAATGCGAGTACACGCTCTGCTTCAGCAATGATAGCAGCAATATACTGCTCCATGTTATAGCTGTCGTCACAGGAAAGTTCCAGTGCCTTCTCAGCAGCGCCTTTGGCAACCGTAAGAATTGTTCCTTCCTTTGGTTTCATAACTGCCTTGTATGCAGTTTCACATGCTTTTTGGAAAGACTCACAAAGAACAATCTTATCAATCTGATCATAATGCTTGATCGTCTTTGTAAACCCACGGAGCAGCTGGGAAAGAATAACACCTGAGTTTCCTCTTGCCCCGCGCAGTGATCCGGAAGAAATTGCTTTTGCAAGATCTTTCATCACCGGTTTCTCCACAGCAGCAACTTCTTTTGCTGCAGAAATAATTGTCATACTCATGTTTGTACCAGTATCACCATCCGGAACCGGAAACACGTTCAGCTCGTTGATCCACTCTTTCTTTGCTTCCAGATTCTTCGCTCCCGCTAAAAACATTTTTGACAGAAGTGCTGCATCTATTGTCTGTATATCCACACTCAATTCCTCCTTAATCAATGACTCTGACACCTTCTACAAAGATATTGATCTTCTCAATCTTCATGCCGGTGAATTCTTCCACTTTATATTTTACAGTGGAAATCAGATTATCTGATACGGTGGAAATACTTACACCGTATGATACGATCACATGGAAATCTAATGTGATCCGGTTATTCTCTTCGATTTTTACTGAGATACCATGATGAAGATAATCCTTTTTTAATAATTTTACAAGACCATCTTTCATATTGACAGCTGCCATTCCTACGATACCAAAACATTCTACGGCCACAGAACCGGCATAGGTTGCGACCACTTCCGAATCTATACTAACCGTTCCAAGAGAATTTTCAAACTGACCTCTCATACTTGCTCCTCCACACTTTTTATTTTCAGGCATATGCTTCATACTGTATATAAAGGCGATACTCCTTCTTTCATACACGCATTCCTGCCCATATTTTCATATATGACTTATTATACCCATTTTTTCACAAAAAAGGAATAGTGAAATCAAAAATATATCAAGTTTTCGGAATTTTTTTGATTTTTTTCAAAATAATTGTTGCATTATTTTGATTCATCTGATAGAATACATTTGTTGTGAGTTCGCAGAACATACGAGCTTAGTAAACACAAGGAGGTGCAATCATGGCAAAGTGCAGTGTTTGTGGAAAAGGCGCTCATTTCGGAAACAATGTGAGTCATTCTCATAGAAGATCTAATAGAATGTGGAAATCAAACATCAAGAAAGTTAAATGTAATGTTAATGGTACTCCAAAATCATTATACGTTTGTGCTTCTTGTCTGAGATCCAACAAAGTTGAAAGAGCATAAGAAAAACATTGAGATGGCTGGCAGATATCTGCCAGCTATTTTTATTTGATAGGAAATTACGTTGAATTTCCTATCAAATAAAAGCACTTCGTGCAAACAATGCACACTCGCACGAGAAGAAATGATTGCTTCGCAAGCGTGTTCGGCGCGGACAAGAAAGATGTGCTGTTGATGATTTTGTCTGCGAGAGTGTATGATAGCACACTTTCTTGTTTGATAGAAAATGTCCCTGCTGTGAGATGTATCTTACATCTGATACAACGTGTATCCCAGCAACAGGAATCCGCCGGAAATCAATATCCCAACAAAATCATTTGGCATAAACAGCATCACAATCATACCGATACCAATCCAAAACAGGATAAATCCAGCCAGTTGTTTTGATGTTCTGTTACACATAAAAAATCCCCTGCTCTATCCTACGATACTGCGGGGGATTTTATGATTCAACAAATTATTTTCTTCCAGATTACTTATATCTCTTCAAAAATTCTGTCCGGATTTAGTCTTCCTCCATATCCAGCATATCTTTCATTTCTTCTGCAGCTTCCTTTTTTGCCTCTTTTCTGGCAGCGGCCTCTTCCGGATTCTTCTTTTCATCCATTTTTTTCATAAATTTATCTACAAAATCCGGAATCATATCCAGAAGCTTTGAAATACCATCCTGATTTTTCACACTGACCAGACGGGTACTTCCATTCTGGATCACCAGAACGGAGCTCGGAGACATCTTGCCCCCGATACCACCACCGCTGTTTTTCTTTTTTTCTCCGCAGAATGCACCGGCACCCATACCAAAAGACACATCCACCAACGGAAGAATGATGGTTTCTCCGACCTGGATCGGCTCACCGACGACTGTTTTGGAAGAAACAAAGCTGTCCATTCCTTTCATCAGAGATTCTACGGTTGTCTGAAATGTATTTTTATTCTCTGCCATTTTCCAATACCTCCTGTTATTTGTTCTCTCTTATCATGTGGATCACACCACGGAGCTTCTTGTCCAGTAACAATCTGATAAGCAATACCACCAGATGAATACAGCATATATGCCCTCGTGTGTATAACTGTCCTTTTATATAATTTTCGTCTGCTTCAAAATCCGGTTTGATCTGCAGCTCTGTCTGATACAAAAACGGTATCATCGCAATTCCACCCAGTACCTGTCCGGTATTTGCCGGATCAGATAAGCCAAACTGAAGATGCCCCTGCAATACTCTGGGCCGGATATGCAGCAAAAATGTTTTTAACTTTGTCCAGACAGCCGGAATCAGTTCCTGTTCCCGCAAAAAGCGAAAAACTGCTATGCCATTATTTATTTTTTCTTTCGCGGAACCGGTCTTTTCCTGAACAGATTTCAATTTGTTCAATACAGACTTTTTTTCTTCTGCACCATTCCCGGCTTTTGACTTTGATTTAAGAATATCTGGTTCTTCTGAAGCATTTTTTTCATTCACTTCAGATGTATATTTTTCAGCATTTACATCTGTTCCCGCCATCTCAGGTTCTGCTTCCGCTGTTTTCCCTTTTGAATCCTGTGCATTTTCTATTGCATCAGAAAGCTCTTCTGCTTCCTGCTGTCTTCGAAACTCTTCCCGCTGCTTTGCACGTTTTTCCTGTTCTGATACCTGCTGTACTTCTTTTTTCCGCTTCTTACGCTGCTCTTTCCTGCTTTTGCGCATTTCCTTCTTTTGCTTCTTTTCCTGCTTTTTCCGGGCTTTTACTTCCTTATTTGCTTTTCTGACAGCCACCGCCTCAGGATCGGTCAAATCAATCACAAACCACAAGATTTTCAGCACAGCATGTGCTTTTTCTTTCCAGCGGAATTCAAACCGGATCAGCCAGCCTAACCAACGGGCACGGACCGTATAATCCATCTCATCAATATCCGCATCTACCTTATAACAAACCGGCACAAACAGGATGATAGCCAGGATTCCGATTATAACGCAGAGCACGATGCCGATTATCTTTAATATTAACATAAAAATCATCATGGTTGCGTCACCCCGCTCTCCGGCATAGATCCTCGACCAATCTGCAGATACGATGGAATGTCAAAATTTCCCTGTTCCCGGTAAACTTCATCAATGATCTTCCGGATCAGTTCCAATGCGGCTCCCCTGCTGCTGCCGATTCCCACAATACACAGCGACTCCTTAGGATAGTGACTCTGCTGCAGCAGGACACTTGGAATCACTTCCAGCAGCGTGCTCCCGCATTCCGGTAAATGAATGAGATACACACCTTTATGCGGCATCCCTTTTTCAATCTTATATTTCAAGCGACTGATATGATGCACTTTCTTATCTGCATACAAATAGTTATACCAATACATCCAAATGTTTCCTCAATGTTATTTTAGACTGATATTTTTGCTTATATGCAAACAGAATTAACAAAACCATCTGGAAAAGATTGTTTTGCTAATTCTGTTTTTCCCGGATTCTAAAAATACTTTTTTGTTCCCCACAGATTGCTCCGTTTCAAATCAAGGTACTCATTATAAGCTTTTTCCAGAATCTGTTTCTCATTTGCAAATTTCAGCAGATGATAAGCTTCATGATATTTATAGTATCCGGAATCCACAAAATATTCTTCGCGCTGCGGTTTACTATAATAACTGTCTGCCATCATCAGATACCAATGCACCTGTTTTTCCACTGTATCCTCAGGAACAGTAAATGTATACTGGCTCTTTCCCACATATTTGATAATGGAGGCATCTACGCCAGTCTCCTCTCTGACTTCTCTTGCAGCAGTATCCTTATACTCCTCGCCGGCTTCTACCGTTCCTTTCGGCAAAACCCATCCTTCATATTTGTTACGATAATTCTTATACAATAACAGAATCTTTCCACGGAATATAACCACACCGCCACAACTGGTTGCTTCTATCATTGCAAGCCCTCCCGATGCGGTCTCAAATCTGTTTTTAAGTATACGCTATTTGAGGTTAACTTGCAATACCTTCCCATTGCTTTATTTGTTAAAATATACGTCAAATATCTGTTTTGTCACAGGCACGGCTGACTGGCTTCCGGAACCGCCATCTTCTACAACCACTGCGATCGCAATGTCTTTGTACCCTTCCTTGCTTCCATATCCGACGAACCATCCGTGACTATCTCCAGCACTGTTATACTCGGCCGAACCGGTTTTTCCATAAGCAGTATAACTCTGACCGTTCAATTTTTTTCCGGTTCCGTTTTCCACCACGCCGCGCATATAATCCTGCAACAGTGCCGCATCGGAAGCAGACAGAAGTTCCCCGTATTCTTTCCCTTTATAATTCTTGACATGTACACCACCGTCATTTTCCACATGATCCACCACATACGGTTCCATGGCAATACCCTGATTGGCGATAGCTCCTGCCACAAAGACCATATGAAGCGGAGACACCAACGTATCACCCTGACCGATCGCAGTCTGCATGATCTTGCCTTTGTCCGCATCTGCTGTCAGTGTAAAGCTGCTCTTGCTGCCAGCCAGACTGCCCGGCAGTTTCTTATTAAACAGCATATCCTCACAGAGATTACGAAAACCGGAAATATCCAACGACAAACCGATATTTGAAAAAGAAGTATTACAGGAATTCGCGAAGGAATCCTTCAGCGTTTCCTTTCCATGAACCGCTTTATGATAACAATGGATCTCATTGCCATCCACATTCAGTTCACCTTCACAGTCAAAACTATAATCCTGATAGTTTGAATTTTCATGCACATATTCCAGTGTAGTAAAAATCTTAAAGGTTGATCCCGGCGGATATAATCCGGATGTTACACGGTTTAACAGCACACTGCTGTTTTCATCTGACACAATATCATCCCACCGTTCCGCCAGCGTATTCGGATCAAAGTCCGGTTTTGACACCAGTGCCAGAATCTTGCCTGTCTTTACTTCCATGACAACCACCGCTCCGTCCCGGTCTCCCAATGCCTTGTACGCAGTCTCCTGGACATCATAATCCAGCGTTGTGACCAGCGTATCTCCGATATTCTTCTTGTTTTTCAGATCATTGATAATCTGTGTCAGGAAAAAAGAATGAGAACGCAGCAGATTAAAATTATACTGGGACTCCAGTCCTCCTTTTCCGTTGTTTGTATATCCCACCACATGGGCAAACATCCTGCCGTAAGGATATTCCCGGGTCTCGCTTCCATCATCATTGACCGTTGTCTTTGCAAGTACTGTTTCATCCGCAGTAGTGATATCTCCACGGATTACATGCTCCGCATACAGATCCAGACGGGAATTATAGGAACTATTGATCACACTTTCGCTTTTCACCATTTGGAAATAAATAAAATAGCTGATCATTCCGATAAAAATTGCCAAAAATAAATAGGTAATGATCAAAAATTCCAGATTTCTACCAGAT
Source organism: Eubacterium ramulus ATCC 29099 (assembly GCF_000469345.1). Lineage (GTDB taxonomy): Bacteria > Bacillota > Clostridia > Lachnospirales > Lachnospiraceae > Eubacterium_I > Eubacterium_I ramulus. The sequence goes on from NZ_KI271159.1 coordinate 23,347, forward strand.
TTCTTCGATCTCCTCATTGAATTGCGAGGACGTTCCGTTTCTTTCTGATCCAGATTCATGACCTCTATACCCTGTCTGACCTGATTTGTTCTTCGGCTTCCGGCTGCTATTTTTCTTCGTCCGGTCGTTCTTTTTCTGTTTTCGTCCTCGATTTTTCTGCTCATTCAATTCTCCTTCTTCGTCCTGCCGCATAATATACAGTCCCTGAATAATGGCAAACATGACAATAGTACACAAAATGGAACTTCCGCCGTAGCTGACCAACGGAAGTGTTAGTCCTGTGGACGGAATAAATTTGATAACACCACCCACATTCAGAAAGACCTGCACACCATACACGCAGCCAAGCCCCAGTGCGATCAACTTATAAAACTGATCTTTGATCTGCATGGCGATATTTAAAAACATGAGGAAACAACTGAAACATACCAGCACAATGCACACGGCAAAAGCACCACCCATCTCCTCGGAAATGGATGCAAACACAAAATCAGATGCCCCGAGCGGAATCTTATCCGGCATACCCTGATACAGCCCAAGGCCGAACCATCCACCCGTTCCAATGGCAAACAGCGCCTGTGCTACCTGCCATCCGCCACCATGAATCGACGCAAATGGGTCTTTCCATGCTTCAATACGAACCCGCACATGAGAAAACAGTTTCGAACCGACCAGTGCCGCCAGACATCCCACACCAAGACCGCCGAAAAAATACGATGGCTTCCTCGTTGCCACATACAACATGACCACATAAGTCAGGAAAAAAATCAATGCCGCACCAAGATCTGTGGACAATACAAGGATTCCCACATGAACTGCTGCTGCAATGGTCGTGATGCATACCTGGCGAAAATCCGTCGCCTCATACAGCATGCAGGCCACAAAGAATACAAAAATAATCTTTACAAATTCCGACGGCTGCAATGTCACACCTGCCACAGTAAAAGACAGATGTGCACCGCCGCTCATTTTTCCCATCACAAGCACAATCCCTAAAGCTACAACACCTACGGCGCAGTAAAACCACGTAAATTTGCGCAAAAACTTTAATTTCCGCACCAGCATCGGAACAAATGCCGATACCACTGCTGCTGCAACGGCAATTTCAAACTGCCGCACCGCATTGTCAAAATTCAGTCTTGTCAGAATAATAAATCCGATCAGCATCAGCATGCACATGTGATTTATAACAAGCCGTGCCGCTTTTTTATAGACAATCCGGTAGATTAGGAACAAAAACAGCACAAACAGCACCTGCGCGCCATAAAAAATCAATACTTTCAGTTCCTTCGTCACCGCAAACAATACCATAAAAGCATCCAGATGAATGAGAAACATACAGGTCGTCTGCGTCTTGTACATCCGTTTCTGCCGTTCCTCATTTCTGACTGCCAATACCACATAACTGTACCAGGTATAGATTGCAAAAAGAATGATCATCACATATTTGGATAATTCTGTGATCAAATGTATCATATCTTCTCCTTTTTTTCTAATCAACACCACGACGGAAGTGTCCGTTTGTAAAAGTTCCTTCCTTTGGCGGAAGAATTTCTTTTCCGTTTACGAACGCATCCGTATATTGCTGTAATATATATTGTAGCTCCTGCTCAGTTTCATTCCGGAACACAATCCGGTAAGAGCCGAAAACTAAACCGCGAATTTCCCGCGCCTGGTGGAGCAGGCTGGTCGGTTGGCTGTTATAGATCACATTGTAGCAATGTGTACAGTTTCTTGACACTTCGAATTGTTTCTGATAACGATCGTTCAGATACAGATGCTCCGGCTGCGATTTACTGCCATTCTTCCTTTCTTTTATACAGGATGCATAATTTTTATAAACACACTGGGCAGAAACCATCAGCGGTGCATAACCATACAGCATCAGCTCTGCCTGGCTGTTCTCCATATGTGTCAGTTCCTTGTGGTTTAATTCCATGGAAGCCGTATATCCGACGAATCCTTCTGCCAGAAAATCTGCTGACGCTTCCCTGGAAAAAACATACAGTCCGGCATCCAATGCCAATTTTTCCACCGGAATACCAAGTGTATCTTTTGCAAATCCAATGCCATCATAGCTGCGCACCCAGATCCGGTCAAACTGTTTCCAATCCATGCCTTTTTCCAGAAGCTGTTCAGAAGTTTCCCGCAACACATGAGGTAATGCATAGGCTGTCTGCTTTCCCGCCTGATGAATCTGTTCTGCAAGTTTTGCAGCATTTCCACATCCATCTAACGTGACCATTGCCACATACGGATGCTTCAGCAACAGTGGAAGCTGTTTTTCTGTTGAAATCCATACATTCAAAAATGGCTGACGACTCTTTTTCAAAGAAGCTGGTTCTTCTGTTTGATATGGATTTTGCTTCTGTTCACCTACAGACGGTCTGCGACTTACAGACAACATCTGCTCCTGCAGTTGTTCCAATGCGCTGCGACGCAGCTCATTTAACTGTCCCACCGGAACAAACAGCCCGTCTTCCAGATCAATATCTATGTCTGTCACCACAAATGGTGTATCTCCGGTCTTGCGTAGGCGCTTTTCCAGTTCTTCTCTGGATAACGGACGATTCTGTGCCTGTCCCGGGCAGGCGCCAGTCGCCATGCCCCACATCAGGCTTTCTGTTTTCACCGGTGCTCCGTTCCCCTGCATTGTCTCCTGCTCACAGACAGCAGCAGACAATTCCATTGGTTTTTCTGCATGCACGACAGCACGCATAACAATCGGCAGTTTTCGTTCCTCTGCCGCTTCATAAGCTGTTTTTGCATCATTGCTGCTGTGAGAAGAATCCGTCAATGTCATCATGGAACGTCCGTTTCGCATTTCATAATAACCTTTTGTAAATCCATTCCGGTTTCCAAGACAGAGCAGACGCTCCATATCAGCTGCTTCTACTTTATAATCCTCCGGTGATTCTTCATACAAATCCAGATATTTTCGATAAATAGAAGTCACTCCGGCTGCATACTCCAGTTTTTTCATTCTTCCTTCAATTTTGAAAGAATAAATACCGGATTCACACAGCTCCGGTAACAGTTCAATCGTACACAGGTCTTTTGGGCTCAACGGATATTTTTCTTTTTTATGAAGTACATTTCCTCTGTCATCCGTCACCTGATACGCAAGACGACAGGGTTGTGCACATCGTCCACGATTACCGCTGCGTCCACCCAGCATACTGCTCATCAGACACTGTCCGGAATAACAATAGCACAATGCCCCGTGAATAAAGCTTTCAATCTCCACACCCGTTTCATCATAAATACGCCGGATTTCCGCACTGGAAAGTTCTCTGGCTGTAACGATCCGCTCTGCGCCATGATCCATCAAGAATTTCGCGCCGGCTACATTTGCCACAGACATCTGGGTACTTGCATGTAATGCCAGACTGGGAAAATTTCTGTAAATAAACTGAAATACACCATAATCCTGCACGATCACAGCATCCAGACCATATTCGTACAACGGTTTCAGATAAGTAAATAGTTCCGTCTCAATTTCTTTGTTTTTTAACAATGTATTTACGGTAAGAAAGATTTTTTTTCCACGTAAATGTGCAAAATCCAAAGCCTCCCGGATATCACTCTGTGTAAAATTCTTTGCAAATGCCCGTGCACCAAACTTATCGCCTCCGAGATACACTGCATCTGCCCCTGCATTTATAACCGCCTTGCAGATATCCAGAGAACCCGCCGGTGATAACAATTCATGTTTCATCACTTTTTATGTCCTTCCAGTTTTTCAAGTCTTACTTCTGTCTCTGCCAGTTCCTGTTTCAGCTCCGCCAGTTCTTTTTCCTTTTCCTGCAGCTCCTGTTCCAGCTGGTCAATCAGTTCCTGTGCCGTCACCAACTCATCTGCAATATTGATATGAATAAAGATTGGTTTCAGATCAGCCGGAAGGCAACGATATTCGTCCGCATCTTCCATCTGCCGCATTACCCGGTTCACACAGGATGCAATTCGCTGAATATGGGTTTCATCGTCATATCCTCCCATAGTCAGCACTTTTCCGCCAATCACAACCTGCACCATTGATTTCTTTGTCATTTCCATTCCCTTCTTTTTGCTTCGATTCCGCATTTTACTGTTTAAAGTGTTCGATGGCAAGAGCGGTCGCCACCCTCCCCTTCGGTGTCCGGTTCAAAAATCCATTTTTCACCAGATACGGTTCGTACACATCCTCAATCGTTCCGGAATCTTCGCCTACAGCTGCTGCCAACGTCTCCAGTCCCACAGGACCGCCCCCAAACTTCTGAATGATCGTCATCAGAATGAGCCGGTCATTTTTATCCAATCCACAGCGATCCACTTCCAGAAGATCTAATGCAAAAGAAGCTACTTCCTTCGTAATCACACCATCATATTTTACCTGTGCAAAATCACGGACGCGTTTCAGCAGACGGTTTGCCAGACGTGGGGTACCACGGGATCGTTTTGCCAGTTCCGCAGCACCTTCCGGCTCTATCTCCACCTCAAGTTTTTTTGCAGACTGTACAATAATGGTCTGCAATTCCTCCGGAGTATAAAATTCCAGATGCTGGATCACTCCAAAGCGATCCCGCAACGGTGCAGATAAAAGTCCTGCCCTGGTAGTTGCTCCCACCAGCGTGAATTTTGGAAGATCCAACCGGATGGAACGGGCAGAAGCCCCCTTTCCGATCATAATATCAATGGCATAATCTTCCATCGCCGGGTACAATACCTCTTCTACCTGGCGGTTTAACCGGTGGATCTCATCCACAAATAATATATCATTTTCCTGCAGGTTACTTAAAATAGAAGCCATCTCTCCGGGCTTTGCGATCGCCGGTCCTGAGGTGATTTTCATATGTACACCCATCTCATTGGCAATAATCCCGGAAAGCGTTGTTTTACCAAGTCCCGGCGGACCGTAAAACAGCACATGATCCAACGGTTCCTGTCGTTGACATGCCGCCTCTATATATACACGCAACGTGCTTTTTATTTTTTCCTGTCCGACGTATTCTTCCAGAGACATTGGGCGCAGACTGAATTCTGTCTGCATATCTTCTTCCTGAACCTGCGTCGAAATCACTCGTTTTTCCATGAATTTCCTCGTTTCAATCACTCTAGTCGTTTTTAACAGAATCCCTGCTTCAGGCAGAAATACGTTTTTCATATCAAACTGAAATACGATCTATAAAAATGCCATATTTTTCAGTGCTGCCTTCAGCACACGTTCCACATCACTGTCTTCTGTAATTTCAATGCCGGAAAGCACTTTTGAGGCTTCTGTAGCACTGTATCCCAGGGCAACCAATGCATCTGCGGCTTCTTTTCGGATACGGTTATTGCTGCCGGATACAGGATTGGATGCTTCCACTTGTTCAAATCCATTTTCAATAACTTCCTCCAGATCAATCTTATCCTTCAGCTCGATGATTAGCCGTTTTGCCGTCTTGCTTCCAACACCAGGTGCTTTAGATATCGTCTTAACATCCTCTGCTACAATCGCATATCTCAAGTCATTAGCTGACAGCACTGACAGCACTGCAAGACCGCCCTTAGGGCCAATGCCGCTGACATTGATCAGCAATTTAAACATCTCCAGTTCATCTCTGCTTGGAAATCCGAACAGAGAAAAGGCATCTTCCTTTACATACAGATAAGTATAGATTTTAATCTCTTCCCCTCTGGTTGGAAGTACGTCCAACATTCTGGCTGAAATCCGGATATTATACCCGATTCCATGATTTTCCACAACGATCTGGTCTTCGCTGATTTCTTCCAAAGTTCCTTTTATATATGAATACATCAAAAAACTCCATCTTAGAGGCGCTTTCTTTTTTAATCTGTCTTTTTATTTCTGATCAGGGTGTCAAAACACCCAAATCTTGATTACACAGATTGCTGAAATGCCTCTATATTAATTTTATTCGTTCTGTTATTTTGTCTGGGTGTCAAACTGGGCTTCTTCCCCGTCTTCCACTTCCACTACCACTTTGTTTGGCAGGCATACAATAGTTTCCCCATTCGATGAAATCGCATGCTGATTTACGCATAACTTATCCGGACAATCTGCCGAAATCATATCTGCTTTTCCGTTTTCAATTACAAGTGTATTTGTCACAGTACCATCCGCATTTTTAATTTGAATCTTCTTTGCTTTCTCCCCTGTCGTATACAGGTCATAAGTACCATACACCGTTCCATCCACCGTCACTTTTACCTGTGCGCCGGGTGTACTCTGCAGTTTCTGAAACACAAAGTACCCAATCACTGCTGCTGCAAAGATAATAAGCAATAATAAAATTTCTTTTTTACCGACTTTTTTGTCCATGGTTATGCCCTGCTTCCAATATAATAGAAACCTTTACATTCATCCAGACGGACCGGAATGATCTGGCCGATCAGCTCCCTGCTTCCAGGAAAATGAACGACACTATTGTTGCCGAGACGTCCGGTTAACAGACTGTCATCCTGGTGGTTGACGCTCTCCACCAGTACATCCTGTATCTGACCGGTCAATACCGCAGATTTTTCTGCCGCAATCTCCTGTACTTCTTTTAACAGACGGTCAAACCTTACTTTTACCACATCTTCCGGCACCTGATCTTCCATTTTTGCCGCCGGAGTACCGGTACGTTTGGAGTAAATAAAAGTAAATGCACTATCGTAACGTACTTTTCGTACTACATCCATGGTTTCCTCAAAATCTTCTTCTGTCTCACCCGGGAATCCCACAATGATATCTGTGGTCAGCGCAATATCCGGCATTGCAGCACGGATTTTCTCCACCAGCGTCAGATACTGTTCCTTATCATAATGACGATTCATGATTTTTAACAGACGGCTGCTGCCGGACTGTAACGGCAAGTGCAGATGTCTGCAGATTTTCTTTGATTTTGCCATAACAGCGATCAGTTCATCCGAGAGATCTTTCGGATGCGAAGTCATAAACCGGATCCGTTCCAGTCCCTCAATCTGTTCAATCTGCTCCAAAAGCTGTGCAAAAGTAATTGGTTGATCCAGATTCTTTCCATAAGAATTGACATTCTGTCCAAGCAGCATAACTTCCACAACACCATCCGCCACAAAGTTCTCAATTTCACGGATGATCTCCCGCGGCTCTCTGCTTCGCTCCCGGCCTCTTACGTACGGCACGATGCAGTAGCTGCAGAAATTATTGCAGCCAAACATGATGTTAACACCACTCTTAAAACGAAATTTACGCTCATTTGGCAGCTGTTCTACAATCTGATCGGTATTTTCCCACACATCCACAACCATCTTATTATTTTCAATGGACTGTACCAGCAATTCCGCAAACTTGAAAATATTGTGTGTACCAAAGATCAAATCTACGAAACGATAACTCTGTTTGATTTTTGCAACAACTTTCTCCTCCTGCATCATACAGCCGCACAGTGCGATCATCATGTGTGGATTTTTTTTCTTATATCCATGCAGATAACCAAGCCGTCCGTATACTTTATTGTTCGCATTCTCACGAACAGTACAGGTATTATAAATAACAAAATCCGCATCCTCAGATTCAGATTCCTGATACCCGATGGCATTTAAAATACCACATAATTTTTCAGAATCACGGGCGTTCATCTGACAACCAAAGGTATTCACGCAGAACGTCATCTTTCTACCTGCTTCTTTCTCCATTTGAGCCACCAAAGTCCGAGCCTTTGCTATAAAATAATACTGACGCAGTGGTTCCTCTGCCGGTGGATCCAGTGTCAGATCAATCTGATTAATAAAATGTTCTATCTGCATATGTTTATCCTTATCTATTTTTTATTATTCAACCAGGAACATTTGTTCCGTAGTCGTGAACTGAATAAGTATACCACATCTTACTTTCTTTTTTCAATAGTAATACACATGTACGGTCCGATGCATAGCTGTCAGCACTGTCTGCATCCGTTTCATCAGGTTTTGACGCACAGAGATTTCAAAGGGCAGTTCTTTCGTTGTATAATCCTTATTGATTGCTTTTCCAATGAATAAGTTTACTGTGGTACAGTTTTCCATCAGATAGCAGGCCAGTCGGGTGGCACCATTATCACGACTCAGTTCCTCAAAAAATTCTTCTGATACCTCATCCTGCTGATACTGTTCCAGCAGATCAATCGCTTTATTTAATGTAAGGACACCTTCTGTCACCAGGTCAATACCCTCAATCTTTGCCGTGGGCGGAATCTCCGGATCCAACACGCCGACAGATGTAATGAGACGGGTGCCAAGCTCCCGTGCCACGATCTGGCTGGTAATGCCACCGGAAACAATCTTAATACCTTCCTGTTTCATAAAGTCCTGCACCATCCGGGCATCGTCTGCTTTGTTCTGTGGCGGACCGGTCAGAATGTTCACGATTTCTTCTTCCATGATCCGTGCTACAGCAATCGTCGTATCATCACTGCACAGGCCGCCATACAGATCCGCGCAGGCCTTGTTCATCATATCTGCCATCTGAGCTGCTGTACGAGTCTTATCCGCACAGGTTTCACAGCAGTTTGCCAGTGCATTCCAGTCCCAGCGATAGTTCATGATATCTCCGGTACCGCAATACAGACAGCCGTCACTCATAATTGCCAAAGCATCCCCCGGGACCGTCTGAAAGCGACATTCCCGGATCTTTTTTCCTTCAATTTTGCGATAAGAAAAAGGCAGCGCTTTCAATTTTCCCTGACGAATCAGAATGCATTCCGGATTATCATATTCCGCTACATAAATTTCTCCGGTGTGATAAACCTGAATAATACTGAAGGTTGAATACGCCACTCCATTTATGGAAGACAGCGGCAGCGTCTTGGCAATCGTAGCTACAACCTCGTCAATGGTCATATCGTTGTACATCATGGTAGCAATAATCTTGGACGTCAGTGTCGCCAGGATATTTGCACGGATCCCGCTTCCCATGCCGTCTGCCAGAATCAGGATCCGGGAATCTTCCTTGTCCACGATTTCAACTTTATCCCCACACAGCTCTTCTCCGTAGTGGTTCAGGCTTTTATATGCCATGTCAATTGCGAACTGTTTCATATGTTTCCACGCCCCCTTTAGCTTTCCAGCAATGTATCCCTCAGCTTCGTCAGAATCGCCTTCGTCTCTGCCGTAGTCTCGCCCAACAGGCCTGCGATTTCCTGTGCTGTTGTCATCTGCTTTTCTACCACAGCCTGCGCCAGTTTTACGGTATTCAGTTTCTGTTCCAGCATGCGTTCCGCCTGTTTTTCCTCTGCAGACACATCCTCGATAATGGCCAGTACCCGGTCAGAACTCGGAATATATACGATGGTCTCCAGCACTGTCATATTGTATTGTTCCCATTTTTGTTTTACCCGCAGTTTATTTTCATGAGTATGGTATACTTCCTCGAAATCTTTTGTATCAATCAGTTCAAACAGATACATTCTCAACGCATCCTGACGGGATGTATGAAATACGTCTTCCGCCCGACGGTTAAATTCTCTGATCCGCATCTCCTTGTCAAAGATAAAGATCAGATTCGGTGTGGTTTCCATAACAACGTTTGCCTGGGAACGTGCGTTTTCATAGGAACGGATCAGACACATGGCTGCTTCTGCTTTTCCCTGATAGATTGCAATCGCTTTTTCCCGGCAGGTCATATAGCCACAGGCTCCACAGTTAAATTCCGTGGTACTGTTACTCTTTCCGATCGTCTTCAATATTTCTTTGATCTCCGCTTCTGTCGGCATTTTATCTACTACCTGGCGCGGCACATAAGTACGCTCCAATTCTTCTTTTGGCAGTGTAATATAGGCAGGTGGTGCCGCAAGCAGGGCATTGTTTTCAATACTCATAGTTGCTTTAAAACGAAAACCACGGCGTTTATCCACGCCCGGGCCGTTGACACACCCACCGGCGCACAGGTTCAGTTCTACAAAACAGTGATCGATATAGCCTCGTTTCATACTGTGCAGAAATTCTCGACAGCTCTTAATACTGCTGACCGTCAGTTTTTTATATGTTCCCGGTGCACCACAGACATCCACTGCCCGGATAATACCGTTTGTAATAGGATAAAGCTGGTTTACCATAGGATCCTGATTTGCAAAAGGACGGGACTCACAATGTTTTAAGTCAATCCCTTCTTCCTCCAGCCATTTTTGCAATTCATTAAACTCAATTACTGCATCCACACAGCCACGGGTTCTGCTATCTGCCTCGGCCTCCATTTTTTTTGCCACGCATGGACCAATAAATACCACCTTCGTATGCTGTCCCATGCGGTCTTTGATCCAGCGCCCGTGAGCGATCATTGGTGAAACCACCGGTGCCAGATAAGGAATCAACATTGGATAATGCTTCTCTACCAGATAGACAATCGCCGGACAGCTTGTGACAATGATATTGTCCATCTTTCCTTCCTTCATAAGACGCACATATTCCCGTGTAATAATCGCAGCCCCCTCTGCCGTCTCACGCACCTGAGAAAATCCGAGCTTCAACAGTGCATCCACGATCTGACCGGAGTCTTCGTAATCCAGAAGCCCACGGTAAGATGGATCCAGCGAAACTACCACACGCTCTTTTTTATACAACAGGCTTTTCACATACGCCAGGTCGCTGTCAAAGGTCTTCGCCTCCTGAGGACATATTTCCATACAGTGTCCACAGTAAATACACATATCTGTAACAATCTGCGCCTGTCCTTGTTTGATACGGATTGCTTTGACATCACAATTTCTCAGACATTTATAACAATGCGCACAGTTTGCATCCTGAAAATTAATTACATTCATATTCTGATTCCCCCCTCCATGGATTTATTTTACCATTAATCACCAGTGAAATGAAGTCTCAGAAAAGCTATTTTTTATAAGAAAAAAGGAACGTACCATCTTTGATCGCACATTCCTTTTTCACTATTTCCAGCCGTTTCGCAAAGTATTAATCCTGCAATTCCTGAATCATTTTCCAGAGTGCCTCAGCACTGTTGAAATTTTCCGGTTTTACATAAGCTGCCGGGATCACGATATCAAACTCATCACTGATATCACTGATAATTTGTAGGATATCAAACGAATCTAAAATGTGATCATCTACCAGTGCCTTCTCATTTTCAAAATCCACATCTTCTTTAATGTCATTTAACAGTTCCAATAATTCTTCCATGTTGCAAAATCTCCTTTTTCTACTTCATTTATTCTCAGAATCTTTTTAATACTTTATTTAGAAAGATTTCGGGAGTACATCCTAGATATTTATATCACTTGTTTCCATTGCATCTCTCACCAGCGTAAGGTACCCATTTTCATCTTTCAGATAAACCCTAGGCAATGTCCGGCTTAAAAACAGATAAATTCCTTCTGTCACTGAATATGCACCTACATTTTCAAAAATTAGTGTATCACCAATTTCCAAATGATTCAATTCCACCTCTCTGCAGAGAATATCTGATGTTGTACACAGACTTCCGCAAAGACACCATGTTTTCTTTTCCGGCCTTTCATCCTGTTTTGATGTGTTCTTATGATGTTTTATGATTGGAGTCTTCATCCCCATCATCTGCCCTAAATAAGTCAGATGGTTCATTCCACCATCCAGAATGCAATAATGTGCATTTCCCACGGTTTTCAAATCTGCAACATTTGTATAATATGTTCCACATTCGGCTGTGAAAAACCGCCCCATCTCAATCGTCAGATCTACTTGTTGTGCCACCTGTTTTAAGGTATCTTTCAACTCTTTCACAGGATACAAAGTATCTTCAAAATCATCATCCTCAAAATACGGAACCGCAAAACCCGGTCCATATTCCAGTTTTTTTAATTTCAGACCATATTTATTTTGAATCTCTTCAAATAATTCCAGCAGCATCTGAAGTTCTTTTATCTTTCTTTTGGCCCGTTTTCGTTGTGTACCGACAAAATAATGTATTCCTGTAAAATTCAAACTTGTGTATTTGCTTTCTCTGGACTGCAGAATCGTAAGCAAATCCTCTTTGGACATTCCGAACTGGGAACCGGAATTCAGTCGAAGAATTACTTCTGCTTTCTCACCAGCAGCTGCTGTTTCAACGACCTGTTGGATCAGATCTGCCTGACGGACAGATTCCGCTGTAAATGTACCAACTCCATATTCATAGGCTTCTTTGATATCCGGGATTTCTTTGTTGACACCGGAATAAATAATTCTGGATGCATCTACCCCAAGCTTTTTACAGATTGTAAGTTCTCCCGGGCTGCAGACCTCTAACTTATCCACACACGTTATCATGGCCGGTACAAAAAACGGATTTGCTTTCATCGAATAACAAAGTGATACTGTTTCCCCGACAATCTCTTTGATTTGTGCAACCCGCTTCTTCAGAGCTGCCGTATCAAACACAAATGCCGGCGTATTACTTTTTAAAATGTCTTGCATGTAAACTCTCCTCGTACAACTTCATTAATTTATTTCTGTCAATCTTTCCATTCTTGGTCATTGGCATTTCCGCAAGCCGCAAAGCCATATTGGGAATCATATAAGGCGGCAATGCACCACGTAATAGTTTTATGAGCTGCCGTTTTTCGCATTCTCCGGTATAAAAAAGCAACAAGCGCTCTTTTTCAGCTTCATAAATGCAGCAGGATCTGCTGATCCCATTTACTGCATTGGCTGCCACTTCAATTTCACCAAGTTCGATTCTGTGCCCCAGATGTTTGATTTGAAAATCTTTTCTGGAAATGTATACAAGATTTCCCTCTGCATCATATTTTGCCAGATCACCGGTTCTGTAAATCCGTTCATCATACAGGTGATTCAATGGGTTCTGTACAAATACCTGCGCCGTTTTATCCGGTGCATTATAATACCCCAAAGCCAGTTCTGAACTGCTGACACAGATTTCCCCGTTCATTCCTGCTTCCGTTACTTCCTGATCTGCCTCATCCAAAAGAAAGACCCGTTCATTCGGAAAAGATTTTCCAATAGGTATCACATCTGTAAGTTCATATTTATCTGCCGGATCCAGCACATAATACGTGCAGTTGCATGTAACTTCAGTTGGTCCGTACAGGTTTACAAACATCGCCTGCGGCAAATACTTTTTCCATACTCTGTAATGTTTTACCGGAAGCACTTCTCCACTGAAAAGAACCTTTCGGACAGTGTCCGGTGTCCGATAATCAAATCCATTCATAACAGATACAAAACACATCGCGCTGACCGCCCAGGTAAGTACTGTCATCTTACTGTCAGCCATATAATCCATCAACGTAGTAGGATCACTGAAATATTCTCTCGGAATGATCTGTACTTTGGCACCGGTCAAAAGACCGGTATAAATATCCTTTACAGAAACATCAAAATCAAACGGTGCCTGATTTCCTATAATATCTTCCTTGGTAATATCAAACGTATCCGCATAAATCCGGATAAAATCAATCACCGCTCTGTGACTGACCGCGACTCCCTTTGGTAAACCTGTACTTCCACTTGTAAAATTAATATACAAAGGATTCCGATCCGTATGCTTTTTTCTTATCTGTTTCAAAAGTTTCTGATCAATTTCCATTTCATTCAGACAATTTTCTGCTAACAAAATTGTTGTGTTCCGGACATCACCGCCCATTTCATCTACGCAGTTTCTGATTTTTTCCAGATTTTCTTCCTTTGTAACAATCACTTCCGGCTGCAGCACCTTCAGAATCTGCCGCAGTCTCACATCCGGCTGACGCAGATCTAACAGACAGTACGGACATCCTGCATATACCGCTCCAAGCATAATACTTAATGTGGCACAGCTTTTTTCCATATAGATTGCTACCGGAAATGTTCCTGTCATCCATTTTCGCAGATATGTTCCACTTTTTTGTGCATACGTTTTTAACTGCGTAAAGGAATATTTTTCTTTCGGATCTGCAACTGCAATTTTTTCTCCAGCCTGTCCTTCCATATGTTCCAGCCATTCTAATACATTCGTCATTTTGTTTCCTCTTTTTTCTATCTATTATCATATCCCGGAAGATAGGATGCTACAATATCTTTGACAGATTCCATATAAGCATCCTCACTGTAAAAATATTGAGACATATCCTCTCCCGCCTCACGGCTTAATACAAATTTTGAAAAAGCATTACAAAAAACCTCAGAACCGGTTTTATTTAAATGTTCAAAATTTGACAGATACTCCGGACAAATGGAAAACAGATCCGGTTTTACCAGATTAAAATCATAATAATCAGCACCGTACTTACTGCATATACCAGTAATTTTATGGTTGATCGCAAAATAATCGTCTGCGCCATATGCCGCAATATCATACGGTGCTTTTGGCGTATTCACAACCATAAGATCTACTCCATTTTCCTGACAGAGTTTGCACATAGCTTCTAATTCCTTATAAGCCTTATCAGAAATTTTTCCTGAATAAGCCTTTTTCGTATTATTTTCAGCAGCAGTATTGTAATCAAAAACACCACTGGAATACGCATATCCCTTTCCGATATATTCCATATATCCAGCCACTTTTTTTGAACTGGCATTCGCATCTTTGCTTTCTTTCCTGATTTTCAGATTTTCTGCAATCTTTTTCGGTTCAAAATCAACTCCATTATAGACCCACGGGAAAAAATATGTCAATGACGCTTCTGTATTGAAATTTTCACTGTTTGTTACATAATTCCAATCCAGTCTCAGTTTTTCCAACAATGAGCACCCATAGTTTCTTGCTCTTGCGAAAGTTGCTCTTGCATTTGCATTCTGCGTCAGCTCCAGAGATGGGATTCCGAAGATCAGTACCGCTCTTTTTATATGTTTTTCCTGAATGGCTGCCGTTAATGCTTCTTTGGTCTGATCCAATGGCTGCCCCGGCGTTCCCATATTAAAAGAATTCCATCCGGTATTTTCATCTATAATATATGGATTAAATGTCATCTGTGAAAACGAAGAACCTAAATATACCGTATCTATTTTTTCTGTTTTACGGAAATCCTTCCACATAACTTCACTTGGACCATTTGCTTTCACAAGAAAATAACTCAGCAACAAATTCATCAATATGAACAGAATGACAAATAATATCACTTTTATACCCTTAATAATTCGCATACATAAAACCTCCTGCGTCAACTGCAAAATTAAACGATTCTAAAATCATGAAAATCATTCCAAAATAAAGCAGCCAGCGCAATACCAACGGTCGATTATCCAATAACGTGATGGCATCCTTTCCTCTTTCTTTTATAACACTGTCAGCAAAGACAATACACAATGCCACAGTCACGATGACATACGCTTTCGTTGGCATTATTTTCAGTATCGGTCCCAGAAATTCATCCAATTGGCTCATCTGAAAATTGAAAATTGTGTTTTTCATACACAGAAAACAGTCTCTGATGTCATAAATCCGGTCAAAGTACCATCCAATATTTACAATTATAAAAGTACGGATTATCCGGAACAGATAAAACGCCTTACTTTTTACATTAATGTGCAATCTTTCTGTTATTTTTGCAAACAACGGTGCACAAATATCCGAAACAGCAATTACTATACCATTATAAAGTCCCCAGAAAATAAAATGCCATTGGGAACCATGCCAGATACCAACAAGGAAAAATACCAGAATATTTGCAATAGATGCCGGAAGTACACGCCCAAAATGAACATTCAGATGCTTTTTCGCCCATTTTCCAAATTTTTGCATAGGTGACGTAAGTGCAAACGGATAGAATACATAATCTCTCATCCATGCACCGAGAGAAATATGCCATCTCCGCCAGAAATCTCCCAATGAAACGGAAAAATACGGCTGCCTGAAGTTTGGCATCATTTTAATTCCAAACAATTCAGCAACACCCATAACGATATCGATGCCACCGGAAAAATCCGCATATTGCTGTGCAGAATACAATAAGATTGCAAACACGATTGCAGAACCCGGCGTTTTTTCCGTAGGTGCATCCAAAATATTTGCAATTTCATGAACCAGCAGATTTGCAATTGTATATTTTTTTAATAATCCAAACAGAATTAAGATCAACGCTCTTTTGCAACGATACCAATCCAGCGTGTGTCTGCCATACAACTGCTCTTTCATCTGGTCATACCGATTGATCGGTCCCTGAATCAGTTGCGGAAAAAATGAAACAAACAGCAAAAAACGAAAAGGATTCTTTTCCGCTTCATATTTTTCAAAATAAATGTCTACCAGATATCCTATGGAAATAAACATATAAAAAGAAATGCCCAACGGTATTAGAAAACCTTCAAAAAAAGGATGCAGATATTTCAATACTGCCAACATTCCAAAATTAATAACAATGATTGTCCAGAGAATCATTCTCCGTTTCTTATCAAATGCAGCTTTTATTTCCTTTCTTCTGGCTCTGTCAATGCTTTTGTCTTTTCGGATTTTATGATACTGGTCAGAAAATCGCATCAGCCATATGCCACCCATAAAAACACTCACTCCGGTAACTGCCATAAAAATCAAATTGGAAATACCCGAATAAGCATAAAATGCAATGCTGAACAGAAGCAGGCAGACCCACTGTTTCTTTCGAAATATAGTATAATACAGTACTAACAAAGCAATTATAAATATAATAAATGCAGCTGAAAATAAATTCATAAAAAACTCTCCTTCAATACTTCTCGAATCATTTTAGCACAAATATGACATTTTATCTTTTAATTTTTTCTTATAATTATTGTATCCTTTCTCAATGTACTTCTATCATTTCTTTTTTCATAGTAAAAAAAGAGCCGCTGCAAATGCAACGACTCCTTTTATAAACATTCGTATCCTCTCATAAAAGAGATATAAATCATTATTAAATCTATTTATTTACGGTACGTTTTACATAAGTGGTATGTAACAGCTCATGTGCTTTATGGCTGCCCGGTTCACCCAGATACGTATCATATAATTCAATGATTGCCGGATTCTCATGTGATTTACGGATTTTGTTCTTTTTATCCAGGTTATAAAGTACTTCCGCACGCTTTGCACGAATATCCACGGTATTGCGTACATATCCCGGCTGCTGCGGCTGACCGCCACCATTGACACATCCGCCAGGACAGCCCATAATTTCAATAAAATGATACTCTGCCTCACCGGATTTTACTTTCTTCAACAATTCTTTTGCATTTTTCAATCCGGAAACAACCGCAACTTTCACATCCATACCTGCTACATTGTAAACAGCCTCTTTGATTCCCTCGATACCACGTACATCCGTAAAATCAAGTTTTGCAAGTTCTTCGCCGGTCAGTTTTTCTACTGCAGTACGAAGAGCTGCTTCCATAACACCACCGGTTGCGCCAAAAATGACTGCTGCTCCGCTTCCAAGACCCAACGGCATATCGAATTCTTCGTCCGGAAGATCTGTAAAACGGATACTTGCACGTTCGATCATGCGGCCAAGCTCTCTTGTTGTGATAGCGATATCTACATCCGGAACACCTGCACCGTTCTCATCCTCTCTACCGATTTCAAATTTCTTTGCAGTACAAGGCATAACGCTTACAACCACCATTTTTTCTTTCGGGATTCCCATTTTCTCTGCATAATAGGATTTGGCAATGGCACCAAACATCTGCTGCGGAGATTTACAGGAAGATAAATTCTCTGTCATTTCCGGGAAATAGTGCTCACAGTATTTGATCCAACCCGGAGAACAGGAAGTGATCAGCGGTAATACGCCACCATTCTGTACACGATCCAGGAATTCATGCGCTTCTTCCATAATGGTAAGATCGGCAGAGAATGTGGTATCAAATACTTTATCAAAGCCAAGTCTGCGCAGTGCTGCTGCCAGTTTACCTTCTACATCAGTACCGATCGGCATGCCAAATGCTTCCCCGAGTCCTGCACGGACTGCCGGTGCGCACTGAACTACCACATATTTCTCTGGATCAGCAATGGCTGCAAATACTTCTTCCGTATTATCTTTCTCATATAGTGCACCTGTCGGACATACTGCGATGCATTGTCCACAGGATACGCAGCTTGTATCACCAAGATCCATATCGAATGCAGTTCCGATATAAGTCTTGAATCCACGCTCATTTGCACCGATGACACCCACACCCTGTACTTTTTCGCAAACTGCACTGCACCGTCTGCACAAAATACATTTGTTATTATCTCTCACCATATGGGCTGCACTGGTATCCAATTCATATTTATTACGCTCACCATCATAGTAAGCCTCATCATCTACTTTGTACTCACGGCATAATGTCTGAAGTTCACAGTTACCACTGCGGACACAGGACAGACACTTACGATCGTGATTGGATAAAAGAAGCTGTAATGTCTTTCTTCTGGACGCAATAACCTTCGGTGTATTTGTCCAAACTTCCATTCCTTCGTTGATTGGATATACACAGGCTGTCACCAGACTGCGAGCCCCTTTTACTTCCACCACACACATACGGCAGGCGCCGATCTCATTGATTTCTTTGAGGTAACATAACGTCGGGATTTCAATCTGTGCAAGGCGAGCCGCCTCAAGAATCGTGGAACCCTGCGGTGCGGATACCTCTCTTCCGTTTATTTTAATTGTAATATTTTCCATGATTGATTCCTCCGTTACTCTTTATAAATAGCGCCAAAACGACACTTATCGATACAGGTTCCACATTTCACACATTTACTTGTGTCAATGCTGTGTGCCACTTTTACCTGACCTTCGATAGCATCTACCGGACAGTTACGTGCACATAATGTACAACCTTTACATTTCATAGGATCAATCTTATATGTAATGAGTTTCTTACATACACCAGCCGGACATCTCTTGTTTACGACATGCTCAATATATTCGTCACGGAAGTAACGAAGGGTAGAGAGAACCGGGTTCGGTGCAGTCTGTCCCAGACCACAGAGTGCATTGTCTTTGATGTAGTAGCACAGCTCTTCCATCTTATCGATGTCCTCTAAGGTTCCTCGTCCGTCTGTAATCTTCTCTAATAACTCCAGCAGACGTTTCGTTCCGACACGACATGGCGTACATTTACCACATGATTCATCTACGGTAAACTGCAGGAAGAATTTTGCAATATCTACCATACAGGTATCTTCATCCATAACGATCAGACCGCCGGATCCCATCATTGAACCAATGCTGATCAGGTTATCGTAGTCGATTGGAATATCAAAATGCTCTGCAGGGATACATCCGCCGGATGGTCCACCGGTCTGAGCTGCTTTAAATTTCTTGCCATTTGGAATACCACCGCCGATATCTTCAATAACGGTACGCAATGTCGTTCCCATCGGGATTTCTACCAGTCCGGTATTATTGATTTTTCCACCAAGTGCAAATACTTTTGTTCCTTTGGATTTTTCTGTACCCATGGAAGCAAACCACTTTGGTCCGTTGATGATAATCTGCGGGATATTAGCCCATGTCTCAACGTTATTTAAAATGGTCGGGCTCGCAAACAATCCTTTAACAGCCGGAAATGGCGGTCTCGGACGCGGCTCACCACGGTTTCCTTCGATGGATGTCATCAGTGCGGTCTCCTCGCCACAGACAAACGCACCCGCACCGAGACGAAGTTCGATGTCAAAATCAAATCCACTCTCAAAAATATTTTTGCCAAGCAGTCCGTATTCTCTTGCCTGGTTAATGGCAATCTGCAGACGTTCTACCGCGATCGGATACTCTGCACGCACATAAATGTAACCCTGATCTGCACCGATAGCATAGCCCGCAATAGCCATAGCCTCAAGTACAACATGTGGATCACCTTCCAGAACAGAACGATCCATAAATGCACCCGGATCTCCCTCATCGGCATTACAACAGACATATTTCTGCACATTTCCACGGTTTCCGGAAGCAAATCTCCATTTCAGACCAGTCGGGAATCCTGCACCACCACGTCCTCTTAAACCACTGTCTAAAATTGTCTGGATAACTTCATCCGGAGTCATCTCTGTCAGAACTTTTCCAAGTGCTTCATAGCCGCCGGTTCCAATATATTCATCAATGCTTTCCGGATTGATGACACCACAGTTTCTCAATGCGATTCTGTGCTGTTTTTTATAGAAAGTTGTCTCATTTAAGGATTTGATTCCTTCCGGCGCCTGAGCCTCATGGTATACGAGACGTTCCACGATACGACCTTTTAATAAATGCTCGGAAACAATCTCCTCAACATCCTCCGGACGTACTTTGGAATAAAACACTGCCTCCGGATAAACAATCATAACCGGTCCTTCTGCACACAGACCATGGCATCCTGTTTTAACAACCGCTACTTCATTTTGTAATCTATTTTTCTTTAATTCCTCTTTTAAAGTCTGAATAATCTGCTGACTTCCGGAAGAAGTACATCCGGTTCCTCCACAGACTAATACATGTGAACGATACATTTAGTCACACCCCCATTACATATTCTCATCTACGTGAAGTAAATATTTATCCAACACCTGACCTCTTACAAGATGCTGTTCCAAAATTTCTTTTGCTTTTTCTTCGTTTACTTTCACATACGTTACTTTTTCTTTGCCCGGTTCATATACTTCTACGATCGGCTCATACTGACATAATCCGATACAACCGGTCTGGGTGACTGTCACATGCTCCAGTTTTCTATCTTCTACTTCTTTTACG
Organism: Eubacterium ramulus ATCC 29099; assembly: GCF_000469345.1. GTDB lineage: Bacteria > Bacillota > Clostridia > Lachnospirales > Lachnospiraceae > Eubacterium_I > Eubacterium_I ramulus. The sequence goes on from NZ_KI271159.1 coordinate 43,905, forward strand.
AGCAGATTTAAAACCGGACGCGCACCGCTTGCGATTCCACAGGTAGCCATGCCGACAACAACACGTGTATCATCTGCATGTTCAGAACGCATTCCGATCTGCCCTTTCATTTTATCCCGAATGGCTTTCAATTCTTCTAATGATTTCATATGATCCCTCCTTCGAATTACCCGGGGTAATTCTGCATTCTATTAATATCCGATTCATTTTCTTCCAGATAATCTCTGATGAAGGAAGAAATTTCCGGTGTATTCAAAGGGATATCCCCAAGCATTTCCCGCATTTCCTTCGTATCCAGATGGAACTCTGCCTCATTCACCTGGTAGCCATAATAAAATTCAATATCCGGATGCATCACGATCAGTGAATAAACGGTCTCATTAAGATTTCCAAGCGGCATACAGTCAATATGATCTGTACAAAATATCGCCTGAATATCCGTTCCTTGACCCGACACGGATGATATGGAAAATGAGCCGCCGGTACATTCTGCTTCCTGTTTAAAAAACGGAATTCCGAGTCCGACTTTCCGAGTAGTCCTTGTAGTATAAAAAGGATCTGTCACCCGCTTCACTGTCTCTGCATCCATTCCTGTTCCGTTGTCCTTGATCTGAACCTTTATCTGCTGTTTAAACGTATTTACCCAAACCATGATTTTAATTTGTGTCGCTTTTGCGGATATGGAATTTTGTGAGATATCCAGAATATTTAATGATATTTCCGGTAACATTACATGTATTTTGCCAGAATACCATCCAGCTCATCCGGAGTCAGACGACCATACACATCATCATTGATCATCATAACCGGCGCAAGACCACAGGCACCGATACAACGACAGGCATCCAGAGAGAATTTTCCATCAGCAGTACACTGACCACCGGCAATTCCGAGAATGTCCATAAGCTTGTTATAGATATCACCTGAGCCTTTTACATAGCAGGCTGTTCCGAGACATACAGAAATTTTGTACTGTCCTTTCGGATATAAATTGAACTGGGAGTAAAAGGTTGCTACTCCGTAGATTTTTTCCATTGGCACATCCAGTTCATCTGAGATCATTTTCTGAACTTCATATGGAAGATAGCCGTAGATTTCCTGCGCCTTCTGCATGATCGGCATCAAACAGCCTTTATCTTCGCGCAGTTCGTCGATGACTGCATGCAGCATCGCTTCCTGTTCCTGTGTTCCGTTAAACGGAACAGATTTTGTTTTTTCCAAAATTATCCCTCCTAATATCCAATGTACTTTTTTTAATACATCTGTCTTTTATACTACCATCTGTTTTCACAATAATCAACAATTTTTTCTGGTTAGGTTTGTATAATTTATATACTTTTTATCACATAATTGTTCAAACTGCAATACATGTGCAAGTATGTTATAAAAATAACAAGTCTTTTTTGTTGAAATATAACAAATTACATGCTATACTAATTCAAAAATATTGTGCATTTAAAAAAGTACAAAATCAGAAATTTTGGAGGCTGCTATGACGATCGCACAAATCATTTCGCTGCTGGAAGCCACTTCTCTGTCTGACACGCCGGACCTTGAGCACACCATTGAAAGTGTCTGTGGATCTGACATGATGAGTGATGTTCTGGCATTTATCAAAAAAGATGCATTATTACTGACCGGTCTGAATAACCTGCAGGTCATCCGCACCGCTGAGATGCTTGATATTGTCTGTCTGGTCTTTGTACGGGGCAAACAACCTCAGCCGGAGATGCTGCAGATGGCTGAAAATCTCGGCATAACTGTTCTGACCACGGAACACACTATGTTTGATGCCTGCGGCATTTTATATCATGCAGGACTACGGGGAGGAAGCCGAAACGATGCCTAGTATACATTATCAATACACCGTGGATGGTGATGATTTCACCCTGGCCGGTGAAGCAAGCAGTGCTTTAAAGCAGACACTAAAACTAATGAACCTGGATGCAGATATCATCCGCCGCTGTGCCATTGCCATGTATGAAGGAGAAATCAATATGGTAATCCATGCAAACGGTGGTATCATCGACGTAGACATCTTTCCAGATAAAGTTGTCATGGTGCTGACGGATCACGGTCCCGGAATCCCTGATGTGCCGCTTGCTATGCAGGAGGGATATTCCACCGCCGGTGAAGAAGTCCTGAACCTTGGTTTCGGTGCCGGTATGGGACTTCCAAACATGAAGCGTTCTTCCGATGAAATGCATATCGACACTTCCATTGGTGTCGGGACTACCGTCACCATGACTATCTATATAAGGACGATCTGATCATGAATAAATTTTTTCACTCAGTTTATCTGGACAGTGACAAATGTACCGGATGTATCACTTGCCTGAAACGATGTCCTACACAGGCCATCCGCGTTAGAGACGGAAAAGCACATATCATCAATGAATTTTGCATTGACTGCGGCGAATGTATCCGGCATTGTCCACATCACGCCAAGCATACAAAACGGGATTTTATTCCGGTTTTAAAAGATTATAAATATACGGTGGCACTTCCGGCACCTTCCCTGTACAGCCAGTTCAATAATGTCAAGGACACAAATATCATCCTGACAGCACTGGTTCTGGCCGGCTTTGATGATGTGTTTGAAGTAAGTGCCGGTGCAGAGATCATCTCTGAACTTTCCCGAAAGTATATCAGCGAACATCCGGAACTTTACCCATTGATCAGCACTGCCTGCCCGACAGTCGAACGTCTGATCCGTGTACGTTTTCCGGGATTGATTCCACATTTGCTGCCAATTCTGCCACCGATGGAAGCTGCAGCTATCATTGCCCGGAAACGAGCCGCAGCCAAAACCGGTCTGGATCCATCCGACATTGGCATCATTTTTTTGTCTCCCTGCCCTTCCAAAATCACATTTATCTATGATCCACTGGGCATGCGCGAAAGTAATGTCGATGCGGTACTAGCCATTAAAGATATCTATCCGCTGCTGCTCTCTCATATGAAAGAAGCACAGAAACAGTTGGAGAATAAGGTTTCCTATACACTCTCCGGCCGTATTGGAAAAGGCTGGGCCATCAGTGGCGGCGAAGCCTATGGCATTATCTCCGATCATTACCTGGCTGCCGATGGCATCGAAAATGTAATCCGTGTACTGGAAGATCTGGAAGATGAAAAAATCTTACCGGGACTGCAATTTGTAGAGCTGAATGCCTGCAGCGCCGGTTGTGTTGGTGGCGTTCTGACCGTAGAAAATCCCTATATTGCCAAAGCAAAAGTAAAACAATCTTCCAAATACGAACCGGTACTTCGGATGCACTGTGCGGATTTTCAGGAAGAACCACCTGAAATTTTTGGCTGGACCGAACCGGTAGCTTATGAACCTGTGTACACTCTGGGAGCAAATATTTTTGAAAGTATGGAAAAAATTCTGGAAAGCCAGGAAATCCTAAAGGAACTTCCCGGACTGGATTGTGGTTCCTGCGGTTCTCCGACCTGCAAAGCCCTGGCCGAAGATATTGTAAAAGGTGTAGATTCCGCCCGCAAGGAAGACTGTATCTATTTGATGCGGGAACAATGGAAAAAGCACACCGGGAAAAAGGAGGAAAAAGAACTATGACTGTAAAAGAACTGACCCTTACGGACAATTATGAAATCGTACATCTTGGTAATCCGGAGGCTGTAATCTCTGAACCGTATTGTTGCGATCTTCTCAGTATTGCCATGGGAAATGCACCGGCTGCTTCTGCCTGGTGCACTGTTATGAGCAACATGAACACCCTGGCAGTGGCCTCTCTAACGGAATGTGCCTGCGTAATTCTCTGTCACAACGTTTCCATTGATGAAAACATGAAGCTGAAAGCGGTCAGTGAAAATATGAATGTACTCCGAACAGCAAAACCAATCTTCACTACTGCCCTGGAGGTTTATAAAAAACTGCATGAAAACCCTGACTTATGATCTGCATCTCCACTCCTGTCTGTCCCCCTGCGGAGACAATGAAATGACTCCTGCCACCATTGCAGGCATGGCAAAAATCATTGGTCTGGATCTGATTGCACTGACAGATCACAATTCATGCAAAAACTGTCCTGCAATCCAGAAAGCAGCGAATGCGTACGGAATTCTTTTTCTGCCTGGAATGGAACTGACCACTGCAGAAGAAGTTCATGTACTGTGCTATTTTCCACAGCTGAATGCAGCCATGAATTTTGATTCCTATGTATCATCACATCTGCCACACATTCCAAACAAACCGGCTTTGTTTGGCGAACAACGCATCTGCGATGAAGAAGATCAGATACTGGGGCAGGAAAATCGTCTGCTAATCTCAGCCACGGATATTCCTTTCTCTTCCGTATATGATCTGGTACAGCAGTTTGACGGCATTATGGTTCCTGCTCACATTAACAAACCAAGTACCAGTCTTCTCGGAAATCTTGGTTTTATTCCGGAAGACAGTCGCTTTTCCTGTGCAGAAACAAAAAATGATGCGGACTGGCCATTGCTTCAGCAACAATTCCCCTATCTGCAGCATTGCAATCACCTGTGCAGCTCCGATGCCCATGATCTGAACGCAATCCATGAGCCGATTTATACCCTGCAGACCACCGGTACCACTCCGGAGGATCTTCTGACAGCAATTCAAACCCGGATCTGACCGCTGACGGTCTGCATTCCGGCATTGCAAAAAGCATTGATAAAAAAACAAAAGGCAGGAAGTTTTAAACAAGAAAAGCTGTAAAACAGACCGGTGATATCATCTCACCATTTCTATTTTACAGCTTTCCTTATTACGAAAGCGGACATTCACAATCCGCTTTCGCTACTT
>NZ_KI271160.1 GCF_000469345.1 Eubacterium ramulus ATCC 29099
CCAGATGCAAAGTTGTTCATCACTGTTCCATTTTCATTTAGTGGTCGGACAGTAAGAAGAATGTGTGCATGGGGATTGTGACCATCTGTATCGTGAATGGCAAAATCAGCACACATCCCCATATCTACAAAATTCTTTTTAATAAAATCCTGAAGAAGAGAAATATTGCTGTCTTTATCCAACTCAACGGGGAGTGCAACAACAAATTCTCTTGCAAGTCGGCTGTCTTTGGTCTTTTCGTTTTCTTCCACAGCATTCCAGAGTTGTTCCCGGTCATTCCATTTCGATGGAGCCATTGGAGGAAGCATCACTTCATGATAGATCAGACCCTGCTTTCTGGTATAGTCATGCTGAATGCCATCATAATCATTGTACATGCGGCTACAGCTCATATAAGCAGAAGCAGCAACAGCAGACCGACCGGAACCACGGCTGACGACTTTGGCTTGCATATGATAAATTGCCATATCTGGCATCTCCTTTTTATGCCCGTATCCGGGCAGTTTTGGTTTTAAAATCTTTTGGTTTGGTACTATGGTTTTAGATAACTGACAGTGGCATATTTCTGGTAATAAATGAGGAAAGAGAGTAGTACCACTGTCAGTGAAAAATAATCATTCTCTTGTTTCCAGATAAGGATCAGCCTGTGTGCGGTAGTAGCGGTCAAAATAATCTACCAGTGCAAGAGAGATTACCTGACTGTAAGATTTAAAATCCTGCCTGTCCATCGTCTGTAAATATTCCCAGGCTCTCCGCTGCTGTTCTTTGTCCAGATTAAAGCGCAGGTTTGTGTTACGGATATTGTTCTGCATGGTTTATCCCTCGTATTATATAGTAGTAGTTTTTATAGA
>NZ_KI271161.1 GCF_000469345.1 Eubacterium ramulus ATCC 29099
AAATTCAGGGCAGTAGGTGAGATTGAGAAGCACCATGAGGAAAGATATCGAGCACTTCTTAAGAATATTGAAACTGCACAGGTATTTGAAAAGAGCGAAGTTAAGGTATGGGAATGCCGTAACTGCGGACATATTGTGGTAGGAACTAAGGCGCCTGAAGTATGTCCGGTATGTAATCATCCACAGAGCTATTTTGAAGTACATGAAGAGAATTATTAAGGAGATGAGATTATTACGAAGAAGAAAGTGATTAATTCAAAAAAAGCAGTAATGATAGGCTGTGGCTTTGTTGGTTCTGCATCGGTATTTGCTCTGATGCAGAGTGGCTTGTTTACAGAGATTGTCCTTATCGATGCAGATAAGAACAAGGCAGAAGGAGAAGCGATGGATATCAGTCATGGTATTCCATTTGCGAGTCCGATGAAAATATATGCCGGAGATTATGATGATGTGGCTGATGCTGCAATTGTTGTCATATCTGCCGGAGCGGGACAGAAACCGGGAGAGACAAGGCTTGATCTCGTAAATAAAAATGTAGCAATATTTAAGTCAATTATTCCTGAAATAGCAAAGAGAAATTTTGCAGGTATCATGCTTGTAGTTGCGAATCCGGTAGATATCCTGACTCAGGTAGCTATAAAGTTATCAGGACTTCCAGAAAACAGGGTTATTGGATCGGGTACTGTGTTAGATAGTGCCAGATTAAGATATAAGCTTGGCGAGCATTTATCTGTGGACAGCAGGAGTGTTCATGCATTTATAGTAGGTGAGCATGGAGACAGCGAAGTTGTAGCATGGTCATCAGCCAATGTATCTGGTGTTCCATTAAGTGAAATGTGTGAAATGCGTGGACATTACAAGCACAAGGAAAACACAGCAGAAATAGCTACAGCAGTCAAGAACAGTGCTTATGAGATTATAAACAAAAAGCATGCTACATATTATGGAATTGCAATGTCTGTAAAAAGAATCTGCGAAGTGATTATGAGAGATGAAAAATCAATACTTCCTGTATCACACATGATTCATGGAGTATATGATATTGACGGAGTATCGTTAAGTATGCCAGCTATTGTAGGTGCAGATGGTATTGAGTCTGATATACCTATTAATTTAAGCGGCGAGGAAGCGTTAAAGCTTAAGGAATCTGCAGATTCATTGAAAAAGATTATGGAGACAATTGAATTATAAATTTTACACATGGAAGGAG
>NZ_KI271162.1:0-24881 GCF_000469345.1 Eubacterium ramulus ATCC 29099
TTTTAAGGCTTGACTTTTAATAGTTAGTCTTCTTAATCGTATCATTTCTGTCACTTTCAGGATATTTATGCTTACTCTGTACTCGAAACTCTATCGATTCTGCAGATATGCATGAATATCAAATGTCTCATCGTTCTGTGCACGAAATAAGGTTCCACGAAACGTACCACTGATAATCTGATGGATAATTCCCACATCTTTGCCATTTGCAATGATCATGTCTGTGCCGGATGCGGTTGCAATGCGGGCAGCTGACAGTTTTGTCGCCATCCCACCGGTTCCCACATCACTTCCTGTGGACTGCTTTGCCATAGCATCATAATGTGCATCCATTTTTTCCACACACTCTACCAATGTTGCCTCCGGATTCTTTCGTGGGTCATCCGTATAAAGACCGTCAATATCAGATAGCAAAATCAGTAAGTCTGCGCCTGTAAGAGATGCTACGATAGCAGAGAGTGTATCATTGTCACCAAAATGCATCTCATAAGTGGATACGGTATCATTTTCATTGACAACCGGAATAATCCCCAGTCGAAACATTTCTTCAAACGTATTTTGCGCATTCTGACAGGATTCTTCCTCTAACATTGTATCCTTTGTCATAAGAATCTGTCCGGCTGTCTGATTGTACTCCGCAAACATCCGCTGATATGTCATCATTAGCCGGGCCTGTCCAACAGCTGCACACGCCTGTTTTGTAGAAATATCTTCCGGGCGGTTCTGTAGTCCGATGGCCTGACGCCCCACTGCGATAGCACCGGAACTTACCAGGCAGACATCCATCCCCTGATTTCTCAGATCACAAAGTTCCCGCACCAGCTTTTCAATTTTCATCAGGTTCATACTTCCAGTCTGTGGATGCTGTAAGGACGAAGAACCGATTTTGACTACGACTCGCTTTTTATATTTAAAATAATCATTTACATTCATTTGTATCTGCTCCTCTTATGATGATGTAATTTCTCACTCACTGTGCCATTCATATGTAATACAAATTTCCTTTATCGGATGCTTTTCCATCGTTGACACTCTTACGTTCTATGATACATCGGTAATGTAATTTCTGTCAATACTCATATAGCGCACTCAAAAAATGCTGCCCTGAATACTCAGGGCAGCATTTGTAGTGTAGATGTGCAGTGATTCTGAGAACAATATCTCAGCTTTCGCTGGCCAGAATCACGCACCAAGTCTCACGTGCGTTCGACTTGAACAAATTCTTAAGCAGTAACCTTTTTGCCTGTAATAATCTTCTTCGGACATTTCTCAGCACATGCGCCACATCCGGTACATTTTGACTGATCAATGTGTGCGATATTATTCTCTACCGTAACAGCGCCTGACTCACAGACTCTCTCACACATTTTACATCCGATACAACCAACTTTACAAGCAGTCATAACCTGTTTACCCTTATCCTGGGAACTACACTGTACGATATGTTTTGCATCATACGGCACAAGTTCGATCAGGTTCTTCGGGCAGGCTTTGATACATTTACCGCAGGCTTTACATTGCTCTTTATCAACAACTGCAACGCCATTTTTGATATGAATTGCATCAAAGGGACAAGCTTTCACACACTCACCAAATCCAAGACATCCAAAATTACATTTTTTCGGTCCGCCATTCGGTACGAAAGCCATCATGGAGCAATCCTCTACTCCATAGTATTCATAATCTGCATTTGCATTCTCACATGTTCCTGCACATTTTACAAATGCAACTTCACGAACAGATTCACCAACTTCCTGACCCATGATCGCACCGATTTTTGCTGCTACTGCAGCACCACCAACTGGACAGGAACCAACTTCTGCTTCGCCTTTTGCAATCGCTGCAGCAAGACCGGAACATCCGGCAAAACCACAGCCACCACAGTTATTTCCCGGAAGAGCTGCTAATACTTCTTCCTCTTTCGGGTCTACTTCTACTTTGAATTTCTCACCGGCAATCCCAAGGATAATACCAATGACAATACCTGTACCGCCGACTACAACAGCGGCAATAATAATTGCTGAAACGCTCATCTGTATACCCTCCTAAATGACGCCGGAAAATCCCATAAATGCAATTGACATCAGACCTGCTGTTACCAGCACGATTGCGGAACCCTTGAAAGGTGTCGGGATATCATTGTACTCGATCTTCTCACGAATACCTGCCATAATGACAATTGAAATGGTAAATCCAACTGCTGTTGCGAAACCATTGATTGTACTTACGCCAATACCATAACCATACTGTACATTGTTCAGGGCAACACCAAGAACGGCACAGTTTGTTGTGATCAGTGGTAAGAAAATACCAAGTGCGTTGTACAATGGCGGCATTGATTTCTTCATAAACATCTCTACGAACTGAACCAATGCAGCAATAACTAAAATAAATACAATTGTTCTTAAATAGGTAATATCAAACTGCTGCAGGATAAATTTATCCAGCACACTTGTGATAAAGGATGCAATTGTAATAACGAAAATAACTGCGGCACCCATTCCGGCTGCAGTATTTACCTTTTTGGATACACCGAAAAACGGACATAAGCCAAGGAACTGGCTCAGGACAACGTTATTTACAATGGCAGAGCCGATTGCGATAAGTAATACCTCTTTCATCTGAACCTTTCCTCCTTATTCTTTCTCATCTGTTCCTGCAGTGAATACCTTTCCTTCACAGCAACTGCTTGCACAAGCTGCACAGTCACCATCGAAGCATCCGGTTCTTTCTTTCACTGCAATACCTTTTTTACGTTTTGCTTCACGGAATGCATTCTGGATTGCGATCAGCATAGCTAATACAAAGAATGCACCAGGAGCAAGTACAAAAATTGTGATTGGTGTAAATCCTGCTTTGCCTGCAGCTGCATCAGCTAACGGAAGAAGCTGGAAACCAAAAATCTGTCCGGATCCAAGGATCTCACGAACTGCACCGATACATGTCAGACCAACAGTAAATCCAAGTCCCATACCGATACCATCAAAGATAGACGGAAGAACCGGGTTCTTTGAAGCATAACTCTCGGCACGACCAAGGATGATACAGTTTACTACGATCAGAGGGATATAGATACCCAGTGATGCATACAGGGATGGTACATAACCCTGCAGTAAAAACTGAACAATAGTTACCAGAGATGCAACGACAACGATGAATGCCGGTACACGTGCACTGTCCGGAATAATCTTACGGAGCAGTGAAATTAAAAGGTTTGAAAATACAAGTACGAGTGTCGTGGAAAGTCCCATACCTATACCGTTAATAGCTGATGTTGTAACAGCCAGGGTCGGGCACATACCGATCAACATAACGAAGGTAGGGTTCTCTTTCACGATACCGTTTACAATACGTTCTATACACTTATTCATTTAAAAGTTCCCCTCCTGTTATTGTGCAAGTGATCTGTAATAAGCCAGTCCAGCATTTACAGCACTTGTAACAGCGCTTGATGTGATTGTAGCACCACTGATTGCATCGATCTGGTTATCAGATGTTGCACCTGTCTTTGTAACTTCAAATGATTCTACCTGTTTGCCTGCAAACTGAGAAGAGAAAGAATCTTCTTTTGCTTTCATACCAAGTCCGGCAGTATCATTGATTGTTGTGATGGAATATCCGTTTAATGTGCCATCGTTTGTAACACCGATGGATAAGGTAACATCTCCACCATAACTATTCGGGTCTGTTACGGAAATAACATAACCAAGTTCTGCACCACTTGCATCTACAGCGACAACACAGTTTTCAATCGTGTCATCTGCGTATCCTGCTGCTGCAGCTGCTTCTGTTGCTTTTTCAGAATCAAATCCGTCCATATCGTTGAATGCATCTGCATCCGGGAATACCGTACGGTATGCATTCTGCTGAATGTTATAATTTGCTTTTTCAATTGGGGCTTTTGTAATGCCATATACAGCACCCAGGCCAAGACCTGCGATAACTGTGATCAGAAAAAGGATCAGGGCATCTTTAATGATTTTTCCATTCATTATTTTTCCCCTCCTTTACCAAATGGTTTCGGGATTGTAAATCTCTCGATTAACGGTACCAACATGTTTGCAAAGATGATGGAGTAAGAACATCCCTCTGCTGATGCACCGAACATACGGAAAATACCAAGGAGGCATCCGCAGATGATACCATAAATAATTTTTCCTTTCGGAGTGATCGGAGAAGTAACATAATCTGTTGCCATAAAGAATGCACCGAGGATCAGTCCACCGCCGCATACTTCCTGAACTACGAACTGTCCAAGATCACCACTTCCGAGATGTCCACCAAACAGTACAATAAAGATCACGAAAGTGATAATGTATGTACCAGGAATTCTCAGATCGATCACACCCAGCAGGATCAGGAAAATTGCACCGATCAGAAGCGCAATTACGGATGTCTCACCGATAGTACCTGCGATACGGCCGGTAAACATAGCCATTGTATCGCTATAAAGTGCTCCGTCTTTGATCACTGCCAGCGGAGTAGCTCCGGACACACCATCAAATGTGAAGCTTGTCATAGGACCTGTAAATGCAAGAAGCAGGAAGCATCGAGCACCAAGTGCCGGGTTCATGAAGTTCTGTCCAAGTCCGCCAAAAATCATTTTTACAACAACAATGGCAAATGCACCACCGATGATCGGAATGAAGAACGGAACGGTGTGGGACAGGTTCAGACCGAGAAGTAAACCGGTAACGACACAGCTTAAATCACCTATGGTCTGTTTCTTATGTGCAATTTTGTTATATAAGTATTCGGATACCAAGCAGCTTGCGATAGAAACAACAACAACTGCCAATGCACGCGGTCCGAAATTGATAATACCAAATACAGTAGCCGGAAGTAATGCAATGATTACATAAAGCATGATTCTCTGTGTACTGTCTTTGGCTCTTATATGTGGTGATGATGTAACATTGTATAACTCACTCACAATAATCCACCTCTTTCTAACGTTTTTTATTTTTTCCGTCTGTTTGCAAGAATTGTTTTTCTCATGGATTTAATCGACTGTGCAAGATTTCTCTTTGCAGGACATGTAAAGCTGCAGCTTCCACATTCCACACACTCCATGCCGTGCCACTGTTCAAATGGCTCTTCCAGATGTTTTTCTGCATAATCAGCAAGTCTGGAAGGAACAATTCTGGATGGACATGCTTCTACACAACGACCACAGTTAATGCATGCTGTTGCATTCTGGCTTGCATCCTCAACCGCATCTTCTGTCAGACATAACAGTGCTGATGTTGTCTTGGTTGTCGGAACATCAAGTCCGAACATTGCAAATCCCATCATAGGACCGCCGGAGATTACTTTCTTCGGCTGAGTTTTAAATCCGCCTGCTGCTTCTACTAATTCTGCATAATTTGTTCCAATACAGACATAGAAGTTCTTAGGATCAGTGATCGCATCACCTGTAATAGTAACAATACGATGCATTAGCGGTCTGCCAAGCTTAACTGCATGATAAATAGCAACAATGGTATCAACATTATCTACGATACAGCCAGCATCAGCCGGAAGCATGGTAGAGTTGATCGCTCTGCCTGTTGTTGCGAAAATCAGCTGACGTTCAGAACCCTGCGGATATTTTGTCTTTAATGCTTTCACTTCCATTCTCGGTTCATTTTTTGTCAACTCTGTCAGTTTTGCAATACAATCCGGTTTGTTATCCTCGATACCGAAAATACCCTTTGCATTGTCAAACAGTGAAAGAATGATTCTCATTCCCTCGATTAATTTCTCCGGCTCCTCGACCATTCTTCTATAATCAGATGTCAGATACGGTTCACACTCTGCACAGTTTGCAATAATGTAGTCGATTTTTTCCGGTTCCTTCGGTGAGAGTTTTACATGTGTCGGGAATCCCGCACCACCCATACCTACGATACCGGCATTCTGAATCTTCTTGATGATCTCTTCTTTGCTCAGAGACGCTACATCGTCTACCGGTGTAAACTCCAGAGATTTAAACTCCCCGTCATTTTCAACCACGATAGAGTTCACCATGTCCCCGACTGCAACACGACGTGGCTCGATTGCCTTAACCGTGCCGGAAACTGTTGCATAAATCGGTGCAGATACGAAACCGCCTGCTTCAGCGATCATCTGTCCCTTCAATACAGCATCACCTACTGCAACCACTGGCTTTGCCGGTGCACCAATGTGCTGTGATAACGGATAAACCAGATCACCTTTGGGTAAATATTCCTGAATCGGTTTATCTTTCGACAAGTCCTTTCCATCATATGGATGGACACCGCCCTTAAAAGTACATAAGCCCATAACCTGTGCCCCACTTTCTCTAAAATAGTTTCCACAGAAAAATTATTAATTCTGCATAATATCGAAAAGTATTATAACACACTTCCAAAAAAAAGTATTAAAATCCATGCAATTTTTCTTTTGTATTGAAAAAAATACCAGACAAGCTATAATGAATTGGAATAAATACAAAACTACAGGAGAACGATGATAATATGATTACAAAACAGACAATTTTTTCATGCGCAGAGCTTGCTGATTCCATCCGGACTTTTCTGACCGCAGACACGCTTCTACTGGATATTGAAACTACCGGTCTGTCCGCTGCGCGGCATTTTATTTACTGTATTGGCTGTTCTTATCTGTCTCCGGACAAGAGTGACAGCATCACGGTTCAGCTTTTTTTTGCTGAAAAACCGGAACAGGAAGCAGAACTTCTGGCTGCACTGACAACACTCTTGCAAACTCACAAAAGGATCATTACCTTCAATGGCAATTCCTTTGACCTTCCTTTTCTCAAAAAACGGTACGAAATAAATCATATCAATCAACCATTTTCCGATACTCAGTCGGTGGATCTGTACCGGGAAGCCTGTCATCTGAAAAACCTGATCCAATTACCGGATTACAAACAGAAATCCATTGAAACCTTTCTCGGTTGTTTTCGGGAAGATTCTTATACCGGCAAGGAACTGATCACCCAGTATCTTCTATATAATGAAAATCCTACAGAAGAATTGCTCCACAATCTCCTTCTGCACAATGGTGAAGATGTCCGTGGAATGTATGATCTGCTCACGATGCTTTGCTACTCTGATTTTCTGAGCGGAAATTTCCAGATTGAAACTGCAGTCCTCTCATCCACAGATCAAATATACTACTGTGACATCACGCTGTCCGTATCTTATGTGTTTCCTCAGAAAGTCACTGTTGTTCTGCCTGAAGCATCCCTTATGCTCCAGGGCAAGGAGGCACTGATTTCCTTTCCGGTTCACCATGGAAGCCTGCGGCACTATTTTGCGGACTACAAAAACTACTATTACCTACCGGAAGAACAGACCATCATCCATAAAAGTCTTGGTTCCTGTGTAGATCCCGATCATCGGGAAAAGGCGACAAAGCAAAACTGTTATCTGGAAAAAACCTGTCATTATCTCACACATTCTGTTCCCGATAAATGTAGCTATCTGCGCAAAGATTATTCTGATACTGCCACTTATTTTGAGTTTTCAAAAGTAACAGCCGTTCCGAACGAATCGTTACATTTTCCGGATACACAATTAAAGCAGCTGCAATCCTTTCTCTCATCTTATCTGAAGCATCTCCTGCACTGAGTATCTACTTGCATAAAGCTCTTTTGCTTGACAGGAAATTCATTGTAATTTACTAATCAAGCAGAAAAGGAGAATGCTTTTGCATTCTCCTTTTTTATAACATTCTTAATTTGGTTAGAATCCTACTCTTCCTCAGCAGTCTCTGCCTCTGTATTCTGTGCGAGTGCTTTGATGCTCAGGCTGATTTTTCTGTCTGCTTCATCAAAATCAACGATTTTAGCTTCGATTTCCTGTCCGATGCTTAATACATCAGCAGGTTTCTCAACATGATCTCTGGAGATCTGGGAAACGTGAAGTAATGCATCAACACCCGGCGCAAGCTCAACAAATGCGCCAAAGTCAGTCATACGAGCAACTTTACCAGTTACAACTGTACCAACCGCATATTTCTCAGCTGCGTTGTTCCAAGGATTCTCCTCTGGGAATTTAACGCTGAGGGCAATTTTAGTATCTTTGATATCTTTGATGAATACTTTTACAGTATCGCCAACTTTATAGATTTTCTTAGGATTGTCAACACGACCCCAGGACATCTCAGAAATATGAAGTAATCCGTCAGCACCGCCAAGATCGATGAAAGCACCGAAATCTGTAATATTCTTAACAGTTCCTACAATTACATCACCTACGTTGATTTTCTCTAATAACTCTTTCTGTTTACGCTCTTTTTCAGCAACCAGAAGCTGTTTTCTATCGCCGATGATACGTCTTCTTCTCGGATTGAACTCAGTTAATACAAACTGGATTTCCTGATCTTTGTATTTGCTAAGGTCTCTCTCATAAGTATCAGATACAAGGCTTGCAGGAATAAAGATTCTTGTTTCATCCAGAACAACACTTAAACCACCGTCTAACACCTGGCTTACAGTACCTGTTAATACTTCTTCGTTCTCAAATGCCTCTTTCAGACGCTCGCTGCCTTTTTCTGCTGCAAGACGTTTATATGTAAGGAGAACCTGTCCCTCACCATCGTTAACTTTCAGAACTTTTGCTTCCATTGTGTCACCAACAGAAACTACAGTAGTAAGGTCTACATTAGAGTCGTTTGTGTATTCATTTCTGGTAATAATTCCGTCTGATTTATAGCCAATATTCAGGATAATTTCATCCGGTTTCACATCTATAACAGTGCCTTCGACTACCTCTCCATTTCTGATTGTTTTTAAAGATTCTTCCAACATTTGTTCAAAACTCATTTCTGACATATTTTTGAACCTCCTCAATAATATTATTTGGGGTAGAAGCCCCAGCTGTAATACCTACGTAGTCGAAACGCGAAAAGTCAGAATTCTCTAGATCTTCTTTCGTTTGTATAAAGTAAGTATTTCTACAATTTTCAGAGCAGATTTCATACAGTTTCCGTGTATTGGAACTGCTTAACCCACCGATCACCAACATGGCATCCACTTTCGCAGAAAGCTCTTTTGCGGCTTCCTGACGTTCTTTTGTGGCACTACATATGGTATTATGTACGATGATTTCACTGTCCTTGTCCACCGTACTCACACTATAATACCCTTTTTTTTGAATAATTTCAACAAGTTCTTGAAATTTATTGTAATTAAATGTTGTTTGTGCGACAATACAGACCTTTTTCCATGCGTTCAGATCCAGCTTTTCCACATCTGATTCACAATTAATGACAACTGTACGATCTGCATGCGACCAGCCAACTATGCCCTGCACCTCCGGATGATCAACGCTTCCGATAATAATGACCAGGTAACCTTTATCCGAATATTCCTGCACCAGCCGGTGGATTTTTTTTACAAATGGGCAGGTAGCATCTATCACACGCAGTCCGTCTGCGACCAATGTTTCCTGTTCCGCTTTTGTCACACCATGGGAACGTATGATCACAGTGCCTTCCGCCTGCTCTTTTGCTTCCTCCAGCGAATGAATGACCTGAACTCCCTTCCGTTTCAGATCCGCGATCACTTCTTCATTATGAATAATCGGGCCATATGTATACACAGGCGAATGTTCTACTGCTTCCTGATATACCGTATCCACCGCACGATTTACCCCGAAACAGAATCCAGCCATTTTTGCAAGTTCTACTTTCATGCCTCAAGCCCTGCCTTTTTCGCATACTCATAAATAGCCTCCACTACTTCATCAATATTCAGCTCAGATGAATCCAGCATTACAGCATCTTCTGCCGCTTTTAACGGTGCGATCTCCCGATGCATATCCCGGTAATCACGTTCGCTGATATCTTTTTCGATTTCCGCCAGATCACAGCACTCACCTTTTTCCACTAATTCGTCATACCTGCGTTTTGCCCGCACCTGTACACTGGCTGTTAGAAAGATCTTCAGCTGTGCATTCGGAAGCACACAGGTTCCAATATCACGTCCATCCATAATAACATCGTACTGTGCTGCCATATCCTGCTGAAGACTTAATAGTTTTGCACGGACAAATCCATAACCACTTGTAGCAGATGCCATATTCCCCACTTCTTCCTGACGGATCTGATCTGAGATATCTTCTCCGTTTAACAGCACTTTCTGCACGCCGCCTTCATAAGCCAATGTAACAGAAATATTTTCACAGGCTTCCCTGATCTTTTTTTCTTCCTCCGCCCGAATACCATGCTGCAAAAAGTAGTATCCCATGGCACGATACATAGCACCGGTATCCACATAAACAAAGGATATTTTTTTTGCCAGTTTTTTTGCTATCGTGCTTTTTCCGGCACCTGCCGGTCCATCAATTGCAATATTAAAACTCATCTGTTTCCAACCTCTCTCATCTATCATTTATTAATTTTCCATTTATCTATGAATATTCTTTAAAGATTCCTCTCAGTCTTCTCGTCTGAGATAACAAATCTTTCTCATACTACTCGATACTCATACCTGCCAGATATCCGGTAGACCAGGCAATCTGCAGATTAAACCCACCGGTCACCGCATCCACATCAAGCATTTCACCGCACAGATACAGCCCCTGTACCAGTTTTGACTCCATTGTGGACGGATTTACTTCTTTGACTTTAATGCCGCCTCTGGTAACAATGGCTTCTTCTATCCTGCCAAGTCCCGTGATCGTTCCGGGAAAATGTTTGAGCAGCATCAGAAGCCGATGCCGTTCCTCCCTGGTAACGGAATGTACTTTTTTCTCCGGATCAATGCCGGACAGTTCGATCAGCACCGGTATCAATTTTGCTGGAACCAGCCCGTGCAGGGCATTTTTAAATTGTCGGTTCACATTTTCTGCAAAATCACGCTGCAGACGCTTGTCCAACTGTTCTTCCTCTAATGCCGGTTTGAGATCGATCTCAAAATGCAATTCCTGTTTCATATATTTATCCGGAATACAACTGCTGGCTGTCAGTATCAGAGGACCGCTGACACCCTGATGGGTAAAGAGCATTTCACCGAATTCAGAATACAATGTCTTTTTTCCGGACTTTACATAAAAAGTTACATTTTTTAAAGACAATCCCTGCAGCTGTGGAATATATTCCTCTGCTGTGGTCATTCCGATCAGGGAAGGCCGCAGCTCCGTCACCGTATGTCCAAGTTTTTTACACAGTTCAAATCCACTTCCATCAGACCCTGTCGTCGGATAAGACACACCTCCACAGGCAGCCACCACCGCATCAAATGCTTCGATCTGATTTTTTTGATGTGTATCGTGACAATCCCATCGCACACCGGTCACTTTTGTACCGTCACTTACGATTTCCTGCACTTTGGTATTCAGACAGATACGCACTTTTTTTCTGTGCAGTTCATCCGTCAGTACACGGATTACGTCGGAAGCATGATCCGACTGTGGAAACACACGATTTCCACGTTCAATTTTCATCTTCAGTCCAAGTCCTGCAAAATAATCCATCAGTGCATGATTATCAAAAGTATAAATTGCACTGTAAAGGAATTTTGCATTTTTCATGATCGCTGCAAACAGATCTTCGGTATCACAGGCATTGGTCAGGTTACACCGTCCTTTACCGGTAATATAAATCTTTTTACCCAGTTTTTCATTCTGTTCAAACAACGTTACACGATGCCCGTTTCCTGCTGCGATACACGCTGCCATCATTCCTCCGGCACCGCCGCCGATTACTGCCACTTTGCTCATCCATTTTCTCCGCTTCTATTCGTTAGTTTTCTTACATCGCACAATATCATTCTGATATTCTGTCGTTTTTATTTCTCTATTCCGGAATCTTCCCGGTCTACGTTATCTACTTTTCCATACCGCATTTTCATATGATCATCGATATAATTGATTTCATCACTCTCATATACCTGATATTCATTCCAGATATCTTCCAACGCTTCCAGTGTCTCAGCCACCTCACTCTGCTTTCTCATGCACAGGGCGACGATCAGTGCGTTGATCACACTCAGCGGAGCCACCAGGGAATCCACAATAGATGCCATATCGCTTTTTGCAATCAGATTGCAGGAAGAATACAGGTTCATCGGGGAATGCACACTATCGGTCAGTGTGATCACTTTTGCGTTCCGGTTATTGGCAAATTCCATGGCTTTTAACGTACGCATCGAATACCGCGGAAAACTGATCCCGATAATCACATCCTCCTCACTGATGCGCACCATCTGTTCAAACAGTTCACTGGAACTGCTGGTATGAAGCAGATGTACATTATCAAACATCAGATTGAAATAAAACGACATAAAACTTGCCAGTGGGGCACAGCTTCGGATTCCCACAATGTAAATATGTTTTGCATTTAAAATAATATCCAGCGCTGATTCAAAGGCATTCTGGTCAATCTGTTCCAGCGTACTCTTGATTTTTTCTGCATCAGACTGCAGCACTGTATCCAAAATCTTTGACTGGCTGATCCGCCCATAGGTCACTTCCATTCGCTGGATAGAATTCAGTTTATTACGCACCAGTTCTTCCAATGCTTTCTGAAATTCAGGATATCCACGATACCCGAGATGTGTCGCAAACCGCACAACCGTGGATTCACTGACTCCTACGACTTTTCCCAGCTTTTCTGCTGTCAGAAAAACCGCCTTGTCATAATTATCGGTAATATACGTGGACAACAGCTTCTGTCCCTTACTCATACTGCTATACTTTTCATTGATCCTGTTAATCAGTTCATTTGAATTATTCATGTTTCTTCTCCATTTTTTATCTGTTACACACAACATCATAACAGATATGATTTCCCCGTCTGGCTATGAATAAATCCGCACGGGCAATACCGTGTATAGTATACCTTATATTTTCCCAAGAAACAACAGAAAGAAAATATGTTTCAGACACCAACGATAAGTAAATTTCTCCATCGTTTCCACTACATACACTGGCTGTATCACAATCTGACAGCCATTCAGTAAAATACGATGTTCTCCGATCACATTTCCAGCTTTCACCGGAGCTTCCACGGTTTTGGGCAGATTCCATGTTTCCGTAATGACATCGGTATCTGACAATAACAGTTCCTGTCGCACAGTTTCTGTTTCCACCACAAAATGCTCCGGATATGTATATTTATATTTCTTTCTTCCTGTATCTTCCTCTTCTATCTTCACCCCGTTCCGGATCGGAATCTGCCTTTTCTCGCCGTCCGCACTGTACAACTGCCGTACATAGTGTTCATTCCCATATGCAATCAATTTTCTTGCATCCTCCCACTTATAGCCTTTGTTGTTCGGCCAGCCACAGGCCAGCAGCGCAAAGGTATATGTACGATCCTCTTTTCGATATGCTCCCACATAGCAATATCCTGCCTTCGCTGTAAAACCGGTTTTTCCGGATATCACACCTTCCATCATAGAAAGTAGCGCATTGTGATTATTTAATGTTGCCCGGAAGGTACCATCAATACTGCTGATTGTTTTTGAAACAGTCTGCGTAATTTTCAAAAACTTATCATTCTGAATACAGGCTGCCATGATCCGGCTGAGATCATAGGCCGTTGTCTGATGCGCACCGCCCTCGTCTGATTTATCCAACCCGTTCGGTGTCACAAAGTGTGTATCCAGGCAGCCTAATTCTGCTGCACGCTCATTCATCTGCACTGCAAAATGCTGCACGCTTCCTGCCACATATTCAGCAATAGCCACGGCAGTATCGTTATGAGATTCCAACATCAGAGAATAGAGCAGATCTTCCAACAGAAACTGTGTTCCCACAGAACAGCCAAGCCGTACCTTCGGCATACTGCAGGCATATTCTGAAAAAGTCACCGAATCTCCTGTTTTTCCGCTTTCTATTGCCAGCAGACAGGTCATGATTTTTGTAGTACTGGCATTTGCCATAGGAGAATTTGCCTCTTTTCCATACAGGATCCGACCTGTATCTGCATCTGTCAAAACAGCACTTTTGGCATACAGATCCAGTTCCGCACAATGAAAATCTGAAAATTGATCCACGGTATCCATCTGCATCTGCGTTTCCGGCACACACGTTACTTCCGATCCGCTCATATAGGCAGCATCAAGCGGCTGCTGCCCAAACACATTTTGGCAGAAGCCGGCAAGTAAATATGCGACGCAAAAACATAGTTTCAAATATCGCTTCATAAACATTTATCCATTTTTTATTACTTCTATTGTATGTTTCGGATACCCGCTCATGAACAAAAACTGCCAGCAGCCTGTTATAGCTGCTGGCAGAAAAATTATATTATCTCTGATTCGGCATTTTCCATGCTTCATGATCAGTATGTAACAGTTCATGGGATTTGTGGGACAACGGTTTCTCAAAGAAATCTTCGTAAGCTTTTATTACGGATGGATTTTCATGGGAGAAACGAAGCGGATTCTTCTTATCCAGCTTGTACAGATTTCTTCCACGTACATCGGCCAGTTCCACGCCATCCGTGATTGGCTGTCCACCACCGCCGACACATCCGCCCGGACATGCCATCACTTCCACAAAATGATATTCGGCTTCACCGGATTGGATGCGCTCCATCAGTTTTCTTGTATTGCCAAGTCCACTGACAATCGCCGCTTTGATCTTAATGCCTGCGATTTCAACCTCTGCTTCTTTGATTCCCTCCATACCACGTACTACTTTGAACAGATCCGGATCCGGATTTTTGCCATTTAATACATAGTAAGCGGTTCTTAACGCTGCCTCCATGACACCACCGGTTGTACCGAAGATCACACCGGCACCGGAACCAACACCCAGCGGCTGGTCAAATTCTTCTTCTTCCAGGAAAGCCGGTGAAATCAGTTCTGCTTTTAATACACGATCCAATTCTCTGGTTGTCAGAGAAATATCTACATCCTGTCCGGCTCCTGCATCGTTCATAACCGGAATTGCACACTCATGTTTCTTTGCCACACAAGGCATAATGGAAACACTGAAAATTCTGGAAGGATCCACATCCAATATCTGTGCGTAGTAGGATTTTGCCACTGCACCGAACATCTGCTGCGGAGATTTTGCCGTTGACAAATTCTTCACCATATCCGGATACTGGGATTTCACAAAACGCACCCATCCCGGACAGCAGGAAGTAAACATCGGCCAGGAATACTCATCCGCATGCGTCATACGCTCCAGGAATTCATTTCCCTCTTCCATAATAGTCAGATCTGCTGAGAAATTGGTATCAAATACATAGTCAACGCCAAGGGCACGTACCGCTGCTGCCATTCTCTTTTCTGTGGCCATCTCACGCGAAAGTCCAATTCCTTCCCCCCAGGCTGAACGAACTGCAGGCGCAATCTGAACAACTACGATCTTTTCCGGATCATGTACGGCATCCATTAATTTGTCAATATCGTCACGCTCATGCAAAGCTCCCACCGGGCAATGTGTGATACACTGACCGCAGACTGCACAGTCAGACTCTGTGATCTGTTTTCTTCCGGATACACCTACACTGGTACGTTTTCCTGTATTGATCACATCCCAGATTTTCAGTTCCTGTACCTTGTCACAGATTTGTACACAGCGCATGCACTTGATACATTTGCTTGCATCGCGAATAAGCGGAAAATCCTGCGACCATTCATTCTGCTCATATTTTTCACCAAAAGGAACATCGCCGATATTCAGATCATTTGCCACACTCTGTAACGTACAGTTTCCGCTTCTGAGACAGGAAGCACAGTGTGCATCATGCTCAGACAGAATCAACTGTACATTCATACGGCGGGCATGCTGCGCTTTGTAGCTGTTTGTATATACAACCATGCCCTCCTCTACTGCTGTGTTGCAGGAAGCCACAAGTGTCTCCTTTCCTTCAACTTCTACTACGCAGACACGGCATGCTCCGATCTCATTGATTTCTTTCAAATAACACAATGTCGGAATCTTGATTCCGGCCTGAGCGGCAGCTGCCAGAATCGTAGTACCTTCCGGTACCTGAATTTTTTTATTATTGATTGTTAAATTTACCATTCGAACTCTCTGCCTCCTCTCAGTGTACCACAGCCATGACGATCGCATCGTAAGCAGCGGCTTGCTTCCTGTACTGCTTCTTCACAGCTCATCGGAAGTTCTATTCCTTCAAAGTTTGTCTTTCTCGCCCATGCTTCCACTTCCTGAAGGTTTACACGTCCGCACGGTACTTTATCATTCAACATCGGCTCCGGAATCTCAACATCACAGCTGATCGGATGATGATAACCAAGATACTCGTCGATATTTGCTGCAGCTGCTTTTCCTGCTGCGATCGCCTTGATCACGGTCGCCGGTCCGGATACACAATCACCACCGGCATAAACTCCTACCATATTTGCAGCTCCACCTTTATCTGCCGCAATACGTCCACGATTGACAGCCATTCCAAAATCAGCAAACGGCCCAGATACAATATCTTGTCCGATAGCAACCAGCACAATATCGCATTCCATACGTTCTTCCGGTTTATTGGCCTTACGCGGGGAAGGTCTACCACCTTTTACCGGTCCGATAATCTGAGGCTGTACCCAAAGTGCACATGCATTTCCCTCTGCATCTGCCTCTACACGAAGCGGAGCTTTCAAAGTAACAAGTTCGATTCCCTCTGCGATCGCACCTTCCACTTCTGCCGGAAGTGCTGTCATATCTTCCTGACGTCTGCGGTAAACGATGCTTACTGTCTCCGCGTTTGCACGCATAGCTGTTCTCGCGCAATCCATAGCTACGTTTCCGCCACCTACGACAACGACACGTTTTCCGGTGTAATCCGGGTATGCTCCGTCACCAATCTCACGCAACATATCAACAGCAGAAATCACGTTTTTGCTGTCTTCCCCTTCAAGTCCGAGCTTTTTATCTGTATGTGCACCGATAGCCACGTAGATTGCATCGTACTCCTGCTGAATCTGTTTCAATTCTTCTGTTCCGATCGTTGTATTTAATTTCACATCCACACCGGTAGAAAGAATTGCATTGATATCCTCCTGCAAACGCTCCCGCGGGAAACGATAATTCGGAATACCATAACGCAGCATTCCACCAAGCTGCTTCTTCTCCTCAAATACTGTACACTGATGTCCCATCAGCTGCAGGAAGTATGCACTTGTCAGACCACTTGGTCCACCACCGATGATTGCAACCTTCTTGCCTGTGGATGGTGCACATGCCGGAACCGGTACTTTATCAGATGGTGCGTTATCTACAATATAACGCTTCATACCGCGGATATTGATGGAGTCATCAATAATATTTCTGCGGCAACGCGCCTCACATGGATGCTCACAGATCAGGGCACATGCCGTTGGGAACGGATTGTCTTTACGGATCAGGCGAACTGCATCCTCACAGCGTCCCTCACCTGCCAGTGCAATATATCCCGGAATATCCACATGCGCCGGACAAAGTGTGACACACGGGATCGGCTGTTCGAATGATCCAAGACATCTGTGGTCTGTAATATGTGAAATATAGTCTTCTCTGAAACCTTCCAGACCTGCCAGCACCATACGTGCGGATTCAAACCCGATCGCACAGTCAGCAGAATTTTTGATATTTTCTGCGGTCTCTTCAATCAGTTCCAGTGTTTCCATTGTCGCTTCATTGTCCAGAACCTTCTCAAGAAGTCTCTCTAATTGTCCCAGACCAACGCGGCATGGAACACATTTTCCACATGTCTGTGCATGACACACTTTTAAGAATGCCAGCTGCATATCAACCGGACAGACTCCCGGTGGATTTGCCACAATTCGCTGTGTAAATTCTTTCATAAGCTGTTCTGTCGTAGAATTTACCTTGTCAGCTGATGCTACTGATAATCTGCTCATATCCTGTCCTCCTAAATCCTTTACCACTGTAAAGCAAGTATTTGTATACTTTTCACATATCTGCGTATGTTTTGCGATACTTATGTGTCAGATATTAATATATTATTGTATTTTTTTCAATACTGACAAAAGAGTGACCGGGTTTCCTGTTAGTCAGTTCAACCCGTTCACTCTTTTTATTTATTGTGCATAATTCACATTTTTTTATTTTTATAATTGGTTATTCTTGACAGTAGTTAATTCATTAACAAGATTCTTCAACGAGTTCATGCAAAATCATCGTATATTTTTGTGAACTTTTTTTCGCATTTTATATTGTCACAGTTTCAGTTGGAGCTGTACTTCTTCTTCTGCTTCCTGCTTTAACTCCTCCACTTTTTCCGGGTTCATATCCGGTAGTTCTTCTACGGACTGCACGTCAAAGCAACGAAGAAACTCTTCTGTGGTTCCGAACAGAATCGGCCGTCCCGGTGCATCCAGACGGCCAGCTTCCTGGATCAGCCCATATTCCAGTAATTTATTGATGGCATGCTCACAGGACACACCTCTGATCTTTTCAATTTCCACCCTGGTTACCGGCTGCTTGTATGCCACAATGGACAATGTTTCCAGCAATACATCGGTCAGTACCTGCTTTCTCGGCTGTTTTGCAATCCGGATCAGATATTCATACTGAGACGGCTTTGTACAAATCTGATAAGCACCGTCCAGTTCCAGGATCTGCAGACCACAGTTGTCTGCCTGATACCGGTCTGCCAGATTACGCAGGATCATCTCTGCCTCTCGCTCATTTACCTGGAGTGCAAATGCCAGTTTTTTTATTTCCACAGAGTCACCCATCGCAAACAGAATGGCCTCTGCGGCAGCTTCATATTCTTCTATTTTCATTTTTTAATTACTCCCGTATCTTTTCTTTAAGCATGCTGCCGGCCGGTTCAGACGGCAATCGTCCCACATCTGATATTGCCTGCCCGCAGACAGTAATATATATTTCATCAAACAACTGCTCCTGCACGATCCGGATCCTTCCGGTTTTCATAAACTCCAGCATCGCCAGAAACGTCACAATGATCTCCACCTTACTGCCCTGTCTTTCCAATAGTTCCCGGAAAGAAAAATGCGGATGCTCCTGACAGTATGTTTCCAGATAAATCATCTTCTCATCTAAAGAAACCTCTTCCCGTTCAATTTTCCCAAAACGGGATCGGATCGGATCCATCTTATCTACTTGTTTTCGCATTACTGATTCAAAAATAGCATGCAGTTTTTTCAGATCCCAACCGCGGGTCAGTTCTTCCAGATCCAACGGTTCTTCATAAGAACGCACTTCCTCCGGAATAGATTGATTTTTATACAACCGCCGTCCCGCATCAATCTGCCTGTCTTTCAGTTCCTGAGACATGTATTTGAACAGCTTGTACTGCAGCAGTTGTTCCA
Organism: Eubacterium ramulus ATCC 29099; assembly: GCF_000469345.1. Classification (GTDB taxonomy): domain Bacteria; phylum Bacillota; class Clostridia; order Lachnospirales; family Lachnospiraceae; genus Eubacterium_I; species Eubacterium_I ramulus. Next base: position 19,223 of record NZ_KI271162.1, read on the forward strand.
TCAGTTCCGCACGTGGATCCACTTCATCCTCGTCTTCTGTTTCCTCTTTCGGAAGAAGCCATTTTGATTTGATTTCCAGCAGTGTCGCCGCCATTACCAAAAATTCGCTCATGATATTCAGATCCTGTCGCTGCATCTCCCGAATATATTCCAGATACTGATTTGTAATCTCGACAATCGGAATATCATAAATACTCACTTTATTTTTATCCAACAAATGAAGCAGAAGATCCAGGGGACCTTCGAATACTTCCAGTTTTACCTTTAATTCCATAGGCCAAATTTTCTCCAATCTTACACTATTGTACTGAATCCCCATAAAATTTCAAGGTTTTGTTCACATTTTCTATCATTCTTTTCTGTCTCTTTTTCCTGTTATTGCAATTCTATTACAGATATTATCAGTCCGTACAAAATGTGCATAGATTTCACTTTACCCTCATACACTTAAAATAAATCATTCCAGCAGGTTGCTTATGAGATTCTTTCTTGGATTATTATTATCCCTGTCTCTTTGTTTTTCAACTCTTGTATACACTGTGAACGCACACTCTGAAAACAACATTTTTATGAATACAACCTCTGATGCAGATGCCGAAACCGCTTCTGACATCACTACGGAACATACAGCTGCACCGGTTCTCACACTGACTGCCTCGAGTGCACTGTTGATGGATGCCGCTACCGGAACGGTTTTATTTGAACAAAATGCTGCAAAAGAACGCCCGATTGCCAGTGTTACAAAAATCATGACACTTCTGCTGATTTTTCAGGCACTGCATAATCAGACCATTCAACTCGAAGACCTCATTCCGGTTTCTGCACACGCTGCCAGTATGGGCGGCTCTCAGGTTTACCTCGAAGAAGGGGAAACACAGACAGTAGAAACACTGATCAAATGTATCGTTGTTGCCAGTGCCAATGATGCCTGTGTCGCCATGGCTGAGCAGCTTGCCGGAAGCGAAGAAGCCTTTGTCCGGCAAATGAACGAAACAGCAGCTTCACTTGGCATGCTGCATACACACTTTGCCAACTGCTGTGGACTGGACACGGAAGGGCACTACTCCACGGCTTATGATATTGCATTGATGTCCCGGGAACTAACAGTAAATTATCCCGAAATTTTTGACTATACATCCATCTGGATGGAAGACATCACGCACCACACCGCCCGGGGAGACACATCATTTACCCTCAATAATACAAATCATCTGATCAAACAATACCCTTATGCAACCGGTCTGAAAACCGGTTTTACCTCGACAGCCGGTTTCTGCCTGTCCGCTACCGCCAGCAAAGACGGGATGGATTTCATCGCAGTCGTGCTGAACGCCCCCAGCAGCAAAGAACGGATGGCTGACATAGAAACGCTGTTTGAATGGGGATTTGCAAACTGTCAGGTATATACTGATGAAAACCTGGATTCTTTGCCAAAGCTCCCCGTTTCCAGAGGCCGACATTCTCAGCTGTCTCTGAAATATGAATCCGCTTTCTATCATCTGGATACTACAAATACCGCAGGAGAACTGGCAAAAAAAATAGAGCTTCCGGATTCCGTGGAAGCCCCGATCAAAAAAGGGGATATCATTGGCAAAGCCGTGTATACATTAAATGACAACACGGTTGGTTCTGTGAATCTGCTGGCATCCGAGTCCATTCCACTGATCACGCTGAAGGATACCTGCCAGCAGCTTCTGCACCGCTTTTTCCTGTCAGAACCAGACTGAATTTCATTTAAAAATGTCCCTGGCATTCTTGATGCTCACCACCTGCAGAGGTGAGAGTCATCTCACATCTGATATACTGATAACAGCCTCTGTAAATCCACCGTTCCCCAACACTTGAAGCTTTCGTCAATACCGGAGTGATCTGCACTGCGATACAACTGCAGTTTCACTTCATTTGGCATCATGGCCGGATATTTACACAGCAACAGTGCAATCATCCCTGATACCACAGGTACCGCCATAGAAGTACCACTTTTTCTGATATAGGTGCCCGGTCTCGTACCACAGCTGATAATATCAGTTCCGGGCATCAAAATCTCCGGTTTCACTACACAGGATTCCGTAGGACCGCGTCCGGAATAAAGACTTGGTTCCCGCTTTCTCTCATTTATAGTATCCAGACTGCCAACTGTAATAATTTTCTTTGATACCCCGGGGCTGGTCACAGTATTCTCTCCGGGACCATTATTTCCGGCTGCTGCCAGAACAACAATCCCCTGATCCCACGCCTGCTCCACACTTCGTAAAAGACGTTGCTGCAATTCTGGCCGCACCCGTTCCCGCATACCGACAGATATATTGATAACCCGGATCTTCTGTGCATGGTTCTGATTGTATTTCATAATATCTTCAACCGCCTGACAAATATCCAGAATTTTTCCATTCCCATTCTTATCCAGTACTTTATATCCCTGCAGATAACAGCCCGGGGCCACACCGTGAACGGCTCCTTTTCCACCCGCTCCTATAATTCCGCTGATATGTGTTCCATGACCATTATCGTCATAAGGTTGCTGCCTCTGCCTGATATAATCCCGGAATCCCCGAATTCTCCCTTGCAGATCCGAATGTGGATAAATACCTGTATCCAGCACAGCCACCAGGATTCCCTGTCCGAAAATGCCCTGCCGATATGCTGCCGAAGCATGAATGTATGCTAATATTTTTTCCATATAGTAATATATTCCATCAACATGCATTGCGTTCGTTTTATTAGCAAGAATCCCTTCTCGTGCGGGTGTGCATCGGTTGTACGAAGTGCTTTTGTTTGATAGGAAATTCATCGTGATCGTATCAATCAGAAAACCGATGAGCAGATTGCCCATCGGTTTTCTTTTCACTATAATTTATTTTACATCTTTCATACTGAAGCTCATTCTGCCCATCTTGTCTTTTCCAAGGCATACAACGGTTACCTTGTCACCAAGTGTCAGAACATCTTCTACACGATTGATACGCTCTTTTGAAATCTTGGAAATATGAACCATTCCCTCTTTACCCGGAGCAAACTCGATAAATGCACCAAACTCTTTGATGCTTACGACTTTACCGGAAAGAATCTGTCCTGCCTCGAAATCTGTCACAATGATGCGGATCAGTTCTGCAGCACGATCCATCATATCTGCATCGGTACCGCAGATAGATACAGAACCCTCATCTGTAATATCAATCTTAACACCTGTCTGCTCAATGATGGCATTAATGGTCTTTCCTCTCTGACCAACGACATCACCAATCTTCTGCGGATCAATCTGCATAGAGATGATCTTCGGTGCATATTTGCCAACCTGTGCTCTCGGCTCAGCAATAGCAGGTAACATAACTTCATCCAGAATGTAAAGTCTTGCTTCACGTGTTCTTGCGATAGCTTCCTCTACAATCGGTCTTGTCAGTCCGTGGATCTTGATATCCATCTGGATTGCTGTGATGCCATCATGTGTTCCGGCTACCTTAAAGTCCATATCGCCAAAAAAGTCTTCCAGACCCTGAATATCTGTCAGAACAATGTAATCATCATCTGTCTCACCTGTTACCAGACCACAAGAAATTCCTGCAACCGGTTTCTTGATCGGTACACCTGCTGCCATCAGAGACATTGTAGATGCACAAATACTTGCCTGAGAAGTAGATCCATTGGATTCAAAAGTCTCAGATACTGTACGGATCGCATACGGGAACTCTTCTTCACTCGGAAGTACCGGTACCAATGCTTTCTCAGCCAGTGCTCCATGTCCGATCTCACGACGTCCCGGTCCTCTGGACGGTTTTGTTTCACCAACAGAGTAAGATGGGAAATTATAATGATGCATATAACGTTTGCTTGTAATATTCTCATCCAGTCCGTCTACTTTCTGAACTTCAGATAACGGAGCCAGAGTGGTGATGGTACAGATCTGTGTCTGACCACGGGTAAACATTGCAGAACCATGAACTCTCGGAATCAGGTCTACTTCTGCTGCCAGAGGGCGAATCTGTGTGATTGCACGACCATCCGGACGTTTTTGATCTTTTAAGATCATCTTACGAACAGTTTTTTTCTGATACTGATATACAGCTTCACCGAGAACCGCAAGCCACTCTTCATTCTCTGCAAATGCCTCTTCCAGTTTTTCTGTAATGGCACGGATATTTTCCTCTCGAACCTGTTTTACATCTGTAAATACAGCCTCTTCCATCTCTGCCGGTGTGACAATCTCGCGCATTGCCGCGAACATTTCTTCCGGAACAGCACAGCTTGTATATGCATGTTTCTCTTTTCCGATCTCAGCAACCATATTATTGATGAACGCAATGATTGTCTGATTAATCTCATGTGCCATATAAATTGCTTCAATCATTTTTTCTTCTTTGATCTCGTTTGCGCCAGCCTCGATCATGATTACTTTCTCAGAGGTAGAAGCAACTGTCAGCTGAAGGTCGCCGTTATCCCAGTCTGCCTGAGACGGATTAACAACGAATTCGCCGTTTACCATACCGATCTGCGTGGTTGCACATGGTCCGCAGAACGGAATATCAGAAATACTGGTTGCAATAGCTGAACCTAACATAGCAAGCAGCTCCGGACGGCACTCCGGATCAACACTCATTACCATGTTATTTAAAGTAACATCATTTCTATAGTCTTTCGGGAATAACGGACGCATCGGACGATCGATTACTCGTGCTGTCAGAACAGCATTTTCAGATGCTTTTCCCTCACGTTTATTGAATCCTCCCGGGATTTTTCCTACGGAGTACATTTTCTCTTCGAACTCTACGCTCAACGGGAAGAAATCAATTCCCTCACGTGGTTTCTCAGATGCAGTTGCTGTAGATAATACAACTGTATCACCATAATGCATAAGTGCTGCTCCATTTGCCTGTGCAGCCACACGGCCGACATCAACACTTAATGTTCTTCCGGCCAGTTCCATTGAATAGGTTTTCTTCATTATCTTCTCTCCTTCTTCACTGTGGCAGGAGACCCGAAACTACTGATCTGTACAAAGAGAGCTATTTCATGAGCAAAAACAGTAACAAGGCTACGAAGAAGCCAAGAAAGGACGTTTTGCGAATGATTTTGAAATGCGCGTGTGAACTGTAAAAATCTCCTTTTGTACACATCAGCGGTCTCGGATAAACCCTCCCGCCAATCCAAAATAGAGCGGAAATACCGCTCTATTCTGACAGCTATCCTGTTATTATTTTCTGATGCCTAATTTTGCGATCAGTGCACGATAACCTTCCAGATCTTTTTTCTGAAGGTAAGCAAGCATACCACGTCTCTGACCAACCATTTTCAGAAGTCCTCTTCTGGAATGATGATCCTTCGGGTTCTCTTTCAGATGCTCTGTGAGCTCCTGGATTCTTGCTGTTAAGATTGCGATCTGTACTTCCGGTGATCCTGTATCGTTTGGTGTTCTACCATACTCTGCCATAATCGCTGCTTTTTTTTCTTTTGAAATCATCTTGATTTCCTCCTTCATTTTTATAATCGCCCAGTAATGCGTGTCTACCAAGTACCGGTCGGAGTGTCCGGGTACTGAGTACGGGCTGTTTACTCACGCCTAATCAATATATCATATTCAATCTGACTTGTAAACCATTTTCTGTAAAACATTTTCTGCGTCTGCGGTAAAACAGACATTCGCAATCCGCTTTCGCTACTTGCT
>NZ_KI271162.1:24981-47479 GCF_000469345.1 Eubacterium ramulus ATCC 29099
GCTACTTGCTCATGAACGCAGTCGCTTTGCGCTCCGTCAGTGGGAGCTTTTAACTCCCACTGATTAAGCATCCCCCCTTACCCAACGCTTAACGCTCTACGCACTTGAAGCTGGGGAATGCTTATTCTGCGTTCAAATATTTCTTACAAACCAAAATATCCCGATCCATCTGTGCTTTCAGTTCTGCAAGTGAACCAAACTTCTGCTCCGGACGAATAAATTTTAGAAAGGATACGCGGATATCCTTGCCATATAAATCTCCGGAATAATCAAATAAAAACGTTTCAACCCCCATAGGATTTATTCCTTCAATGGTCGGTTTACAACCTACGTTACTGATACCGTCATACTGCTTTCCTTCTGCCAGCACTTTCACTGCATATACCCCTTTGGGCGGAAGCAGTTTAAATGTTTCCGGCCGCTGGTTGGCAGTTGGGATCCCGATGGTCCGTCCAATCTCGTTGCCATGCAGGACCGGACCTGTGAGGAAATAGGAATACCCTAGCAGATAGTTTGCCTCCTCCATATCACCCTCTGCGATTCTGGCACGGATACGGGTACTGCTGATATCCTCCCCCTTATACTGCTTCTTTTTGACGATCACTGCCTCATATCCCAGGTCATCCGCATATTGCTGTAATTCCCGGTAAGTACCGGAGCGCTGATAACCAAAATGGAAATCCGTTCCGGCAACAATCATCTTTACATTGATTTTCTCTTTCAGCATCTGCAAAAATGCATATGGTGAAAGCTGTCGGAACTCGTCCGTAAACGGACACTCAACCAGATAATCCACTCCAGCTTCCGCAAAAATATGTGCTTTTTCCTCATTGGTAGACAATACACTGTATGCGTCTTTGTGAATTGCTTTCGGCGGAATATCAAATGTAAAAATCACACATTTGAGCCCCTGTTCTTTTCCCTTCTGCATAGCATCCATCAGATAACGGTGTCCGGTATGCAGACCATCAAATTTTCCGAGGGTAATCACTGAAGGTTCTTCTATTTTAAAATCCAAAGTATCTTTTATATATTTCATCACTGATTGTCAATCCTCTAAAAACATTTTTGAAGGACGGTACAGACCAAGTGTTTCCTGATATTCATACACTGCTGCAAATCTTCCGTCCGACATACGGACACGCACAAGCATGCCGTTCTGCGGTACAATATACTCAGCAAACTGCTCCGGTGCCATTTTATTTCCGTTTTTCAACATCATATCAAACACCGGCTTTGCTGTCAGCACTGGATATACGGAAAACACCTGTTCTACCGGCGTAATCACTTCTGCCAGAGAACCTGCAGCTTTGTATGACTGAATTTCATCCAACGTATGTGCCCCATCCAATACAAACCCTGCAGCCTGTAAACGGAGCAGACTTTTCATTGCCGCACCGCAGCCAAACTTCTGTCCGATATCATGACACAGTGTACGGATATAAGTTCCTTTCGAACAGGATACTGTCAATTCAATCTCCGGCAATTCCACACGTTCAATGCGAATCTCATAAATAGTTACCGGACGTGCTTTTCGTTCCACTGTCACACCTGCTCTGGCCAGATCACACAGTTTCTTTCCATTTACTTTCAATGCAGAATACATCGGCGGCACCTGCATGATTTCGCCCTGAAAAGTCCGAATCACATCCCGGATTTCGGTCTCTGTCAGCACAGGGACTTCACAGGCTGACAGAACGGTTCCTGTCAGATCCTGGGTATCAGTTTCTATGCCAAGTTGCATCACCGCCCGATAGACCTTATCCGAATCAGTCAGCATATCACATACTTTTGTGGCTTTTCCAAGACATACCGGCAAAACACCTTCCGCATCCGGGTCCAATGTTCCGGTATGTCCGATCTTCTTTTGTCCACAGATGCCCCGCATCCGTGCCACCACATCAAAAGATGTATATCCCTTTTCTTTGTATACATTTATGATTCCGTTGTACATCCATCTTCCTCTGTATCTTTATCTTTCAGCTGCTTTTTCATCTTTGCCAGCACTTTTTTGAGTATTTCATCCGGTTTTCCTTCCATGGATACCCCGGCAGCCCGACTGTGACCGCCTCCGCCAAACTCCATTGCAATCTGTGCCACATCCATATAAGAAGCAGAACGCAGACTTACCTTATATGTATCGTTTTCATTCGGATATACAAACACCGCCGCTTCTACGCCTGCCGTAGAACGAAGAGTGCTGACAATTCCATCAAGATCCTTTGGTTCTACATGGAATTTCTCTAACTGTTTCCGTTTGACCACACTGGAAATACAAGTTCCATTAAAATGAAGTTCTGCATCCATCAGCGCTTTTCCAAGAATCTGCTGCTGCGCAAAAGTGCGAATATAAAATGTATCATCTACGATTCTGGAATAATCGATTCCTTTGTCCATCAATTGACCCGCAATCTCCATTGTTTTGGAAGAAGTGCAGGAATACTGAAACACTCCGGTATCATGTACGATGCCAAGATAAATACACTCAGCGATTTCCTTTGTGATCCTGCTCTCATCCATCAGCTGATATACCAGTTCTGAGGTAGAACTTGCATTTGGGAAAATGTAATTAAAATCAGCAAATGACTGGTTACTGATATGATGATCCACACAAAACGTACTTTTTGCCACTTCAAAATACTGCCCGGACAAACCAAGGCGGTCCACATCACCACAGTCCAGTGCAATGAACAGATCATACTCTTTTTTTCCATCCGTCGACTTCATGTGACGAATTTTGTCTGCATTTTTCAAAAACAGAAATTTCTCCGGAATCGGTTCCAGATACAGATCAGCCATAATAGTCGGATAATTATCACAAATATAATTGTATACAGCCAGACAGGATCCTACACAGTCACCATCCGGCCGGATATGACCGGATATGGCAACGGTAGTAATCCCATCCAGATATGAATCTAATGAAATCATGGTCATCCTCTTATTCTTCCTCTTTACCACCTGTCAGTGCATCAATCTTTTTGGACATTTCAATTCCATACTCAATGGATTCATCCAGAATGAATCTCAATTCCGGAGTATTTCTCAGATTCAGAGACTGCGCCAGGCAACGGCGTGCATAGCCGGCCGCATTTTTCAATCCTGCAATCGTATCTTCTTTTTCCTTTTTGTCACCAAGAACACTAATGTATACTTTACAGGTTTTGAGATCCGGTGCAACCTGCACCGCTGACACAGTGGTCAGCGGATGAATCCGCGGGTCTTTGATCTCATTGCGGATAATGGTTGATAATTCACGCATCACTTCTTCGTTTAACCGGGTATTTTTAATACTGTTTTTTCTCATATTTTATCATCTCCAGCCTATCTCGGTACTTCTACCATCTTATATGCTTCTACGATATCAAACTCTGCAATATCATTAAATCCATCAAATACCAGGCCGCACTCGTAACCGGCTTTTACTTCTTTGACATCATCTTTGAAACGTTTCAGGGATGCAAGATCGCCCTCAAAGATCTGTTTTCCTTCTCTTGTAATACGAACCTTGCAATTACGCTCAAATACACCATCCAGTACATAGGAACCTGCGATGTTGCCGACACCGGAAGCTTTGAAGATCTGACGTACTTCTGCGTGACCGATGACTTTTTCTTCAAAGATTGGATCCAGCATACCTTTCATGGCAGCCTCAATATCTTCGATAGCTTTGTAGATTACAGAGTACAGACGGATATCTACTTTTTCCTGCTCTGCAGTCGCTTTTGCGGTCATATCCGGTTTTACATTAAATCCAATGATGATCGCATTAGATGCCGAAGCCAAGGAAACATCGGACTCATTGATCGCACCAACACCTCCATGGATTACTTTTACAACAACTTCCTCGTTGGAAAGTTTTGTCAGACTCTGTTTTACAGCTTCTACGGAACCCTGAACATCTGCTTTTACGATCAGTTCAAGTTCTTTTAAATTACCAGTCTGGATCTGTGAAAACAGATCGTCCAGTGACATTCTGGATCTGGTTTCTTCCAGCATTTTCTCTCTGTTCTGAGATACAAAAGTCTCTGCAAAGCTTCTTGCATCTTTCTCGGAATCACATGCCACGAATACTTCACCTGCATTCGGAACATTATTCAGACCAAGAATTTCAACCGGAGTGGAAGGACCAGCCTCTTTGACTCTTCTTCCCTTATCATCGATCATCGCACGGACTTTACCATAGCTGCTTCCTGCAGCAATCGGCTCGCCGACTTTCAGAGTACCTTTCTGAACAAGGACGGTTGCAACAACACCACGGCCTTTGTCCAGCTGTGCCTCGATCACCAAACCACGCGCATTTCTCTTCGGATTTGCTTTCAGTTCCAGGATATCTGCTGTCAGTAATACCATTTCAAGAAGCTCTGTGATTCCTTCACCAGTACGTGCAGATACCGGTACACAGATCGTGCTTCCACCCCAGTCTTCCGGAATCAGTCCCTGCTCAGCAAGACCCTGTTTTACATAATCAATATTTGCACTCTCTTTATCGATCTTGTTGATCGCTACGATAATCTCGATACCGGCTGCTTTTGCATGGCTGATGGCTTCTACCGTCTGAGGCATGATACCGTCATCTGCCGCAACTACCAGAATTGCGATATCTGTAGCATTTGCACCACGCATACGCATAGCAGTAAATGCTTCATGACCCGGCGTGTCCAGAAATGTAATCTTCTGTCCGTTGATTTTTACAACAGATGCACCGATGTGCTGTGTAATACCACCAGCCTCACGATCCGTTACATGTGTCTCGCGGATAGCATCCAGCAGAGAAGTTTTACCATGGTCAACGTGTCCCATTACACATACAACCGGCGGTCTGGAAATCAGTGTGTTTTCATCCTCTTCTTCCTCTTTCAGAAGTTCTGCGATGACGTCCACTTTCTCCTCCTTCTCAGCGATACAGTTGAACTCCAGTGCGATTTCTTCTGCTTTTTCGTAATCAATCTCCTGATTTACGGTTGCAAGAATGCCCTGCATAAATAATTTTTCTACAACTTTGGAAGCCGGCACATCGATACGTTCTGCCAGTTCACGTACCGTCATCACTTCCGGAAGTGCAATGCTGCGAACCTCATCGGCCTTTTTCTCTGCCTGCGGCTGCGGCTGTGCATTCCGCTTTTTATGTCCGGTTTTTTTCTCCAGATTTACATACTGCTCCTGCTTCCTATTCTTTCTTTCATAATCCTGTTTATTCTTCTTTTTATTTGCGTGTGTATTTTCTTTTCCGCGCAACTCCTCGATCGGAGCCTTTGCGCTGTCACGGTTCATACGTGAAATTTCCTGATCTAAGCGTCCTCTCGTCTCTCTTGAACGATTCTGACCGTCCTGTCGATTGTTTCGATTACCTCCAAAACTATTACCGCCGCCGCGATTACCCTGGAAACCTTTTTGATTATTGTTGTCTTTTCTTTCATAACGGCCATTTCTATCACCATTTTCCTGTCTCTGCGGTCTGTCGCCAAATCTTCTCTGCGGTCTGTCGCCATTATTTCTCTGCTGGCGGTCTCCGTCGTAACGTGATCTGTCTCCGTTGTTTCGCTGTGGACGATCACCATCGTAACGCGATCTGTCGCCATTATTTCTCTGCGGACGGTCTCCGTCGTAACGTGGTCTGTCTCCGTTATTTCGCTGTGGACGATCACCATTATTATTACGTGGTCTGTCGCCATTATTTCGCTGTGGACGATCACCGTTGCGTTCATTACGGTTTCCATTATTTGGACGGCGATTACCCATCTTGCTGTTCTGCGGATTGTATACAGCTGAAATACTTGCTTTCTTTTTCGGGCGCTCTTTCTTATCATCCGTGCTGTCCTGTTTACCGTATTTTCCTCTGATCAGTGACACTGCATTGTCTTCCAGTGAACTTAAATTTGTTACTTCTATATTATGTCCATGAAGGAAATTAATAACCTCCTTCGCAGTCACATCATATTCTTTTGCAATTTCGTGAACTCTAATTTTTGCCATTCCAGATCCTCCCTATTCAGTTGTTGGTCTATTGTCAAGCTGCTTCATGACAGACTTTGCAAATCCCGGCTGCAGAACTGCTACCATAGAACGGTATTCCTTGCCAATACAATGACCGAGATCATCTTTGCTTCCGTAAACATACAGAGGTGTCTCATAAAAAGCTGTCATATTTTTCATTTTTTTCTTTGTATTATCAGAAGCATCCTCTGCCACGATCACCAGGCTCGCCAGCCCCCCTTTTACTGCTTTCTCTACCGCATACTCACCGCTGGCAATACAGCCGGCTTTCTGCGCAAGGCCCAGACTGGATAAAATTCTGTTATTCTGCAATCGTTTTCATCTCCTCTGCCAATTCTGCGACTATTTCTTTTGGTATACTCATTTTGAATGATCGTTCCAATCCGTGATTTTTCACTGCCAGTTCCAGGCAGTCCGGATTTTTGCACAAATATGCACCGCGGCCGTTTTTCCGGCCAGCCGGATCGATACAGAATGTATTATCCTGCATTTTTAAAACACGGATCAGATCTCTTTTTTCCCGCATTTCATGACACCCCACACACATGCGCATCGGATTTTTTTTAGTCATTCTCACTATCCTCTTCTCCTGCAAATTCATCTTCTTCATATTCATAAGATTCATCTTCTGCAGGTTCGTCATAAGCTGTATCCTCAAAATCCTCATCCAGATTCAGTTCATCTTCTGTAAGCGCATCATCCTCATAATCTTCTTCATAATCCATGAAGTCACCGGCTTCTCTTGCCTGTGTCTCGCTCTTAATGTCGATCTTGAATCCGGTCAGACGAGCCGCAAGGCGCGCATTCTGTCCCTCTTTACCGATAGCCAGGGAAAGCTGATAATCCGGAACAACAACTTTTGCTTTATTTTCCTCAGCATCTGCGATAACAGAAATTACTTTTGCCGGACTTAAAGCGTTCTCGATCAGCATAGCCGGATTTTCGTTCCAGTTGATGATATCGATTTTTTCACCATTTAACTCTTCTACGATCGCGTTGACACGCGCACCGTTCATGCCGACACATGCTCCTACCGGATCTACATCCGGATCATTGGACCATACCGCCATCTTGGTACGACTTCCAGCCTCACGAGCAATGCTCTTGATCTCCACAATTCCGTCACGAACTTCTGCAACTTCTGCCTCAAACAGACGTTTCACCAGTTCCGGATGTGTTCTGGACACAAGTACTTTCGGTCCTTTGGAAGTTGATTTCACATCCATGACATATACTTTAATACGATCTGTCGGCTCAAATGTCTCTCCCGGAATCATCTCGTTTTCACTTAAAACAGCATCCACTTTGCCAAGGTTAATGCTTACATTATTGCCGATATAACGCTGAACGATACCTGTTACGATATCTTTTGATTTTCCGTAATACTGATCATAGATCACTTTCCGCTCTTCTTCACGGATTTTCTGTAAAATAACATTCTTAGCATTCTGCGTAGCAATACGTCCAAAATCTTTGGAATGGATTTCCTCATGGATCACATCGCCAAGTCCGTGTGTACCGTTCATCATCATTGCTTCAGCAAAGCTGATCTCTGTCAGCGGATCTGTTACTTCCTGTACTACAGTTTTCTCTGCCCATACATGATATTCGCAGGTCTCAGGATCAATCGTAACTTTGATATTGTCCGCTTTTCCGAAATGATTTTTACATGCGGTCAGTAACGAATTCTCGATTGCCTCCAGAAGTGTCTCTTTGCTGATATTTTTTTCTTTCTCTAAAATTGTTAATGCTTCCAGTAATTCTCTGCTGTCAGAGTTTTTGCTGTTTTTGCTGGTTTTAGCCATTTTTTCTTTTCCTCCTGTTCTTCGAATGCCTAAAAATCAAATGCCAGTCTGATCAGTGCAATTTCATTTTTCTGAAATGTCAGTTCTTCATCTTCTTCCGTACAAATTGTAACGGTATCGTCTGTATATGCAGTCAGAACTCCGTAAAACTCTTTCTGACGATTAATTGCACGGTAGGTACGAATCTCCAGTTCCTTTCCCATACTGCGGACATAATCTTTTTCTTTTTTCAGTGGTCTGCCCAGTCCCGGCGAGCTCACTTCAAACACATAAGAATCTGAAATAAAGTCTTCCTCATCCAGCAGATCGTTCATTCTGCGGGCAACTGCTTCACAATCATTAACGGTAATACCGCCTTCTTTATCAATATAAGCACGCAGGTACCAGGTACTGCCTTCCTTTACATACTCCACATCCACCAGTTCAAAATGCATTTCTTCCATAATAGGAAGTAATAATGCTTCTGTGCGTGCTTCATATTCTTCTCTTTTTGACATTTTGTCACCTTCTTTCTCAGGTTTCACCATAACAACAACGAAGAGTGGACTCACGCCCACTCTTACTACTTACAACATATTCTTATATAAAGATAGCACACTCTTCTCAAAGATGCAAGTTTTTTTTACGCAATTCCCGGTTTTACAGTTCTCACGTTCTGCCGGTCAATATATCCACATGCCCGCAGGCCCCGCTCAATGACTCTGGTCCACTCCATTTCTGACAACACACGTACTGAACTGTCATCCAGTTCAATCACATGTTCTTCCGGACGTTTTTCCGTCACATATGTTACTTCATATAAATTCACACGGCTGATTGCGCCAATTTCTTCCAACAGATTCACCATTCGATACACGGTAGCTGTTCCGATTTTAGGATCAATTTTTGATGCTTTATAATAAATTTCTTTGCAGCTGCTGCAATTGCCACTCAGAATAACATCCATTAAAACCATTCTCTGCTTTGTGATACGACATCCGTTTTCTTTTAATCGCTCCACGATTCTGTCTTTCTGCATCTGTGTCCGATAATAGTTTTCTGTCTTTTCCAACTCTGTTGCCTGCATACTAGATTCCCTTTCTCTATCTTGTTTTAGTATAAAGCAACATTCGTTAGGTGTCAATAATTATTTTTATCCTGCACTTATTATGAGTAATCACAGCATACCAAAAAGAGACTCTTTGAAACCGATACTTGCTTCTGACCGTTTTCAAAGAGTCTCTCATTCTTTCGTCTGCATAAAAGGATGGGGGCACACCCCCTTCCGCCCTAATTGCTACGCGCCAAGCAGCGCGCAGTAAAATTCTGCCGCACAGGAAAACGTTTCCTGCCGGATCGGTGCGATGATCTCCCGTACACTTAAATAGTGCTCCATATCCACTTTGACAATTTCATCACCGATCTGTTCCAATATCTCCTGTTTACTAATAGGATAAGCGACATTCGCCATCCGCTTGTGCAGTAAATGTAACATTCCTTTAAACTGTGCCATCATCGCCACCTCGCTTATAAGCTGTATAATCCGAAGTATCCAGTCCTCTGCCCGCATATGGATGGCTGGAAGCACCACGATGTACATAAGAATACATCGGTGCAGAATGGACTGCCTGACTGCGCATGGCATCGATAATCCCCGGATACAAATCTGCTTTGATCATGGATGGTGCTCCATTTGCACCCTCGCAGATCACATTTCCGTCCGGTCCCAGAATCATACTGCGGCCAAAACAGGAAAAATTCTCATTTTCTGCTGTTCCGGAGCAGTTGACAGCAACTACATATACCTGATTAAAATACGCTCCGGATTTATTGGTGATCTCCCAGGCATTCTGCCACGGATCCATATAGTGAGTCGGACGGATAATTACATTTGCCCCCTGCACCGCTGCTTCGCGCCACATTTCCGGATAATCGCCATCTGCACAGATAATGATACCAAGTTTTGCACCTTTCGGTCCGTCGCATACCGTACAGCTGCGTCCCGGTATAGAACCCTCGAAAGGAATCCACGGATTCATCTTATCATAACGGTGAATGATCTCACCTTTGTCATTGATCACAATAGCCGTATTGGTAAAATTGTTCTGTTCATCCACGCGAAGCAGAAAATCAAACACACCGTACACTTCCAGTTCCGCACATTTTTCCTGAAACTTTTTAATCTGCGGGCTGTCCATAGTAAGCAGAGCTTTTTCCCATCCAAACTGCGGAAATCCCTGAATGCACGCCTCCGGTGCCACAAACAGATCAAATCCCGGGAAACCGCCGGATGCCCGATCCATAAAGGAAAGCAGTACATCAGTATTTCGATCTACTTCTTCCATACCCATAGCGCCAATAGGTGCATACTGTGCACCAACTACGGTCAGGCATTCCGTCTCAATTTTCCCATTAATTCCAAATACATTTCCCCTGTTCATAATTGTATCCTTCTATCGCCTTTATCACAGATCTTATCTCCGATAAAGTAAATCACACATGCCGCAATAATAGAATTGACAGAACCAATACCAACCGGCACTTTCAGGCCGATCACGGCACCTGCAACAACTGCAAGAACTGCATACCATTTTGCAGTTTTCATATTTGTTGTATCATTATCCTGATAACGATTCTGATGCATGAAATAATCTGTGATCACCACACCACCGACTGGCGGAATCGCATATCCCATGAACGTCAGCCAGGAAGTAAAGTTATAATATAACCAGACAGAAGCTACGATTCCAATCATGCCGCTGACAAGTACCATTTTCTTTTTAGAGTATCCTGTGATATTGGAAAGCCCAAGCCCGCAGGAATATAATCCGTTATCTGCTGTGGTCCAGATATTTAATCCAAGTACGATGATCGCCGGAAGTGCTAATCCCTGTGCGATCATAATATAAAAGATATCTGCCTGTCCGGTTACAGAACCACCCACTGCTCCAAAAACGAACATCAGAGAGTTTCCTACAAAAAATGCAATCACAGTTGCGATAACAGCAATTTTCTTAGTTTTTGCAAAACGTGTATAATTCGGAGTTGTTGTACCTCCACTGATGAATGAACCTACAACCAGTGTAATGGCTGTTGCCAGTGTGATCGGATTCTGTGGTTCAGCAGCAAACAAACTATCAATTCCACCCATTGAAGATACTCCAAGTCCTACGGAAATGCAGCCCAGGATACCGACTGCCGGAACTGCGATCCAGCTTATAATTTCCAGCGACTTAATACCAAAATAAGCAGAGGCTGTCATAAGACCACCAGCCAGAATAACAAGAACCACCACCGGAACACCTGTCAACTCAGCTACCGGAATAGAAAACATTGCAATACCTACACCAAACCATCCCATCTGTGTAAAAGTAATAATTGCAGAACAAAGCCAGGATCCTTTCTTTCCGAAAGCATGTCTCGCCATCAGATCCAGGGTAAGTCCCGTCTTGCATCCAATATATCCAAGAATTCCGGTATATACGCCAAGAATTGCATTACCGATAAGCAATGCACATATAAATTTTGTCATGTTCAGTCCGACACCAAGCTGACCGCCCGCACTCATGCTGGCAGAAAAAAAGGTAAATCCCATCATGATCATAAACATTGGTAAAAACCCTTTTCTCGCGCTGTCAGGTACAGCCTGAAGTTCGAAGTCCTGCCGTTTTTCATTTGTCTGGTTGTTTTCCATAACACCCTCCTGCTCTTTTTCTCTATTTTTCCTTACAAGAAAGTGTGCTATCACACACTTACGCGTTTAAAATTATCAATAGCACATCTTTCTTGCCCGCGCCGAGCACGCTTGCAAAGCAAGAATCTCTTCTCGTGCGAGTGCGCATCGTTTGCACGAAGTGCTTTTGTTTGACAGGAAATTCATCGTAATTTCCTATCAAACAAAAAAGGTGCCAAGAGTATCTTAAACCAAAATACTCTGGCACCTTTGCCGTTCTAAAATATAGCACGGTAAGTATACTCTGTCAAGAAAATAACAGATCTGCAATATGCGAATAGCAGGATGAGAGTAACAGTCAACTTCTAACTATTTCATCACCCAGATTTCTATATATAAGGAACTCTCCACATCGTACTTTGTTCCTTAAGGTCTCTGACCCATGCCACCTTCCAGTGTCAGTGTTTCACCGTTCATGTACTTAAAGTCCGGAGAAGCAAGCTGTACGCAGACACGTCCGATTTCTTTCTCTACATCACCATAATGTCCTGCCGGCGGCATTTTTACATTTGCTTTGAACGCTTCCGGATAAGCTTTCTCAAAATTCTCCAGCTGTGCTGTCCATGCCAGCGGACATACGATATTGACATTGATACCGTCTTTGCCCCACTCTGTTGCTGCCACCCTGGAAAGGCCACGGATTCCTTCTTTTGCCGCTGCATAAGCACACTGACCATAATTTCCGAATAATCCTGCACCGGATGCAAAGTTAACGACAGATCCTTTTGTTTCTTTCAGATATGGATAGCATGCTTTCATATAATAGAATACTGCATATAATCCAGAGTAAAGTGCCAGATTAAACTGATCGGTGGTATGCTCTTCCAACGGAACTCCGGATGCTGAAGCCTGTGCATTGTTGATCAACACATCAATTCTTCCAAACGTATCAATGGCCTGCTTTACAACGTTCTGAACGATGGCTTCATTGTCAGCACCGGCAGATACATCTGCCTGAACCGGAAGTACCTTGATTCCATACAAACGCTCGAGTTCTTCTTTTGCATCTTCCAGTTTCTTGACATTACGTCCGGTCAGTACCAGATTTGCCCCTTCTTTTGCATACGCTGTTGCGATACCATATCCGATGGAACCGCAGCTTCCATCACTTAATACTGCGCGTCCTCCTCCGGTAATAATTGCAGTTTTTCCTGTTAAAAATCCCATCACTGTTTCTCCTTTCCTGTCACTCTCAAATGTTTGGATTGTATTTTTTTCAATACATCGTCACTGAGATACAGTGTAACAAAACAACGATGGAATTTCAAGCTTTTTTCTTTATATTTGCCTATTTTTCAGACAATTTAAAACTTTTACTGATAAAATGATAGACAAATCTTATCATACAGCAAAATATGACACATTTATTTATGATGTCTTGCAAAATAATCTTTCACAAGTTTCACCACCGTACCTGACAACAGGAACAACGCGATGAGGTTCGGGATCGCCATCAGACCGTTGAATGTCTCTGCGATGCTCCAAAGCATGCCAAGATCCATGGTTGCACCTACGATCGCTACCAGTGCATAAACCACCATGAACGGTTTCACCCATTTTTCAGAGGACAGATACTCCATACAACGAGCGCCATACAATCCCCATCCGATAATTGTGGAAAATGCAAAACAACAAAGTGCAATTGCTGTAAAAACAGATATCCAATTGCCATATGTTGCAGTGAATCCGGAAATTGTCAGTTCCGCACCTGCATCTGCGCCATATCCGACGGAAACACCGCTGCACAGGATAACCATAGCCGTCAGGGTACAGATCAGAATCGTATCTGTAAATACCTCAAAAATACCAAACATACCCTGTTTTACCGGTTCTCCGGTATCCGCACATGCATGCGCAATGGAACCGGTACCAAGACCAGCCTCATTTGAGAAAATACCACGTGCTACACCTTTTTTCATACTCAGGAAAAAGCTTCCTACAATACCGCCGGTCACAGAAGCCGGGTGGAACGCCCCATCAACAATAGAATAAAACACACCCGGTACACGATCGATATTTAAGATAATAACACCGAACGCAAGTACAATGTATAATAATGCCATGAATGGAATCAGGCGCTCGGTGACACGGCCAATACGTTTGACACCGCCTAACAGAATCATTGCAACCATCACAGCAACAATAATACCAATGATCAGATTTGTAATTTTCGTAGCAGATTCCGGAATGATATTAAAATTGAGTAATGCAGAATTAATGGCAGTGGTAATGGTATTTACCTGTGTGGCATTTCCGGTTCCAAATACGGTCAGTACTCCAAACAGTGCAAAAAGGACCGCCAGCCAGTGCCAGTGTTTTTTCAGACCGTTCTGAATATAATACATCGGTCCACCAACCCAATCTCCCACGGCATTTTTCTCACGAAAATGCACCGCAAGGGTTACCTCAGAAAACTTCGTA
Source organism: Eubacterium ramulus ATCC 29099 (assembly GCF_000469345.1). GTDB lineage: Bacteria > Bacillota > Clostridia > Lachnospirales > Lachnospiraceae > Eubacterium_I > Eubacterium_I ramulus. The sequence continues at coordinate 38,917 of NZ_KI271162.1, forward strand.
CACATACCAAGCAGCGCAGAAATCCACATCCAGAATACCGCACCGGGACCACCTATGGCAATTGCTCCGGCTACACCGGCAATATTTCCGGTTCCAACTGTGCCGGCTAATGCCGTACAGACCGCCTGAAACGGTGTCATAGCCCCATCTGAAGCATCTTTCTTATCAAAAATTTTTCCAATGGTCGACTTCATTGCATATGGGAATTTACGAATCTGCAGGAATTTTGTCCGTACACTCAAAAGCAGACCGACCCCGATAATGCAGATCATAGCAGGAACGCCCCAGATGAAGTTATTCACCACAGCGTTCACTGATTTAATAATTTCTAACATTCTTTCAACCTCTCAACTCATTTGTATTCTGCCTGTGTCAGGACAGACTTATAAAGTATAGCACACTTTTTTTCTACTGTACAGATTTTAATACAAAAGAGAACAGTATACAATGTATCATCATACATTATCATACTGTTCTCTCTCATTATAAAGCGGACATTCGCAATCCGCTTGCGCTACTTGCTGATGAACGCAGTCGCAATTATTTATTTTTCCAATCAAGCAAAATCTTGTCAATCATGGAAAAATGCTCTTTCAGTGCCAAAATACCTGCTTCCCTGTCATGCTCCCGTAAAGCCCTGACAATTCGATGATGACAGTCATTTAACGCTTCTTTACTGGATTCTTCTTGAATGATCTCCCGGCGCAGATCTTTGACAAACTCATCAATCACACCGGAGCAGGCTTCCAGAATGTCCAGAATCAGAATATTTCCTGACGCTCTCGCCAGGGTATAATGAATTTTCTTATCCAACTCATTATTTACACTGGCATCTGTGCTTTTATCCAGTTTATTCACACAATCCTCCATCAATTTAATTTCTTCTTCCGAAGCATGATCCAGTGCCAGCGTAAATGCCAGTCGCTCCAGTGAATAACGAATCTGGCTGATCTGTATATAATCAATCTGATCCATGGCAAACATCATCCCCATGGTCTCCTCCAGACTGCTTTGGAAATCGCAGGTGATATAATTACCGGATCCCTGCTGAGAAGAAATGACGCCTGTCATATCCATAAAACGGATAGCTTCCCGGACAGAATTACGGCTGACTCCGAGTTCTTCCGCTATCTCCCGCTCCGGCGGTAGTTTCTCTCCGGGTTTCAAATCTCCTGTTAAAATTTTTTTCTTAAAATAGTCTACAACTATTCCATAGGTTTTCTGATTCTTTGCCACTGTATTTTTTATTCCTTTCATGAAAATAGGCATACCACACAAAGTGATATGCCTATTATAATTCAATTCATTAAATGAATCAACTATACATCCTATTTCTCATCAGCGATCGCTGCCTGTGCAGCAGTCACTTTTCAAATCCTGCACAACAATCGGATTGATCCGCAATTTTAACATCTATTTGTAGTGACTGCCGAAGTTGCTGCATAAACAGTAGAAGAAATTGGTGCCAGCGCCAGTAAACCTGCGATTACGTCTATAGATATACGCCATTTTCCATTCATCGGAAACTTCGTTTTCTAACGAACAGTACTATCCCCACACAGGCCAGCAAAACGGCCATCGGTACCGCGACACGTTGTGGATTGCCCGTTTGCTCTCTATGATTCTCCACGGCATCGCCTTCCTGATTTTTCATATCCGGATTTTTCACCACAGACTGTGTCTCATTCTTATTTCTTATTCGACATACCAAAAATGGCAGAAGTATTTTGAACTTCTGCCATTTTTGGTCGTATTTTTCATTACTTTACTTCTGTTATTACCTGTTCCAGGTTTCTCATTGCTCCCTGCTCTTTTTCGTCTGACAGGTAGCTGTCCAATTCATCCTTTGAAAATTCCCGTACCTGATAAAAATATTGCTGTGTACAGCTATAGCTGATAACACACGCATCCGTATCTGTTACAAAAATATAGTTTACGATTCCTGTTCCAAGCATCTGTTTTTCATCTCGCATATATTCGATCTGTTTTTCAACCCACACAGCATTTTCTTCCATATAGGCATACGCCATCTTTTCTGCTTCCGGAAAAAGTTTCTGATACTGAGTTGCATTTTCTGCTATCTCTTTGGAATAATTTGATCCCGTATCTTTTTGCACTGAAACGGTTCTTATTTCTCCATTCTGCAGATTTACTGATACCAGATAAGAAATTCCTGCAGCCTCATCCCGATAAGTGATATGATCCGTTGTAAATGTCTCGCCGTTTCCATCTGATGCCTGGTCATGCTCTGTCTTGATTGTCAATGTATCCGCATTAACTCCATATAACCGTTCTAACAAGGCAGATGCTTTTTCTACTACTTCCTCCTGAGAGATTTCTGTCACATCATCTGCTGAATCAGTTATATCAGCTTCTTTTTGTCCCTGTGCTGTTACACTATAATCACGCTTTGCATAAAAATCAATCAGTTCCAGCATCTGCTCATCGCTCAATGCTTTCTCCGGCAGATAAAAAGTACTGGCCTGAGCCAGGAAACAGATTTGATCAGGTACAATCTCTGATTGATCCGAAATCTGCAAAATACTTCCATCCGGGAATAATCCTTCTGTCTGATACTTTTCTGCCAGTTCATTCATTCTCTGCTGTTCCTTTTTGGATAATTCTCTGGAAAATGTATCTGCATCTGCTTTGGCGGCATCCATCCACAGGGCTTCCTGCTCCTTCTCAGAAGTCTTCTCCACACGCTGTTTTGCATAGTTCATTCCAGCACGCACGCCACCGGCACCGCAGACCCCAATACATAATATCATGCAGGCTGCTGCAATCATTTTCTTTTTTCGCTGTTTGTTCTGACTCATAGACATTTCACCTTCACAACATTTTTTAATCTGATTCTGTACCATTGTCTGGTAATCTTCCGGCAGAATCACTGGATGCTTCTCTACATGTTCCCGGATTTCTCGATCCATTTGCTCATCTGATAACATGTCACCGCTCCTTTCCGTTCTCTAACCATTTCGTCAGTTGTTTTCTCCCCGCTGAGAGCCTGGTCTTTGTCGTTCCTTCTGGAATATCCAACATTGCACTGATCTCCCTTACCGAAAAACCGTCATAATAATAGAGAACCATGACAACCCGCACATTTTCCTGCAGTTCCAGAATTGCTGACCATAAATAATCTTCCGGTTCTTCTGAAGCCTGCTCGTATTGTTCCGGATCAGCAAAAAGCACAACTTTCTGTCGTTTTGTGATTGCTGAACGGGATACATTGATCAGAATCTTTATCAGCCAGGATCTTGCACTTGCACGTTTTCTGAGACTTGTCCGATTTTCAAATGCCCGCACGATACATTCGCTGACTGCGTCCTGAGCATCCGACTGATTTTGCAGTATCGAATAAGCCAGTACATACATCTCTTTTTGATTTTGCAAGATCAGTTCTGATAATTCTTCCTTGTTCATTACACTCATATAAGTTTTTCCACCAATTCCCTATCATTTTTCAGTTACATATATAAGACAGTTGAAATCTGCAAATGGTTTTCTGAAATTCACATTAAGTCGAATATGCATGTTATCTGCATCTTTTTTATTTAAAAAATGCAGAGAGCACAACCCTCTGCAATATATAATCGTTTTTCTTAATCCCAATGATATACATAAGATTTGCTCACCCATCCATAGGTTCCTGTTTTTATTCGCTGTACACGATGCCAATTTAATCCAGCACTTCCATATGCCGACCAGTCAATCCAGATTAATTCTCCATCATACATGAGTTCAAGAATTGTCGCAGATGTACTTGGTGATTTTCTTAATCGTACTCCATTATTGATAATCTCTCCATTCGCAGTATGCGTTGTCACTTTTGCCAAACTACGATTATGTTTCACATCTGTCGATAAAATCTGAACATCATAGTTTTGTACAACATCAATGGGAGTATTCCCTGCTTCCGTTGCATACGCCATACCTGGTATACTTAAAAATAATGTTGCCATTATACAACAAAATATTCTCATAATTTTCTTTTTCATTACTTCATCTACCGCCTCTCTACTTTCTATATCTTATTATGAATATAACTCTTTATTTTTGAAAAGAAATATCTTCACTTTAGCTTTAACTTATGCGCTCACAAACTCCTTAAAATGTTACGACAAATAAAATGTAGCTTTGTGTGTTTTCATCTGATTATGTTATTTTTTGTTTTTAACCAGGAATTCCTATAAATTATACAGTATTCATATTACAAAGCTTTCCATTCTCCATTTCATATACTTCGTCACACAAAACCTGAATGTCTTCTGCATTATGGCTTGCAATCACGATAGTTTTATGATCATTTTTCATGGACAGTAATAACTGCCTGATTTCTTCTACCCCGTTTTTATCCAGACCGTTCATTGGTTCATCCAGGATCAGCACAGACGGAGATTCCATCATTGCCTGTGCCAGTCCAAGACGCTGCCGCATTCCAAGACTGTACTTTTTAACGGAAAGTTTGAGATCCGGGTCTAATCCCACACGCTTCATAGCATCCCGTATCTGTAAATTTCCGATTTTGTTTTTAATCCCGGCCAGTACTTTCAAATTTTGTAATCCACTGTAATAAGAGATGAATCCCGGTGTTTCTATAATAACCCCTGCGTCCGGGAGATAATCTACATCTTTTCCAATTACTTTTCCGTCTGCCAATACTATTCCTGATGTCGGGTGAATAAATCCACAGACACATTTCATCAGCATGGTCTTTCCACTTCCATTGTTTCCCACCAGACCATAGATTTTCCCCTCCTGCAATTTCAGGGAAACATGATCCAAAATCTGCCGTTTATTCAAATTTAATGATACATCCTTTATCTCAATCATACTTATCCCCTTCCTGCCTGATAGTTTCTGCTCAAAGCCATACATAAAATCATCAATCCGACACAGCTTCCAATCAGGCACACATAAGAGCCCCAGATTGGAAATATCTGCTGACTCAGGTATTTCTCGTAATGTACCCATGGAATCGCATGTGCCATAGGAAACAGCCACATCAACCATGAGTCTGCGGAACATGTGACGGTTCCAAGCACGATCAGTACGCCATCCAGTAATACACCAGTAAATTTTCGATTACACAATGATGTAAACAATAAAATCATGGACAGTAAGAAAAAATACAGCGACAACAGGATTGCCGTGTGCACAAATGCTGTCCGAAACGTCATCTGCTGATACAGATTTTCCGGGAGCAACTGTAAAATATAATCGCCTGTCCGTTCCGGAAAGATGCTGGAATAATGTGTCACCGCGTTACTGAATTCCATCTTCCACACGCCGCTTCCACCCATCATCAAACAGGACGCCAAAATGAGAAACACCACAAGGAATACGACCGCTTCCAGCGCAAACATGATCTGTCCCATGATCCATACTCTTTTTGAACATCTGATCTGATACAAAAAATCAATGCCGCTTTTTTGCGGGAAATCCGACATCAAAACCAGAAACAATGCCGGCAGGATCAGGACAATGCTTCCGGAATTTCCCAGTGCAACAAAAGCTTCCGGCACTGATACCGGAAGTCCTGTCCGCGAAGCACAGTCCTGCAGGGTTACGATAATCTGCATATGCACGAAGATCAGCATGACACCGAGTATGATAATACGGCTGCTTCTAAGCCATCGCTTGAATTCTGTTCCGGCAATATGAAGGACGGTTTTCATATTTCTTTCAGGCACCCCAATCCCCCCTTTTCACACTGTGGTAAAAAATAACTGCTAACACCACATAGATTGCTGACATCAAAATGACTGACAGGAACCAGTTCCATCCCAGTGAAAGATTCATAATACTCTCCGGGCGGAATGCATCAATCCGGTTCAGTCTTGTCCAGGCCTCCGCAGCCATCGCATCTGTTGCCAGTTTTGATAAAATCTGCTTATAAATATAATTGATCATAAAAGGCAGACAGACTAACATGTACTTGTCCCGGAACACAATCGCCACACCAACTCCAAACACGCTTCCGAACATGCCATACAAAAAAGCTCCGATCAGCTTTTTCATAATGACAATCCCGATACTGCTTCCCAGCAAAAATATTTCCTGTTCTTCTATAGGAAATGTCCGAACAGACGGAAATCTCATCACCAAAAGTAATCCAAACAGTGCATATCCGATCAGAAATACAATTCCACCAGCCAATGCCCCACTACACACCTTGGAAATGCAGTACTTCCAATTTCCTGAACGTAAGATATGAAAACGAATCTGTCCGTTTCGACGTTCTTCAGAGAGTAGTAAAATATATCCCATGGAAAGCAGCATCGGTGCAAACACAACCAGCCAGCCTCCGATTCCTGCCTGCCAGAGTGCTAATGCAGATTTTGATATATCTGTATTAGCCTGTTGTGCCTGAAATATCAAAGAAAAAATCGATATCTGTTTTCCACTCATATCTGTCTCTCCAGTTGCGCTGAGACAAAGTAACACTATTCCACTGATGCTCAATATCAGATATGGTATAAAGCTTAATTTTTTTAATTCTGCTTTTAACATCTGGCACATATATTCCCCCAAAATCCTTTTGCAACTTATATCTTAACAACTTCTTGATAAAACCCATTTAATTTTCATCAGAACTTTCATTTATTTCTGTTGTATAGTAATAAATCTCTCCAGTAAATACATCCACATAAATCCAAATCTTTTCATTTTTGATCTCGTTCACACCGAATACTTCCCAACAAGGTAACACGATCACTTCCTCTTTTTCTGCCGATCCCTGTAACTTAACCGGAAAATAAACTAACCCTGCACGTTCAACATTAATATTCAAACGTGATGCAAGACCACTCCGTAAAAATTCAAGCATTTGTTTAAAACTGATCATGCTGTCATCAGAGATAAGTTCCGTCAGCTTTCTGGCCTCATTATATCCGCAAAAAGCCGTAATCCCCGTATCATCCACAACATATGCATGTTTAATGTCTGCATCTGAAAGATAATCTGCATAAAAGCGATAATGTCCTGTATCCATATATGCAAAAGGCACGTTTTCGTATTTGCGCCGAACAGTGTAATCATACCCATAAACATCTCCCAAGCGGAAAATTCTGACTTCCGGAACATCTACGGTGACTCCATTTTCACAAGGGAATGGTGTTCCAGCCGAAAAATAATCCTTTACTAACTCAGCGCCCTGTTCAACAGACAGATTTCCGGATATTAACGTATACTCCTTCTGTGCTAATTCAGAAACTTTTCCACTTTCTACCGTATCTTCCGCATGATCTCCAAATGCATCATATGAGGCTGCATCCTCATACCCCATATATTCTCTGATTTTCCCATCACTGGCAGAATATATTCCGTCTCCCAAAAGATTGATATAACATTCAGGAATATCAATAAGACATCCCTCGCCATTTTCTAACTTTTTTTTGTCTTCATAGAATAATGACAATTCACCTGTTTCGTTTATATTATCCGGTATATAATAAACATCTGATTTCATATCGACCACAGTTTGTTTTCCAATACTTGTTACCCAATCAGAAAGAGTCTTTTCTGCCTCTTCAACCGTAATTCCATGCTTTTCCTCAAGCATGACTTTTAAAGAAGTTACATCCGGGAAATCTGCAAAATCACAATTTGAAAAATCAAACTTTCCTTTGTCCTGTGCCAGAATTTCATTAATGTCCTGCTCATATGTGTCGGCACACTCCTTGATTGAACTTCTATCAGGCAAAAGTTTCTTTTCATATGCATCTGTAGAAAAAAGCATATCACTGCCATTTGTACTTACTGATGTATTTTTATTTTCTTCTGATTTCTGTCCACATGCTGTTACTGTAAAAACCAAAATTGCACTTATTATAAAATTGAAGATTGTTATTTTCTTTTTCATGGCATTTTACCTCCAATTTGAATGATGCACTCACTGATAGAGTGCATCACCCAAAGATTACTTACTTATCCTGTTTAATCATTCCGGTTGAATAGCAAGATTCGCTACCACTTGCTACGACTTTAAACGTCACTACAGTAGATGATCCCTTCTTTATGGTCCATGTTCTTGTTGTTGCCGATGGTTTAATATACTGTGTCGTCATATTTGCATTTGAAATGGTCACCGTCCTATCCGATGAACCTGTCAGGTCATATGCCATCGCTTTATATTTGTAATAATACTCCACATATGCATAATCTATCGGATTAGCAGTAGTTGTTGGCGCTCCTTTATAATAGTTAACTGACCAGGTATCAGATGTTGAAGCAAATACCGGAGCTGCCGGAAGTAACATCATCATTGACATAGCTGCCATTGCCATACTCATCTTCAATTTTTTAAATCTCATTGTAAATTCCTCCCATTTGTTTAAATATTATGTTTTTTCTGTCACCTCTTCTTCAGTCACCATTGGACTCCTCTCCTTTTATTTGATGAATTAATAATATCATTGTTTATTATGTATGTCAAAGACCATTCTATCGATGGCTACAGTATTGAAACACCTCCTACAGAGGTACCTTAATCTAATCGTAAACGGGGGCTTTTACTGATGAAAAAAGATAAAAAACGATTTCTATGCATTTTTACTGCATG
>NZ_KI271163.1 GCF_000469345.1 Eubacterium ramulus ATCC 29099
CGTTATGTCGCATGCGCAAATTTATATAGAGCAAAGAATGACACTGAAGCTAAAGTCAGCTATTAACTGTTTTTATTATTAAAAAAATGAGGGTGTAGTTCTGCACATGCAACACAACAAAGACTATGCTATCAGCTTATATGTATGTGTGGCACGCAGTGCGTCGTGTGAATGGCTGATTATTTCACTGTGTAAATACAGAAAATGAAGCATCCTGTCAGGGAAAGCGATTAAGCAAACGACCGAGTTTCACGAGTTTTTGCGCGAGTGGGAACGACCTCTTTTTCAGGCGTGGGAACGAGCGCGATGAAAACGACGTGAAACGAGGGTAGTGAGCGTCTAGCGTCCTGACAGGATGCTTCGTTTTCGTATTAAAAATTAAATTTCAGCCAACAACAAGACAAACAAGATTTTATATTATTTTCGGTGCATCCATTTCAGACGGACGCTCTTTTAATGCATATGCCAGGTTGATCGCATGATCAGAACAGCGTTCCAAATCGGTAACAAGATCAGAAAAAATAACTGCACTGAGTGGATTACATAAAGAATTCATAATACGTTCAATATGATTATTGATAAGATCCTTTTCATGATCATCCACATGCTGTTCCAGAATCTCAATCTGATCCAACTTATTGTAATCATCCTTTTCAAAAATGTCCAATGCCATATACACAGCATCCATTGCATCTTTGGACATATCTATCAATTCTTTTCTTGCTGCATCTGACATTTCTGCTTTCTTTGTGTTCATCTGTTCAATGTACTCTACAATATTTTCCGCATGATCAGATAAGCGTTCAATATCAGTAACCGCAATTGTCATCATAGACACGCGCCGCATATTTTCCGGTGACAGATCCAAAGATCTGAGATCTACCATAGCATCCGCGATCAGATGATTCAGGATGTTGACGCTTTCCTCATGAGAACGCACCGATGCTGCCTTTGCTGAATTATAATGGAAGAAACAGTCAAGGGCACGTTGCAGGTTGTCTGCAGCGATATGTCCCATACGCGTAATTTCACGTTGAGTCTGACGAAGAGCAACCGGAGCCGGTACTTTGGTCAGCTGTGTCATATAAACAAGGGAACGATCTTCCATCTGCTGATTTTCCTCCGGTAACACTGGCACGATCTTCTCAGCCAGCCAGATTAATTTTCCGGTAAACGGCAACTCGACCAATACCGCAATAATTGCAAAAATTGTATGTGTATTTGCCAGCTGTCGTCCGATATCATTCGGTGACAGACTCTGAATAGCCGTCAGGATAATTGGGAAGATATTGATCAATGCAATCAGGATTCCTGCACGAAATACGTTAAACAACAGATTCAGGATTGCTGCTCTCTTACCATTTCTGTTTGCAGTCAGACTTGCCAGCAGGTTCGGCGTAACAGAACCGATTGCTGCACCAATTACCAGATAAACCGCTACGTTATAGCTGAGCAGCCCCTGAATAGCAAAAGCCTGAAAAATAACCGTTGAAGAAGAAGAGCTCTGCAGTAATGCAGTAAATGCGATACCAAACAAAATAGCCAGTGCCGGATTATTCAATGTAGAAAGGAATGAAACAAATCCTTCACTCTGAGACAATGGCTGAATTGCAACTTTCATCATCGTAATACCCTGGAATAACATACCAAAGCCCATGATAACAGAACCAACGTGCTTTACAAAATTGTTTTTCATAAACAGGTACATGATGGCACCTGCAAAAAGCAGTAATGGTGTAAATGTACTGATATTAAACGCAGTGATCTGTGCGGTAATTGTCGTACCGATATTGGCACCCATGATAACACCGATCGCCTGTCCGAGATTCATCAGACCCGAATTTACAAATCCGATTACCATAACGTCTGTTGCGGAAGAACTCTGAACCAGTACCGTCATGCCAAGTCCAACAACAATGGCAATCAATTTGTTTTTAGTTGCATGCTCCAAAATGGTCTGGAGTTTATCACCACAGGCATTTTTCAAACCAGCCGACATAATTGTCATACCAAAAAGAAATAATCCAACGCCTCCTAATAATGAAAACGCTTCTACTATAGACATATATTTATCCTCCGTAAGATTCGTAAAGAAATTGTAAATATATTTTTACATACGAATCTATTTTAACAGTAAAATATCAATTTGTCTTTATAATAAACGGATTTTCACAAAAATAGGTAAAATATAAGAAAAATCATTGTAAATCACAAGTAAAATATACAAATAGTAACAAATTTATCACCCTATAACTGCCTGCTGCAAGAAGTAGTGGTATTTTCTTATATAGATTATGCATTCTTACAGTTGATTTTTTATCTTCTTTTCGGTATAATGCGTCTTGTGATTAATTATATCCGTTTTCGGGTATACCGGGTAACGCGCCACAGCGCGTTCACCTCTTAGCGGATATGGTGGAATTCATGACCATTGAACTGCTAATGTTCAATGGTAGACAGACGCGCCACAGCGCGTTCACTTCTTAGCGGATATGGCGGAATTGGCAGACGCGCCAGATTTAGGTTCTGGTGGGAGACCGTGCAGGTTCAAGTCCTGTTATCCGCACTGGTCATAATAGGTGGGAATCCTTGTAAATACTGTGGTTCCCGCTTTTTTTATTCTTTGAAAATTGTATGTAAATGTATGTAACTCTATGCCAGACATTTTTCAATCAAATTAGCTGTTTCCAGACTTGGTAAAATCTGTTTTAAATAATGCAATGTCATACTTAACTGGGTATGTCCGAGCAGTCGCTGAATTTCTGTCAAAGGCACTCCTCCTTGATATAACACAGATGCTACCGTAAAACGGATATTATGACTGGACTTACTTTCTATCCCAATTTCTTTACAATACTTTTCCAAATGTTCATTAAAAGTCTGAGTATATAACTGCTTTCCTTGATACATAAAAATATACTCTCCATCTGGATTTAACGCTTTCACTTTTTCCAAAATTTCTTGTGCTTTTGTCGGTAATGGAAGCCAGCGAAATCCCTGTTGAGAATTTCCTTTCACATGATCAACATTCTTATATTCCCCTTTCTGGAATGTACCATCATCCTGCAATTCTGTAGTCAAAACATACTGACTATCCACATATATTTGATTATTTCGATAATTTTCCCACTTAAGAGATTTCAACTCTCCTATCCGTAGTGTTACATAAAAATCAAATTGAATAGCAAGTGCATACATTTCATCTATACCGTACATTTTATGGTTTTCAAAATATTTCAATATCTCTTTTCGCTCATCTAGGTTAAATGCTTTATTTTCATTATTTTCTGGCTTCATAGGGAATTGGCGCATGTCAATTTCACGAATTGGATTAATTTTTACAATTTGAAGTTCATTAATCGCATATGCATACATACCATTTACTAAGGTCTTTAAATTATTAAACTTTTTAGATGTTATTGTTCGCTTACATGTCCATTTTCTAAACAAATCAATAAATTCTTTTGGTATAAGATTTTTTATTGGTTTCTTTGCTATTTCCTCATTTTCAAACCACTTTTTCCAATCCTGAGAATAAATTTGAAGTGTTTTTCCAGACACGGCAGTATAATCTCTTTTCCATCTTAACCACAACGGAAATATATCGCACATTGAATATTGTTCTGTACCAAATTCAAGATTATATAGCTTCTCATACAATTCATCTTCTGTTTTTCCAAAAATCTGTTTACGATTTATGTAAATATAATATTGCTTCCCATCCTTTCTCTTTTTAATTTTGTCCTTATATTTATCTTTTAGTTTCTGAATATTTTTCATCTTTTTTATAATATTCAGGGTCTCTGACTCATTTAGATTATCACAATTAAGGAGAGAGAGCAATTCATCTTGTCGACTCAAAATGCTTCTCCTCCTTTCAGTGTATCAGGATATCAGAGCATATACAATTTTTCATCTATAATTATGCATGTCATACAATAATTTCTCTGAAAAAATTTGTAAAGGTTGCTACGCACCGCACTTGCGGCAAGACCTTGACTAATTTTTTCCATGAAATAAAATAGCAGACAAGCACAATATAGATATTCTAAGAGTATATAAACTCCGCTTTCCACTTTAATAAATCATAATTTTAAGTCGCAAATTTTTTTAAAAAATACCATCTTCTATATTCCTATTTTCATACTCTTTACCATGTTTTTTTAACCAAACTTTGGCATCCCTTAACAAGCCTGCATCTGCTTCAATACATGGAACAAAATCCTCAACAAAATATTTCAACCAGTGTTCAATCAAAAAATGAATTCCATCCATTCCCCATATTTTGTATATTTTATAAAACACTGAAAACAATCCCGAATAATTTTGAATATAATCTACCGATTGTCGCAATGAATTATCCCGCAAATTTTGAATATGTAATGTATCTGTACTATTTTTAGCAATATCCATCAATTCTTCCGAAAACATTGTCAGTTTGTTTGACTCATTATCATAAAAACGATATTTGTCACTAATCACTTTAGCTATAAACTGATAAAATTCTTTTTCGCTATTTACTTTATTTAAAAGAATATCTGTAATCTGATGTGCATACTCTCCTCTCATTACATATTCAAATCTTACCCAGTTATCACACATTAAAGCCTGCTCATATGCATAACCTTTATTTTGTATTTGTTCTATCCGTTTGTCATAACATCGTAAAAATCCTTTTGTATTCTTAATCCGCGAGCCTAAATAAAATGTCTGATATTTTCCATCTGAATCATATGCCATTTTCTTTTTTGCCGAATCCCGTCCCTTGTAGGTCATTACCCTATATCTATTCGACAGTAAATTTTTATAAATCAGATCTGGTGATAGCAAAACTTTCTTTTCATACTCATACGGATAATTCTGATAATCAGCTACTAAATCAATTCTGGAAAAACGAGTATCATATAAATCGCTCTGAATCATCTGTAAAAAACTATACACATAAGTTTTTTCATTATATTTTTTTACATACATCATTTGATACGCTATCCATGCTTGTGCTGAAAATCGCACACAAATTCCCATATCAGGAGCATTACTATTCCAACAGATAGCTAAAAACCATGGTCTATTAACCAAAGTCAAACCAAGATTATAGCCTTGTATTAATCCTTTTTCTGCTATTTCCATTTGTTCAAATAAATTTTCTATTTGAGTTTTTGGAATTAAAATATCTAAAATTTCCTGTACAGTATATTCCCAAACCATAATGTCATCTCTTTGTTTTGGTTTTACAACCAATGTAAATTCGTCAATTCCAACTGTAAGTGATTTTTTCTTTTGCATCGTGGTTATACCTCTTTTTGTGGAGTGGGGGTTATTACATTCCCCCCACTCCTTGTGTAATTACTTTGCAGAATGTTTAACCGCTTCCAATATGTCAAATTGCAATGTTGGCATTGATACAACAACTGGATAATCAGTTGTCGCAATCGGCGGATATATTAGCAATCCCTGACCACACAGGAATTTTCTATTTGCCAATTCTGGAATCTCACCTAAAGCTGTCATATAAGTCTGTCGCTCTGCCTTTCCAAGGATAATTTTCCATGGGATATTTTCCTTATATTCGGTCGGTAAATTTCCACTATTGGTCTGCTGCTGTGCCAATATCATAAAACACCCAATCTGCCGTCCCTCTCTAATTGTATTTCCAACAACATCATCAACCATATCGCGTGTTTTTTTATCGTATCTGGCAAGTGAACTACGAAAAGCAGAATATTCGTCAATAATCATACAAATTGGTACAAGTCCAAAATCCTGATATGTACTATCTAATTTTTTTATAATTAACTCTCCAAAATCCCGTTTTCGTTGCTCCATTTCTTTAGAAAATTTTTGTAATAACAGTATGATTTCCTCTACTGTTGATGCTGTTTTCTCATGTGCTATTGCATGACCTAATGCATAAATTCCCGAGTACTTTGGATCAGCAAAATAAATATTCCATGTGGGAGATTTATTTACCATTTGAAGTATCAAACAATACAAACTATAAGACTTACCACATCCTGTTTGTCCTACCAGTAACAAGTGATGAATTTGTACGCTATACCGTGCATCCATAAATAACTCATATTTTTTCGTTTTTACTGCAAACTCTAAAAATTCTTCATATGACTGAAAACATAACTGCTCAATGAAATTTTTCTCAAACTCAAAAACATAATTATTCTGGTTATCACTCAAATAACATTGTGAAACAACAAAATCCTGTGGTAATGCTGAACTGATAGCCATATCATCAAGTTTTTCATTCAATCGTAAACAATTTCGAATTGTTATTTTTCCACCTGACAAATCATTGTTTAATTCCAACTTCATATCTGGCAAATCAACAATTTTTGCACTTTCCCCTGATTTACTAACATATATTCCGGCATGTAACAAACTACGTTCAATACTACTAATAATCTGGTTATGAAGATATGCATATCCAATACCTTTGTATAGTTGATGCTGTATTGACCATTGAAAAAATATCATCAATATAAGTGCACACACGCATATAATCAGAAAGACACCAAACTCTTGTAACTTAATATCATTTCCCCCAAAATACATCACCATAATGGCAATCACTGAGATTGCCATTATAATATTGTACATTTTCTCCTGCTTTTCTTTTTTTCTTGACTTCATAGATACACCTTTATTTATTTGCATAAGTAATATCAGCAAAACGCATAATCAATGTATAATTCACAAAATAACTAGCATCTGATAAAAATGCACCTAACGAAACATAATCCCCTTTTTTGAAATTGCTTGGATACTCTAATCCTATAACGGTAACTTCAAACGTCTCAAATACATTGTCTTCTTTTATTTCACCAGTCTCACGATCGACAATAATTTCTGAATTGTCTTCCAAAATCTGTAATGTAAACGTTACTCCTGCCTCTAAAATAACTTTTCCATCATTAGCAATTTTTCCTTTGTACTTTTTCTTTGAAACTACTCTATATTTATTTCCAGTATCCTTTAAAAACTGTTCTCCTAATACTACGGTTTTAGTATATCGATAATTATTTTTAATCATTGTTCATTACTCCTTTTCAACTGATTTGTACATTTCATATAACTGCTGATTAATAATTGCATCTGTTTTTGCAGCACACATTGCATCATCTACACACTTTACCAATACATCCGAAGCAAGTCTTACTCCTGTTAATGTTTCTGTCTGTAACAATGCTGTTGTTAAAATTCCTTCCAACTGTTTTTTACTAAGTAAATACATTTTGTCTCCTTTCTTTTAATCTTTCGAACCGCCATATTTTCACTCCCTTCCTATGCCCGCACCTATAATATGGTTTTTTGCTCCGCCCGAAGAATTCACCTTTTTTATATACTTTATGATAGTAATTGTATGTTTCTCATATACACTCATATACAATTTGTATTATTAGGATTAAAAAACGGAACATTGTTCCGTTTTTCCAACAACCATATACTTCATAATACTTATTAATTTACCGTAATAAAAAAACGGAACATTGTTCCGTTTTTACAATAACCATATATTTCATGGTACTTATTAATTTACTGCAATCAAAAAAACGGAACATTGTTCCGTTTTTCAACTCAATTTTGGATTAACATCTAGCATATTATCGTTAAACGCTTCCATATATTCTTCATTCGACAAAAATGTGTTATGTTGGATAACATATTTCTGTGGATTGCCCAATAAATCATCAATCATTTCCTTAACCATCTTTTCCTCTATTTGATCATATCTTATTCTCAAAAGAGGAATTCCATTTACTTCAGTGAAAATATTCTTAGCACTATCTCTATTGCCACTTAAAACAAAATCTTCGAACGTTTTAAAAAACAAATCAACAAATTTGAAATGTTGAATACCGTCATACTCTATAAAAGCCCAAATGTTAGCATCTTTTATAATTGAAAAATCAAATCTAAATCTTGCTAATCTTTTTCTTGAAATATTTATATTACTTTTCTTTAACTCATTATCATATCGTTTCATAAACAAATTATATTGTTCTTGAATGTTCAAAATCTCAAATAATTTGTTTATCTGTATATTATGTAAATATGATGATATTTTTCTGTCATTACAAAATTGATCTAATACTTTTGAAACCCGATACTCACCTAACGAATAATGTTTAGGAATAGTAAGTGCTTCTTCTACACTAAATCCTGCTCTCCTACGATATCGAAAAGTCTCATTTGCTATCCCATAGGCTTTACACATTTCTACTTCACTTTTATATGCAATTCCATTATGATCATATACCTCATAATGCATAAGAGCTTCTTCTATGCTCATCCCCTTGCCAATTCTATGCATAAATGTTGAATGTTCTATTTTATATGCTGCACACATATCGCGTTCACTTTTATATATATTTCCCAAATGATCAACACAACTATTTCCCAACATATTTCCTACTGGAATAGTTAATGAATCTTTTAATGACATTCCCATTTTTTGTCTATGCTTAAATGTAGTAATAGCGATACCATATTCCTGACACATTTGGGTCTCACTTCGATACTTTTTTCCTGTATGATCAACAACTTCTCTTTTTCTTAATGCGTCCTCCACACTTAATCCCCGATTCAGTCTGTCTCTTAGTACAGATGCAGGGATATGATAAGCCTTTGCCATTTCTGCATAACTCTCATATCTATTTCCCTTATGATCAAAACATTCTGTCCCTTTTTCTGTTGGAAGTGCAATTTTTTGTGTTAATGCATCCTTTAAGGACATTCCACTTTTAATTCGTGTACTAAAAGTGCTTTTATTAATATTGTAATATTTACACATTTTATTGATACTAGAAAAAGTATTTCCCATATGATCAATACATGTATTCTTCCTCAACGGCATTAACAGAGCATCTTCTACCGACATTCCTGATGAAATGCGAAATTTATATGTACTTGGATTTATAGAATACGCTTTACACATTTCAATAATACTTTCATATTCATTTTCCAAATGATCTTTTACCATGGACTTCTCCTCTCCATATATGTTTTTAATCGTGTTTTGAAGTACAATTAAATTTACTAATTTATGAAGTATCATTATAACTATTTTATTATTGTATCATACAAATGAAAACATTTACTAATTTATATTAAAATATGTATGTAATTTGTATGTAAGAATCATCAGAGACCCCGAAACTCCTTTCTTTTCAAGGTTTTCAGACAACAGAAAAAGTTCAAGTCCTGTTATCCGCATAAAATAAGGGTTTCCGAGGATTTTTCATAATCCCGGAAACCCTTATTTTTGACCCAATGCTGTCCTTATAGATATCTGATACACAGATTTATTTCTGCTTCCACCATACGATTTCACCGGCTTCTTCGGTCTTTCTCAGATCGATCAGGCGCTGATTCTCTGATCCGCGAAACTGCAGACTGATATTTTTTTTATCTTTCATAAATTCTCCGTCTACCAGAACATCCACACAGGATAAGACCGCATCTGTCACTTCACAGCGTGCTCTTCCGGTTCCAATTTCTTTCCCGGATAATTCTTCGTATACATAGCCACTGTAAGCCCATATTGTTTTTTGGGGGAATTCGCGGCGCACTCTTTGTAAAAGCGAAAGCAACACATACTGATGCTCTGGCTCAAAGGGTTCTCCGCCAAGTAAAGTCAATCCTGCCACATACCCCGGCCGCAACGCTTCCATCAATTCTTCTTCCACTTCTTTTGTAAACGGTTGTCCATATGTAAAATTCCATGTCTCCGGCTGAAAACATTCCTCGCAATGATGCGTACATCCAGATACAAACAATGTCACACGTACACCGGGACCATCTGCTATATCAGATTTTTTTATATTACAATAATACATATTCCACCTTCTTTCTCAGCAATGAATCCAGACTATTTCTTCTTAATGAAACTGATTTGTCTCTGGTTGATATTCATACTTAATCAGTGCCAGCTGGTCTGTGATTTCCTGTTCCGTCACACCATAAGCCTTTGCCAGCTCTTCTAATGACGGATATCGATCTCTCAGTTCTGTATTTACTACGCTTAAAAGCATTACCGGATCTTTAGGTAATATCATTTGTCATTCCTCCACGTGAAAATCATATTATTTTCTATTATAATACAATACAACCTTTTATGGCATTTTATTTTGCAAGTAACATTGCCATACCACTCATGATAAATATACCCATTGCCGCAATTATACCGCCACCGACCTGCTGCCACAGCCGTCCAAGATCGGACAACTCACCGTTTTTAAACTGCCACTTTTTCAGGAAAAAATAGCATTCTTCCGGATATATCGCACAGATAATTCCAAGTATATACAAAAACAGTCCAAGAATATTCATATACCATGTGGAAATTGTTTCCTTGTTATCATAGATAATCCTGCACAATGCGTAGCTGTAACGCTCCGCATCCATATCTTGACTAATATTCACACCATCTTCGGAAAATTCCATGTTTCCGTTCTGGAGTACCGGCACTCCATTATCATACAATTCTTTCTGATCTGTATCCCAGCTTCCTGATACAGTCTGATCCGGAAAATAAAATGTAATCTGTTCCTTTTCTATCTCATAGGAAATTTCCTGTTTTTTATCGTGAGAAACAACTGTAAATTCATGATCCGATGTCTGCTCTATATAATTAGATGCATCTTGTTCATACCTTGAGCTGCTTTTTTCATAGAAAAAATCATCTCCCACATATACCCCCGGACGCATCGTTGTATACCCCCCATATCCAAATGCAACTGCTGCAATCAATATAGCAATCACTACTTTTATTGCCTTTTTCCCCTTATTCATAAGCCCCCTCCTTTTAAGAAAGACCATTACGAAACTGTCAAAAACAGTAATTCTATAATGGTCTCTTTTTTCAATGCAATTAATTTTCAACGCATTTATTGAATAATTTTTTTGGTGGTACAAATCCCCGAAAAAAATTTTTGGGTTTTTTGGGTTTGTAGATTTTTTTGGGTTTAAATAATCCTACAGATGAAGCACTCTCTCTTTGATTTCCTGCGTTCTTCCCTGATTCCAGAACTGCGTGCCGATGTAACCGCAAGTACGGCGTGCCACATTCATCTTATCCTGATCATGATTTCCGCAATTTGGGCATTCCCAAATCAATTTGCCATCTTCCTCTACAATCTGAATTTCACCGGTATATCCGCATACCTGACAGAAATCACTTTTGGTATTCAGTTCTGCATACATGATGTTATCATAAATGTACTGCATTACGGAAAGTACTGCATCCAGGTTCTGCTGCATATTCGGTACTTCCACATAACTGATGGCTCCACCCGGAGACAGTTTCTGGAACTGAGCCTCAAATTTTAATTTTTCAAAAGCATCGATATTCTCTGTTACATGAACATGATAACTGTTTGTAATATAGTTTTTATCTGTCACACCCGGAATCAGTCCAAAACGTTTCTGCAAACATTTTGCAAATTTATAAGTTGTGGACTCCAGCGGGGTGCCATACAGACTAAAATCTACGTTGTGCTCTGCCTTCCACTCGCTGCAGGCATCATTCATATGCTGCATTACTTTCAGTGCAAACGGTGTCGCACTCGGATCTGTGTGGGATTTACCTGTCATATAGCGGACACATTCACACAATCCCGCATATCCGAGAGAGATCGTAGAATAACCATCATGAAGCAGTTTATCAATAGTCTCGCCTTTTTTCAGACGGGCAAGTGCGCCATGCTGCCACAGGATCGGAGCCACATCAGAAGGTGTTCCCTCCAGACGCTCATGACGGCACACCAGTGCACGGTGACAAAGTTCCAGTCTCTCATCAAAGATTTTCCAGAATTTGTCCATATCTCCCTGGGATGAACAAGCGACATCTACCAGATTGACCGTTACAACGCCCTGGTTGAAACGTCCGTAATATTTTGGCTCATTTGTCACCGGATCTACATAAGGAGTCAGGAAAGAACGGCATCCCATACATGGATAACAATGTCCTTCACCGTTTTTATCCACTTTATTCTCAAACATGATCTTCTCGGAAATATAATCCGGTACCATTCTCTTTGCGGTACATTCTGCTGCCAATCTGGTCAGATACCAGTATTTGCTATCCTCATGGATATTATCTTCCTCCAGTACATAGATCAGCTTCGGGAATGCAGGTGTGATATAGACACCTTTTTCATTTTTTATACCCTGGATACGCTGCTTTAATACTTCTTCGATCACCATAGCCAGATCATCTCTGGTACGACCTTCCGGTACTTCATTCAGATACATAAAAATTGTAATAAACGGGGCCTGACCATTGGTAGTCATCAATGTGATCACCTGATACTGAATCATCTGAACGCCCTGTTTTACTTCTTTCTGTACACGAAGTTCTGCTACTTTATTGATTGTTTCCTCATCTGCCTCAATACCGCTCTGCGCAAACTCGTAAGCAACTTCTTTCCGGTATTTTTCACGACTGACCTGTACAAACGGAACCAGATGGGACAGGGAAATACTCTGACCGCCATACTGGGAACTTGCGATCTGGGCAACCGCCTGGGTAGCCACATTACATGCAGTGGAAAAGCTGTGCGGTTTCTCGATCATTGTCTCGCTGATCACAGTTCCGTTCTCCAGCATATCATCCAGATTTACCAGGCAGCAGTTATGCATATGCTGTGCAAAATAGTCTGCATCATGGAAATGGATCAGCCCTTTCTCATGTGCCTCTACGATATCCGACGGAAGCAGGAATCGTTTTGTAATGTCCTTGCTGACCTCGCCTGCCATATAGTCACGCTGCACACTGTTAACTGCCGGATTTTTATTAGAATTTTCCTGTTTTACTTCCTCATTGTCAAACTCAAGCAGACTTAAAATCTGTTCATCTGTTGAATTGGATTTACGCACCAGTGCTCTTTTATACCGATAAGTGATATAATTACGCGCCACAGAAAAAGCTCTCTGATTCATGATCTGATTTTCTACCAGATCCTGGATTTCTTCCACACTCAGTGCTCGGTTCATGCCTTCGCAGATGGTACGCATGTTGGCTGCGATAACCGCAATCTGCTCTTTACTCATACGCTCTGTTTCTGCCACACTGTCATTTGCTCTGATAACTGCAGAAATAATCTTCTCCATATCAAACTGCGATTCTGACCCGCTTCGCTTAATAATCTTCATTCCACTCGCCCTTTCTTCTCTATCTCAAATCAATCACTGCCCGTAACACGTCTGCTTTTCCCTGCAGCAGCCATGTCAAATGCTGTCAGACAGTTCCACTTTTTACAATTGGTTCCGAGAACCGTTCTTGAACATTGTACAATATCTAGTATGGTTTTTCAATTGCAAATCCTATATATAGTTATTTTCCTACAATATCCACAATTTTCAATCTATGTCTTGACTTTTTCAGATTAGCAGGAACATAGCCTGAATCCAACACTTTTTCCGCTTAATTTTCAAAATATAAAAATATAAAAATAGCACTTTGCACAATTACCGGGGGATCTTCAGCCTGCATCAGCTATATCTTGCAACTGCATGATTATAACTACAAATTGTGCTCTTCATCCTCATATTTTACGCACAAAAAGAGAGGGCAAGAGTGCTGTCCGATCAGGTACTCTTCCCTCCCCTGATGTACGTTCTGTCTGACTCGTTATTATGCTTCCGCTGCCAGTTTTTCAATAGCTGCTTTGATACGCGCAATGGATTCTTCTTTTCCAAGAACTTCCATCAACTCCGTTGCGCCACCCGGTGTCATCTGTTTTCCGGAAAGTGCGGTACGGATCGGCCACATAACATAACCATTCTTATATCCATTTTCTTTTACATAACTGCTGAGCATTGCATACAGTGCGTCATTGCTGTAATCTTCCTGAGCCTCCATCAATGGAAGGACATCTTTCAAAACTGCCAGAGATGTCTCGGCAGTTGTTTTCATCTTTTTATGTGTATACATGGCGATATCATATTCCGGGACTGCTTCAAAGAAATCAATATGCTCTTTGATATCCGGGAAAATCTCGATACGTGTCTTCACCATCTGCGCAATCTTCTTGTAATCGCAGTCGCGGTGTATCACTTCTTTGATGTATGGCTCTGCCAACTCATAAAAAGCATCAAAATCCATCGCTTTGATATACTCGCCGTTCATCCATTTCAGTTTTACCATATCGAAAACAGCCGGAGATTTGCTGATGTGATGGTAATCAAAATTCTCTACCAGTTCTTCCAGAGAGAAAATCTCACGGTTATCTACCGGACTCCAGCCAAGTAAAGCGACAAAGTTTACCACTGCCTCAGATAAAAATCCCTGTTCGATCAGATCCTCGTAAGAAGAATGTCCGCTTCGTTTGCTCAGTTTCTGATGTTCCTCATTTGTGATCAGTGGACAGTGTATATATTTCGGTTCTTCCCATCCGAATGCATGATACAATCTGGTATATTTCGGTGCAGACGATAAATACTCATTACCACGGACAACATGCGTAATGTGCATCAGATGATCGTCTACTACATTTGCAAAGTTATAAGTCGGATATCCGTCGGATTTGATCAGGATCATATCATCCAACTCAGAGTTCGGCTGTGTGATATCTCCGTAAATCTCGTCATGGAAAGTTGTCTCGCCTTCATTCGGTACATTGGCACGGATAACATATGGTTTCCCGGCAGCCAGATTTGCCTCAATCTCTTCTTTGGAAAGATGCAGACAGTGTTTGTCATAGACACTGATTTCTTTTCCGTTGATATTCTGTTTTAAAGAATCCAGGCGTTCTTTATCACAGAAGCAGTAATATGCCTCGCCTTTTTCGATCAGCTGTTTTGCATATTCCATATACAACCCGCTCTTGCAGCGCTCGCTCTGAATATATGGACCATATCCGCCATCTTTGTCCGGTCCCTCATCATGGATCAGACCTGTTTTTTCCAGGGTACGGTAAATAATTCCAAGCGCTTCTTCCACAAAACGCTCCTGATCCGTATCTTCAATTCTAAGTATAAACTCTCCGCCCTCATGCTTTGCAATCAGATACGTGTACAAAGCAGTGCGCAGATTTCCAACATGCATACGGCCTGTCGGGCTCGGTGCAAATCTTGTTCTGACTTTAGCCATAACTCTACCTCTTTCTGTCTATTCTTTACGATCCAGCATCTGCTTTTTTTCTTCTGCGAGTGTGCATTATCTGCACAAAGCGCTTTTATCTGATGAAAAATTCGCTGCAATTTCCTGTCAGATAAAAAATTGCTGATTCGTTCATTTCTATTTCGTAAGCGTTCCTATTATAACCCAATCCGGACATTTCCACAAGGGCAAAAAGAAGGCTGTTGTATCAAACTTCAGCACAGTTTTGGTACAGCAGCCTCAAAGTGTAGAGTGCAGTGATTCTGAGAAGAATATGTCAGCTTTCGCTGACCAGATTCACGCACCAAGTCTCACGTGCGTTCGACTTGAATCTAACTTGTTTTCAGTTCTTTCCAAAGCTGACTGTAATATGCGGTGGTGTCCGCATCCAGTGCTTTGTATACCTCGCATTTTTCAAGTGTCGCTTCACTCGGGAAAATTAGCGGATCCTCTTTTGTCTCCTCATCCAGCTGATCATATACTGCCGTATTCGGTGTCGGATAATAAATTTCTTCGAAATTCTTCATAGCGATATCTTCCCTGCAGAGGAAATCCAAAAACTTCAGTGCTCCTTCATGGTTTTCTCCTTTTTTCATCATCATCCAAGAATCAAACCATACATTGGATCCCTCTTCCGGAACGACATATTCCAGGTCTTCATCATACTCATTGGCCAGATATGCCTCTCCGGAATAGCAAACTGCCAACGCTGCATTTCCGGCCACCATCTCTTCACGGACTTCGTCCACAAAGTATGCTTCCACATCTGGTTTCTGCTCAAGCAACATATTCTGTGCTACCTGCAGTTCCTTATGATTTGTGGTATTCAGTGAATATCCTTTGTATTTTAATGCACACATATAAGCATCCCGGATACTGTTCTGCATAATGATTTCCCTGGCATATTTGCCGTTAAACAGACTATCCCAGCTGGTAATCTCTTCATCTACCATATTTGTATTATACAGGATACCTACTGTTCCCCAAAAATACGGGATACTGTACTTGAGTTCCGGGTCATAGGATTTTGACATCTCCCAATACAGGTCTCCGATATTATCGATGTACTGCATCTGGCTGAAATCAATCTCTTCTGTCTCGCCTTCCTCGATCAACCGCTCCACCATATAATCAGAAGAACAGATCAGATCGTAAGGAATCGTACTTGCCTTATATTTGGAATACATTTCCTCCGGCGTCGTTGCTTCCTCATAAAGTACCTTGATACCAGTCTCTTTCTGAAACTGCTTTAATACTGACGTATCGATATATTCACCATAATTTAATACAACAATAGTATTTTTTCCGCCGGCTTCGGACATATCCACGGAGCTTTCCTCTTCTCCGGTGGCACCACAGCCAACTAAAATTCCGGTCATGGCAACACACAGCGCCATCGCCACCCGCCTTTTCCATTTTTTTATTTTCATGCTGTCACCTTCCCTTTACATTGCTGCCTTTTTCAGCTGTTTCTGACGAATCTCCGGCACAAAATTTGCCAGAAGCAGAACCACCAGCACCACAGCAAAGATCAGTGTCGATAACGCATACATTTCCGGTTTGATTCCACGCTTCAACTCACCGTAGATCATAGTAGATAATGTGTTGATTCCTGCACCTTTTGTGAAATAGGTGACTACAAAATCATCCATGGACATGGTCAGAGCCATAAAGAATCCACTGACAACAGACGGAAAGATCATTGGGAATACTACCCGGAAAAACGCCGTGACACTGTTTGCTCCAAGATCACGTGCCGCTTCATACACACTCATATCCATCTGCTGGAGTTTCGGCAGGATGCTCAGGATCACATATGGAATATTGAATGTTACATGTGCCAGCAGGATGCTGACATAACCCAGACTTGTAAATCTGGAAAACCAGAGCATCAGCGCAATACCGGTCACGATATCTGCATTCAACATCGGAATGTTTCCTATTCCAAGTGTCAGGGAATAACTCCGTTTTTTCATAGCATCAATGCCGATGGCGGCCAACAGGCCGATGCCTGTAGCTATGGCTGCTGAAGCGAAACCAATCGTCAGTGTGTTCTGTAATGCCGCGACTACATCACTGTTATGTAACAAAATCTGATACCATTTCAGTGTAAATCCGCCCCAGACAACCCGGGATCGGGATGCATTAAAGGAGAGAACCACCAGCACTGCAATCGGAATGTACAGAAACGCAATGATCAGTACCAAATAAAATTTCATAAAAAAACGCTTTACCATACGCTGCTCTCCTTTCCTCCGTCATTTTTCACCGTAAACATCATACTGATGAGTACAAAAATCATCAGTGCGATAGACAGACCGGAACCGAGATTCCAATTCATGCTGGTGGAAAATTCCTGTTCAATGATATTTCCAATCAACATGATCTTGCCACCTCCAAGAATATCCGGAATAGCGAACGTGGTCAGCGACGGAACAAACACCATGGTAATTCCACTGATAATGCCCGGCATGGTAAGTGGAATCATGATTTTGGTCAAAACTGCGGACAACGGTGCACCCAGATCGCGGGCTGCCTCGATGACATCCTCATTCAGTTCCATCACCGCATTGTATACCGGCAGAATCATAAACGGCAGATAATCATAAACCATACCAATAACAATCGCCACATTGGAATTCGCCAGATCCTGTCCCGGCAGACCCAATACCCCAAGGATTGCATTAATAATTCCGTTTCTGGACAACAACAACTGCCAGGCCATAATACGCAGTACAAAGTTTACCCACATCGGAAGAATCACGATAATAGCCATCAATCCTTTTTTTCCGATGTTCAATTTCCGCAGTATCACAGCCAGCGGATAGGCCAGCAAAAGACAGACCACTGTACACAGTAAAGCCAGCCACAGTGCAAGCAACAATGATTTCAGATGCACCGGTTCGAAAATTGCCAGAATGTTAGACAGGGTAAATCCACCGTTTCCATCTCCCAGAGCATAAAATACGATCATCAGGATCGGCAGCACTGTAAATCCGATGATCCAGACGATATACGGTGTTGCCAACAAACTTCTCTTATTCATTCTTTTTGATTACCTCCTGTGCAGCAGACACCGGTTTGTGCATAATCTGAATATTTTCCGGCTTCACATACAGACCAATCTCCGTCCCCGGATGATAAGCAATGGTGCTGTGCGCCAGCCACTCATAACCATTCGCCTGCACCTTCATTTCATAATGCACACCCTTAAACAGAATCGAAGTAACAACACCATCCATCATACCTTTCCCTTTTTCAAGGAATTCCATATCTTCCGGTCGGATGACTACATCGACGTTTTCATTCGGTGCAAATCCAGTATCTACACACGGGAACGGACATCCGAGGATTTCCACCAGACAATCCTTAGGCATCACACCATCAATGATATTACTCTCACCAATAAAATCAGCTACAAACGCATTTTGCGGTTCGTTGTAAATATCTACAGGTGTACCCACCTGTTGGATCAACCCCTGGTTCATAACAATGATCCGGTCAGACATGGTCAGTGCTTCTTCCTGATCGTGAGTTACAAAAATAAAAGTAATACCCAGTTCATTTTTTATCTTAATCAGCTCCTGCTGCATGTCTTGACGCAGCTTCAGATCCAATGCTCCCAACGGCTCATCCAAAAGTAGCACTTCCGGCTCATTTACAATCGCACGGGCAATAGCGATACGCTGCTGCTGTCCACCGGACAGAGACATCGGATGTCGATCTTCAAACCCTTCCAAATCCACAAGTTTCAATGCATATCTGATCTTATCCTGAATATATGATTTACTCTTTTTCTTCAATTTCAGTCCAAATGCAATATTTTCCCCGACACTCATATGGGAAAACAGCGAATATTTCTGAAATACAGTGTTGATATGACGCTTATCCGGAGACAGATTCGTAATATCCTTACCTTCAAAAATAACCTTTCCCTCATCCGGTGTCGCAAAACCACCAATGATACGCAATGTGGTAGTCTTGCCACAGCCGGAAGGACCCAGCAGGGTCACAAATTCATTTCTTCCTATGTCAATGCTCAGATCATCCAGAATCTTTTTCCCATCAAAAGATTTTGTCAGATGCTGTAAATTCAAGATTGCCTGTTCCATCCCTTTTTCTCCTCATATGTTTTTCAAATTTCTGCTCACACTATCCGGGGCCGGCGGATATTCGCACCCCACTCATCCTATTTACTTCATCGGGCTAAAATGTCGGTGGTGTGCTCACCCAGACAAATTTTGCCGGACGGCTGCCTGTATTTTCAATAAAATGATTCCGATTCGCCCGGAAATAAAAACTCTCACCGGATTTTACCACATAGCTTTTGTCTCCAAGATGCAGTCGGATCCGCCCGGAAATCACATATCCGAATTCTTCCCCCTCGTGTGGTTTATCTTCCTGCAGCTGCTCCTTCGGCTGTACAACTACCAGAAGTGGTTCCATCTGATTCTGCTGTGCATTGGGCACGATCCATTGGATACTGTTGCCCACTTCATCAATTTTCTCAAAAAAAGCACCTTCGGAATATACGACATGTTCCTCTTCCGTCTCTTTGAAAAATTCAGAAGGTGTCGTTCCGAGACACTCAATCAGATCCAGCAGTGTCACCACGGAAGGTGCCACCTGGCCACGCTCCAGCTGGGATATATATCCTTTGGTCAGTTCCGCCCGGTCTGCCAGTTCCTGCTGGGTCAGGCCATTTTTATTTCTCAGATCTTTAATTTTTTCTCCGATTCTGCTGTTCACATAATTCGGCTCCATCTCTCTCGCTTCCATTTCTGTCAAAAGATTTTTATATTTTCATTATTTCTGTGATTCCATTCATTCCATGACGTTGTCAGATTCTGAATGCTTAACAAAATGTTGACTGTCACTAAACTTTTGTCACGATTTCGATTATACTATTATTAAACAGAAAGTCAACTATTATTGTTATTTTTTACACATTTCTTACTGTACTTTTTCCCGGACAATACACATTTTTCCACTGGCATTAATAAAAGTATTTTTGGAGCATATATATTGTAATAATCGTATCTCTGAGAAATAAAAAAGGAGAACCCATGAAGGAAAAAAAACACCTGTCCATTCTGCTGCCGGCAACGGTTATCTGTATCCTTGCCGTAACAATTTATTTTCAAATGACCAACGGTACGATTTCCGTCAGCAATACTGTCAACGGAAAAGAACTTCCCATCTACTGCGTAGACACACAGGAACCAAAGATTTCCATTTCCTTTGATGCCGCCTGGGGCAATGACGATACCTCACGTATTCTGGAAATTCTGGCCAAACACAACGTACATGCCACGTTTTTCATGACCGGCGGCTGGGTAGAATCTTACCCGGATGATGTCCGGGCAATCTATGAAGCCGGACACGATCTTGGCAATCATAGTCAGAACCATAAAAATATGAGCCAACTCTCCGACACGGAGATTCGGGATGAAATCATGTCTGTCCATAAAAAAGTAAAAGAGCTCACCGGCTATGAAATGTTCCTCTTCCGGCCGCCTTATGGCGACTATGATAACGAGGTCATCACCGGTGTGCTCTCCTGTGGCTATTATCCAATTCAGTGGTCCATCGACAGCCTTGACTGGAAAGATTATGGCGTTGATGATATCATCTCCCGTATCTGCGACAGCAAACACCTTGATGGCGGTGCCATCATCCTGTGCCATAACGGGGCAAAATATACGGCAGATGCACTGGATAACCTGCTGACACAGCTTCAGGAAAAAGGGTATCAGCTTGTCCCTATCTCAGAGCTCATCTACCGGGAAAAATATCATCTGGATGTGACCGGAAAACAGATTGCTGAGTAAAGCAGACGTTGAAATTTCATTCAGTCTTTCCATTCACTGCCCTCATCCAGCCCCTGTTCCGTCAACCATTCATCTTCTACTTCCAGGTATCGAACATTACCACTTTTATCTTCCAGAATTACCAGGCATTTTAATTTTTCTCCCGGCATCCGTTCCTCGCAGCCAAAATCTGCCTCTGCAATCTGCTTAATTTTCCACATATCATTCCTCCGACCGAAAAAAGTCCCCGCTGCGTATTACTGACTGTAATATAACCGGGGACTTCCTTTATTTTGTAAAACGGACATTCACAATCCGATTTCGCGATTTACTCGTAAAGCGTTCAAAACCTTGCACCGCATTTGGGACAAAACACAAAATCTTCTGTCGTTTCATATCCACAGTTCAGGCATCGTTTATAGGCGGTATAACCGGTTCTTCCACTTCCCAGCTTTTGCAAATGTTCTGCCAGAATCCGTACATTCTCGCCCCGTTCTATCCGTCTGCCAACTTCCCTGTCCAGTTCATACAACGTATTGCAGCAGCTTGTCTGTACATAATAATGCCGATTCCATTTGAAACATGGAATAAAAAACAGTGACAGAACGGTATAGGTCATAAATACCTGATAACGCCCATAGCATCCGCAGATACTGCAGATTTCCGTCTGACTGTAATTCAATTCTTTCCGGCCATCCGTGATTCCCATCATAAAAAACATTTCTGTCCGCTCTCCTGTCTTACTTATATCTCTTTTCTCTGTGATATATCGATGTAAATCTTCCCCGCTCCAATCAGAATTCTATGATCAGATCCACTCATAACCCCCGCCGGTTACCGCCAATGAAAGCAATGCATCCATTCGTTCCACATTTTCCGTACCCTCCACCATTTCCAGCAATTTAGCAGTTTCCTTTGCCACCGGCATCTCTTCATCCGGTCCTATTTCCATATCCGGTTCTTCCCCACAATATGGACACACCAACTTCGGTCCAATCTTCAAAGACAAAAAGCGATTTCCACATTCTTCACATTCATAAAATCCGCACAATTCTGTGCCATCCGGTACATAATACATTATTTCAACCTCATTTCTTCTTAGACAATTTCCGTTTATATGATTTGGATATCAACATATTTATCACGTTAAAGTATAAATGTTTTTCAAGACACTGTCTATGGAAAATTCAACTATTAACTATTGCAGCGCATGTTCCCGGATATGCTGCAATAATCCCTGACAGCCTTCCAGCACATCATCATAAGTCTCATCAAAATTTCCTGTGTACCACGGATCCGCAATATCTCCCCCACGATCCGTAAAATCCAACAA
Source organism: Eubacterium ramulus ATCC 29099 (assembly GCF_000469345.1). Lineage (GTDB taxonomy): Bacteria > Bacillota > Clostridia > Lachnospirales > Lachnospiraceae > Eubacterium_I > Eubacterium_I ramulus. Next base: position 22,259 of record NZ_KI271163.1, read on the forward strand.
CAGATGTACTTTATGCGCTGGATCTCCATGGACAAACCGCTCCATATTCCGAAGGTTGTATCGCTCCATAGCAATGATGTAATCATAAGCACGATAATCCTCGCTCGTCATCTGAATCGCGCATTTTCCATCCGTGGAAATACCATATTGTTTTAATTTGTTTTTGGTTCCACGATGAACAGGATTTCCAATTTCTTCCCGACTGGTTGCAGCAGACGCAATCTCAAACTGATCTGACAGACCAGCTTTTTTTACTAAATCCTTCATAACAAATTCTGCCATTGGGGAACGGCAGATATTGCCGTGGCATATAAATAATACTTTTATCTTACTCATTTTATCTCCTTATATCTCCTCAAAACCTTGTAAATACTGGCTTTCCAGCCTTTATACACATTTTTCTAAAACAGCTTTTTTTCTCATAAATTCTTGCATTTTCTCATGTTTTTTCGGGCATTTTGGTTATAAATGGGTTATTTTTCTTATCCGGAAAGCCTTACGAAATAAATCTTATAGCTTTGCTATTAATGATATTAAGTTGTATTTCTAATCATCAATTATTTCCCAGTGTCCATTGGAACCACGACCAATAAATCGTACAATACCTATATCTTTGATGTGACGTTTTACAGTCTTGGAACTTATTCCTAACGTCATTGCCATTTTTTCTGTGCTGATTTTATTATCCTTTTTTATCATATTCAATATTTGGATTTCCAACGGATTGCTCTCTTTTTTCTGAGGGACATTCCGAGGGACATCCTGAGGGACATTCTGAGGGACATTGTAATTCAAATTTGGCATCACAACTGTAAACTGATACCGATCTGATCTAAAAGATGGCTTTTTACTTTCATCATAGTTGATCTGAAATTCATAGCCGCCGATGATTTTTCCGAATCCACTACCTTTACGTTCCATATATCCCAGCCGATTAAATATATCTGCTAAAACCGGGTTTCTTCTCGTTGACGGAACTGTAAGCGGATCTCTGTCCTGAATAATGGAACCGTCCGGCATGCCTCCTGGCGAATAAATTTCCATACGATCATCGTAAATATCAATATGCACTTCACTACCATTCACAAGATAATCTCTATGAGCCAATGCATTAACCAATGCTTCATGATAACTACGTTCTACATATTCCGGCATTTCTTCTCTGGAATTAGCAGTCTTTCTCCACATTAATTTCGCATTTCTCTTAATAAAAGCTTCTCCATTATCAATTAATGACAATACACTTCCAGAATATTCCGCATCGTCAAATGCATCTATTGTACCACCGCTTTTATTTAATCCATTCCACCGGGTACAAAATATTCTTGACCATCGAATAGGGCTTTCATCTGCAACCAAGGCTCCGGCATTTGTCAAATATCCTTGCTCATTCGCCACCCCAAATGATATAAGATCTTTCTCATCAAAACTATTTCCTGTCCATTTTTTATATCTTTCCCGGAGTTTGGAAAAAGCAAAATCTTCCACCTTATACGTAGAAATCTGTGAATCATAAGATGTATTTCTACCGCGCAACACCAGTCTTTTCAATTCCGTTGATGTCGCTTTCACACTCTCGTTTCCAACACGAACATATGCTTCCAGCACACCATCACCCGAATAATAGTACGGTGTCTCTTCACCTTTGAAAATATCCAGTATAATTAATACTTTTCCATCTTCGACCTGTTCAAATCGAAGACGAAATTCTGGAATTGGATCCATCCTTGTCTTAATGATTTCACTTATTTTCTCAGCATCACTATTCGGATTCTCAAGTCCTACAATTTCATCATTATCGGCTATTCCAAAGATTAATGCTCCACCAAGTGTATTTACAAAAGCACTTACGCTCTTACACCAACTCTTTGGTTTCTTCGCTTCCAAAGATAGCTTTTTGTCATATTCGGTTGCTTCACCGATTAATTGTTTTATATCCAAGCTTTCCACCAACTTTCTAAATTATAAATATTCCCAACACTTTCCATTCTATAAGTCTAACTACATCTTTCGAAAATACTCTTCAACAATCTTATCTAACTGAGCTGCAATTAATTTAAACTCTTTATTCAAATCCAATGTTTTTACACTAATCTTATTTCCGCCCATCACAAAACTGCAATCTGGTGTGATTGCTTCCTCTGTTTTTGCATATAACAACATCCCAGATACATTACCTGTATTCTTCACATCTTGATTCTTAACATATGTAAAAATCTGATACATATTTCCCGAATGAAGCGTTGCCTTGTCATACTGCATCTGCATAGTATGCCCATAATATTTTGTATCTATTATTAAAATTTGCTCTTTATATCTGAGGAAAATATCTGTCTGCATAACAGGCAGAAATCGTATCATACTCTCTTCTGTATCCGAAGGCAAATCCCACTTGACCTGAGCAGCCCTTGCTTCTGACAAATAGGAATGATGTTGCTTGAAGTATTCCAATACAAATTTCTCATAAAGTCTATGAATATGCTCATCAGAAAAAGACATCATCTTATAATTACCTTTGTTTGTAGTCTGAATCATTCCATCCAATACAAAATAACAAACATTTATAAGCATCTCATAATTCTGATTGTTGCGTTGATATATCAGACTGTCCCATCTAATATTTGAAAGTCCTATTTCATCTACCTCATTAAAGAACAGAACTATCTTCTTTAACTCCGCCTTATGCAATTTTTTTACTCCAGTATCCTTGATCAGAATAGTTATTGTAGTCTTCAATATCTGATTAAAGATATTGTTTACTGAGAGTTCATCATACTCGCAAGACAAAAGCATCTTCCTTTGAATTTGGTTTTTAATAGTTCCATAAATACCCAGTTTGCCACGCAAAATGGACAAGTCTTCATTTTTCGTAATGTACTCTCGATAAAGTCCCTGTTTAATCTGTTGCGAAACACCTTTTGCAAGAATTGCTGCAAATAAATCCTGTACATTGTCAAAATCTTCAGCTGCAACATTATCATAATTCTTCTGTCTAAGGACTTGAAATGCATAGGCAAGCATATAATAAATATTTTTGATAAAAATACCTTTATCGTTAGTCATTGAATACTCCTATTAATAGATTTTCCCACCGCTTAACCTTTTGTCTATCATCAAACCAATATTCTTGCAACATCGGAATAATATCGTAATACACAACTGCCTTCATCCATTCCTCAGTACATTCTTCCTGACCACAAAAATAACTGTGACCAATACGGAACCCCGGTCCAAGAGAATCATCTATATTGATTTCCCTATTCAAATCAATAATCTGTTCTATAAGAGTATTGAAAGTTTCATTTTTCAGTGATGCTTGATATGCTTTAAATCCTTCTGAATTAAATCCAGGCTCCATCTCATAAAAGCTGAATCTTCTTCTAAGCGCATAATCAATCATCGCCAGACTTCTGTCGGCAGTATTCATCATGCCAATAATATAAAGATTCTTTGGTACAGAAAAAGCTGTTCTTGAATATGCCAGTGTAACCGTTGTACCTCTGTAATCCTTTTCAATAAGCATCAATAACTCGCCAAAAATCTTACTCATATTTCCACGGTTGATTTCATCAATAATAAAAAAGTAGTCCTTATCCGGATGCTCGGCTGCATTCATACAAAACTGATAGAAAATGCCATTTGTAAGTTTAAATCCTTCGTCTTGTGGCTTATACCCCATAATGAAATCCTCGTATGAATAATTCTGGTGAAACTGAACAAACTCAATTCTGGAATCATCCTTTTCGCCCATCATAGAATATGCCAATCTCGTAGCAGCGAAAGTTTTTCCCACCCCTGGTGCTCCTTGAAGGATTAAATTCTTTTTGTTTTTAAGAAGGCCTACTAAAGTATTATAGTTTTCTTCTGCCATATACACTTCATTAAGAAAATCTTCTTTTTTATATAAAGCAATAGAATTCTGATTACCGTCTGTTCTATACACATAATATGGCGTCAAATCTATGTCTGGTACGTATCTATGTTCTCTTTCTGCTGTCTTTATCTTAACCCATTTAGCGGTAAGTTTACTTGCCAATTCCTCTGTTATTATGAGTTTTTTCCCCAACTCCGTAAGTGTCCACAAACCGTTCTCACCTTTATCAAGAACACCTTCATAAACCAAATAATTGCGAGCCCAATCTATATCATTTAGTACCTGGGCATTACCGGTAGAATTTACCACTTTAAGTTCATCGTCTGTAATACCATAATCTTTAATAATTTTCTGGTGAACATCTGGTCTTTTTCCACTTCCACCCATTTTATACAAAGATTCGATAACAGGTGCATACCATTTTGAGAATTTTGCATCTGAATGCAAGGAATTTAGGTCAATTTCTTTTTGCTGATTATAGAATCTACTAACAAAAAATCCTACATCTAACGTCATCGTTATTTTTCTTGGATCTGGATAACAATCTTCATTCAAAACATTTTGTAAAATTTCATCAAGCTCACTGTCACTAGCAAGTTTTTTTCTAATCTCATCGTAAAGTTTATAACTATTTTCTATATTTGATACCGATCCACCTTTTTTAGGTACAAAATCGCTTCCTATCTCCCTCGCAATTGCACGCACTTCAGAATACTTATAGATGTAATATTTATCCGGATATTTAAGCCAAAGATATGTACTGATCGCATTTGCTGTCTGATAATGCTGTTTCCACGTACCATCATCATATTTGACACGTAAATTTTCTGCTGATGTTATAAATTGTTCAATACGCTGTGCCAGATTTTGAGATTCATCAAAAAGAGCCATAAACATAGATCGAACAGCTTCTTGGTCAGCCATAGCAAATGATTTAATCATACCCCGGGGATAATTATTCATATTAGCCAGCAAATTATAGGTTTTATCTGTTGCTTCCATAAACATATCAAGGAAATTCTCGGCAGATATGTTCCAATGTTCTTGGAAATACTGGATTGCCTCCCACTTATACTTTTCATCTTTCCAATGATTTGGAAAATAATCTTTATAAGCAGCAATAACTGCTACTAATTTTTCTTGGTCAAACATTTACATCCTCCATCTAATATATTCCGTCTACAGAGATATAAAAATTATAACCTATCAACATTGTCTTTTCAATTCGATTTGTTTCACAGAAAAAAGCCATAAGATTTTCTTTTCAAAATCTTACAGCTCTTCTATCATGTTGCGTCCCAAAAATCATCTATATTTACATGTAATATCTGCACAAAATACCGTGGGTTATTATCGGGTTATTTTTCAACCGCCAATGCCTTCCAGGCCTTGATTTTACTGGCTTTTTGGAGAAGCTTTCAAAGAGTGCCGTGGCAGATAAAAAGTACTTTTATCATGTTTTTGTTTCTCCTTAATTTGCCCCAGAATGCCCTGTTTTGTAAGGGTTTCTGGGATTCGTGTAGTTTGCTCTGAAATTACAGATTGTGGCAAATCAGAGCAAGATTGAGCAAGTTATTACTACCTGTTAGTAGTAAAATTGGTAGTAAAAGGGGAAAGAGTTACTACTAAGGATTCATTCATAAGTTTTCATTTTTTCAACCATTTGATATGTTCGATTTGAAATAAGTACATTCACAGCTTCTAAATACTTTGTATGGATAATAATTGACTCCACAAAGGCATCTGCCATTTCTTTTGTCAGCTTACGCTTTGACATATAAGTATCAAGTCTGCTACTCGTAAGTAAAACAAAATTGTCAAAATGACAATACTGTTTTACACGGGTGGATCTTGCTCTTTACAATTTTTTATAACATACTTCTTTCTTTGTCATATATCTCTTTCCTCTACTCCTACCAATATCTCCGAATCATCCGCAACATATTTTCTCTACCAACAGGATTCATCGTATGAAGCCTGATTGGATAAAAACGTTCATTTTCCACCAGCCAATCCAATAATTTAATCCCATCCCCGCCATCATAAGCATAATCTCCCAAATCATGATCACAGTCAATTAACACAATCGGTTCCTCCGCTGATTCAATGGTTCTCTTGGCAATATTCACACTTTTACACCATACATATCCTTCCGGAGCCGGTCGTATATCATCCAGCCATATCTTCATACATTTTTCTCCTGACAATAATAATCCTCATTTTTTATCTGCCTTCCATCCATTGTCCAGATAAGATCTATAATGACTGCTGTTATCGTAAATTATTTTTGATACGGAAACCAGTCCAAATTTCTTCATTATTTCGTCCATATATTCTTCACCTATATTGGGATTCATATATATAATACATACATTTTTTGAAGTAATTTCAACTCGCCCTCTAGGATAATAATTATATGGATATCGACACTTTCGAGGCTTTATCTCCTTCCAGATTTTTCTGTGCACATAAGAATCCCCTGATTTTGAAATCCCAGATTTATATTTTTGATTGTCAAATGGAACTGCCCAGATTTCTCCATTTATTAACCAGAACACCCCTTTATGTGGCCGTTCTAACATTTTCGTTTTCCTTTGATATAATCATTCCAATCCAACTCATCTTTCGAAACAATCCTTGCCTTATATAGCGGTGATAAATATTGATACACTTCCCTGTGATTAAAGAAATAATCGCCATGTTTCAATGCACCGGTTTCAACCTCACCTTTCGGATTCACATATTCACATTGTATTCCGCAGCAATCATCTCCAACTTCTTTGAGTAAACAATAAAAAGCTCCCGGTGCATATGGTCTGCAGTCTATAAACAGGACATCACCTGGCTGATATGGAACAGGCAGATTTAAATCGGGACATACAGAATAAAACTGTCTCTCTACCATACTACCTAATGGTCCTTTCAAATAATTTAACGATAGCTTTTCATGAATAAAATATTGAATCTCTCCAGCTTTATCCATAATATATGTGTACATCGGCGATAAAAATTCGTTTTTCTTAATTTCATTCTTGCCGTCAAGATATAATTCAACCCGCCAATATAAAGTCTCCCATGTAGAATCAAAATCATTCCAATAATATTCCTGCACTGCCTTTTTCATATCTTCAAGAGATGTCATAATATATGGACCATCCATAATATCACTTTTATTATCATCGTCATAACCCATCAGTTGTATAAGAAAAATTGTTCGGCTTTCCATCGTTAAATATCTTACTGCCTGATTCATACACTCACAGCATAATTTCATATATTCCATATCCCTCTGCTTTAAATCCGTTGTTGCTCTAAGTTTATGTAACAATCCCAGTTTTCTTTTCAGACTGACTGGTGCTCCAGCAATAATTTCTACATAGTCTCTCAACTTCAGTCGTTCTGTATACTTCATTAAATATGCATACAATTCCGGTGATTCAATTAAATCCAAAATCTCTTGTTTTAATTCTATCGTCATATAAATCTATTCACCGCTTTCTCTTATCACATCATTTTCAATTCCATATCTCTCAAGTGCATCGTACACCTTATGGTACACCATCTGATTCGGATAATATCTATAATCAGCAAATATCTTGATACCGTCTTTATAGAAGTATTCATGGATAGCTGCTGCGCACCCTGAACTTCTGCTTTCACCATATTCACATTGACAGATAATATCTTTTCCTGCCTTTTTCGCAGTAAAGATAAATTCTGCAAGATCATCTGCTTCTTGGAAATACGTTTCGTAAGTCAGATGGTATTTTGGCAATACTTCAAGATCAATATCGTGCAACGCTACCTGGAATACACAGTTTGTTTTTGTCGAATAGTCTACTGGTTTGTATTCCTCATCTCGAAATTTTCCCGGTGGGTCATAGAAACTGATTACTGCTGCATTTTGTGGAAAATTGCCTCTTAATAATTCTTCAATAGATTTTCTTGAATAAATAGATATTTTCAACTTTTTCACTCCTATCTGTGCTTGATAAATAATAGGATATATGATTGCATGGGGCAAAAATAGTTCATTGCTTCTGAGCATATAAAAACAGTGCCGAAACACTGTTTTTTACTTTGTATATTCTATTAGTAAATTATTTGCATATTAAAGGTCTGATTTCACTCAATCTATTTTCTAACGTCGTTTTCAAGTTAAGTATATCATATGGCTCTAGTTCTTCTGAATTTATAACTTCTTTATTCTCTTCATCATCGTCTTTAAAAGTCTTTATAAATGACTCTGCAGCCATAATTTTCTGCATTTTAGACCAAACAATAAAATCCAATTGTAATGGTGTAATTGAATTCTCCTTACAATATTGCTTTATAACATGAGCATAAAATTCGTATGGATATTCTTGTTTTTTACAATCCTCTTCCCATGTTTGCATAGAACTCCACGAACCTATTGACTCCGCTTTCAGTTTTTTTTTCACCTTTTTTTGTAAACAAATTTTCCGGCAACTCCTTATTATTTTCAGAATAACTATCCAGATTTGAAAAATTCTTCTCCTTAAACTTTCTTTTGAACCATTCTAAACTAAAACTATCTAACGGCATATGGCAGTCAGCAAATTGACCTTCTTTAAGTTTCCCATATTTATAAAACAAACAATACAAATATTTAAATGCCATATTTACAATTTTTTGTGTCTGACCATAAGTAATATTTGTTTCTTTCTCCGGGAAACATTCTTTCAACTTCTTGCACACCTTTCCATGAAATACATCAAACGAATATGCTTTGGGTTTATTTAAATACTTTCTTATTTCACGTGCAATACCCGATTTAAATTTTCCTTCTATGTACCCTCTCTTTGCTTCTTCATTTGGATAATCTTTCTTAACTTTTTCAGACCACTTAAATGTTCTACACGCATCTAAATATCCCTGATATAACGCCTCTACATAAACGTCATCTTTATTCCAATCAATTTTTTTCTCTTCTGTTTTTTCTTTCGGGAAATATTCTTTTAATGGTCCTCTATTAATAGTTTTAACAAATTTCGTAACTTCCTTTTCAATCTCCATCTTCCGTATCTCCTTTCACAACTCTCACAAGCTCTCCCCAAACTTTCACCATCGCATAGGTATCCAGCTCACAGTACTTCAACAAATTATGCCTTGCCTTTTTCTGCTCCTCCGCAGGCATATCTTTTATCCTCGGAAATATCGTCATTGCCTCTGATCCATTATGCACACCTTCTAGATTATGATAATTCAATTCCGGATCATTCGGGAATATCGCTGGCAGGACACTTTTAATTGAAAATGATCCTCCCATCGCCCGGTTATAATAATGGCCTGCCTGAAATGGATCCAGTAAATCTTTGATATTATCTCTGATATTTAATAAATGCTCAGCTAAATCCGGGAACATTCCCGCCAATTCTTTAATTCTGCTGCATTCAAACGACTTATTGTACGCTGTTACACATACATTCATCGGAATATCCCTACACAAAGCTTCCGCAATTGCCCGCAATGGATTTTCTCCTGATTCTGCAAGGAATTCTTTATGTAATAATGGTGCACCTGCCGACTCTATATAATGTAATGAGTACTGGAATGGTATCTGCTGATATGGCTTTGTTCCCGGAAACAACGGTATTACTGGTTGCATTGTCTCAAAATCCAGAAAATACAACGGATAAGATAATGTACTTAAAAATTCCCGGATTCCATCAATATTTACATATGTCCCCTTGTCTTCTAATGCAAATTCAATCTGCCTTAATTGCTTTTCATTCTTAAGCTTTCCACAGGCTTTTAATTGCTTATAATCAGAAACTCCTTCCCTGTAATATTCTAATTTCTTTTTTAACGGCATCCGATATAAGTCAAATACGGACGGAGTTGGTAATTCTTTTGCACAATATTCCCAATACGGACATCCATATGGATCTTTACAGTATAATCCCAGTTCCCGCTCCGGCTCATTCTCTGATTCCAACAATGTATCTTCCTGTAATAAATTCTTCTCTACTTCCCCAATCTCATTTCTCACAAATTCAGACACATCCGTAATTTGAAACAGCCTTTCCAAATCCAATTTCCCATCATATACATAATCGTTATTAATGGAAACTATGTACGTTCCTGTAATCCTCACTCCGCAATATTCCAGTACATACTTCTGATAAGCAACATCTGCGACATATACTGCTTTCATATTTTTCTCATTTACCGTCGAACTTTTTACTTCATATATTGCCCATCCGTCATTTTCTCTTTTCAAAATATCTACCGCACAATAGCACCCCTGATAGGGAAATGATGCTTCACATATAACAGATGTCCCGTGTTCTATTTCCACTTGCGTCCGATCTATCATTGCGGGCAAATCCAATCGGCCATTAACAGTCTCTGTTACATCTACCGACTTTCCAAATAATTCTCTGGCCAACTTCCCTACTTCTGTTCCTGCTTCCATTCGAGAATCATCTGCGGCATCTTCTGCTTTCTCTTCCGGCTTGTATTTATCCATCCACAGCATCTTTGGACATTGCCACAACCTGCAATATTTCGACTTTGAAAAATGATTCTTCATCTCTTATGCCTCACTTTTAATCTTCATATGCTTCCCATGATTTTTTCAAATCATCTCTTAATTTATCTCTTAATCTCTTTGGCTGTAATATCACCACATCCGGTGCATAATTTTTTGCAAACTGTTCTGCCGCACGCTCATTTACATGCACGCTCACCGATACATGCGTATCCGTTTCTTCTGAAAAATTCACCCCTTTTCCAAATAAATCAATCACATCGGATATCATTGCTTTTACGATTCTAAATTTAACAAACGCATTTTCACTGGAATACATATACACATGTTCTCTCATATATTCATTCAGATTCATTGGCTGATGTCCGGACCATTTCAAAGTTTCAAATGGCTTACCTTTTTCCTCAAGAATCTGTATATTTCGAATTCTGTCTACACGGTAATTCGAGATATCATCATATTTATTATAATTGCAGATCAGATAATACTTTCCCTCCTGTGCAGCCATTTGATACGGTGTAACAACATATTCCCGTACACTTCCATCTTCCCGCTTTTTCAAATGCATCTTCTTATCCGTATGATACTCTGCATATTCAAATAACACTTTCTGCTCTTTGCGAATGGCTTCATCCAATATACTAATATTATAAAACACCTGCTTATTGTCCGTCCGGTCAACCGGCAACGGATAAATGTATTGCGAGCGTGATTTAAAATATATATTAGATAATGATTCTAATTTTGTAATCAATTTTTTTGCCTGGCTATAGGGTATATGCTTTGAAAATAACAGGCTGTCTATTAATAGACGCAATTCTTCATTCGTGAATTTCTGCTTCAAATAAAAATCTGTCCATAACAAATCGTCTTCCGGGATTCCTTTATCCTCCAAATCTAAGCTATCTTCGTCTGATACTACACTCTTTTTTCTGAAAATTTCTTTCCGTGATACTTCTCTATATTCAATACTGCTGCCATATTCAATCAGATTTAAGAGATTTCTCTTTATAGCTTTCCGGTCAACCGGCATTTCATACTCTTTTTTCAAGATATCCTGTATTTCTTTCTGGCTCAGCCTATGTTCTTCATCCGTATATTTCTGTAAGATATCTAAAATATACAAAATCAACAATTTTTTTGGATGTATATCACTCATACTTTTTGCTCTCCGTTCTGCGCAGTTCATATAGTATCATTGTATGCCTACATTTCACAGATTTCAACGGGCATAAAAAACGAACAGCAAAATATCATTCAACATCTCATCTCTTGTACATAATTTTCGACTCTATAATTTTGTATAATCCGGCATAACAAGAAATCCGTTTTTATCGTATTGTATTTTATTATTTCCTTCATAAGTATCTATCCATGTCTGAACAGCGGTTTCATATCCTGTCGCCGCTTTAATATTACTTTTATCAATAATTGATGCAATCCAATTTCCATTACATTCCCTCGTCAATATATAGATTAGTTCTTCCTTTTGTTGACAATCTTTTAGAATTCTTTTCTGGAACATACTCCGGTTTATCCAATCGAATAAATGCACAATTCTTCAGATTCCATGTATTATCTAAAAATACATGCAGATATGGTACTGTTGTCTTCGTATCATGCTGCTCTACTGCAACCTTAATACTTAACTTTTTACATAGCCTTGGATTTATAAGTGCCAAACAAAGATTGTCCTGCTCACCTTTTGTATCATTCCACATTTATCATTCCTCCACTACGAATTTTTACTAACTTTATCTTAATGGATCTAATGGGGCAAAAAAGGTACACAGCTTGTGTTATTACTCATTCCAAATTTCTTTCATTTTCCCTCATGATCATGAGGATTTTTTCGGTAAAGCGGACATTCGCAATCCGCTTTCGCTACTTGCTCATGAACGCAGTCGCTTTGCGACCTGTCAGTGGGAGCTTTTAACTCCCACTGACATAAGCATCCCCCTTACCCACCGCTTAGTGCTCTACGCACTTGAAGCGGGGGAATGCTTATTCTGCGTTCAAATTGTGTGATTATATGCAAAAAGCGTAGGATTTTTCTCCCACGCCTTTATCTATTATTATTTCAACTATTCCGATCCGATCTTCCAAAGGTGTAAATAAGGTGTAAATTCTATACTTCCACTGTAAGCGTCCAATAAGAGGGTGTATCGAAATT
>NZ_KI271164.1:0-4798 GCF_000469345.1 Eubacterium ramulus ATCC 29099
TCTGTGATTTAAGTGGTGGGAGCATGTCACTATATGCTATCTTAAGAGGAGAAGGATATGGCATTAAATTTACATGATGAAAAGAACAAATGGTTGGACTGGGCGATTGAAATCCAAAGTCTAGCGCAAGCGGGGATGACCTATGGACATGACGTATATGATATGGAGCGTTATGAACGTTTACGGGAAATTTCAGCAGAAATGTTATCTTACAAAACAGATATTCCAGTAGAAAAAGTAAAAGACTTATTCTGTAATGAAACTGGCTATCAGACACCTAAGGTTGATACCAGAGCAGCAATTTTCGAGGATGGAAAAATCTTATTAGTGCATGAAAAAAACGGAACCTGGTCGTTACCGGGCGGCTGGTGTGATGTTAACCAATCGGTAGCGGAAAATACGATCAAAGAGACATTAGAAGAAGCTGGTTTACATGTAAAAGCAGACCGTATGATCGCTGTTCAGGATCGAAATAAACATAATTTGCCGATATATGTTTATGGTGTGGTCAAGATTTTTATCCAGTGTTCTGTAATTGACGGGGCTTTTGTTTCAAATATTGAAACGACAGAGACAAAATATTTTGCAAAAGACGAAATACCGGAAAATCTGGCAAATGAAAAAACAACCAAAGAACAGATATTAATGTGTTTTGATGCGTATGAAGCGAAACACTGGAAAGTTTTGTTTGACTAAAAAGTAATTTATGATAACTTGGAGGAATGACATGAAATGCAAAAGAACGGTTCTGCCATTACTTGGAACTGCATTTGAACCTGGCAGACTGGCAGACACGCTAAATGAATTTGAGGATGAAGAACTGGCAGAAGCCTATTTTTTTCAGCACAGGCATCTTGTTTGTTTGCATTATATGTCATTAGTGTGCTGATTCATATTCCACCGGAAAAAAATTGCCGTTGTTAAGCGATTATTTGCGTTATCTTCCAGAAGGTCAGCGTCTGTTTGCTATGAATCTGTTGATTCCGGTGGAGTTTTCTATCGCGATGCTTGCTTGCCGTGACTGGACAAATAAGTGTCAATTTTCAGAAAACAGAAGATAATAATTTATGCCTGTTTCAATGTTTGCTGAAATAGGCACTTTTTTGTGCCAAAACGGGCATGTAAAAACAAAGAATAGTTTGATAAAATATAACCAACGAGATGGCTGCTCAGTAAAATATCTAAAACAGTAATAATTTTTTACATATAATGATATATACCTTGCGAACAGATACAGATGAGCAGTCATCAGAAATACTTTATATGAACGCAGAATAAGCATTCCCCCGATTCAAGTGTGTAGAGCACTAAGCGGTGGGTAAGCGGGATGCTTATGTCAGTGGGAGTTAAAAGCTCCCACTGACAGGTCACAAAGCGACTGCGTTCCTGAGCAAGTAGTGAAAGCGGATTGCAAATGTCCGCTTTACTTATAAGAAACATAGTCTTTTGCTAAATGGCAGAAGGCTTTTTTTCGTTTCCAAATCATCTCAGGTTTATTGCTGAATTATAGCAGAAACAAAATAGTTAAAACAAGATGATATGTTGCGGAGCAATTTTTCAAAAAAGAAAAGCAAGTTTTTGGATAAAAAATAAATAGGAAGTATGGAACTAAAATGATATAATAGACACAGAAACAAAGTAAAAAACAAATTACTCAGTTTACAAATCTTGATGAAAATAAATATGAGAAAAGGAATTTTGAATGGAAAAATACAGTATGAACGGAGTATCTTTACTCAAAAATGAAAAAGCAATTTTTCCAATGATGGGGGAGTTTCATTTTTCCAGATGCCCGGAGAAGGAATGGGAAGATGAGATTCGAAAAATGAAAGCCTGTGGCATGGATATTATAGCAACCTATGTATTTTGGATTCATCATGAGGAAGAAGAAGGTGTCTTTGATTTTTCCGGTCAGCGCAATTTGCATTATTTTCTGAAATTGTGCGAGAAATGGCAGATGCATGTGTGGCTTCGTATTGGACCGTGGGCGCATGGAGAGGCACGAAATGGTGGTTTTCCGGACTGGCTGCTGAAAAAAGGATATAAATTGCGCAGCGATGATCCGGATTACCTGGCATTGGTGGAACGTTTCTGGAAGAAAATTTATAAAGAAGTGGAAGGAACACATTGCATTCTTGGTATTCAGGTTGAAAATGAATATGGTCATGTGGGTGGTTTACGAGGTGCTGCCGGGGAGCAACATATGCGGACGCTAACAAAACTGGCAAAAACGATTGGTTTTGAAGCACCATATTGGACTGCAACCGGATGGGGCGGTGCGGTACTTGGTGATCTGACACCGGTTATGGGCGGTTATTGTGATGCCCCATGGGATATTTCTTTAAAGCAGCTTCCGCCAAACAAGAATTATCTGTTTTCAACGGTGCGAAATGATGGAAATATTGGCAGTGATTATGCGCCGGGCATGGAATTGTCATTTGATAAAGATGCGTATCCGTATCTGACCGCAGAACTTGGTGGCGGTGTGCAGGTGACACATCATCGCAGACCACGGGTGGCAGCAGAAGATATCGGAGCGATGTCAGTATGCAAACTTGGAAGCGGTTGTAACCTGTTGGGCTATTATATGTATCACGGTGGGACAAATCCGAAAGGAAAACTCAGTAGCTTACAGGAATCGACGGCGGTGGGGTCTTTTTGCGATGTCCCTGAACTTTCCTATGATTTTCAGGCACCGATCCGGGAATATGGTCAGATTTCAGAGACAGCAAAAGAATTGAAACTTCTTTCTATGTTTGTGCATGATTATGGGGAGACATTTTGCAATATGCAGCCACAGTTTGCGTGGAATGACTGTGAGAGTACCTCAGTTCATACCGGAGATTTTCAGGATGCAGAAGATTTATCTGCATTTCGCATGATTACACGCAGAAACGGTGATCAAGGTTATCTGTTTGTAAATAATTATCAACGTGGCTATGAGATGGCAGAGCATAAAGATGTGATGCTGCGTGTTCAGACAGCAGATGGAGAAATACGTTTCCCAAAACAGGATATTAAAAATGGAGCTTACTTCTTTTATCCGTTTAATTTTCCGCTGTCAGATGACGTGACATTACGTTGGATTAATCAGACACCATTATGCAATATCAACCAGAAACTATGGTTTTTCTATGGAATTGACAAAATGCAGTATGAGGCAGATGAAAAACTGTCTGGCCAAGTGCTTATCAGTATGGATCGAACCTGGGCAAAATGTGCATGGCGCATGAAAAAATATCCAAATATATTGTTTTTCAGTGCGTTACCTATTTTGGAAACAGAAAATGGTATAGAGGTGATTTGTCGCAGTGATCATGCACAGAAAAACTGCTGGATAATCATGGATGCAACTGTGGAAGATGTTAAAACGTGGATTGACAATGGATGGAAAAAATCAGATATCATTCCGGATTTCTTACATGTGGAAGGTGATGCATCCACAATTTGCGTGCTGAGTCATGATCTGGCGGCAGCAGACAATCAGACTGTCGCGTCATTTACACATACAGATGTAAATAACTGCATTATACTGAAAGAAAAGACAGATTTTTCCATGGAAGAAGCATGTGCGATTGATGATACTGGCAAAGATTATCGGGAATATGTGATTCGAATTTCCTATGACAAAGCATATGATGCAGTAAAAGATAATATTTTTCTTCGGATTGATTTTCAGGCAGATCAGGCAGAACTTTACCTGAATGGCGAGAAAATTGCGGATCAGTATTATATTGGTGATGTCTGGGAAGTCAGTCTGAAACGATTTGATTTTCCAACGGAATTGATACTACGGTTGTATCCACTGGAGGAAAACGATAAGATATATCTGGAAACGCAGCCGGATTATCTAAATGGAAGATGTTGCAGCTTAAAGGATATCCGTTGCGTGTATGAGTGTAAAGAAAAGTTGTAATAGTTGAAGAAAATGAGAATGTCCTCTGCTTGAATTGCGATAAGTAATGAGCAGGGGATGTTTGTCTGTAAATCTGCCTCTTGGAAAATATCAGCTTTTTTGTTATAATGCAACTACTGGATTTTTGAGAGACGGGTGAAATAGATGGAAGAATATTTAAAAGATATATCAGATGGAAAGTTATATAGCAGCAATGACATGGTAAAAGTAGGCTGTCATGATTGCAAAGGCTGTTCCGCCTGTTGTTGTGATATGGGTGAATCCATTTTGCTGGATCCGATGGATGTCTGGCGTCTGGAACGGAACCTTGGACAGAGTTTTGAACAACTGCTTTCAGGCGCGATAGATCTGCATGTGGAAGATGGTCTGATCCTTCCGAATCTGAAAATGGCACCATCCGCGACAGGACCAAAATGTTCTTTTTTAAATGAAGAAGGCAGATGCAGTATTCATGGATTTCGACCGGGAATCTGCCGTTTGTTTCCTCTGGGGCGAAACTATGAAGGGGAAAAGCTGAGCTATTTTCTGCTGACAGATGCCTGTCCGGCAAAAAATAAATCAAAGATGAAAGTAAGTAAGTGGCTTGAAATGGATGGAGTGAAGGATTATGAGCACTTTTTAGTAAAATGGCATTCACTCACAAAGTCTCTTCGTCAGACGATGCAAAATTATAACGAAGAGGAAGCAAAACGGAAAAATATGCTGTTTCTTCAAATGTTTTATTTTACTCCTGTACAGCAGGAGAATTTTTATGATGGTTTCTACGAACGGCTTGAACAGTTTGAACGCAGATAAGCATTCCCCCGCTTCAAGTGCGCGGAGCACAAAGTGGCGGGTGAGGGGGGATGCTTATGTCAGCTTTCGCTGACCAGAATCACGCAC
>NZ_KI271164.1:4898-13812 GCF_000469345.1 Eubacterium ramulus ATCC 29099
GCACCAAGTCTCACGTGCGTTCGACTTGAATAGTAGAAACAATAGTTAATAAGGAGTTTGAATGGGAAAATCTTTATACATAGCAGAAAAACCAAGTGTGGCTCGTGAATTTGCCAAGGCACTGAAAGAAGATATGCGTACCTTTGATGGTTATCAGGAATCAGAACATGCGGTCATTACCTGGTGTGTAGGACATCTGGTAACTATGAGTTATCCGGAAGCCTATGATATGAAGTTCAAAAAATGGAGTCTGGCGACCTTGCCGTTTATTCCGGAAACCTTTAAATATGAAGTGATTCCGGGGGTGAGTAAGCAGTTTAAAATTGTATCGAACTTGTTGAATCGTTCGGATGTAGATACCATTTACGTCTGTACTGACTCCGGACGGGAAGGAGAATACATCTACCGTCTGGTGGAACAGATGGCAGGCGTGAAGGGCAAAGACCGCCGTCGTGTATGGATTGATTCTCAGACGGAAGAAGAAATTTTACGCGGGATCCATGAAGCAAAAGATTTGTCAGAATATGATAATTTATCGGAATCTGCATATCTGCGAGCCAAAGAAGATTATCTGATGGGAATCAATTTTTCAAGATTGCTGACACTAAAATATGGCAATACATTGGCTGGTTTTCTAAATCAGAAATATACGGTCATTTCCGTCGGACGTGTTATGACCTGTGTGCTCGGCATGGTAGTGCGACGTGAACGGGAAATCCGTGAGTTTGTAAAAACGCCGTTTTATCGTGTGTTAAACAGTATGGAATTTGAAGGCCTGACCATTGAAGGCGAATGGCGCGCAGTTCCCGGATCAAAATATTTTGGTACACCGAAACTTTATAAGGAAAACGGTTTTCGGGAAAAGAAAGATGCACAGGAATTGATCAACTGGATGAAAAGCCTGGAACCGCAGGAAGCAGCAGTCATGTCAGTGGAACGCAAACAGGAAAAGAAAAATCCACCTTTACTGTACAATCTGGCAGAACTTCAGAATGATTGTTCAAAACTGTTTAAGATCAGTCCCGATGAGACTTTACGTGTAGTGCAGGAACTGTATGAGAAAAAGATGGTAACCTATCCGCGTACCGATGCCCGTGTACTTTCCAGTGCTGTGGCGAAGGAGATTTCAAAGAATATTTCCGGATTAAAAGGGATCAATATGGTGCGTCCATTTGCAGAAGAAATTCTTGAGAAAGAAAGCTACAAACAGATTGCGAAGACACGTTATGTCAACGATAAAATGATCACAGACCATTATGCAATTATTCCGACCGGTCAGGGACTTGGAGCTATGCGAGGTTTAAATCCGGTTTCACTGAAAGTATATGAGACGATTGTACGTCGTTTCCTTGCTATTTTTTACGAACCGGCTATTTATAAAAAAGTGAGTCTGACAATGGGGATGGAGACAGAACGTTTTTTTGCTTCCTTTAAGGTGTTAGCAGATCCTGGGTATCTGAAGGTGATGGAATATTCCTTCCGGAAGAAAAAGACAGAAGATACAACCAGTCAAAATGATGCAGATTCCAATGAAAAAAGCGGCGATGCACATTTACTGGAACAAATTGCAAAAATCAAAAAAGGTATGACACTTCCGGTAAAGAGTTATGCTATCAAGGAGGGAGAAACTTCTCCGCCAAAACGTTACAATTCCGGTTCCATGATCCTTGCAATGGAAAATGCAGGACAGCTGATTGAAGATGAGGAGTTACGTGCGCAGATCAAAGGCTCTGGTATCGGCACCAGTGCGACCCGTGCTGAGATTTTGAAGAAACTGGTGAATAACAAATACCTGAGTCTGAATAAAAGGACACAGATTATTACACCGACCTTACAGGGAGAGCTGATTTATGATACCGTATCGGCATCCATCAAGTCACTGCTGAATCCCGAACTGACGGCAAGCTGGGAAAAAGGCCTGAATTATGTGGCGGAGGGTACAATTACCCCAGAGGAATATATGACAAAACTGACACACTTTATTCAGAGTCGTACAAGTGGTGTACTGGGACTTCGGAACCAGTATATCATAAAGGATTCTTTTGAACGGGTGGCACCATTCTATAAAAAATCACGTTAAGAATGCTTTGTGATAAAAGAACATTACGGACGCAGGCATATCACAATCATCATTGATTGATGTATGCTCCATTTGAACGCAGAATAAGCAAGTAACGAAAGCGGATTGCGAATGTCCGCTTTACTTTCTGATAAAACCAAAAATCGATTCGTAAAAATATGCATAATATGCAATAAAATTGAATAAATATACACGTAAATCATAAAAAACACTTGCTTTTATATAGAACAGCATGTATAATATGACACGTTAAGCGAAGGAGCACTTTGGGAGTTTTACCTGAAGTGCTTTTTACCTATAAAAATCAGATAACATTCTGAAGAAAAAACGAGGGCGAAAAAATGAAACCAAATCCAAAGTATTTATCCTTTTACTATCAGACGATGACAGAATTTCCGGATATCGAACTGGATCCGAAAAAAACAGCATTGCTGATCATTGATATGCAGAATGAATTTGTGCGCAGAGATATGGGGGAAGCATTGCAGTTTAAGGAAATGGGAGAATGGGAGCGTTGGATTCCATTCCATGACAGACTGGATAATGTGACAATTCCAGCCTGCAAAAAAATGTTGGATTATTTCCGGGCAAACAATATGTATGTTACATATGGAAGAATTGCCTGCTTGCTGGATAACGGTGAAGATCGCTGTGCAGTACAGAAATCCGAAGGATGGAACGGAATGCTGCTTCCGGTAAATTCTGTAAATGCGGCTATGATCGACGAGCTTGCTCCACAGGATAATGAAATCGTGGTAAATAAGACAACAGATAGTGTTGTTACAGGAACAAATTATGTACGTCTGATGCAGAACATGGGCATTGAGACGATTGTAGTCTGCGGTATTGTGACAGATCAGTGCGTGGCAAGTACGATTCGTGATCTGGCAGATAATGATTTCAAAATTATTTGTGTGGAAGATGGTTGTGCGGCAGCAGATCAGGAACTGCATGATGCAGAGTTGAAGATCATGAATGTGATCTACTGTAACGTATTATCTTCCGATGAGACCATCGAGGTAATTGAGAAAAACCGTAAATAAAAACGTGTCTGGGGGATGCGACGATATAAATATATGGGGGAAGGGAGAGATTACAAAATAAGATTATTCATTAGGAATAGTTGTTGAGAGAAAGAAGTGTAAAAAATGGAACAGGGATTAAAGAAAACATTGAAATTGCCGCAGCTGATCGCATTGGCTGCCGGCGGAATGATTGCTGCGTGGATGGTGGAGATTCAGTATTGGTTTAGTCTGACCGGTACAGGTTCTTTATTAGCACTGATCCTGTGTGCAGTATTTGTGTTACCATTATGTTTTATTTATGCAGAGATGACAACCATGCTGCCGTATGCAGGCGGTGAAAATGTCTGGGTTTCCAATGCATTTGGATGGAACACCGGATGGGTTTGCTGTTGGTTTGTGCTGTTACTTTATGTTATGGCGATGCCTACTGTATCTTACGGTATAGCAAGCATGATTGGATATCTTCATCCGATCACTTCCGGACAGACAAAGCTGGTTGCGGCAATCATTCTTGTTGTATGGTTTTTCCTGACCAATAAAGAATTAAAATTTATTGCAAAACTGCAGAGTATTTTGTTTTGGGCAACATTGATTGTTTCACTGGCAGCCTCTGTAATCTTTATTTGCAGTGGCTCCTGGAGTTTTTCTAATTTTAGAGGGAATCTGTTCCCGTCCGGTGGAAAGGGATTTTCAGCAGCCATTGCGTTGTTGATCATGAAATTTATCGGATTTGATCTGATTCCGCAGTTGTCCGAGGAAGCAAACTTCCCGAAAAAGAAAATGTGGAAAGCATTTGTTGGTTCTCTTGGGTTTACAGTATTGATCTATGGTATGGCTGTTGTCGGTGTCGGTGGAATTATTTCGCAGGACTGGGTGCTTCAGACAGATATCGTAGATCCGCGTGTTGCCGATATGATCGATATGCACTGGCTTGGTATTGTAATTGTTATCATGGGAACAGGAACCTGTCTGACCACATTGTCCGGATTCTGGATGTGCGCGTCCCGTACTCTGTTTGGAGCTGCAAAGCAGGCACAGTTTACGAAAAAGCTGGCAAAGGTAAACAAACATGGACAGCCGTTTCTGGCAAATATCATCGTTGGTATTTTATCTATTTACTTTACGGTATTTGCACCGGATGCATGGGTAAATTATATTTATACGATTTACGGATTAACAGCCGGAGTTGTATATTTGCTTGTTGCACTGTCCTTCCTGAAACTGCGTCGTTCTCATCCGGAATGGGAACGTCCGTATAAATTGCGGATTCCGTGGTTTTTTGGTATTGCGTCTATCATTTTCTGTGTGTACGTTATTTATGTGACAATTACAACGATGGATCGGAATGCATGGATTGTTCTGATTGTTTATATCGTACTCGGAATTCCGTTCTGGGCTTACGCAAAAGCAATGCAGAAAAAAGATCCGGAGAACTGGAAAGAAGTAATCACAAATCCGGATACAGAAAAACTGAAATAAAGTGTGGATATATGTGCTGTTTCAGAGAAAAATATAGACAGTTTCATATAGTAAAAGGGAACTCTGACTTATGTGACAGATATGTTGCACGGGGCAGGGTTCTTTTTATTGCAGACAGTAATTTTTACCAATACGGATAATTCAGAAAAAAAGGACTGGAAAAAGAGTGGAAAACGTGGCACAATAAGATTGATGAAAAACATAGTATGAAAGGAATTAAAGCAGAAAATGGAACAGTGTAAGATTGTAAATATGTACGATTTAAATGAGACAATCGCAAAAGAATATATGGAAACAGCAGAGTATCCGTGGGAACTTTTGGACGGACTTTCTGATTATATCAAAAGACTGGGTGCCACTCTGGATCCGGAGAAATATGAGAAACGTGGCGAAGATGTATGGGTAGCTAAAAATGCAAAGGTTGCACCGACGGCATTTCTTGGAAGTCCTCTGATCATTGATGAGGAAGCGGAAGTTCGCCATTGTGCATTTATCCGCGGCTCAGCTATTGTTGGAAAAGGTGCGGTTGTAGGAAATTCTACAGAATTAAAAAATGTCATTCTGTTTAACAAAGTACAGGTTCCGCATTACAACTATGTGGGCGATTCGATTCTTGGATACAAAGCGCACATGGGGGCAGGTTCCATTACTTCAAATGTCAAGTCTGATAAAACATTGGTTGTAGTACGTGATGGCAAAGAAGAAATTGCTACCGGAAGAAAGAAATTCGGCGCAATGCTTGGAAATAATGTCGAAGTAGGATGCAATTCCGTGTTAAACCCGGGAACTGTGATCTGTCCGGAAAGCAATGTATATCCGTTATCTGCAGTCCGTGGAGTAGTACCTGCACATTCTATTTATAAAAACCGTAATGAAATTGTAGAAAAACAGTAATTAGTCATGACTCATTTGTGCTATTTTTGATACATGAGAAATTTTGTAAAAAAAATGTCGGAAAAGACTTTACGAATGATGAAAAATGTGTCAAAATACATACGGATGTTAAAAAAATAACAAAGTAATCCTGTGCAGAAAACCCGGTTGACACATGATAGGAAATAATATATGTTTTCTATGAAAATCAATAAAGGATAGGTATAGCGTATAGGATCTCTTTCAAAAACATTCATACATAGAAAGGAGTTTTACAATGATTTATTCCAAAGAAGTAGAATTGATGTGCCCGGTTGCAAAAGGCGCAAAACATGAACCTGCTCCAATCCCGGAAGAGGGAAAATGGGTTCACTCCAAAAAAATTGAAGACATTTCCGGTTTTACACACGGTGTGGGCTGGTGTGCTCCGCAGCAGGGTGCATGTAAGCTGACTCTGAATGTAAAAAACGGTATCATCGAGGAGGCTTTGATCGAGACAATCGGATGTTCCGGTATGACTCATTCCGCAGCGATGGCAGCAGAGATTTTACAGGGAAAAACAATTTTAGAGGCATTAAATACAGACCTTGTCTGTGATGCAATCAATACAGCAATGAGAGAGCTGTTCTTACAGATTGTATATGGTAGAACTCAGAGTGCTTTTTCTGATGATGGTCTGGCAATCGGTGCCGGTCTTGAAGATCTTGGTAAAGGACTTCGTTCTCAGGTTGGTACAATGTATGCAACAAAAGAAAAAGGTGTTCGTTATCTGGAAATGGCAGAAGGCTATGTAACAGGCATTGCTCTGGATGAGGATAATGAGGTAATCGGATATCAGTTCGTAAGCCTTGGCAAAATGACTGACTTTATCAAAAATGGCGATGATCCGAATACTGCATGGGAGAAAGCAAAAGGTCAGTATGGCCGTGTAGCTGATGCAGCAAAAATCATCGATCCGAGAAAGGAGTAATGGACAATGGCTTTATTTGAATCATATGAAAGAAGAATTGACCAGATCAATTCTGTTTTAAATAGTTATGGAATTGCTTCTATCGAAGAAGCAGAGAAAATCACAAAAGATGCTGGTCTGGATGTATACGATCAGGTAAAGAAAATCCAGCCGATCTGTTTTGAGAATGCATGCTGGGCTTATACAGTAGGTGCAGCTATCGCAATCAAAAAAGGATGCCGCAAAGCTTCTGAGGCAGCTGCAGCAATTGGAGAAGGTCTTCAGGCTTTCTGCATCCCGGGTTCTGTAGCAGATCATCGTAAAGTAGGTCTGGGACATGGTAACCTTGGAAAAATGCTTCTGGAAGAGGAGACAGAGTGCTTCTGTTTCTTAGCTGGTCATGAGTCATTCGCAGCAGCTGAGGGCGCAATCGGTATTGCTGAGAAAGCAAACAAAGTACGTCAGAAACCGTTACGTGTTATCCTGAACGGTCTTGGAAAAGATGCAGCTCAGATTATTTCCCGTATCAACGGTTTCACATTTGTAGAGACAAAATATGACTACAAAGAAGCAAAACTGAACGTTGTATATGAGAAATCATATTCTAAAGGACTTCGTGCTTCCGTAAAATGTTACGGTGCAGATGATGTTCAGGAAGGTGTTGCAATCATGCATCATGAGAACGTTGGTGTATCTATCACAGGTAACTCCACCAACCCGACACGTTTCCAGCATCCGGTAGCAGGTACATACAAAAAAGAGTGTATCGAGCAGGGTAAAAAATACTTCTCAGTAGCATCCGGCGGTGGTACAGGACGTACACTTCATCCGGATAACATGGGTGCAGGTCCTGCTTCCTATGGTATGACAGATACAATGGGACGTATGCATTCTGATGCACAGTTTGCTGGTTCTTCTTCTGTACCGGCTCATGTAGAGATGATGGGCTTAATCGGTATGGGTAACAACCCAATGGTTGGTGCTACAGTAGCAGTAGCCGTTTCCGTAGAGGAAGCTGCTAAGGCTGGTAAGTTCTAAGAAAACCGCATAAATACTGACTTTTTGAGGGCTTGGTTCGTTTTGACAAGCCCTCAATTTTTGTATATAATACACACGTAATACACAGGTAATACACAATGCGTAATACACAAATAATACACAAATGGACAGTAGTTTTCATTTGAAAAGCGGAAGGATGGATTACGATGAAATTACCTAATGGATACGGCAGTGTGCACAAATTGAAAGGAAAAAGGCGAAAACCATGGAGGGCTAGAATTACAGACGGATTTGTTTATGATCTGGTGGAAGATAAACAAGTTCAAAAGTATAAGACGCTTGGATATTATGAAACAAAACAAAAAGCATTACAGGCGCTTGCTGCATATAATGAGAACCCATATGATTTAGATGCTGACAAGATTACGTTTGCTGAATGTTACGAAAAATGGACGGAAGAATATTTTAAAAAAATCACTCCAGCTGCTATTAGAACGGTAAAAGCGGCATATAAGTATTGTTCTTCTTTGTATAATATGAGAATGAAGGATATTCGGGTATATCATTTGTCTGGTTGTATGGATGATGGATATATTATTCAAGATAAGGGAAAAGATAAAGGAAAGAAGAGAATGGCTTCAGCCGGAACGAAATCCAGAATGAAATCTATGTTCAATCTGATGTTTGATTATGCAATGGCGCATGAGGTGGTTTTTACAAACTATGCGAGAAATTATAAGATTGATGCTGAAATACTAGAGGAAAAAGAAAAGAATAAAAGACTTAAAATACCGTTTTCAAATGAAGAAATTGATATTTTATGGGATAATATTGAATTTGGATTTACGGATATGGTATTGATTCAGATATATTCAGGGTGGAGACCGCAAGAATTAGCAATATTACAAGTAGCAGATATTGATCTTGAAAAAGGAATTATGTCTGGTGGTTTAAAATCAGATGCAGGAAGAAATAGAATTGTTCCAATACATCCGCTAATAGAACCACTTATTAGAAAAAGGTATGATGAAGCAATGAAACTTCATTCTGAATATTTGTTCAATGATGAAACAAGTCAAACTGGAATGGAAATGACCTATGATAAATATAGGGGTAGATTTAATAAAGTAATGGAAAGAAATAAAATGACACATACCCCGCACGAATGTCGTCATACATTTATTACGATTGGAAAGTCTAATAAAATGGATCAGTACATTCTGAAATTGATTGTGGGACATGAAATAGATGATGTTACAGAAAAATTCTATACACATAGAACAATAGAACAATTAAGGAATGAAATGAATGCTTGTATCACAAAGCATATTAGTATGAAAAATAAAGATCTTTTTATCGATGATATGTATGATTAATAATAGATAGTATATAAAGAAGATGGAACCAATGTGTTTGCCATCTTCTTTTTTTGTTGCCATAAATTGTTATATATGATGTATCTTGATTAAAAGAATACAGGGTAAGCGTCCAATAAGAGGGTGTATCGAA
>NZ_KI271165.1 GCF_000469345.1 Eubacterium ramulus ATCC 29099
TTTGAATTTTCCCTGCCGAAAGAATGGAGCAGGCAGGAACAGATTGATTATACAACCGAATATATTCAAAAGACTTTCGTGGACGAGGGAATGTGTGCCGACTGGAGCATACACGATAAGGGCGACGGGAACCCACATGTGCATTTACTTGTAACCATGCGACCATTCAATCCAGACCACTCATGGGGCAACAAGGAAGTCAAGGACTGGGATTTTGTCAGAGATACTGACGGAAATATCGTGGTTGATGAATCCCACCCGGACTGGTGGCAGGATAAGAAAAATCCAGACCGTCATGGAATCCGTATTCCGGTACTTGATGAAAACGGAGTACAGAAAGTCGGGGCAAGAAACAGAAAACAATGGAAAAGGGTTCTGACTGACGCTACCGGCTGGAACAATCCAAAGAATTGTGAGTTATGGCGAAGCGAATGGGCAAAGATGTGTAACCGGCATTTATCCATAGACAATCTGATTGACCACCGCTCTTATGAAAGACAGGGCAAATTGAAAGTCCCTACGATTCATGAGGGTGCAGATGCAAGGAAGATTGAGGAAAAATATCTCACCGGGCAGATAAGGAAAGGTTCATGGAAGGTCGAGGAAAACCAGATGATAAAAAAACAAAATGCACTGCTGCAAAAGGTAATTGCAACCTTTGGTAAGGTATCCGGTGCATTGTCGATGTGGAGGGAGTGGTTGAATGACATTAGAAGAAAGCAAAGAAGTAATTCCCATGATGGAAGCAATGATTACACAGATAGAGGAACAGCAGAATATCATGGCAGAGATGCTTCAGGAGATACAGGAAAAGGACGAGAAGCTGATGTGCTTTCAGGAGCAGGAAGAACGATTGCAGCAATTAGAGAAAGAATTGTCAGAGCTGCTACAAATCTTACCGGATACAGAAGAACTGTTGATGCTTCTGGAAGAAAAGACAGACCAGATACAGAAACTCACAGACGAAAATCAGCAATGGCAGGAATTGGCACAGAAATTAAACAGCGAGAACCGGCTATTGCAGAAACAGAACAGCGAATT
>NZ_KI271166.1 GCF_000469345.1 Eubacterium ramulus ATCC 29099
CTTGTATGATAATTAGGAAGTTAATTATCACACGTTTCCTTTCTTTTAATATCGTGGTTCAATACAATTCAGATACTATGGACTTTTGATGTTTATTCTGTAGCTTGACTACTCAACTGGAGTGTATTGCCGCTACCTTTATCTGAATTGTTTATCAGCTGGATGTTGCCGGAGTGTTTTTCACTCAGAGTACTTATTTCTATCAAGTCTACGATGATAATTGATGGTGGACATCATGGTATCAGACTTTAAGAAAGGGAGGTACAACCTCATGAAAATTTTTGTAGGCATTGACATTGCCAAACTCAACCATTTCGCCGCTGCGATTTCTTCCGACGGTGAAATACTTCTTGAGCCGTTCAAATTCACAAACGACGCTGATGGCTTCCAACTGCTGGTCTCTAAGCTCGAATCATTCGATAAGAACAGCATCATCATCGGTCTTGAATCGACGGCACACTACGGTGACAACCTTGTTCGATACCTTGTTGCTGAGTTCTACCAAGTGTGTGTGTTGAACCCCATCAAAACCTGTCAGATGCGTAAGAACAATGTTCGTAAAACGAAGACAGATAAGGTCGACACATTTGTTATTGCTAAAACTCTTATGATGCAGGATGACCTAAGATTTATTACCTTCTTTGATCTCGATATGATGGATCTTAAGGCCTTGGGGCGCTTTCGGCAGAAAACCATTAAGCAACGCACCCGATTGAAAATCCAACTGACAACCTATGTTGATCAGGTATTCCCGGAGATTCAATACTTTTTCAAATCCGGTCTGCACCAGCACGCTGTCTATGCTTTGTTAAAAGAAGCACCTTCTCCTAAAGAGATTGCTTCTATGCATATGACTCATCTGGCAAATCTGCTCAAAGTGAACTCGCACGGACACTTTACCAAAGAGCTGGCCAAAGAATTAAGAGTTCTCGCACAGAAGTCTGTCGGTGCAAACGACAGCGCTATATCTATTCAGATAA
Organism: Eubacterium ramulus ATCC 29099; assembly: GCF_000469345.1. Taxonomy (GTDB): domain Bacteria; phylum Bacillota; class Clostridia; order Lachnospirales; family Lachnospiraceae; genus Eubacterium_I; species Eubacterium_I ramulus. The sequence goes on from NZ_KI271166.1 coordinate 981, forward strand.
CTCAGACAATTCAACAAATCGAGTTACTGGATAGCCAATTAGAAAAGATTGAAGCTGAGATGACGGATATCATGAAATTCAACGATTCTGTCATCATGACCATTCCTGGTATCGGATATATCAATGGTGGAATGATTCTTGGTGAAATAGGTGATATTCACCGTTTCTCCAATCCTAACAAGCTGCTTGCTTTTGCCGGTTTGGATCCTTCTGTTTATCAGTCTGGTAACTTTCAGGCTAAGACAACAAGGATGTCCAAACGTGGCTCTCGTGTTTTACGATATGCCCTTGTAAATGCAGCTTGGAACGTTGTCAGAAACAACGCAACCTTCAAGGCTTATTATGATGCCAAGAGGGCTGAAGGCCGGTCTCACTACAATGCACTTGGGCACTGTGCCGGCAAGCTTGTCAGAGTCATCTGGAAGATGCTCACTGACGAAGTAGAATTCAACCTCGAATAAGAGGTCTGTATACCAATATCGATAGATTTTGAAAAAGCACCCTAAGGGAGCTCTATTAAAGTTACCCTTTTTTACCACCGATATGAAAAAGAAATTTTTTGCTAATTTATGGTTGACTTTTCATAGCTGGTCTCC
>NZ_KI271167.1 GCF_000469345.1 Eubacterium ramulus ATCC 29099
GGAAAGAAATGGTACTACCGCTTCTATGTAGAAGATGCAAGCGGCAATCTGGTTCAGAAAGAATACGCTGGAACAGAAAGTAAAAGTGAAACGGAAAAACTGCTCCGTCAGGCAATGGATGATTACGAAAGCAAGAAATTTGTCGCAAAGACAGATAATCTTACTGTAGGAGAACTTCTTGATATGTGGGCGGAAGAAGAACTGAAAGTCGGAACACTCAGCAATGGTACAGTGGAAAATTATCTTGGTGCAATCCGTTGTATCAAGAAACATCCGATTGCAGAACGCAAATTAAAAACCGTTACTGCTGAACATTTACAGGCATTTCTCGATCTGCTTACATTCGGTGGGGAATTTCCAGATGGAAAAGTGAGAAAAGGATACAGTAAAGATTACATCCATTCCTTTTCAGCAGTATTACAACAGGCTTTCCGGTTTGCAGTATTTCCAAAACAGTTGATTACTTTTAATCCTATGCAGTATATTAAGCTGAAAAAACAGGCAGAGGATGTGGATTTATTCTCAGATGATGAGGTAGAAGAAGGCATACAGCCTATTTCCCATGAAGATTATGAGAGACTGATAGAATACCTCAAAGTAAAGAATCCACCTGCAATCCTGCCAATCCAGATCGCATACTATGCGGGACTTCGTATCGGTGAAGTTTGCGGATTGACATGGCAGGACATCAATCTTGAAGAACAATGCCTGACCATTAAAAGAAGTATCCGCTATGATGGCACAAAACATAAAAACATCATCGGACCGACCAAGCGAAAGAAAGTAAGGATTGTTGATTTTGGCGATACTCTGACTGAAATACTGAAAACCGCCAGAAAAAAACAGCTTAAAAGCCGGATGCAGTATGGTGAACTTTACCACCGCAATTTCTACAAGGAAGCACAGGACAAAAACAGAGTGTATTATGAATATTATCATCTGGACGGAACCGAAGAAATCCCGGTAGATTACAAGGAAATCTCCTTTGTCTGCCTGAGACCGGACGGATGTCTGGAACTGCCAAGCACACTCAGCATTGCCTGCCGATCAGTTGCAAAAAGGCTGGACGGATTTGAGAATTTCCATTTCCACCAGTTGCGACACACCTACACAAGCAACCTCCTCTCAAACGGAGCTGCCCCAAAAGATGTGCAGGAACTGTTAGGGCACTCTGATGTCAGTACCACAATGAATGTCTACGCCCACTCTACAAGAAAGGCAAAGCGGAACTCCGCCAGACTTCTTGATAAAGTGGCAGGCAACGACTAAATAAAAAATTCCCTTATTTCCCTTGCTGATTCCGCATAAGGTCAAAAATAAGGGAAAATACATATCATTTCACTATTTAAGGGGCTGGAAAGCCCGTAAAATAAGGAAAGTTCAAGAAATCTCTCCACAAATTGCGATTTTTACTGTCTTTTCGTTTTA
>NZ_KI271168.1 GCF_000469345.1 Eubacterium ramulus ATCC 29099
GCTCCCACCTATCCTGTACATGCAATACCAAGCTCCAGTACCAAACTGGAGTAAAGCTCCATGGGGTCTTTCCGTCCTGGCGCGGGTAACCAGCATCTTCACTGGTACTTCAATTTCACCGGGTGCATTGTCGAGACAGCGCTCAAATCATTACGCCTTTCGTGCGGGTCGGAACTTACCCGACAAGGAATTTCGCTACCTTAGGACCGTTATAGTTACGGCCGCCGTTTACTGGGGCTTGGATTCAAAGCTTCGCTTGCGCTAACCTCTCCTCTTAACCTTCCAGCACCGGGCAGGCGTCAGCCCATATACATCACCTTACGGTTTCGCATAGACCTGTGTTTTTGCTAAACAGTTGCTTGAGCCTATTCTCTGCGGCCCACTTGCGTGGGCACCCCTTCTCCCGAAGTTACGGGGTCATTTTGCCGAGTTCCTTGACAATGCTTCTCCCGCCGGCCTTAGGATTCTCTCCTCATCCACCTGTGTCGGTTTACGGTACGGGCGCATGGCAAACAATAGCGGCTTTTCTCGACAGGAGGGGGCACATGCTTCACTACTTTAGTTCGCTCCACATCACGGCTTCGTCTCATGCACAGCGGATTTGCCTGCTGTGCGACTACCCCGTTTGTACCGGACTTTCCATTTCCGGCCCATGTTTCCCTCCCGTGTCCCCACAGTTCTGTTACCATGCGGTACAGGAATATCAACCTGTTGTCCATCGGCTACGCTTTTCAGCCTCACCTTAGGTCCCGACTTTCCCAGGGCAGATCAGCTTTACCCTGGAGACCTTGGATATTCGGCCACAAGGATTCTCACCTTGTTCTCGCTACTCATTCCGGCATTCTCTCTTCTTAGCACTCCACAGCTCCTTCCGGTACTGCTTCTTCGCGTTAAGAATGCTCCTCTACCAATGACTATGTCATTCCCAAGCTTCGGTGGCATGTTTTAGCCCCGGACATTTTCGGCGCAGGACCTCTCGACTAGTGAGCTGTTACGCACTCTTTGAATGAATGGCTGCTTCTGAGCCAACATCCTAGTTGTCTTAGAGATCCCACATCCTTTTCCACTTAACATGCACTTTGGGACCTTAGCTGCGGGTCTGGGCTCTTTCCCTTTTGACTATCCAACTTATCTCGTATAGTCTGACTCCCGTTCATCATCTGTATGGCATTCGGAGTTTGATATCCCTTAGTAAGCTTTGACGCCCCCTTGGGAATTCAGTGCTCTACCTCCACCAGACTAAAACGAGGCTAGCCCTAAAGCTATTTCGAGGAGAACCAGCTATCTCCGGGTTCGATTGGAATTTCTCCGCTATCCACACCTCATCGCCACCCTTTTCAACGGATGTGCGTTCGGTCCTCCATTGCCTTTTACGGCAACTTCAACCTGGACATGGATAGGTCACCCGGTTTCGGGTCTGCACACACTGACTATCTCGCCCTCTTAAGGCTTGGTTTCCCTGCGGCTCCGGGACTTTATCCCTTAACCTTGCCAGTATGCACAACTCGCCGGACCGTTCTACAAAAAGTACGCCGTCGGGCATATAAAGCCCTCCGACAGTTTGTAAACACAGGGTTTCAGGTTCTCTTTCACTCCCCTCCCGGGGTCCTTTTCACCTTTCCTTCACAGTACTATGCGCTATCGGTCACTAAGTAGTATTTAGCCTTACGGGGTGGTCCCCGCTCCTTCCATCAAGGTTCCACGTGTCTCGATGTACTCTGGATCCTGCCATGTCAACTTTCCTTTCGCTTACGGGGCTTTCACCCTCTTTGGCTGGCTTTCCCAAAACCATTCTGCTAGGATCATTGAATCAATTATGCAGTCCGAACCCCATGGTGCACGCACCATGGTTTGGGCTCTTCCGCGTTCGCTCGCCGCTACTTACGGAATCGATGTTTCTTTCTCTTCCTCCGGCTACTTAGATGTTTCAGTTCACCGGGTTCCCCTCCATACGTTATGGATTGGCGTATGGATACATGAGGTGTTCTCATGTGGGTTTCCCCATTCAGAGATCTGCGGGTCAATGGATATTTGCTCCTTACCGCAGCTTATCGCAGCTTATCACGTCTTTCATCGGCTCTTAGTGCCAAGGCATCCACCCTGCGCTCTTCTTCGCTTGACC
>NZ_KI271169.1:0-29416 GCF_000469345.1 Eubacterium ramulus ATCC 29099
TTTCAGCCAACAACAAGACAAACAAGAATTTATATGCGGCGAATCAGTTCCCACCAACCCATAGCAACTACCGGCGGCATGATTTTACAGAATAGTCGATGTACAAAACAGACCGGTCCCGGAGTGGATACCCATAGTCCGAGTTTGTTATCAAGCAAGGCAAGACGTACCACAGATTTTGTTTTGGAAGCCAGTGGAAAGTGATGTACCGCGTGAGCCGCTTTCGGATTGTCAGTATGTTTTGCAACACTGATAAATTCGGTATCTTTGATCCAGTAGGGGCAGACTGCTGTCACATAAATTTGTTTTCCAATCAGTTCCCAGCGAAGCGCCTGGCTGTACCGTAGCAGAAAAGCTTTGGATGCGGCATATACATTAAGTCCCTGCATCGGCTGAAAGCCTGCTGTAGAACAGATTTGTAAAATGCGGGAGCCTTTGGTAAAGTGCGGCATACAAATTGCAGTCATATGCACGGCTGCTTTACAGTTCAGATCGATCATATGGGTTAATTCTTCCGGCTGCAATGTGAATGGTCCGCCAATTTTGGCAAGTCCGGCAGCGTTGATCAGATATTTGACGGTTGGCACCTCAATCTCCAGTTTATCCTGAAAATCTTTCATTTGTTCCTTATCTGTAATGTCCATTGGCATGGCAGCACCAACGCAGATTCCAGTGGCAGATATTTCCTGTGCCAGAGTAAGCAATGGTTCTTTTCGTCTTGCGAGCAGCCAGATTTCATCAATTTCAGCAGCATAGTTGTGACAGAGCTGTAAAGCAAATTCACGTCCGAGACCACTGGAAGCACCAGTGATAATTGCAATGTTCATATATATTAAATCCTCCGGATTATTTCCAAAATGTGTTTTTTTACTATCAAAAAAGGTAAACTCCACATTGCCTAAAGCCAGTGGAATTGCGGTAGCCTTATTTTAAGATAGAAATTCTGATAAAACTTCTTTTATATTATAACAAATGTGGATACGGTGCAAGTTATTGCAGTATAAACATGAGAGAAGATACCATGAAAAATCAGGGTTACATACAGATCAAACTATGATAAGATGATGGGGTGAGAATTACAGAAAGTGAAGAGGACGTATTTATGAATAAAAAATATAAATGCATCAACAGTTTTATACTGAAGATGATTGCCATTATAACAATGGTTATTGATCATGTGGGTGCAGTGCTGTTCCCAATGAATATGATGTTCCGTTATATTGGAAGAATATCATTTCCATTGTTTGTCTTTTTGCTTGTGGAAGGAAGTATTCATACCAGAAAAATTCGAAAATACGAATTGAGGATGTTTTTATTTGCTCTCATTTCAGAAATTCCGTTTGATCTGGCTTTTTCGAACGAAATCGTCAATATTCATTCACAGAATGTATTCTGGACACTGGGTATTGGACTGGTGATGCTGGATCTGATTCAGAATGGGGCATTTTATATAAAACAGCATAGAAGTGATCTGATACAGGAAGCCTGGATAGAAAGTCAGCCAATTCCGATAATCTGGCAGTTCATTGTAGTAGCTGTTTGTAGTTGCGTGGCACAGGTATTGCAGACAGATTACGGTGCTGGTGGTATTCTGCTGATTTATCTTGTCTGGATGACACATGAAAATGTACCTGCACAGGCGGTTTCATTTGCTGTTATCGCCATACTGTTTTTTGGTGTGGTCGAGCTTCCGGGTGTGATTGCCTTTTTGCCGATTCTTTTGTATAATGGGAAGAAAGGACCGTCTGCAAAATATATATTTTATGCATTTTATCCGGTGCATCTGTTTCTTTTGCATCTGATACAGGTGAGTACATTTTTTATAGTGAGATAACTACGGGAGGCATGTTTTTGAAATTCTGGAAACATTTAAAGACAATCAATCATCATAAAATGCTGGTCATGAAAGGCTGCTTTCGGGTAGGTCTGTATAAACAGGGGTTGCTGCATGATCTGTCAAAATATATGCCGTCGGAGTTCCTGGTTGGCTGCAAATATTATCAGGGAGATGTCAGTCCAAACAATGCAGAAAGAGAGGACAGGGGCTATTCTTCCGCATGGCTTCATCATAAAGGACGCAACAAACATCATATGGAATACTGGATTGATTATGGAATGCCATCGGAACCGGCGATGGTAGGAATGCGTATGCCGGATAACTATGTGGTAGAAATGTTTATTGATCGTATGTCTGCTTCAAAAAATTATCAGAAGGAAAAATATACGGACCGGAGTGCGCTGGAATACTATCTGCGGGGGAAAAATCGGCATATCATGCATCCGGAAGTGCGGGAACTGTTGGAAAAACTGTTGTATATGCTGGCGGATGAGGGGGAGGATGCTACCTTTGATTATATTCGCAGAGAAGTATTGCATAATAAGAAGTAAAAAAGACAAATAATGAGTGACGAATGTTGATCATGAACAAGTAGCGAAAGCGGATTGCGAATGTCCGTTTTACCACGATATTATATAAGCAAAATGCCGGAAGGTATGTGTAAGTTTTATCTCAGCCGAAGTTTTTACGACTGAGACAGAAGTTGTTGCATATCTTCCGGCAGTTTTGCGTTTATGGTTAATGTTTCTCCGGTGATCGGATGCGTAAAAGTCAGGGATGCGCAGTGCAGTGCCTGACGGCTTATGGAGTGATCTTCCGGATGATACAGAAAATCACCGAGAAGCGGATGCCCGATATGTTTCATATGCACACGGATCTGATGAGTGCGTCCGGTTTCCGGTTTGACTCGAACCAGAGAAATCTGTCCGTTGGTCCACTCTCGGGTAAAATGTGTCACGGCAGAGTCGCCTTTTTCGAAATCCACGCATCGTTCAATGACAGAGTCTGCGGCACGACAGATTGGCGCATTAATCGTGCCGTGTTCTGGAGTAACACCGTCACAAAGTGCCAGATATTCCTTCTGAATCAGTTTCTGCTGCATTGCTTTGGACAGGACAGAAGCGGAAAGCATGTGTTTTGCCAGAAGTGTGACACCGGTGGTATCCCGGTCCAGCCGTGTGATACAGCGGAAGGTATAGGGAATCCGCTGCGTGGCATAATACCACAGCACGCCATTTGCCAGCGTCTGTTCATAATGATTCATAGAAGGATGAATTGGCATATTTGCCGGTTTGTCAATGACCAGAATGTCCTCATCTTCATACAAAATGGAGAGTGACATTTTATTTGGCACGATATGGTCGGAGCCTTCGTTTTCTTCTATGTGGATGTGAAGCAGATCTCCGGCGTGGAGCGGTTCATTCACATAACTCCAGATACCGTTTTTTAAAATACTTTCCGGTGTTTTTTTCAAATGTACGATTAAGTTGGAAGAGTAGCCATGCTCCTTTAAAAATGAAAGGATACTGTCAGCTTCCTGGGTGATTTTATAATCTAAATTTCGAATCATAATACACTACAACACATAATAAGACCGTCCTCTACAACCTGGTTCCATACTTCGGCTGCCTGTGCAGCATTCTGTGTCTGATAAGGTATGATCTGTATATTCATAAAAAGTTCCTCCTGATTCAATTTCGTAGGTTTTGAGTGTATATATTGTAAAAATGATATCAATAATAATCGGAATAAGACATCAGATATGATTATATATTGTTATCGGTAACTTGACAATTTTTTTATGAAATAAAATAATTTTATATCGTATATATTCAGATGAAAAATAATGGTACAATGACATAAGAATAGGTGAGCACGTGAATGGAAATAATACTATATTTTAGCAAGCATAGAACGGAGAATAAGAATGTATTTTAAATATGGGGAAACAGAACTGGAGTATTTGAAACAAAAGGACAAGAAACTGGCGGAAGTGATGGAAGAGATTGGGATGATTGAACGAGAGGTCGATACGGATCTTTTTTCTTCCGTGGTACATCACATTATCGGACAGCAGATTTCTACGAAAGCGCAGGAGACGATATGGCGGCGAATGAAGGATGATCTTGGTGTTATTGACGCGGAGACGATTCTGGAAGCAGGGATTCCGAAACTTCAGGCGTATGGAATGACGTTTCGGAAGGCGGAATATCTGACTGATTTCGCAGAAAAAATAAGAAGTGGGGCATTTGATCTGGATGCTGTGTGGCAGATGTCAGACCAGGAGGCAATTGAAGCATTATCGTCATTGAATGGAATCGGTGTGTGGACAGCGGAAATGATTTTACTGTTCTGTATGCAGCGGCCGGATGTGTTTAGTTACGGTGATCTGGCGATTTTGCGGGGACTTCGCATGGTATATCATCACAGAAAAATTGATAAAAAGCTGTTTGAAAAGTATCGCAGACGATTTTCACCGTACTGCAGTGTGGCAAGTCTGTATCTGTGGGCTGTGTCAGGAGGTGCTATTCCGGGTATGAAGGATTATGCACCAAAAACAATAAAGAGTAAGACGGCAGAAAAGAAAGTGAAATAAAAATGCCATTCGGAATTATATTAAAGTAAAAAAGAATAACTGTATTGTAAGAGAAAGATGGAAAAGGGTACGAGGTAGAGACATGGAATACATACATCACTATCATTCACCATTGGGTGGCATCACTGTGGCAAGTGACGGCGAAGTATTGACAGGTTTGTGGTTTGACGGACAGAAATATTTTGCTGTGACTTTGGCAAAGGAGCATGAAGAAAAAATACTGCCGGTATTTGAAGAGACAGACCGTTGGCTGGACATTTATTTTCAGGGAAAAGAGCCGGATTTTCTTCCACCGGTGTCTTTTGCTAGTGGCTCTGAATTCCGGCAGGAAGTGTGGAAAATTCTTCTGTCGATTCCCTATGGAAAAACCATGACTTACGGAGAAATTGCGGCATGTATCGCAAAAAAGCGGGGACTTACCCGGATGTCAGCACAGGCAGTGGGCGGTGCGGTTGGTCATAATCCGATATCTATTATCGTGCCATGCCACAGAGTGGTGGGAACGGATGGAAGTCTGACCGGTTATGCAGGTGGTATTGATAAAAAAATAAAATTATTAGAATATGAACATATGGATGTGGAGCAGTTTTATGTGCCGAAAAAGGGAACCATTTGCAAAAACAAAACCATTGGGTGAAAAAGTGACGCCGCGTGTGTTTGCATAAAGAAGCAATGAAATATTAAGTAGAGGCAGATACAGGTAATAATGAGAAAAAGAACTGGAACTGTGACAGAAATTGTCGGTGCCGGTTCTTTTTTTCGTATTTTTTTGATAAAATTTGTAATGAATTGTATTCTGATGCGTCTTATTAGTAAAAATAGATTTAGAGGAGGCATATCAGAATGAAAAATAGTTATGAAAAATGAGAGGCAGGCGTGGAAATGGAAGATATTGATACCATATCCAGATATTATAAAATTGTGTTTGGATATGTGTTTTCACTTTGTGGAAACCGCGAACTTACAGAAGATATCGTGCAGGATACGTTTGTAAAGGCAATCCTGCATGAAAAATGCTTTCGAGGCGACTGTAAAATGGAATCCTGGCTCTGCCAGATTGCAAAAAATATATATTACTCTTATCTGAGAAAGAAAAAAGGGCAGGAACCGGCAGAACGCGAATGTGCGGAACATGATTTTGTACATAAACTGGAGGAAAAAGATACGGCGAAAGCTGTGTTAAAGGTTCTGCATGAACTGCCGGAACCGTACAGAGAGGTGTTCTATTTGCATGTGTTTGGTGAAGTTGCTCTTGTGGAAATTGCGGAACTGTTTGGGAAATCACCAAGCTGGGCGGGGGTTACTTATTACAGGGCAAAACAGAAAATCAGTGATAATTTGAACGCAGAATAAGCATTCCCCCGTTTCAAGTGCGTAGAGCACTAAGCGGTGGGTAAGGGGGATGCTTATGTCAGTGGGAGTTAAAAGCTCCCACTGACAGGTCGCAAAGCGACTGCGTTCATGAGCAAGTAGCGAAAGCGGATTGCGAATGTCCGCTTTATGGAGGATGGTTATGAATAACATTAGTTGTGATGTGATACAGGATTTGATGCCGGTTTATATTGAACATATGTGCAGCACAGAGAGTCGGAAGCTGGTAGAAGCGCACATGGCGGAATGTGAGGGCTGCAGGCAGGTTTTCCGTGCTTATACAGACGAAACAATTGTAAGAGAAGTGTCTCGCACAGAAGCGCATGCAGAAGGTAAGGAAAACGAATTTCATCAGATTTTGAAAAATGTGGAAAATAAAGTGATAAAACGTGTTGCAGTGATTGCAGTCATCATTGTCTCTTTTGCAGCAGCTATTGGCATTATAAATTTTGTGCCGGTCTTTCCTGCCAGTTACGAAGATGCAATTGTGCATGTTACTGCTTCAGAAGAAAAAGACAGGATCGATATTGACACTGCACAAGTTCGTCTGCATGAGGATGTGGTTGACGATTCCATTGTTTTGACAGGAAGATACAGTCTGGCAGCCAGACGCAGCTATGAAAAAAGTGGACAGAGATACCGCTATGAAAAATCTCTGGAAAATAAAAAAATCAGCAGGGTGATTTACAGAGGCACAGATGGCACGGAGACGGTTTTATGGGAAAAATAGAGAACAAAGAATATCCGGTGAAATTTGCCGGGAAAGCTGTTTTCAGATAACTTCAGAGCCAATCTTAAAATAGATCAGGATATGCTATATTGATGATGGTTTCCTGTCTGTTTGTAGTAAAATCATAGGACAGATGATTGCAGAAGAGGCGCTTATTTATGGTGTGAATATCGTTCTGGGACCGGAAGTAACTATCAAACGAAATCCGTTGTGGCAGAAATTCTAAATTGGTGTATAATAAAGATAATTTAAAGAAGGGGGTTACCAGAGATGAAGTTTTTTATTGACACTGCAAATGTAGAAGATATTAAAAGGGCGAATGATATGGGGGTAATCTGTGGTGTTACAACAAATCCGTCACTGATCGCAAAGGAAGGCCGTGATTTTAATGAGGTGATCAAAGAAATCACATCCATCGTGGACGGACCGATTTCCGGAGAGGTAAAAGCTACAACTGTGGATGCAGAAGGAATGATCAGAGAAGGACGCGAGATTGCAGCAATCCATCCGAATATGGTCGTAAAAATCCCGATGACTGTCGAAGGTCTGAAAGCCGTCAAAGTACTTTCATCAGAAGGAATCAAGACGAATGTAACACTGATTTTTACCGCAAACCAGGCACTTTTGGCAGCAGAGGCAGGTGCGACCTATGTATCTCCGTTTCTTGGCAGACTGGATGACATCAATCAACCAGGCATCGAATTGGTACGTACGATCGCAGAGATTTTTGCTGTCTATGGTTATGAGACAGAAATTATTGCGGCATCTGTAAGAAATCCGATTCATGTAACTGACTGTGCACTGGCAGGTGCTGATATAGCGACAGTACCTTACAAGGTCATTGAGCAGATGACAAAACATCCACTGACAGATCAGGGAATCGAAAAGTTCCAGGCGGATTATAAAGCAGTATTTGGGGAATGATTTGGAGAAGAAAAAGAAGTGTCAAAGTTCTGACCATTCAGAAATTAATATCCAGATAAAAAACGGGAATCAGAAAACGGGACGTTTCTGGTTCCTGTTTTTTTGGGAGAAATATGCCAAGACTTTCCTGAATGTTGTAAGGGACGAAAAATCACACAGATTTTCAGACACGGGAAGAGCCTGACGGACATAGAATAATAGAAAGGCCGCACACGGAGGTGCCGATTTGAAATCATTTCAATCGCCGCTGAGTACGTTGGAAGAAAAGCAGTATCTGGAGCAGCTGAAAAACGGAAGCGAGCAGGCAAAATCGGTATTGATCGAGCGGAATTTGCGGCTTGTGGCACACATTGCGCGGAAATATCAGGGCACGCAGGAGGACATGGAGGATCTGATCTCCATCGGAACTGTCGGACTGATCAAGGCAGTTTCTACTTATAATTTGGAAAAAGGCAGCCGTCTTGGAACCTATGCTGCCCGTTGTATCGAAAATGAACTGCTGATGTATTTTCGCAGCAAAAAGAAGACTGCCAGGGATGTGTCGCTCTATGAGCCGATCGGAACAGATAAGGAGGGCAACCAGATCAAATTACTGGATATCGTGGAGAGCGGTGAACCGGAACTGTGGGAACGTGTGGTGGAAAAGAAAAACATTCTGCGATTATATGAATTGGTATCGAAGGTGCTGGATGAGCGGGAAAATTGGATCATCCGGCGGCGATACGGTCTATATAATACAAAGCCTGTAACGCAGCGGGAAATAGCCAACAGTCTTGGTATTTCTCGCTCCTATGTCAGCCGGATTGAGAAGAAAGCGCTGGAAAAATTGCGGCAGGCGTTTTTATCATAGACAGATTCCTGTGGATATGTTAGAGTAAACTTGTCTTTTAATCTTACTTTTTACTTTTTTTCGGCAGTCGCCGGATTTTTTCCGTATACGAAAAGAGGAAAAATGAATATATGTATAGTGTAATTAAAACAGCAGTAGTCTGTGGCTTTGAATCACTTCCGGTTCAGGTAGAAACGGATGTCAGTGACGGTATGCCTTCTTTTGATATGGTGGGATTTCTGACATCCGAGGTAAAAGAAGCCAGAGAGCGGGTGCGCACAGCACTGAAAAATGCAGGATTTCGTTTGCCGGCAAAAAAGATTACCATCAATCTGACACCGGCAGATGTGCGAAAATCCGGCACGGGATGTGATCTGCCGATGGCAGCATCTGTTCTGGCAGCATTCGGGTTTTTGGATGAGCACATTTTAAGTAGTTATCTGCTGCTTGGAGAAGTTGGACTAAACGGTAGTATTCTACCGACGAAAGGGGTACTGTCAGCGGCAGTTCTGGCACAGAAAGAAGGCATGCAAGGCATTGTGGTGCCATGGGAGAATGCCAGGGAAGCAGCAATCCTGGATACTGTAAAAGTGATTCCGGTGAAAAATTTAAAAGAGTTTGTGCAGATTTGTCAGCAGGAATTGCCGGAAACCTGCTTTTACCGGGAACAGCAGGATTTCTGGAAGACAGAATATGATGTGGATTTTGCAGAATTGCGAGGACAGCCGATGCTGCGTCGTGCCTGTGAAATTGCTGTGGGCGGGATGCATAATTTGTTGATGATGGGACCACCGGGTTCCGGTAAGACCATGGCAGCAAAGAGGATTCCTACGATTCTTCCGGAACTGAGCCGGGAAGAAAAGCTGGAATTATCTCAGATTTATTCTCTTTGCGGGCTGTTGGATCAGGAACGCATCATCCAAAATGAACGTCCCTTTCGCAGTCCACATCATACGGTGACGGCACAGGCACTGGTGGGCGGTGGAAAGCAGCCCCATCCCGGAGAAATCAGTCTGGCGCATCATGGTATTTTGTTTCTGGATGAACTGGCAGAGTTTAAGCCGGGAATTCTGGATGTATTGAGGGAACCGCTGGAGGAGAAGAAAGTACATATTTCCCGGGTGGGAGGCAGTTTTGTGTATCCGGCAGATTTTATGCTTGTGGCATCGACGAATCCGTGTCCCTGTGGATTTTATCCCAATTTAAATCGTTGCAACTGCAGACCGCAGGCAATCAAAAATTATATTGGGCGTATTTCGCAGGCATTTTTAAACCGTATGGATCTGTGTGTGGAAACGGAAGAAGTCCGGTATACCACGATGAAGGATATGCGGGAGGAGGAAAGCAGTGCAGTGATCCGTGCCCGGGTGAAGCGGGTACATGAAATTCAACGAGAACGATTCCGGGGAAGACGCTATCGGTTTAACAGCCAGATGAATATGGAAGATCTGGAAAAATATTGTGTACTGGATGCAGAATCTGCGGAGCGGATGCAGGAGAAGTATGAGGAATACCATTTAAGTGCCCGTACCTATGGAAAAATTCTGAAAACCGCCCGTACCATTGCGGATCTGGCAGGAGCTGAGCATATTCAGTGGGGACATCTGGAAGAGGCTTTTGTATTCCGGAATCCAGACAAGAATTACTGGAGGAGGGACTGAAAATGCATGAATTAATGAATACGACAAAGGAAGTTTTCGGAAAAATAGAAAAGAATGGAGAACAGGGACAGGCAGCAAAGAATCAGGCGCAAGAGAACTTGAAATATGATTTCTGGCTGGCGTCTTTGCTGTATATCGACAGCAGGAAACGTATCCGGGTCAGGGAAATGTGTGGCAGTGCACAGGCCGTCTACGAATTAAAAGAAGAGACTTTGAAAAATATGTACCTTTTTACTGATACAGAGCTTCAATATCTGCTGGAAAGCCGGAAGAAGGATTTGAATCGTATCTGGGAGTGTTTTCTGGCAAAAAATATGCGGCTGATTCCCTATAGCAGCAGGGCGTATCCGGACAAGCTGACACACATCGCGCAGCCACCATACGCGATCTTCTGCAAAGGTGCTATGCCGGATGCCCGGAAGAGTGTGGGGATTGTGGGCGCACGTATGTGCTCAGAGTACGGAAGGAGCATTGCAACGAAGCTGGGAAAACTGCTGGCAGATAAAGATGTGCAGGTCATCAGTGGCATGGCACTTGGCATTGACAGTGCTTCCCACGCGGGGGCATTGCAGGGAAAGGGCAGTACCTTTGCGGTGCTTGGGTGTGGTTGTGATGTGTGTTATCCGAAAAATGCCCGGAATTTGTATGAAAATATTCAGAGTTCGGGCGGAGGAATTCTGTCAGAATATCCGCCGGGGACGGAACCGATGCCTTACCGGTTTCCGGAGCGAAACCGGATTATCAGTGCCCTGTCAGACTGTCTGGTAGTCGTGGAGGCGAAGAAAAAGAGCGGTTCCCTGATCACTGCAGATGCAGCATTGGAGCAGGGCAAGGATGTCTATGCGGTGCCGGGGCGGTTCGGAGATGCCCTGAGTGAAGGTTGTAACGCATTGATCGGGCAAGGGGCAGGAATCATTTATGATTTGGACATTTTTCTTGAAAATTTGGGATATTTGCCTGAAAAAGAAGCAGAAACGACAAAAATAAAAAATATTTCTCTTGCGAAAACGGAACAGTTGGTGTATTGTTGTCTTGATTTACATCCAAAACATATCAACTATATTATAGAAGAAACAGGTTTGGACCTGCTTACTGTGCTGCGAGATCTTGGTAACTTGAAGCGGTACAGGTTGGTGCAGGAGACCTTTCAAAACTATTTTAGTAAAAGTATATAATTATTAAGAACATAGAGGTTAAAGAGGGATAAATATGGCGAAGTATTTAGTGATCGTGGAGTCTCCGGCAAAGGTTAAGACAATCAAGAAATTTCTTGGAAAAAATTATGAGGTGGCAGCATCCAACGGACATGTGCGGGATCTGCCGAAAAGTCAGCTTGGATTTGATGTGGAAAATGACTTTGAACCGAAATATATTACCATCCGTGGAAAAGGAGATATTCTGGCAAATCTGCGAAAAGAAGTGAAAAAAGCAGAAAAAGTGTATCTCGCAACTGACCCGGACCGTGAGGGTGAGGCAATTTCCTGGCATCTGGCAAGCGCATTGAAATTGGGGGACAAAGATGCGAAACGTATTACATTTAATGAGATTACAAAGAATGCGGTAAAAGCTTCCCTGAAGAATCCCCGCGAGATCGATATGAATCTGGTGGATGCACAGCAGGCGCGTCGTGTACTGGATCGTATGGTTGGTTACAAGATCAGTCCAGTACTTTGGGCAAAAGTAAAACGAGGCTTAAGCGCGGGACGTGTACAGTCTGTAGCATTGCGTATCATCTGTGACCGTGAAGAAGAGATTAATGCGTTTATTCCGGAAGAATACTGGACGATTGATGTGACATTAAATGTAAAAGGTGAGAAAAAACCGCTGGTTGCAAAATTCTATGGTGATGAAAACGGAAAAATCCAGATCCACAATCAGTCGGAGCTGGATGCAATTTTAAAAGAGATTGAGTCTTGTGAGTACAAAGTACTGGAAGTGAAAAAAGGTGAACGCACCAAAAAGCCGCCGCTTCCGTTCCGGACAAGTACCTTGCAGCAGGAAGCGAGTAAGCATCTGAATTTTTCTACTCAGAAAACGATGCGTCTGGCGCAGCAATTGTACGAGGGTGTGGATATCAAAGGCAGCGGAACTGTGGGACTCATTACTTATCTGCGTACCGATTCCACTCGTGTATCTGAGGAGGCTGAGGCAGCAGCGTCTGAGTACATTAGTGCAAATTATGGTGCCGATTATGTGGGTGGCAGCGTAGATACAAAGAAAAACACTGCAAAAATCCAGGATGCCCATGAAGCAATCCGTCCAACGGATCTGAACCGTTCTCCGGCCATAGTCAAGGATTCTCTGAGCAGAGATCTGTTCCGGCTGTATCAGCTGATCTGGAACCGTTTTGCGGCAAGTTGTATGACACCGGCAGTATATGAGACGACATCTGTTACCATCGGTGCTGGAAAATACCGGTTTCATGTGTCTGCGTCCAAAGTAAAATTTGATGGTTTTATGTCTGTGTATAGTCTGGATGAAGAAAAATCCGACCGTGTATTTTTATCCAAATCACTGGATGAGACCTCAGAGCTGACCGAAGAAGAAATTGAGCCGAAGCAGCATTTTACGCAGCCACCGGCACATTTCACGGAAGCATCTCTTGTAAAGACGCTGGAGGAACTTGGTATCGGCCGTCCGAGTACCTATGCACCGACGATCACGACCATCCTTGGCAGAAGATATATCGTAAAAGAAAATAAGAACCTCTATGTATCTGAACTTGGAGAAGTTGTCAATAATATCATGAAGGAGGCTTTCCCGGAAATTGTGGATGAGCGCTTTACAGCAAATATGGAGTCCCTGCTGGATAAAGTAGAGGAGGGAACCGTAGACTGGAAAATGATCATCCGGAACTTCTACCCGGATCTGGATGCGGCAGTCAAGGCAGCAGAGGCAGAACTGGAGAAAGTTAAAATCGAGGATGAGGTGACAGATGTGGTCTGCGAACAGTGTGGACGTCACATGGTCATTAAATACGGACCACATGGCAGATTCCTTGCCTGCCCAGGCTTCCCGGAGTGTCGTAATACAAAACCATATTTTGAGAAGATAGGTGTAGCCTGCCCGAAATGTGGAAAAGATATTGTTCTGAAAAAGACGAAAAAAGGCAGAAAATATTACGGATGCGAGAACAATCCGGATTGCGATTTCATGTCCTGGCAGAAACCGTCCAAAGTTCCATGTCCGCAGTGTGGTGGTTACATGGTAGAAAAGGGAAACAAGCTGGTGTGCGCAGATGAGCAATGTGGCTATGTTATGGAAAAACCAGAGACTTCTGAGGAATAGAACGAAGTATAGATGTGCAGTGATGCTGAGAAGAGTATGCCAGCTTACGCTGACCAGAATCACGCACCAAGTCTCACGTGCGTTCGACTTGAATCTGGTCAAAATCACATGCCTGATTTCACGTCCATTCGACTGAAAGAAAAATAAATGTATAAAGTGCATGAAAAAATTGCTTTTTTTAAAATTTCTTGTATAATTTGAAAAAATCTGACAGATTTAAATAAAATTTGTTGAATTTACAGAAAAATAGTGCTAAGATATGGCTGTTAATTATCTTAGTACTATTTTTTGCTGTAAAATCGGCATAACTGATAAAGAATATATGGAGGAAGCTATGAGCAGCGTACAGTTATTAGACAAAACAAGAAAAATCGGAAAACTGCTTCATAATAACAATTCGTCTAAGGTTGTTTTTAATGACATTTGTGATGTTATGACAGATATCCTTGCATCCAACGTACTGGTAATCAGTAAAAAAGGAAAAGTTCTGGGAACAGGTCTTCGTCCGGAAGTAGTAGAGATTACAGAACTTCTGGCAGATCAGGTGGGAAATTATATCGATGCATCTTTAAATGAACGGTTACTTGGTATCCTTTCTACAAAAGAAAATGTAAATCTGGAGACACTTGGATTTACGATGGATAGTGGAAACGGCTATGCGGCAACCATAGCACCGATTGATATTGCAGGAGAACGTCTCGGTACATTATTTGTATATCGTCAGAATGCACAGTTTGACATTGATGATATTATCCTGTGCGAATATGGCACCACAGTCGTAGGTTTGGAGATGATGCGTTCCGTAAATGAAGAGAATGAGGAAGAGACCAGAAAAAAACAGATTGTAAAATCTGCACTGAGCACACTTTCTTACTCAGAACTGGATGCCATCGAGCATATTTTTGATGAACTGGAAGGTCGTGAGGGTATCCTGGTAGCCAGCAAGATCGCTGACCGTGTAGGTATCACACGTTCCGTTATTGTCAATGCACTGCGGAAGTTTGAAAGTGCCGGTGTTATTGAATCACGTTCTTCCGGAATGAAAGGAACCTACATTAAAGTATTAAATGATGCGGTGTTTGAAGAATTAGACAATCTCAAGACAAAAAATGATTAAAAATATCTTGAAGCGTATCTATAAGTATGTTATACTGAATCGGTCTGAGAAAAGCCACAGGATTTTTTGCGTGCTTTTTTGAGATAAATACTATATTAATCACATATGCGGACTAACCGGGATGGTGCCCACAGGGTGAACCGGCGGGTGAGATGCATATGGAAGAAACAAAACCATGGAGGTAAAAAAATGAGCGTTATTTCAATGAAACAGTTACTGGAAGCAGGTGTACATTTCGGACACCAGACAAGAAGATGGAACCCTAAAATGGCTCCGTACATCTACACAGAGAGAAATGGTATCTACATCATCGACTTACAGAAATCTGTAGGTAAAGTTGACGAAGCTTACAATGCAGTAGCAGATATCGTTGCAGAAGGTGGTACAATCCTTTTTGTTGGTACAAAGAAACAGGCACAGGATGCTATCCAGGCAGAAGCTGAGCGTTGTGGAATGTACTATGTAAACGAGAGATGGTTAGGTGGTATGCTCACAAACTTCAAAACAATCCAGAGCCGTATCGCAAGACTGAAAGCAATCGAGAAAATGTCTGAGGATGGAACATTTGATGTTCTGCCGAAAAAAGAAGTTATCAACATCAAAAAAGAGTGGGATAAACTTGAGAAAAACCTTGGCGGTATCAAAGAGATGGACAGAATCCCGGATGCTATCTTCGTTGTAGATCCGAAAAAAGAGAGAATCTGTGTTCAGGAAGCTCATACACTGGGAATTCCGCTGATCGGTATCGCAGATACAAACTGTGATCCGGAAGAGTTAGATTATGTAATCCCGGGTAACGATGATGCTATCAGAGCCGTAAAACTGATCGTTTCTAAAATGGCAGATGCTGTTATCGAAGCAAAACAGGGTACAGTAGAAACTGATGAGGAAGTTTTCGAAGAGGCTGAAGGAACAGAGGAGTAATCTGTAGATTTGCGGGAAACCGCATCACTATGAATGAAATCGGAGGAATAAAACCATGGCAATTACAGCATCAATGGTAAAAGAATTAAGAGAGATGACCGGTGCAGGTATGATGGACTGCAAGAAGGCTCTTACAGAGACAAATGGTGATATGGATGCAGCTGTTGAGTTCTTAAGAAAGAACGGACAGGCAAAAGCTGAGAAAAAAGCTGGACGTATCGCAGCAGAAGGTCTTGTACGTGTCGCTATGGATGGTGACAACACAGCAGCAATCGTAGAGGTTAACTCTGAGACAGATTTCGTTGCTAAAAATGATACATTCCAGGAGTATGTAGAAGCTGTTGCAGCTCAGGCTGTTGCATCTGATGCAGCTGATATGGATGCATTTATGGCAGAAGCATGGAATGCAGATTCTTCCAAAACTGTAAAAGATGCTCTTGTAGAGAAAATTGCAGTTATCGGTGAGAACCTGAACATTCGTAGATTCCAGAAAGAGACACAGGAGAACGGATGCATCGTTTCTTATATTCACGGTGGCGGACGTATCGGTGTTCTTGTAAAAGCTGAGACAGCAGTTGTAAACGACGCTGTAAAAGAAGCTCTTACAAACGTAGCAATGCAGGTTGCAGCTCTTGCTCCGAAATATGTTTCTTCTGAGGATGTAAGCGAAGAGTACAAAGAGCATGAGAAAGCTATCCTTCTTGCTCAGGCTAAAAACGAGAACCCGGACAAACCGGAAAATATCATTGAGAAAATGATCATCGGACGTCTGAACAAAGAGCTGAAAGAAGTTTGCTTAATGGAGCAGGCTTACGTTAAAGCAGAGGATGGAAAACAGACTGTTGCTAAATACTTACAGCAGGTTTCCAAAGAAGTTGGAGCTGATATCAAAATCACAGGTTTTGTACGTTTCGAGACAGGTGAAGGTCTTGAGAAGAAAAGCGAAGACTTTGCAGCTGAAGTGGCAGCACAGATGAACGCATAATCAAAGATTGTGTTAAATTTCTGAAATGATAATAACCCTTACGAATGGTGGTGACACTGTTTGTAAGGGTTATTTTTATAGAAACTTAAGGAAAAAAGACTGGTGGAGATATTAAGCAGAAAGGAAAACAAATGAGAAAAGCAATTGTATATGTATCTGTACATCATGGAAATACAGAAAAATTAGTAAAGGGCATAGCAGAAGAGTGCCAGATCGATTTGATAGATGCTGTAAACCAGCCAGATGCAGATCTGAGCAGTTATGATATGATCGGGTTTGCATCAGGAATCTATTTTTCAAAATTTCATCAGTTGATATTGGAGTTTGCAGAGAAAAATCTACCGGATGAGAAAAAGATATTTCTGCTCTGTACGTATGGTGGAAGTGCGAATTATAAATCCATAGAGCAGATTTTGGACAAGAAGCGTTCTAAAGTGATAGGAAAATTCGGATGCAAGGGTTATGACACATTTGGTCCATTTAAACTGGTGGGTGGAATTGCAAAAGGGCATCCAGATGAAGATGATATAAAAAATGCAGTTGAGTTTGTAACAAGATTATAAATGGTTACACAAAAAAGAAATTATAAAAAATGCGGAGGAATAGGGTATGAAAAAAAACAACATTTAATGGAAAAGGATTTTTTTGCATAAAATGAGAAAGAATATGTATATAAAAATGCGATTTTTATCTGTTCTTTTTGAAAGTTTTGTATTATAATTGTACGGATAAAAGGCGGGGTTGAGTATGAAGCGAAACTATACGACAAGTATAATACAAAGAGGAATTTGTCTTTTTCTGCTTGTACCACTGATCCTTGGAATTTCAATTAGTGAGATGCGTGCATCCACACAGGCATTGTACCGTGCATGGGATCTGAATGTATACAGTATGGAGAACATGGCATGGGAATATGAAGTGCTGGAGAATAAGGAAGAACGGGAAGAAAAAGATAAATTAGAATATTATGTGAGTGAAGTGCAGAGCTTGAATCATACCTATGGATTTGAAGGCAGTGATGATTTTGTACTTCTGCCACAGAGAGAGAAAAGTATCGAACGTGTGCATATGCTTTGCCAAATGAAGAAAGATCTTGCGTTGCTTGGAATGCCGGAAACGGAACTGAACCATGTGATTTGTCTGGATGATGAGAGTATGGATATATCTCTGCCACGGGCAGATGAATATCAGGTATGGTATGCGGAAGCAGATATCGGGCAGACAGAAGTAGTTCCGATTTCGGATACGGAAAATGCCACAATGCTGCACACAGGATATATTATAAATAAAAATATGAAAAAAGGTTATCCACTGAGGGAGAATCTGGAATCTTCAGGGGATCATATAAGCATTAACAATGAGAACCTCTATCTGATGTAAGGGAATTGATTGCGAATGAACGCTTTGCGCTGAGCAGTACAAAAAGCTGCTGAACTGAAATCAGATAGGATGGGATTGGCTAAACAAATTGTGATTGATTAGATTTTAAGTATAGGACTGGAGGTATCATCAATGGATTTGGGCAATTCAATTTCATTGTTATTTTGCATTCCATTTTTAGGAATGCTGCTTAGTATCGCGGTTTTTCCACTGGTAAAACCAGCCTGGTGGGAAAGAAATCAGAAATATGCAGTTATAGCTTGGTCACTGTTGTTTTTGATTCCGTTTGCTATTCGCTATGGCTTTGGCGTAATGAGTGAGCAATTGCTGGAAGTAATTGTAGGTGACTATTTTACATTTATTGTGTTGTTGTTTGGATTATTTTGTGTATCCGGCAATATTACTATTGAAGGAGAGCTGCGTGGATCACCAAAGGTAAACGTGATCTTGCTTCTGATCGGTACACTGTTATCCAGCTGGATTGGTACGACGGGTGCCAGCATGGTTATGATTCGTCCGCTGATCCGTGCAAATAAATGGCGTTCCAGAAAGACGCAGGTCGTTGTGTTCTTTATTTTCCTGGTATCCAATATCGGAGGATGTCTGACACCGGTAGGAGATCCGCCATTGCTGATGGGATTTATGCGTAATGTTCCATTCTTCTGGAGCCTGCGTCTGATTCCAATTATGATTTTAAATGTTGTGATCCTGCTTGTGATCTTCTATATTCTGGATTCCAGGGCTTACCGTAAGGATCTGGCGGAAGGTATTGTACCGGAAGTAGCAAAAGGTGAGAAAGAGGCAATCCGTGTCGTAGGTGCACACAATATTATTTTCCTGGCAGCAATTGTAGTAGCTGTTATTTTAAGTGGTATACTTCCATCTACAAAAGTATTTGGAGGAGGAATCCACATATTCGGAGAAGTAAAACTTACCTATGCGGCTATCATAGAGGTTGTGATTATTCTGGCAGCAGCCTTCCTTTCTTTCAAGACAACAAATAAAAGTGTAAGAGAGGACAACCATTTTTCCTGGGGTGCTATTCAGGAAGTGGCAGTGCTGTTTATTGGTATTTTTATTACGATGATCCCGGCACTTCTGATTTTGAAAGCAAAAGGTGCAGAGCTTGGTCTGACCGAACCGTGGCAGATGTTCTGGGTAACCGGTGCCATGTCCAGTTTTCTGGATAATACACCGACATATCTGGTATTTCTTACCACTGCAGGAACGCTGGGTGCAACTGCAGGTCTGCAGACGAGTGTTGGTATCGTACCGCAGATTATGCTGGAGGCAATCTCCTGTGGCGCGGTATTTATGGGAGCCAATACATATATCGGTAACGCGCCGAATTTCATGGTAAAATCTATTGCGGAGGAAAACGGTATCCGCATGCCGTCCTTTTTTGGATATATGACCTGGTCGTTGCGGTTCCTGATACCAGTATTTATTATTGATATGTTAATATTTTTCTTGTAAGGATAAATGCCTTGCATATCACAGATTCTGATGAAATTTGTAAAAAGAATCTGTGATATGCAGGGCATATTTACTTACAGAGTAAAAAAGTAGGAATTAATTTTGAAAAAAATATTGACATCAGCGTGGTAACGTGCTACCATGTCAAAAAACAAATGACAGAGAATAAAGTCAAAGAACAAAAGGAGTACCTTTATGGCACTGCTTTACAGAGAGTCGGTGATGGTGAGATTCCGGCAGGTAAGTATAAAGGGAATGGATTTGTGAGATGCAAAGCGAACACAGGTGGCTGTAAGTAGCGGATGCCGTGTCCTCACGTTACAGGGGAAAGATATCGAAGAGATTCCGTATCGGATTGAGGTTGTGCAGAGCACAATGAATAAAGGGTGGCACCACGAAACGTATATTCGTCCCTGGCTGTGAGAATTCACGGCCAGGGTTTTTTTGATTTAAAATCAGAAAAGAGAAAAGGTTCGTAATCATTCCTTTGGATATCCACGGAAAGTGTTACAGGATAGAAAGGACTGGAAAAAATGAAGCGTACATTGAGAGTTTACAAAAAAACCGTCAGTATTGTAAATGAAACTGCAATTGGCATGTATCAGAATCTTGTGGGAAATAAAGTTGGATTCCTGTTGGAAAGCTATGATAAAAATTATGACCGTTATACGTTTATGGGAGCGGAACCGGAGGAACTGATTTCTTCCGAGGGACAGTCCCTGGTGATTACCAGAGCGGATGGCAGCAGAGAAGTTTGGAAAGGAAATCCGCTGAATCAGCTGAAAGCATATTACAGTGAATTTGAGATAAAAAATGATCATGCGGAGCTGAATTTCTCCGGTGGACTGGTGGGACAGCTTGGTTATGATTTTATCCGATATACAGAAGTCCTTCCGGACGATAATCCGGATGAAATCGGCATTGAGACCATTCAGATGATGCTGATGACAAAGTTCCTGATGATCGATCATGTGGCAGAGACTATGACAGCCGTGGTGCTGAGATCCGATGATGAAGATGGAAAACGGCAAGCGCTGGAAGAGGCAGAAAACATGATCCGGGAAGCCAGAAAAAACAGAGGTCAGGCCAGTGCATTTCGGTTTCAGCGGGACGGCAGGATCATACGCCAGTCAGATACGCTGGAAGAATACAGTGCAAAAGTTGAAAAAATCAAACACTATATCCGGGAAGGGCACATTTTTCAGACAGTATTATCCCAGAGATGGACACTGGAGACAAAGCAGAGCGGATTTGATCTGTACCGGGAACTGCGGGAACTGAATCCATCTCCGTATCTGTACTACTTTAATTTCGGATCCTTTGAAGTCATCGGAAGTTCTCCGGAAATGATCGTGAAGCAGCAGGGAAAACGGGTATATACCTGCCCGATTGCCGGAACAAGACCGAGAGGAAAAACAAAAGATGAAGACAAACGTCTGACGGATGAACTGTTAGCAGATGAAAAAGAAAAAGCGGAACATGTCATGTTGGTGGATCTGGCGAGAAATGATATGGGACGGGTCAGCGAGTTTGGAAGCGTTAAAGTGACAGATTTTATGAAAATTCAGTATTACTCTCATGTGATGCATATTGTATCTTTGGTGGAGGGGCGAAAAAAAGGAACGTATCATCCATTTGATCTGGTGGCATCCTTTCTTCCGGCAGGAACATTAAGCGGAGCCCCGAAGATTCGTGCCATGGAGATCATTGATGAACTGGAGACAGTACGCAGAGGCCTGTACGGCGGAGCCACCGGATATGTGGACTTCTCCGGGGACATGGATTTCTGTATCACGATCCGGACAATGATTAAAAAAGGAGAAAACGTATATCTTCAGGCCGGCGCCGGGATTGTTGCAGATTCCGTTCCGGAAAAGGAATATCAGGAGTGTTGTAACAAAGCTATGGCATTGGCAAAAACACTGGTAGCGGAGGAAATATTATGATTTTACTGATCGATAATTACGATTCATTTACATACAACTTATATCAATATATGGGAATCTTTCGGGAGGATATTGAGGTGGTTCGAAACGATAAGATCACCATTGAGGAAATCTGCAAGATGGCACCGGAGAAGATTGTACTTTCACCGGGACCGAAAAGCCCAAAGGAAGCCGGTATCTGCCTGGATGTGGTGAAGGAGTTTTATGACAAGATTCCAATCCTTGGCATCTGTCTCGGACACCAGACCATCGGTGAGGCACTGGGGGGAACCGTTACTTATGCAAAACAGCTGTATCATGGAAAGCAGTCTCTGATCCATCACACCGGAACCGGAATTTTTGACGGAATCGAGTCTCCAATCCGGGTAGCCAGATATCATTCTCTGGCGGTGTCCGCAGACAATCTTCCGGATTGCCTGGAAGTGCTGGCCACCACAGAGGACGGAGAAATAATGGCCATGCAGCATAAAAAATATCCGGTGATCGGATTACAGTTCCATCCGGAGTCCGTGTATACCGAACACGGAAAACGCATGATGGAAAACTTTTTGTCACAGTTTACCTCAGTCGAGAAGAATGAGAAATGAGCTGATCGCATAGTGACAAATGGTGCGAGTGAGTTGTGAAGGTGTGTAGAGGAGTAAAAAAGATGATATTAGATAAAATTGTGGAAGATAAAAAAATACGGTTGGTGGAACATAAATCCCGTATTTCAATGACGGAGATGCGGAAGATGGCAGAAAAGTGTGAGGCACATCCGGCAAGTTTTTATGAGGGTCTTGCAAAACCGGGAATCTCCATTATCGGAGAATTCAAAAAGGCTTCACCAAGTCTCGGGAATATCAACAGTCAGATTGATCTGACAAAACGGATCGACGAATATAATGCATCTGTAGACTGTATATCTTGTCTGACAGAAGAGGACCACTTTCTTGGAACTGTGCATTATCTGAAAGAAATCCGGGAAATTTCACCACTTCCGATATTACGGAAGGATTTTATGATCGATGAATATCAGTTTTATGAGGCAAAAGTGATTGGTGCCAATGCAATTCTTCTGATTACCGGAATTTTGGATGATGTGCAGATGAAAGATTTTTATCAGCTGACCACGGAACTGGGACTGGATGCCCTGTTTGAAGCTCATACGGAAGAACAAATGGATAGGGCATTAAATTGCGGAGCGAAGATTGTCGGTGTCAACAACCGGGATCTCAGAGATTTCACAATTAAACTTGATACTACAAAGCGTCTGAGCAAGATGGTTCCGGATGACCGCATTTTTGTAGCAGAGAGCGGTATCGTATCAGATGAGGATGTGAAATATCTGAAAGAATGCCGTGTGGATGCATTTTTGATCGGACGTGCATTTATGGAAGCCGCTAATCCACAGGAACTGGCAAAACACTGGAAAGCACTGTAATGGAACGAAAAAGCGACTGCATTCATGAGCAAGTAGCGAAAGCGGATTGCAAATGTCCGCTTTACAACAGATTGTAAATCAAAAGTTACAGAAAGTGTGAAGAGATGACGAAAGTAAAAATATGCGGTCTGAGCAGACCGGAGGACATCGAAGCAGTCAATGCATACGGTGCTGATTATGCGGGAATTGTTTTTTTTGAAAAAAGCAAACGAAATGTCAGCTATGAAAAAGCAGAGATGCTAATAAAAGAATTGAAGAAAAATCCGAAGATCCAGTCAGTTGCGGTGTGTGTCAGCCCATCCCAAGACGAAGTAGGAAAATTCAATGATATGGGATTTGATTTGATCCAGATTCACGGGGCCATCCCGGCGGATTGTCAGTCAGACGGAGGTCTGGCATTGTGGCAGGCAGTGAATATCGCAGGAAGTACAGAGGAAAATGCAGATGAGCTGTTTGTACAGTCATCCAATATCCGGGGGTATGTGGTAGACGGAGCAGAATACGGATCCGGCAAAACTTTCGGATGGGAAGCAGAAGAACAGACATTTGTGTTTCCTGAAAAACTGAAAATACAAAACCGTCAGTTTATTCTGGCAGGCGGTCTGAATATAGAAAATGTGCAAAACGGAATCCGGATGTTGCATCCGGATGTGGTGGATGTCAGCAGTGGCGTGGAACGAAACGGAGTTAAAGATGCAGATTTGATCCGCAAATTCATTTCCGCCGTGAAGCATTGTTGAGACATTGCTTTAATAAGATTTGGAGAGCAGGTAGTGAAAGCGGATTGCGAATGTCCGCTTTACCAGAAAAATGCAACGTAACATTTGAGAAAGACAGAAAGGTTAAAACTATGAACAAGAAAAATACATATTACGGAGAATTTGGAGGACAGTATGTGTCTGAGTCATTAATGAATACTTTAGAGGAACTGGATGAGGCATTTGAGGCAGCCATCAGAGATCCGGAGTTTATCAAGCAGTACAATTATTACCTGAAACAGTATGTAGGGCGTGAGACACCGCTGTATTATGCAGAGCGTCTCAGCAAAAAATACGGCACCAAAATATATTTGAAACGGGAAGACTTAAATCATACCGGTGCGCACAAGATCAACAACGTGATCGGTCAGATTCTGCTGGCAAAACGTATGGGTAAGAAAAAAGTCATTGCAGAGACCGGAGCAGGTCAGCACGGTGTTGCAACCGCAACCGGCGCAGCACTGTTTGACATGGAATGCACCGTTTACATGGGAAAAGAAGACATTGAGCGTCAGGCATTAAACGTAATGCGTATGGAGATGCTTGGGGCAAAAGTAGTCAGCGTAGAGTCAGGAAGCAACACTTTAAAAGATGCCACAAACGAGGCAATCCGCACCTGGGCAAAAACAGCGGAGGATACGTTCTATGTTATTGGTTCTGCCGTAGGTCCGTATCCGTATCCGAAGATGGTCAAAGAGTTCCAGCGTGTCATCAGCAAAGAAGCAAAAGCGCAGCATTACGAGGCTGAAGGAAAACTTCCGGATGTGGTTATGGCCTGCGTAGGTGGCGGTTCTAATTCCATCGGTATGTTTGCAGAATTTATCGAGGAAAAAGAGGTACAGCTGATCGGTGTGGAAGCAGCAGGACTTGGTGTAGAGACAGGAAAACATGCGGCAGCTATGGCTCTTGGAGAGCCGGGAACCCTGCATGGCATGCGTTCCTATCTGCTGCAGGATGAAGATGGAAACATTCAGCTGGCACATTCCATTTCGGCAGGGTTGGATTATCCGGGTGTGGGACCGGAACATGCATATCTGCGTGACAGTGGCAGAGCACAGTATGTATCGATCACGGATAAAGAGGCAATGGACGCACTGATGGAATTATGCGAACTGGAAGGAATCATTCCGGCCATCGAAAGTGCACATGCCATGGCATATGCCTTTAAAAAGGCAAAAGAAATGAGACCGGAGCAGTCCATGATCGTGTGTCTGTCCGGACGCGGCGACAAAGATGTCAATACGATTGCGAACTATCTGGCAGGGAAAGGTTATCTGAACTAAGGATAAAACACATGCTATTTGTTATTACACTGAAATCAGAAGTGAAAGAATCAAGGAAAATAAATTGGAGTAGAAGATCATGAACCGTATAGAGAAAAAATTACAGTCATTACAGGAAAAAAAGGAAAAAGCATTTATTACATATATTACTGCAGGACTTCCGGATATGGATCATTGCGCAAAGCTGATCCGTGCACAGGAGGAAGCAGGTTTGGATATTCTGGAACTTGGTATTCCGTTTTCTGATCCGGCAGCAGACGGACCGGTCATTCAGGATGCGTCCTATCGTTCTATTTTAAAGGGAACCAACTTAAGGAAATGTTTTGAACTGGTGGATGGAGTCCGAAAAGATGGATGTGAACTGCCAATCGTATTTATGATGTATTACAATACCGTGCTTCATTATGGATTAGAAGCGTTTGCGGAGAAATGTGCTAAGGTCGGTGTGGATGGACTGATCATTCCGGATCTTCCATTGGAAGAACAGCAGCCGTTAAAAGATGCACTGGCAAAACAGAATGCAACAATCCTGATCCAGCTGGTAGCACCGGTATCCGGTAAACGTATTCCGGAAATTCTGAAAGATGCAAAAGGATTTGTGTATTGCGTATCATCCATGGGTGTCACCGGTCAGGGTGCAAGTTTCCACAAAGAAGTTATTTCTTATCTGAAATCAGTAAAAGAGCAGGCTCAGATTCCGGTCATGATGGGATTTGGTATTCGTACTGCAGCAGATGTAGCACCAATGAAGGATATTATTGATGGTGCCATCGTTGGTTCTCATTTTATTAACTTGATGGAAGAAAATCAGTATGATCTGGATGTGGCAAAAGCATATATTCAGACTTTTAAGACAGAGTTGAAATAAAAATGCTTGATTTTCATAAGATTTGAGTATGAAATTCGGGTGAGTCTTATGAACAGTTGGTTGTGAAAAAGGAGTAATTAGTATTATGGATATGAAACAGGCAATTCAGAGAGTAGCAGACAGACAGGATCTGACAGGGGAAGAGGCAGGAGAAGTCATGGAACTTCTTCTGACCGGTGCAGCTACACAGGCTCAGATCGGAGCTTTTCTGACCGGATTGCGGATGAAAGGAGAGACGATTGATGAAATCGCTGGTCTGGCCTCTGTGCTGGCAGATAAAGCAGAGCATATTCATCCGCATTCCGATCATTATATTGATCTGGTTGGAACCGGAGGGGATTGCACGTATTCTTTCAATATTTCTACGACATCTGCCATTGTGACGGCAGCAGCCGGTGTTTCTGTGGCAAAACATGGCAATCGTTCCATTTCCAGCAAGAGCGGTGCCGGTGATGTATTGGAGCAGCTTGGTGTAAATATCATGATGGAACCGGAAAAAGTAGAAGCATGCGTGGATGAAGTCGGCATTGGATTTATGTTTGCACAGACCTTTAACAAATCCATGCGGTTTGTGGGACAGGCGCGAAGCGAGATGGGAATCCGTACCGTATTCAATATCCTTGGTCCTCTGGCAAACCCATCCGGAGCAAAGGGTATGGTAGTCGGTGTCTATGATCCGGCACTGACAGAAATCATTGCATCTGTTATGGGGCAGCTTGGTGTCAAACGTGCTCTGGTAGTCAGTGGCAGAGATCATATGGATGAGATTACATTGAGTACAAAGACTGTTGTATCAGAACTAAAAGATGGAACAGTAGAAACCTATGAGATCGCACCGGAAGATTTTGGATTCAAGACCGTAGATCTGGCAGAACTGCAGGGCGGAACGGCCGCAGAAAATGCAGAGATTACCCGTGCGATCCTCTCCGGGGAAGAGCGGGGAGCAAAACGTGAGATTGTACTGCTGAACGCAGGTGCGGCACTTTATATCGGCGGAAAGGCTGAGAGTATTGCAGATGGAATCATTCTTGCAAAAGAAGCGATTGATTCAGGAAAAGCGGCAGAAGTGCTGGAAAATCTGGTCAATTATACGAAATGATATATAATAAAGAATTGCAAAAAAAGAACAATTGGTATGACGGCACCAATTGTTCTTTATTAATTCGTATTTATTCGCACTTGTTACGCAATGCTGTTCACTAATTTTGCTAAACGAGCAATTTTTCTGGAAGCATTGTTTTTGTGATAAACACCTTTAGATTCAGCTTTGCTGATAACGGAAGTAGCGGATACTAATGCTGCAGAAGCTGCTTCTTTATCATTTGCTGCAACAGCTGCCTCTACTTTTTTAATAGCTGTTTTCACTGAAGAACGGATAGATTTATTTCTTTCTGTCTTTGTCTGCGCAACTAAGATTCTTTTCTTTGCTGATTTAATGTTAGCCAATCTGTACACCTCCCATGCTGAGAATTCTTAAATGATTGTTACATTAAAGCCGGACACGGACGAACTAATGTAAACATACTCATGTATTATAGGGTCAGAAATTGGAATTGTCAAGGGAAAAACCGAAAAAAATGAAAAAATTGGTATAATTGTTTGTACTTTTTACAATACTATGAAAACTTAGAAGAAATCGGGGTGTTTTTATATGTTTGAAGTCAGAACAGACCTTGCAGTAGAGGAAAATGAACGGATCACCAAAGCACAGGAAGAGACGAAAGGAATTTCAGTCACGGAAGAAGATTATGGGGAAGAACAGATCCACATTACGACGGTGCGGATCACTACAGAGAATGGTGCAAAACAGATGGGAAAACCGAAAGGAACTTATATTACACTGGAAGCAGCTGAGATGATCGAAGATGATGAGGATTATCACCGGGAGATATCAAAGCGTCTGGCAGAGATTCTGAAAGAACTGATCCCGGTTTGTGATAAGCAAAAGAATTATAAAGAAAGTACTGAAAATCAGAAAAAAGTAAGCAGAAAAGGATTCGCACAAGCGAAGCATGAGCTGGAGGGTACGTCTATCCTGGTAGCCGGCCTTGGCAATCGTCTTGTGACACCGGATGCGTTGGGACCGCAGGTGGCAGACAATCTGTATATCACACGGCATATTATAAAAGAATTTGGCAGACGGGCCTATGAAAATGAGCAGGTGCAGCCCGTCAGTGCCATTGTGCCCGGCGTTATGGCCCAGACAGGCATGGAAAGCCAGGAGATTATTACAGGAATTATCCGCGAAGTAAAACCGGATTATCTGATCGTGGTAGATGCGCTGGCTGCCCGCAGTGTCCGCCGTCTGGGCCGGACGATCCAGATTACAGATACAGGGATTTATCCGGGTTCCGGTGTGGGAAATCACCGTTACAGTATTACAAAAGAAACCACAGGGATTCCGGTCATCGCTATCGGTATTCCGACCGTAGTAGAAGCGGCGACGATCGTCTATGATTCTATGTCTGCCCTGATTGATGAACTGGCACATGCGGAAAGCCTGCAGCCGTTGAAGACTTCGTGGAACAGACTGACAGAGGCGGAACACCGGAATCTGGTCCGGGAACTGCTGTCTCCGCAGTTGAACCATATGTTTGTAACACCAAAGGATATTGATGCGGAGATCAAGCGGATGAGCTATACGATATCCGAAGCCATCAATCTGGCGTTTTGCGGGTAATCGGTTATGCTTGAAATATTATACTGTAAAATGGCAGAAGCGGAAGAAATAAAGAACCATAAAATGTAAGCATAATTCAGACACAATTTCATATATAGTATATATGGGAAAAATGTTAAAAGTTACAAGGAAAAGAAAGCGAAAAGAGAGAGGCGTACGTTGGATAGTGCGGGGAACCGGTTTCCTCGTACTGTTTTTCACTGCGCTTATAGCGGTATTTGCGATCCATAACACCAATCTGTGGAATCGGCTGCAATATCAGATCTGTTATCAGATGCTGAAACAGTATGCACCGCTGCTGGCTTCCGGCAGCGCAGTACAGTCGTTATATATAGAAGAAGACGATACAACTATGTATGATATGCAGTCAGAGAGTCAG
This sequence comes from Eubacterium ramulus ATCC 29099, assembly GCF_000469345.1. Taxonomy (GTDB): domain Bacteria; phylum Bacillota; class Clostridia; order Lachnospirales; family Lachnospiraceae; genus Eubacterium_I; species Eubacterium_I ramulus. The sequence continues at coordinate 28,456 of NZ_KI271169.1, forward strand.
TTGTCTTATGAGCAGATTCTGGCCAAGAAAGATCCGCAGGAGACACAGGCGGCGGATGCTTCAGAGGAAAATAAAGACATTTCTGTGGACCAGACAGGTTCCGGGAATACGCAGACAGGTGAAAATGGTAATCCGTCAGTTGAGACGGCATCAGCATCAGCGTCGGCTGGGGAAAATCTCGTATCGCTGGAAAAATTGAATGATTTTGATTATCTGATCCAGCATTATTATACAGTGGACAAATCCACTACCATCAACAGTTCACAGCTGGTGGTGCAAAATCTGCTGAATAAGAATTGCACGATCCAGAAAACTACGGAAGATGTACCACAGATTCTAATCTATCATACCCATGGTTCCGAAGGCTATGCGGATTCTGTGGAGGGAGATCCAAACACATCCGTGATCGCGGTCGGAAACCGTCTGACACAGATTTTACAGGATACATACGGTTATCATGTATTACATGATACGGGAATCTATGATACAGACCGGGATCATGCGTATAATGTAGCAGCTCCGGCTATTCAGAAAATATTGCAGGATCATCCTTCGATAGAAGTGGTGATCGATCTGCATCGTGACGGTGTGGCGGATACGACGCGGCTGGCAACAAACATCAATGGTGTGGATATGGCGCAGGTGATGTTTTTCAATGGGCTGAGCAAGACAACGGCTACCGGAGATATTGATTATCTGCGCAATCCTTATATTGAAGACAATCTGGCGATGTCTCTGAAAATGCAGCTGGCGGCGACGGAACTATATCCGGGATTTACACGCAAAATTTATCTGAAAAGTTATCGGTACAACATGCATCTTTGCCCGAAATCGCTGCTGATCGAGGTCGGGGCACAGACCAATACACTGCAGGAGGCAGTGAATGCCATGGATCCGCTGGCACAGGTGTTGGATAAGGTGTTGAGCGGAAAGTAGTAGCGTAGCTACGGAGAAGTCCTGA
>NZ_KI271169.1:29516-80366 GCF_000469345.1 Eubacterium ramulus ATCC 29099
TAGCTACGGAGAAGTCCTGAAAGGACGTTTTGAGAATGGCGCGTGTGAATAGTAACGATTTGTAAGATTTGATTGATCAGTTTTTGTATGGAAAACTTGCTATTTTCCGGCTTCAATGTTAATATTGTCAATATATTGGGCTTTTATGCACTTTTGAGAAAAGAGAGACAATGTACTAGGAGGAATTTTAGTGATAGATCAGAGTAAAATCAGAAATTTTTGTATTATTGCACATATTGATCATGGAAAATCAACCCTGGCAGACCGTATTATCGAAATGACAGGTTTGCTGACCAGCCGTGAAATGCAGTCTCAGGTATTAGATAATATGGATCTGGAGCGGGAGCGTGGTATTACCATCAAAGCGCAGACGGTTCGTATTATTTACAAGGCAAAAGATGGAGAGGAGTATATCTTCAATCTCATCGACACACCGGGGCATGTGGATTTTAACTATGAGGTTTCCCGAAGCCTGGCTGCCTGTGATGGTGCAATCCTTGTCGTAGATGCGGCACAGGGCATTGAGGCGCAGACACTGGCCAATGTATATCTGGCACTGGATCATGATCTGGATGTTATGCCGGTGATCAACAAAATCGATCTGCCTAGTGCGGATCCGGAGCGTGTCATTGAAGAAATCGAGGATGTCATCGGTCTGGAAGCTCATGATGCACCACAGATTTCCGCAAAAACAGGTCTGAATGTCGATCAGGTACTGGAGCAGATCGTGGAGAAAATCCCGGCTCCGACGGGAGATCCGAAGGCTCCCCTGCAGGCATTGATTTTCGACTCTCTGTACGATGCGTACAAAGGAGTTATTGTTTTCTGTCGTATCAAAGAAGGTACGGTTCGTGTCGGTACGCCAATCAAAATGATGGCGACAGGTGCCACAGCAGATGTTGTGGAGGTCGGATATTTTGGCGCAGGTCAGTTTATCCCTTGCGAAGAATTATCTGCCGGCATGGTAGGCTATATCACAGCTAGTATCAAAAATGTACAGGATACCCGTGTGGGTGATACGATCACCAACCGTTCCAATCCGTGTGCAGAACCGTTGCCGGGTTATAAGAAAGTAAATCCAATGGTTTACTGTGGTCTGTATCCGTCTGATGGTGCAAAATATCCGGATCTGCGTGATGCGCTGGAAAAACTGCAGTTAAACGATGCAGCACTTCAGTTTGAACCGGAGACATCTGCGGCACTGGGCTTTGGTTTCCGCTGTGGATTTTTAGGTTTGCTGCATCTGGAAATTATTCAGGAACGTCTGGAGCGCGAATATAATCTGGATCTGGTAACGACAGCCCCTGGCGTTATTTATAAAGTTCACAAAACGGATGGAACCGTGATGGATCTGACAAATCCGTCCAATATGCCGGATCCGTCTGAGATTGATTATATGGAAGAACCGATGGTAAGTGCGGAGATCATGGTAACCAGTGAGTACATTGGTGCGATCATGGATTTGTGTCAGGAGCGTCGAGGCATTTATATCAGTATGGAATATATGGAGGAGACACGTGCGCTGATCAAATATGATCTTCCGTTAAATGAAATCATTTATGATTTTTTTGACGCATTGAAATCCCGTTCTAGGGGATATGCGTCCTTCGATTATGAAATGAAGGGATACACCCGTTCTGATCTGGTAAAACTGGACATCCTTATTAATAAAGAAGAAGTGGATGCACTTTCCTTTATCGTATTCTCAGGCAGTGCATATGAGCGTGGCCGTAAGATGTGTGAGAAGTTAAAAGAAGAGATTCCGCGTCATCTGTTTGAGGTTCCGATTCAGGCGGCAGTCGGTGGAAAAGTCATTGCGCGTGAGACTGTTCGTGCGATGCGCAAAGACGTACTGGCAAAATGTTACGGTGGCGATATTTCCCGAAAGAGAAAACTTCTGGAGAAACAGAAAGAAGGTAAAAAACGTATGCGTCAGGTCGGAAATGTAGAGATCCCGCAGAAAGCGTTTATGAGTGTTCTGAAACTGGATGATAAATAGAAAACGGGTTATGTTGCTAACATACGCATTGGTATATAAAAGCGAAAACAATGCAAAGCAGCGTGATTAACAGGGGAAATATATGAAAGAATTAGAATTATATCTTCATATTCCTTTTTGTGAACGAAAATGTGCATATTGTGATTTCTTATCTGCACCGGCTGATCTGCCGGTGCGGATTTCTTATATAAAGAAGTTACAGGAAGAGATTGCATATTACGGGGCACAATATGGGGAATATCAGGTGAGCAGTATCTTTTTTGGCGGCGGAACACCGACAATCCTGGAAGGATACCAACTCGCAGCTATACTGGAAACGGTAAAAGAGCATTTTAATATAACAACAGATGCAGAAATTACAGTGGAGTGCAATCCAGGCACATTGACAGCAGGGAAAGCGGAAAAACTGGTGCAGGCGGGATTTAACCGGCTCAGTATGGGACTGCAGTCCGCGGATGACAGAGAATTGCAGCTTCTGGGACGAATCCACAATTTTGCACAGTTCCTGGAAAGTTATGATCTGGCGAGAAAAGCCGGTTTTCGGAATATCAATGTAGATCTGATGTCAGCATTGCCGGGACAAACGCTGAAAAGCTGGCAGGATACATTGCAGAAAGTGACAGCACTGCGCCCTGAGCATATTTCTGCGTACAGCCTGATCATCGAGGAAGGCACACCATTTTACGAGCGTTTTGCGGAAGATGAACGGATTCGGGAGGAAGGTGGTCATCCGAGACTGCTGCCGGAGGAAGACGTAGAACGGCAGATGTATGAACTGACGGAAACTTTTTTACATACAAAAGGGTATGAGCGGTATGAGATATCCAATTATGCAAAGCCGGGATACGAATGCCGGCATAACTGCGGCTACTGGATCAGAAAGGATTATCTGGGTCTGGGACTGGGAGCATCTTCTCTGGTGGAACATCAGAGGTTTCAGAATACATCGGAACTGAAGACGTATCTTGAGCAGGAGTATTCACCACAATGTGAAGGTCAGCATGAACGTATAGCAGAAACAATCCAGTTACAGGAAGAAACTGGATTAACCCAGACAGGGCATCATATTCACATAGAAACTTTAGACAAAAAATCTGAGATGGAAGAATTTATGTTTCTGGGCCTTCGTCTGATGGCAGGAATTTCCCGTCAGCAGTTTGAAAAAAAATTTCAGGTCACACTGAACAGTGTCTATGGCGAGGTACTTCGAAAATTAAAGGGAGAACAGCTAATCGAAGAGGTAGCAGGTTATGTGCGCCTGACGGAGCATGGTATAGATGTCAGCAATTATGTGCTGGCGGAGTTTTTGCTGTAATTTTTTATGATCATCAGCAGAATCGTATCGAATAGAAAAAATAAGAAGTAAGATAGAATGTGCACCCGGGGGCTTTCTAAGTGAGTTGTTCTGCTTATAAAACGTAGAAAAAATAAAAATATGAAAAAAATAAAAATAGATGTTGACAAAGAAAAACGATAGTGCTACATTAGGTAATGAAGATATTAGCACTCCAAACAGTCGAGTGCTAACAAAGAAAAAGCATCAATTACAGGAGCATGAAATACATGAGCGAAGGATTGGACGAAAGAAAAACGAAAATTTTACATGCAATCATTCAGACTTATCTGGAAACGGGTGAGCCGGTTGGCTCCAGAACGATCGCAAAAGCGTCTGATCTGAACCTCAGTTCCGCAACGATCCGTAATGAGATGTCAGATCTGGAGGAACTTGGATACATCGTTCAGCCGCATACTTCGGCAGGACGTATTCCATCGGATAAGGGATACCGCTTCTATGTGGATCATCTGATGGAGGAGAAAGACCATGAGATTTCCGACATGAAGGAATTTGTGATTGAGAAGACAGAACGCATGGAATTTGTTTTAAAACAGATCGCAAAGATGCTGGCAGTAAATACCAATTATGCAACTGTCGTATCCGCACCTCAGACCCACCACGGAAAAGTCAAATTTATTCAGCTTTCCGCGGTAGATGATTCCCAGGTTCTGGCAACAATCATGTTGGATGGCAACATCGTAAAGAACAAGATCATTCATACAAGTGAGACACCGAATCAGGAGACAATGTTGAAGTTAAACATTTTGCTGAACGGAAGTTTAAATGGTCTTGCCCTTGAGGAGATTAACCTTGGAACCATCTCCAGATTGAAGGAGCAGGCAGGTATTCACAGTGCCATGGTAAGCGATGTGCTGGATGCAGTTGCTCAGGCCATTCAGGAAGATGAAGACCTTGAGATTTACACCAGCGGAGCAACAAATATCTTCAAATATCCGGAATTGAGTGATTCGGAACGGGCAAGCGAACTGATCAGTGCTTTTGAAGAAAAGCAGGAATTCAAGGATCTGTTCACTGCTGACAAAGAAAACGGAAATCCGGGAACCGGCATTCAGGTATACATCGGAAACGAAAGCCCGATGCAGGGAATGAAAGACTGCAGTGTGGTGACAGCCACCTACGATCTTGGAAAAGGAATCCGGGGAACCGTCGGAATCGTCGGACCGAAACGTATGGATTACGAAAAAGTAGTTGACAACCTGCGAACCTTAAAGGTTCAGCTGGATGATATATTTAAAAAGACAGATGAGTAGTCATTAAAAATGATGAAAGCGGAAAGGTGGAATTTCGATGGCAGAGAATAAAAACATCAGTCCGGAAGAGATGGAAGAAGAAATCTTAGAAAATGAAGAAATAAATGATACAGCAGAGGAAGAAACCGTAGAAGAAGCCGAAGAGGCTGTAGCAGAAGAACCGGAAACTGAGAAAGAAAAAGGGTCTTTTTTCAAAAAGAAAGAGAAGAAAGACAAAAAAGATGAGAAAATCGAAGAACTTACAGACAGAGTCAGAAGACAGATGGCTGAGTTTGATAACTTCCGGAAACGGACAGAAAAAGAGAAGACACAGATGTTTGAGACCGGTGCAAAAAGTATCGTAGAAAAAATACTTCCGGTTGTTGATAATTTCGAACGTGGTCTTGCAGCTGTCACAGAGGAAGAAAAAGGAACTCCTTTCGTGGAAGGTATGGAAAAAATCTACAAGCAGATGATGACTGTGCTGGAGGAAGCAGGAGTAAAACCGATTGAGGCAGTTGGACAGGAATTTGATCCGAATCTGCACAATGCAGTTATGCATGTCGAGGATGAGGAATTCGGTGAGAACATTATCGCAGAAGAATTCCAGAAAGGCTACACATACCGTGATTCCGTGGTTCGCCACAGCATGGTAAAAGTGGCTAATTGACATTGCCATTAACGATTATTCGTTAAATATAAAAACAAGCTAATTTAGGAAACAATATATAGGAGGACACGATTATGAGCAAGATTATTGGTATTGACTTAGGAACAACAAACAGCTGCGTAGCAGTTATGGAAGGTGGTAAACCGGTAGTTGTAGCAAATACAGAAGGAGCAAGAACAACACCGTCAGTGGTAGCTTTTACAAAAACAGGTGAGAGACTGGTAGGTGAGCCGGCAAAACGTCAGGCTGTTACAAACGCAGAGAAAACAATCTCTTCTATCAAGAGAGAGATGGGTACAGATTACAAGAAAGAGATTGACGGAAAGAAATATTCTCCGCAGGAGATTTCCGCAATGATCCTTCAGAAATTAAAAGCAGATGCTGAGAACTACTTAGGCGAGAAAGTATCTGAAGCTGTTATCACAGTTCCGGCATATTTCAACGATGCTCAGCGTCAGGCGACAAAAGATGCTGGTAAGATTGCAGGACTTGATGTAAAACGTATTATCAATGAGCCGACAGCAGCAGCTTTAGCATATGGTCTGGACAATGAAAAAGAGCAGAAAATCATGGTTTATGACCTTGGTGGTGGTACATTCGATGTATCTATCATTGAAATCGGTGATGGTGTCATTGAAGTATTATCTACATCAGGTGATAACAGACTTGGTGGTGATGACTTCGACCAGAAAATCACAGATTATATGATCGCAGAGTTCAAAAAACAGGAAGGTGTAGATCTTTCTACAGATAAAATGGCTCTTCAGAGATTAAAAGAAGCCGCTGAGAAAGCGAAAAAAGAGCTTTCTTCTGCAACAACAACAAACATTAACCTTCCATTCATCACAGCTACTGCTGAGGGACCGAAACATTTCGATATGAACCTTACCAGAGCAAAATTTGATGAGTTAACACGTGATCTGGTTGACAGAACAGCAGTTCCGGTACAGAACGCGTTAAAAGATGCAGGTATCACAGCTTCTGAACTTGGTCAGGTACTGTTAGTAGGTGGTTCTACACGTATCCCGGCTGTACAGGATAAAGTAAAACAGCTGACTGGTAAAGAGCCAAGTAAATCACTGAACCCGGATGAGTGCGTAGCAATCGGTGCTTCTATCCAGGGTGGTAAACTTGCAGGCGATGCTGGTGCCGGTGAAGTATTACTGCTTGATGTAACTCCACTTTCCTTATCCATCGAGACAATGGGTGGTGTAGCTACAAGACTGATCGAGAGAAATACAACAATCCCGACAAGAAAGAGCCAGATTTTCTCCACAGCAGCAGATAACCAGACAGCTGTAGATATCAACGTAGTACAGGGTGAGCGTCAGTTCGCTAGAGATAATAAATCTCTTGGACAGTTCCGTCTGGATGGAATCCCGCCAGCACGTCGTGGTGTTCCGCAGATTGAGGTTACATTCGATATCGATGCAAACGGTATTGTAAATGTATCTGCAAAAGACCTTGGAACAGGCAAAGAGCAGCATATCACAATCACAGCAGGATCCAATATGTCTGATGATGAGATCGATAAAGCTGTAAAAGAAGCTGCAGAGTTTGAGGCTCAGGATAAGAAGAGAAAAGACGCGATCGATACAAGAAACGATGCTGATTCCTTCGTATTCCAGACAGAGAAAGCACTTGAAGAAGTTGGTGCAGGTGTATCTGATGCTGAGAAAGCTCCGGTACAGGCAGATCTGGATGCATTAAAAGCACTCCTTGAGGCTCATCCGGAAGCTGACAAGATGACAGATGCAGAGTTAGATGAGATGAAAGCTGCAAAAGAGAAACTGATGGCAAGTGCGCAGCAGGTATTTGCAAAAATGTATGAGCAGGCACAGGCCGCACAGGGTGCAGCAGGTGCAGGTCCGGACATGAACGCAGGTGCTGGTCAGCAGACAGCAGGCGGTGCGGATGATGATGTGGTAGATGCTGATTATAAAGAAGTTTAATCAGGATTGAAACATACAGATCATCGCAGCAAATGTTATTACTCACCTTGCAGAAGTGGGAGTCTTCTCGACTGAGATAAATAACGCACCAGAGGGCAGAATGCCTTCTGGTGCATTGTTGGATTAATCTCAGCCGGTGTTTGACTGTGGATTGAGACAAAAAGATACGAAAAATTAACATAAGGGATGGAGTTCAGATATGGCAGAACAGAAAAGGGATTATTACGAGGTGCTCGGCGTAGATCGCAGCGCGGACGATGCCACAATTAAAAAGGCATATCGTCAGCTGGCCAAAAAATATCATCCGGATGCAAACCCGGGAGACAAAGAGGCAGAGGCGAAATTCAAAGAGGCTTCGGAGGCATATGCAGTACTGAGTGACTCAGAAAAAAGACGACAGTATGATCAGTTTGGTCATGCTGCATTTGATGGTGGAGCCGGCGGTGCAGGTGCAGGCGGATTCGATTTTTCCGGCATGGATTTTGGTGATATGTTTGGTGATATTTTTGGTGACTTCTTCGGCGGCGGTTCCAGAAGAGGTGCGTCTAACGGTCCAATGAAAGGTGCCAACTTGAGAACCAGTGTCCGTATTACTTTTGAGGAAGCAGTGTTTGGCTGTGAAAAAGAAATTGATATGGTGCTGAAGGACGAATGTACTACCTGTGGCGGAACCGGAGCAAAACCTGGAACTTCTCCGGAGACCTGTACAAAATGCGGTGGAAAAGGTAAAGTTGTATTTTCCCAGCAATCTCTGTTCGGCATGGTTCAGAACGTTCAGACCTGTCCGGAATGTAACGGATCCGGCAAAATTATCAAAGATAGATGTACTTCATGCCGCGGAACTGGTTATACTTCCAGCAGAAAGAAGATCAAAGTGTCTATTCCTGCCGGAATCGATAACGGACAGAGTGTCCGCATCCGTGAAAAAGGTGAGCCGGGTGTCAATGGCGGACCGCGTGGCGATCTGCTGGTAGAGGTTATTGTATCTTCACATCCGATCTTCCAGCGTCAGGATATGAATATCTTTTCTACTGCACCGATTTCTTTTGCTCAGGCAGTGTTAGGAGGAGAAACAAGAATCAGCACCGTAGATGGTGATGTGATTTATGAAGTGAAACCAGGTACTCAGACAGATACAAGAATCCGTCTGAAAGGCAAAGGTGTTCCGTCTCTGCGCAACAAAAATATTCGTGGCGATCAGTATGTTACTCTGGTGGTACAGGTTCCGACATCGTTGAGTGCAGAGGCGAAAGAAGCATTGCGTGCATTTGATGCAGTATCCGGTGATTCTCTGCATACAGGTGCGGGAGAAGGCATAAAACAGGAGAAACATCACAAAAAGAGAGGCTTCTTCAAAAAAGAAGATTAATATAGTATAGGATTACGGATGTATAATAAAATAGATTTAAAAAATAAATTAGAATCGATTCATCGAAAAAGTTATCCGGCATATAAGTCACTGAGGGGAAGTTATACCTTCGGTGACTTTGTGCTGTCTATTGACCATGTGCAGGGAGATCCTTTTGCGGCACCATCTTCGCTGCATGTAGAACTTCCATTGAAAAAAGCAGGATTTCCGGAAAAATACCTGGAAAAAAGACATACAAAAACAGCACTGGAAGATTTGATTTTACGTAGTTTTTCGAAAGCACTGGATCAGTACAGTTTTAAGGCAAAAGGATCCGGAAAAAGTGGTTTGATCTCCACGAGCAGACCGGGACCGGAGGTTATGCGCCGAACAGCAGTGGAATTTAACAATATAGCATTGCTTGTACGATTTGAAGTCGGGTTTCCGGCAAACGGACGTACTATTAACGCACAGGAACTGGAGAAGATTTTGCTGGAATTTCTGCCGCAGATTGTGAAAACATGTCTGTTTTACCAGTCCTGGGAAAAAGCAAAAATTCAGGCTTGCTATGAACTGGCAGAAAATCAGCAGAGGATCCGTGAAGTATTAGAAGAACGAAAACTGGTGGCTTTCTGCGCAAACGGAAGTATATTGCCGAGAAAGAGCGGTGTGTCAAGCCAACCGCTGAAAGATGCCATAGAATTTCAGTCTCCGGAAAGCATGGAGATTTCGATTGATCTACCCTTTGGCAACAGTATCCGCGGCATGGGAATACCGGAAGGCGTGACCTTGATCATCGGTGGTGGTTATCATGGCAAATCCACATTGCTGCAGGCATTGGAACAGGGGGTATATAACCATGTAAAGGGCGATGGAAGAGAATATGTGATTACCAGAGCAGATGCATTGAAGTTGCGGGCAGAAGACGGTCGTGCAGTGTCACATCTGGATTTGTCCCTGTTTATCCATGATCTTCCGAATGGAAAAGACACGCATTGTTTTTCTACTGAGGATGCCAGTGGAAGTACCTCTCAGGCCGCTGGTGTCCTGGAAGGAATTGAAGCTGAAACAAGCTGCTTCCTGATCGATGAGGATACCTCTGCAACAAATTTTCTTGTGCGGGATGCCTTTATGCAGCGCGTAGTCAGCGGAGACCAGGAGCCGATCACACCGTTTATTGCCAGAGTACGTGATCTGTATGAAAAAGTAGGAATTTCTACAATCCTGGTGGCAGGCAGCAGCGGAGCTTTTTTTCATGTGGCTGATACAATTATTCAGATGGATGCCTATCGGCCGAAGGATGTAAAAATGAGCGTAGAGGCATTATTGCCGGAATACCCACCGGCAGATTTATGCAGCAATGCAGAGCCTTTTACTCTTCCAACTGAAAAACGTATGTTTGTGATGGAACGGAAGATAAAGCGGTATGGTCGTGGAGAACGGGAGGAACGTATCAAGACAAAAGTGATGGGAACGGACGGTTTCTCCATTGAACATAATATAGTGGATCTGCGCTGTGTGGAGCAGTTGATTGATACGGAACAGACAGCAGCTTTGGCCGCAATTTTAAAACATATCGTAAAAAAAGGCAGTATTTGCATGGAAATGCAGGAGCTGGTTGCTGAAATCAACACGTTGCTTAAAAAGAAGGGGATGGCAGCTTTCGTGGAAGGAGCCCTTTCCTGTGGTTATGCCTATCCGAGAAAAGAAGAAATCTATCTGATGCTGAATCGTTTTCGCAGAGGATAAACAAAAAAACTCTTGTCGAATGATAGACTTATAGGTTACAATAAAAATATGTATGCATTGATGAGTCCTGTTGCCATGAGATTTTAAATGAGAATCCCTGGATTTCAGGACTAATCGGCATGTTCGGAACTATTGACAAATTGTATGGAGGAATATGTACGATGAAATGGGATAAATATACAATTGAAACTACCACAGAAGCGGAAGATTATATCAGCTGTACGCTGGCAGATCTTGGCATTGAAGGCATCGAGATCGAGGATAATGTACCGTTATCTGAATCCGATACTTCAAAGATGTTTATTGATATTTTACCGGAGCTTCCGCCGGATCAGGGCATTGGTTATGTCAGCTTTTATCTGGAAGCCGGTGAGGATCACAGCGAAAAATTAAAAGAAGTGGCAGAAGCGCTGGAAGAAATGCGCAGCTATGTAAATATCGGAAGCGGCAAGATCACAAGCAGTGAGACAGAGGATATCGACTGGATGAACAACTGGAAAGAATTTTTTCATTCCTTTACGATTGACGATATTCTGATCAAACCGACATGGGAAGAACTGGATCAGGCAGATCAGGACAAAATTTTGATTGAGATTGATCCTGGTATCTCCTTTGGAACCGGAAAGCATGAGACGACACAGCTTTGCATCCATCAGCTTCGTAAATATATGAAAGATGGCGATGAAGTACTGGATGTCGGATGTGGAAGCGGTATTCTTTCTATCGTGAGCCTGAAGCTTGGTGCTGCTCATCTGACCGGTACGGATATTGACGAGGATTGTATTACTTCTACTTATGAAAATTTTGAGGTAAATCATCTGAGCAGAGAACAGGGTGACTTTTATGTGGGAAACCTGATTGACGATACCGGACTTCAGGAAAAAGTCGGTACAGAGAAATATGATGTGGTTGTTGCTAATATTCTGGCAGATGTTATCATTCCGATGGCACCGGTGATTCCGGCACGACTGAAAAAAGACGGTGTATTCATTACTTCCGGAATCATTGATTTTAAAGAGAACGAAGTAAGAGAAGCGATTGAAAAAGCCGGCATGACAGTTCTGGAAGTGACACATCAGGGTGAATGGGTCAGCATCACGGCGAGGAAATAAACATGTATCAGTTTTTTGTGGATGATTGCCAGATTGGCAAAGAATATGTGACCATCACCGGAAGTGATGTCAATCATATCAAAAATGTGTTACGGATGCGTCCGGGCGAAAAAATCCGGGTCAGCAGCAGTTCCAGAGACATGTTCTGTGAGATTGCGGAATTGACAGATGATTTTGTGCAGGCAGATATTCTGGATGAGGAAGCACCGGATACGGAGCTTCCGTCACGGATCTATCTGTTTCAGGGGCTGCCTAAAGGTGACCGTATGGAGTATATCATTCAGAAATCAGTGGAACTTGGCGTGTATGAGATCATTCCGGTGGCGATGAAATACTGTGTGGTTAAACTGGATGCAAAAAAAGCCGGCAATAAGGTGAAACGCTGGCAGGCGATCAGCGAAAGTGCGGCTAAACAGTCCAAGCGCAGCAGAATTCCGGAAGTGCATGCGGTAATGAACTTCAAAGATGCAGTGGAGTATGCAAAACTGCAGGATATGATCCTGGTGCCCTATGAGAATGAGCGTGGTATGGAAGCAACCAGGGAAGCACTGAAAAAAGTAAAACCGGGACAGTCCATCAGCGTGTTTATCGGGCCGGAAGGCGGATTTTCTGAAGAAGAGATTGATGCGTTACGGCAGGATGCAGAGGTACTTTCCCTTGGAAAAAGAATTCTGCGTACAGATACGGCGGCAATCTGTGCCATGTCCATGCTGATGTTGGAACTGGAAGAAAAAACGGAGGGAGAATGCTGACAATGGAAGCATATCTGGATAATTCAGCCACCACAAGGTGTTCGGAGGCTGCAAAAAATAAAATGGTGGAAGCGTTGACGGTGGATTTTGGAAATCCGTCTTCTATGCATATGAAAGGTGTGGAAGCGGAAAAATATGTCAAAGAAGCAGCCACTGCCATCGCAAAGACACTGCGTTGCCAGGAAAAGGAAATTGTGTTTACTTCCGGAGGTACAGAGTCAAATAATCTGGCTATCATCGGAACGGCACTGGCAAACCAGCGTGCAGGCAGACATATTATTACTACCAGTGTAGAACATGCGTCCGTCAAAAACACGATGCGTTTTCTGGAGGAAGAGGGGTTTGAAATCACCTATCTTCCGGTGGATGCAAACGGTGAAATCTCTCTGGAAGATTTAAAACGGGAGCTGCGGGAAGATACAATTCTTGTTTCCATGATGATGGTAAACAATGAGATTGGTGCTTTAGAACCGATAGAGAACGCGGGGGAAATCATTAAAAATCATAATCCTGCCACAGTATTTCATGTGGATGCGATCCAGGCATATGGAAAGTTCCAGATTATTCCGAAACGGATGCATATCGATCTGCTTTCTGTCAGCGGACACAAGATTCATGGACCGAAAGGCATTGGATTTTTATATATTAAAGAAAAAACAAAAATTCGTCCGATTTCTTTTGGTGGCGATCAGCAGAAAGGTATGCGTTCCGGAACGATTAATGTACCGGGAATAGCAGGACTTGGCGTGGCTGCCGCAGAGGCTTATGCGCATTTGGCAGAAAATGCAGAGCATATGTATGAACTGAAAGCATATTTTGCAGATAAACTGCAGCAGATTGGCGATGTGACCATTAATGGGAAAGCAGGGCATGACAGTGCTCCGCAGATTATCAGTGCAAGTTTTTTAGGTGTTCGTTCGGAAGTATTGCTGCATTCCCTAGAAGACCGCAACATTTATGTGTCAGCGGGAAGTGCATGCTCTTCCAATCATCCATCACAGTCCGGCACATTGCTGAATATTGGACTGGATCATGCGCATCAGGAATCTACGCTGCGTTTCAGCTTCTGCCCGGAAACTACCAGAGAAGAGCTGGATTATACTTACGGCGTGCTGGAAGAGTTACTTCCGATGCTGCGTCGTTATACAAGACATTAAAATAATCTGCTGAAAATTATGATGTTTCAGCAGAGAAGCAAAAGAACAGACTTATAGAATCAAAATAGTTTAGAACAAATGAGAGAGGAGAAACAAATTATATGTTGTTTCAGTCATTTTTGATCAAATACGGCGAGATCGGTATCAAAGGAAAGAACCGTTATGTATTTGAAGAAGCATTAATGAAACAGATCGGTCATGCTCTGCAGCCAGTGGAGGGCAGTTTTTCCGTATCCAGAGAGCAGGGAAGAATTTATGTAGATGCTGACGGTGATTACGATTATGATGAGGCTGTGCTTGCCCTGACAAGAGTATTCGGTATCGTAGGCATCTGCCCGTTAGTCAGAGTGGAGGAAAACGGTTTTGACCAGCTGGCAAAAGACGTATTAAAATATCTGGATGATGTATATCCGGATAAAAACAAAACATTTAAAGTGGTTTCCAGAAGAGCCAGAAAAAACTTTCCCAAAAATTCCCAGGAGATCAATGCAGATCTTGGTGAGATTATTCTGGATACCTATCCGGAGATGAAAGTTGATGTACATCACCCGGATATCATGCTGAATGTAGAAATTCGTTCCCAGGTAAATATTTATTCCATGATTATTCCGGGACCGGGTGGTATGCCGGTTGGAACAGCGGGAAAGGCAATGTTGCTTTTGTCCGGTGGTATCGACAGCCCGGTGGCAGGCTATATGATCGCGAAACGTGGGGTTACCATTGAAGCAACTTATTTCCATGCACCGCCTTATACCAGTGAGCGTGCAAAACAGAAAGTAATTGATCTGGCAAGAATCGTGTCCCGTTACAGTGGCCCGATCAAATTAAATATTGTAAATTTTACGGATATTCAGCTTTATATTTATGATAAATGCCCGCATGATCAGCTGACCATTATTATGCGTCGTTATATGATGAAGATCGCTGAGCACTTCGCAAATGAGTCCGGCTGTCTCGGTCTGATCACCGGTGAGAGTATCGGTCAGGTGGCAAGCCAGACAATGCAGTCACTGGCAGCAACCAATGCGGTATGCAATATGCCGGTATATCGTCCACTGATCGGTTTTGATAAGAATGATATCATTGCAATTTCAGAAAAAATTGATACATACGAGACATCTATTCAGCCATTTGAGGACTGCTGCACGATTTTTGTTGCAAAACATCCGGTGACAAAACCAAATCTGAAAATTATCGAGCGCTCAGAACAGCATCTGAATGAGAAAATTGATGAACTGATGCAGACAGCCATCGAGACAACGGAGACGATCACTGTTTGTGAAGAGTAAAAAAAGACCCGGGAAAAATCACAGGATTTTTCCCGGTATCTGGTTTTGAAAATAAGTATGTTTCATTTATTTGTATGAGATTATACAAGATAAGGTTTTAATGCTTCCATGATCTCGCTCATATCTGTGTCACCTGCATGGATTGCAAGATCAATCGGTTTAGAGAGATCAAGACTGAAGATACCCATGATTGATTTTGCATCAATGACATATCTTCCGGAGATCAGATCAAAGTCAAAATTGAACTGTGTGATCGCATTGACAAAGCTTTTTACCTTATCGATGGAATTTAAAGAAATCTGTACTGTTTTCATTTACCAGCCCTCCTGAAATAATATAGTTTATTCTATTCAATAGTAACTTTAAATAATAAAAAAGTCAATACAGTATAGGAGTTGAAACAATGAAAAAAGCAGCATTACACAGCCTTGGATGCAAAGTAAATTCATACGAGACAGAGGCAATGCAGCAGATGCTGGAACAGGCAGGATATGAAATTGTACCGTTCCATGACAGGGCGGATGTGTATATTATCAATACCTGTTCTGTGACGAATATCGCGGATCGCAAATCCCGACAGATGATCCATAAGGCGAAAAAAATGAATCCGGGTGCGATCGTGGTGGCAGCAGGCTGTTATGTCCAGACATCTACGGAGCAGGCAAAAGCGGATGCAGCCATTGATATTATTATCGGAAATAATAAAAAGCAGGATCTTCTTAATATGCTGGCGGCTTATGAAGCTGACCATGGCGCAGAACAGGAAGGTGTGCTGGATATTAATCATACAAAGCAGGAATATGAAGAATTGACGGTCATCCATCCGTCCGAGCATACCCGTGCATTTCTGAAAGTACAGGACGGATGCAACCAGTTCTGTAGTTATTGCATTATTCCATATGCCAGAGGCCGGGTGAGAAGCCGTAAATTGGAAGATGTAGAGCGGGAAGCCCGCAGATTGGCAGAAAATGGTTTTCAGGAACTGGTGCTGACCGGTATCCATTTGAGTTCTTATGGCATTGACTGTGACAGCAGCCTGTTGGAACTGATCCGGACACTGCATGGAATTGACGGTATCGAGCGGATTCGTCTGGGTTCCCTGGAGCCGGGAATAATTACGGAAAGCTTTGTACAGGCTCTGGTAAAACTCCCAAAGGTATGTCCGCATTTTCATTTGTCATTGCAGAGCGGAAGTGCTACTGTATTAAGACGGATGAACCGTCGGTATACACCGGAAGAATATCTGGAAAAATGCGAATTGCTGCGTCAGTATTATGAGCATCCGGCTATTACCACGGATGTCATCGTAGGATTCCCCGGAGAGACATCGGAAGAGTTTGCAGAGACCTGTGCATTTGTGAAAAAAGTGGATTTTTATGAAGTACATGTGTTTAAGTATTCCAAACGAAACGGAACCGTGGCAGCCTCCATGCCGGATCAGATTCCGGAATCCCTGAAGGCTGAGCGCAGCAGTATTCTGATGGAACTTGCAGAAAGACAGAAAAAGGAATTCATTCAGTATTATGAAGGAAAAGAAGTATCCGTATTGTTTGAAGAACCGGTGGAAGTAGACGGTGTGCGCTATTTTGAGGGTCTGACACCGGAATATGTCAAAGTATGGGTACCAACAGAGGAAAACCTGACGAACCGGATAATGAAGGTTGAATTTTTTCCTTATTTATATTAGAATGAAAGACGAGAGATTTTAACGACAGAGGTACAGTTATGCAGGATTTAAGCAGTACACAATATTTTAAAGTAGAAAAAGCACCGGAATTAAAAATTGGTGATGTTCTGGAAATCGTATACAAAGCGATGGCAGAGAAAGGATACAATCCGATCAATCAGATCGTGGGATACATTATGTCCGGAGATCCGACATATATTACAAGTTATATGAATGCCCGCAGTCTGATCATGAAAGTGGAACGTGATGAACTCGTGGAAGAAGTTATGAAAGATTACGTTTCCAAACATGGATGGGATTAGGAAAAACATATGAGAATCATGGGACTTGATTTTGGTTCAAAAACGGTTGGGGTGGCAATCAGTGACCCCTTGTTTTTGACTGCCCAGGGAATCGAAATCGTGCGGCGTAAGTCACAGGGGAAACTGCGTCAGACTCTGGCACGGATTGAGGAACTGAAAGAGGAATATGAAGTAGGAAAGATCGTGCTCGGATTTCCGAAAAATATGAACAATACAGAGGGAGAACGATGTGAGAAGACACTGGAGTTCAAGGAAATGCTGGAAAAGCGGACCGGACTCGAGGTAGTGCTCTGGGATGAACGACTGACCACCGTGGAAGCAGACCGTACTATGATGCAGGTCGGAATCCGCAGAGAAAACAGAAAAGAGTATGTGGATGAACTGGCTGCCATTTTTATCTTACAGGGGTATCTGGATTATCAGGGCAGACAGCACACGGAAGGGTAGAAGTGCGATGGAGAAAATTATTTTTACAGATCCGGAAAATCAGGAAGATCTTGAATTGTACCTTTTAGAACAGACATGTATCAATGGAACGACTTATCTGCTTGCGGCTGAGGAAGAAGAGGAGGATTCTGTTGCATATATTTTGAAGGAAGTACAGACGGAAAACGAAGATGTCATCTATGCAATGGTGGAGGACGATGTGGAATTAAATGCCATCTCTAAAGTTTTTGCAGAGATTCTGGACGATGTAGATATTGAAATGTAAAAAGAACGGAAATAAAACAGGAGGTGCGATTTTTGGCAAATACAAAAAAATCAAAATTAAAGATCATTCCCCTTGGCGGTCTGGAAGCCATCGGAATGAACATTACTGCCTTTGAATACGAAGACAGTATTATTGTGGTGGATTGCGGTCTGGCATTCCCGGAAGACGATATGTATGGTATTGATCTGTGCATACCGGATATTACTTATTTAAAAGACAATATTGATCGTGTAAAAGGATTTTTTATCACACACGGTCATGAGGATCATATCGGAGCACTTCCTTATGTGTTGCGTGAGATCAATGTGCCGATTTATGCGACAAAGCTGACCATTGGCATCATTGATCACAAACTTGGCGAGCATAATATGCTAAATAAAGTAAAGCGCAAAGTAGTTAAATACGGACAGCATATCAATCTTGGATGCTTCCGTGTGGAATTTATCAAGACAAATCACAGTATTCAGGACGCTGCTGCACTGGCAATTTACTCTCCGGCAGGAACCGTTGTGCATACCGGTGATTTTAAAGTGGATTATACACCGGTTTACGGAGATGCCATTGATCTGCAGCGTTTTGGTGAGATTGGTAAAAAAGGAGTTCTGGCACTGATGTGCGACAGTACCAATGCGGAACGTCCTGGCTTTACTATGACAGAGCGGAAAGTTGGCAAGACATTTGAGAGTATTTTCAGCGATCATACACATCAGCGAATTATTGTGGCAACCTTTGCTTCCAATGTAGACCGTGTACAGCAGATTATCAATACAGCCTACAAATTTGGCCGTAAAGTAGTGGTAGAAGGCCGCAGCATGGTCAATATTATTTCCATTGCATCGGAACTTGGTTATCTGAATATCCCGGATAATACACTGATTGAAGTGGATCAGTTGAAAAACTATCCGGATGAAAAGACAGTCCTGATCACTACCGGAAGTCAGGGAGAACCACTGGCTGCATTGTCCCGTATGGCAAATGGCATTCATCGCAAAGTAAAAATCCAGCCAAACGATCTGATTGTATTCAGCTCCAATCCAATTCCGGGAAATGAGAAAGCAGTTTCCAAGATTATCAATGATCTGTATCGTCAGAGCGCAGATGTTATTTTCCAGGATACTCATGTATCCGGACATGCATGTCAGGAAGAAATCAAGCTGATCTACTCCCTGTTACATCCAAAATATGCAATCCCGGTACATGGAGAGTTTAAACATCGGAAAGCGCAGGCAGGCGTTGCAGCAGAACTTGGTATGGATAAAGAGCATATTCTGATGATTTCCTCCGGCGATGTTCTGGAAATTGATGAGAACGGTGCAGAAGTTGTTGGAAAGGTACCGGCTGGTTCTGTATTTGTCGACGGTCTTGGCGTTGGTGATGTCGGAAATATTGTTATGCGTGACCGTCAGCATCTGGCTGAGGATGGTATCATTATCGTGGTACTGACATTACAGGCAGGTTCCGGACAGCTTCTGGCAGGACCGGATATTGTATCCCGGGGATTTGTTTATGTGCGCGGATCAGAAAGTTTGATGGATGAAGCACAGAAGCTGCTCAACGAACATGTGACAGGTCTGACAGACCGTGGCATTACAGATTGGGGCAAGATCAAGACAGAAATCAAAGATTCGCTGGGCGAGTTTGTGTGGAAAAAGACAAAGCGCCGCCCGATGATCATTCCGATTATTATGGAAGTGTAAGAGAATGGAACTAAAGACAATTATCCGGAAAAAGAGTACAGACTTCATGAGTTCAGAAGAAAAAATTATTTTCTGCAGAACAGCAGAGAGCAGCTTGATCTGTTTACAGAGGAAGACCGGCTGGAACAGGAGTATGCGGATGTTTACAAGGATCCACTTCTGGGAGAGTATCTGCCAGCGGAAGTGGCAGTCTGCCGCATTATCCAGCAAGTGAATAAGGAATTGATCGGTTGTCTGGATTTTGAAGCAATTCTGTATGAAGAATAGAAACAGATGGTACAGGATGAATTATGATTGTTGATGAAAGATTTGTGACGTATATCAACTCACTGGATACGGAAAATACATCATTTCTGGAAGAGTTGGAGAAAACAGCAAAAGAAGCTTATGTACCGATTATCCGAAGGGAAATGCAGAGCCTGCTGAAATTACTGCTGGCAATGAAACGCCCGATCCGGATACTGGAGGTGGGCACGGCCGTTGGTTTTTCTGCCCTTTTGATGGCGGAGTATAATCCGGTGGCCTGTGAGATCACCACGATAGAAAATTATGAGAAGCGTATTCCCATTGCGAAAGAGAATTTTGCAAAAGCAGGTCGGGATCAGATGATCACACTGCTGGAGGGGGATGCCGCAGAAGTATTAAAGACACTGCAGGAACCGTATGATTTTATTTTTATGGATGCAGCGAAAGGGCAGTACATTCATTTCTTTGATGATGTCTTGCGTTTACTGGCAGAGGGTGGTATCCTTGTGTCAGATAATGTATTGCAGGATGGTGACATCATAGAGTCCCATTATGCAGTAACCAGAAGAAACCGCACGATTCACAAACGAATGCGGGAGTATCTTTATGAACTGACCCATAATGAGCAGCTGACCACAGCAGTATTGCCAGTGGGAGATGGTGTGACGGTCAGCGTAAAGAAAGAACAATTAGAAAAAGAATAAGGAGCGTTTGATGAAACATCCAGAATTACTGATTCCGGCCAGCAGCCTGGAAGTATTAAAGACAGCGGTTATGTTTGGTGCAGATGCTGTATACATTGGTGGTGAGGCTTTTGGTCTCAGAGCCAAAGCAAAGAATTTTTCCATGGAGGAAATCCGGGAAGGAATCGCATTTGCACATGCTCATGATGTAAAAGTATATATTACAGCAAATATTCTTGCTCACAATGGTGATCTGAGCGGGGTAAGAGCTTATTTTGAAGAATTGAAAGAAATCAGACCGGATGCACTTATTATTTCGGATCCGGGTGTATTTATGATCGCCAGAGAAGTTTGTCCGGAGATTGATATTCACATCAGTACCCAGGCAAATAATACAAATTACGGAACTTACCAGTTCTGGCATCAGCTTGGCGCACGTCGTGTGGTAACTGCCAGAGAACTGTCTATGGCAGAGCTAAAGGAAATCAGGGAGAAAGCACCGGCAGATCTGGAGATGGAGACTTTTATCCATGGCGCAATGTGTATTTCCTATTCCGGTCGTTGCCTGTTATCCAATTATTTCACTGGCCGTGATGCCAATCGTGGGGCATGTACCCATCCATGCAGATGGAAATATGCGATCGTGGAAGAGACCCGTCCGGGTGAATATATGCCGGTTTATGAAAATGAGCGTGGTACTTATATTTTTAACTCCAAGGATCTGTGCATGATCGAGCATATTCCTGAGCTCATTGACAGCGGAATTGACAGTTTCAAGATTGAAGGTCGTATGAAGACCGCTTTATATGTGGCTACCGTAGCCCGTACTTATCGGAAAGCAATTGATGATTATCTGGAGTCTCCGGAACTTTACCGGGAAAATATGGACTGGTATCTGGATCAGATTTCTAATTGCACATACCGTCAGTTTACAACCGGATTTTTCTTCGGAAAACCGGATGAAAGTGCTCAGATTTATGATAATAACACATATGTGAAAGAATACACATATCTGGGCATTATAGGGGAATGCACTGCAGACGGATTATACCGTATCGAACAGCGCAATAAATTTTCTGTAGGGGAACAGATTGAAATCATGAAGCCGGATGGCAGAAACATTCCGGTAGTCGTTCGCAGGATCGTGGACGAAGAAGGGCAGGAGATGCAATCTGCGCCGCATCCGAAGCAGGTTTTATATATTGAACTTGCTGCGGCAGAAAATGGTGCTCTTTCCGGGGCAGATGTTTCGGAGCAGGACAACCATGCAGCAGAACTTTATGACATATTGCGTAGGAAAGAGGAGGAATAGTCATGGCAAAAGATCGTTATGTGGCATATGTCGGTACTTACACACATGGAAGCAGTGTGGGAATTCATATTTTTGATGTGGATGCCGAAAAAGGAAAAATGGTAGAACGTAAGGTGGTTCCAATCAACAATCCATCGGATGTGATCGTATCTACCAGCGGAAAATTTCTTTATTCTATTGCAGATGAAGGTGTACAGTCCTTCCGTATTTTACCGGACGGAGATTTGGAACCGATCAATTCTGTGTGGACAGGCGGCATGCGAGGATGTTACCTGGAAGTAGATGAACAGGATCGTTACCTGTTTGTGGCAGGCTATCATGACGGACGAATCACCATGATGAACTTAAATGAAGATGGTTTCATCGGCGAAATTGCAGATGGCATCTTCCATAAAGGGATCGGTGTAAATATTACGGATCGCAGTTCCATGCCACATGTAACCTGCGTGAAGGTGACACCGGATCAGCAGAGTGTCTGCGCTGTAGACAGTGGATTGGATCAGGTAAAAATTTATCGGATTGACAGAGAACGCAATAAAATGGAATTGGAAGATATTCTGCGTTGTGAACTGGACAGCGGACCTAAGATGCTTCGTTTCGACCGCCAGCACAAATTTGCGTATGTGTTGTGCGAGATGGATAATGTTATTGAAGTATATGAAGTTGGTGCACGGAATGATGATGTTGATCCTTTTAAAATGATTCAGCGTATCAGTACGATTGAACCAGATGAAAAACAGCGTGCGGCTGCTTCCGGTATTGAATTTTCACCGGATGGTAATCATCTGTTTGTGACGAATGCCGGTATTAATACCGTTATCATCTATGATGTAGATAAAGAAACCGGAGTGCTTACGCCATTATTCCATTGTAAGACCAGCGGAGATTATCCGAAGGCTGTGGCAGTTATGCCAGATAATAAGCACTTTATTGTACTTAGTCATGAGACGGATGAGATTTTTATTTACAATATGAACTATGAGGATTGTTACTTCCTGCAGGACAGCAGACCGATTAAGATCGAACAGCCGAACTGTATTTTTATCCATAAACTGTAATTGATCAGAGTCAGGAAAAATCTGAACACAGAGGTACTAATTACAGAAATATTGAATGAATATAAAAATGACTGTCAATGGAACCTGGAACGGGTTTCATATGACAGCCATTTTTTTATTCATAGATTTTCTTTAAATGATCGAGTTTTGCTGTAGTATTGCGGAGCATCAGGTCAAGAATGGTGATAGCTGCCATAGCTTCTACCACAACGACTGCTCTTGGTACAACGACCGGATCGTGGCGCCCACGGATGTTAATGTCTACGGCTTCGCCATCAGCATTTACGGTATGTTGTAACTGCGCAATGGATGGAGTAGGTTTGACAGCGGCACGGAAAACAATAGGGGATCCATCACTGATGCCGCCTAAGATACCGCCGGCATGATTCGTCGCTTTCGTCAGCGGAGCGTTTTCCTGAGGAACAAAGGAATCATTATTTTCAGATCCACGTGCAGTGGCAGCGGCAAATCCATCTCCGATTTCAAAGCCTTTGACAGCACCGATGGAAAAGATTGCTTTCGCCAGACTGGCATCCAGTTTGTCAAAAACCGGATCACCGATGCCGGCAGGAACCCCTGTGATCACACATTCAATAATACCACCGGAGGAATCTTGTTGTGCAATGCAGCAATCCAGAAAAGTCTGAGCCTCTTTTGCAGCATGAGCATCTGGCATAGCAACCGGATTCTGACTGATCTGTGTGGCATCAAAATGGCAGGGATCAATGGTTACCGGTCCGATAGATTTGGTATAAGTAAGGATAGAAATACCCATTTCCTTTAAAAGTTTTGCTGCGATGGCACCTGCAGCGACACGACCAATGGTTTCACGGGCAGAGGAACGTCCACCGCCGCGGTAATCCCGGAAGCCGTATTTGGCATCAAAACAGTAATCTGCATGTCCCGGACGGTAACAGCGGGCAATATCACTGTAGTCTTTGGAATGTTGATTTTCATTTCGTACGATCATGGAAATCGGTGTTCCTGTGGTATGTCCTTCAAAGACACCAGAAAGAATTTCAACCCGGTCTGCTTCGGTCCGTGGGGTTGTATATTTGGACTGCCCTGGTTTTCTGCGGTTTAAGTAAATCTGGATATCCTCTTCAGACAG
This sequence comes from Eubacterium ramulus ATCC 29099, assembly GCF_000469345.1. GTDB lineage: Bacteria > Bacillota > Clostridia > Lachnospirales > Lachnospiraceae > Eubacterium_I > Eubacterium_I ramulus. The sequence goes on from NZ_KI271169.1 coordinate 52,939, forward strand.
TGGGAGACCACTGGGGCAGCCGTCCACAACGACACCGACGCCTTTGCCATGGGATTCTCCCCAGGTTGTGATCTGAAAAATAGTTCCTGTATTTGAACCAGCCATAATGTTTCCTCCCTCGATAACTCTATGTAGTACGGTTTGCCCGTTTGATAACCGGGCAGACGTTATGCGTGAACTGTAAAAGTGTTTTTGACACTTATCTTATTATATGATAAAGTTATAAACAGTGCAATGAAAAAGGAAAGGAACATTTTATGTATAAATTATTGAAAAAAGATGGACGCGCGAAGCGTGCCGAAGTGACAACGGTGCATGGAACCATCCAGACACCGGTATTTATGAATGTCGGAACCGCAGCAGCAATCAAAGGTGCGGTATCCACAGATGATCTGCAGCAGATCAAGACACAGGTAGAGTTATCCAATACATACCATCTGCATGTACGTCCGGGTGACAAATTGATCAAAGAACTGGGTGGTTTGCATAAGTTTATGGTATGGGACAAGCCGATCCTGACAGATTCCGGTGGTTTCCAGGTTTTTTCTCTGGCAGGATTACGGAAAATCAAAGAAGAGGGTGTGCAGTTTCATTCTCATGTAGACGGACGTAAAATCTTTATGGGACCGGAAGAAAGTATGCAGATTCAGTCCAATCTCGGTTCTACTATTGCTATGGCATTTGATGAATGTCCGCCTGCCCTGGCTGATAGAAATTATGTGCAGCCATCCGTAGACCGTACGACACGCTGGTTGGAACGCTGCAAGAAAGAAATGCAGCGGTTGAACAGTCTGGAGGATACGATCAATAAGAATCAGATGCTCTTTGGTATTAATCAAGGTGCGATTTTTGATGATATCCGTATCGACCATGCAAAACGTATCAGCGAGATGGATCTGGATGGTTATGCTGTGGGCGGGCTGGCTGTTGGTGAAAGTCATGAGGAAATGTATCACATTCTGGATGTGACCGTTCCACATCTTCCGGAGGACAAACCAACCTATCTGATGGGAGTAGGAACACCGGCGAATATTCTGGAAGCGGTAGACCGGGGTGTGGATTTCTTCGATTGCGTTTATCCAAGCCGGAATGGTCGTCATGGACATGTTTATACCAATTTTTGCAAATTGAATTTGTTCAACCAGAAGTTTGAACGGGATATGCGTCCGATTGAAGTGGGATGTCAGTGTCCGGCCTGCCGTACGTACAGTAGAGCTTACATCCGTCATCTGTTGAAGGCAAAAGAAATGCTCGGTATGCGTCTGTGCGTACTGCACAATCTGTATTTCTATAATACGATGATGGAAGAAATCCGTGATGCCATCGATATGGGCAATTATCAGAATTATAAGGCTGAGAAACTGTATCGCATGGAGCATGGAGAGTAAATAAGTTTCCTCATGCGAGCATGATCATTAACTGAATCTATGTGATGAGTGAACTGAAAAAATAAAAAATATGCAAAATGGCTTGAACAAAAGTTGTATTTTGTGTAAAATACTAAATAGTATCGAAAAATAGGAGGAATTCACATGAACGTATTATCATCCGGAGCAGGAATGGGTATGATGGGAACAATTATCTGGATTGCAGTTTTGCTTGTATTCATATTTGTTTTTATGCTGAGACCACAGAAAAAGGAACAGGCAAGAAGAAATGAAATGATGGCTAAAATGGCAGTTGGCGATACTGTTCTTACTAGCAGCGGTTTCTATGGTACACTGATCGATATCACTGACGATACTGTTATCGTAGAGTTCGGCAACAATAAAAACTGCCGTATTCCAATGCAGCGCGCTGCAATCGCACAGATTGAAAAAGCTGATGACGCAGTAGAAGAGTAAACTGAAAAGAGTAAAGATCAGACAAAGGAGGGCGGGGCATGGATATCAATTGATATCACTGCCCTTCTTTTGTATATTGTTTGTGAGAGGAGAAAGAAAATGAAATACCAGGTTGGAGTTATTGCCGGAGACGGTATTGGACCTGAGGTTGTAGCCGAGGCACAGAAAGTATTAAACTGTGTGGCTGACAAATTCGGACATGAATTTGGGTATGAGGACATTTTAATGGGAGGATGTTCCATTGACGCGACCGGTGAGCCGCTGACTGACCATGCTATTGAGCAGGCATTGCATTCTGATGCGGTTTTAATGGGCTCTATTGGTGGAAACACAAGCACTTCCCCATGGTACAAACTTCCGCCGGAGAAACGTCCGGAAGCAGGCTTACTGAAATTACGTAAGTCATTGAATTTATTTGCAAACTTAAGACCGGCATATCTTTATGAAGAATTAAAAGAGGCATGTCCGTTGCGCGATGATATCATCGGCACAGGTTTTGATATGATGATCATGCGTGAGCTGACCGGAGGACTCTATTTCGGAGCCCGCAAGACCAGTGAGGTAGATGGTGTAGTGACAGCGGTAGATACCCTTACATATACTGAGAATGAGATTCGCAGAATCGCCATCAAAGGTTTTGATATTGCCATGAAACGCCGTAAAAAAGTAACAAGTGTTGACAAGGCAAATGTACTGGATTCTTCCAGACTTTGGAGAAAAATCGTAGAAGAAGTAGCGAAGGATTATCCGGAAGTTACTTATGAACATATGTTAGTAGACAACTGTGCAATGCAGCTGGTAAAAGATCCGAAACAGTTTGATGTTATTCTGACAGAGAACATGTTCGGGGACATCCTTTCCGACGAGGCAAGTATGGTAACCGGTTCTATCGGTATGCTTTCCAGTGCAAGCTTGAATGATACAAAATTCGGTCTGTATGAGCCGAGCGGCGGATCCGCCCCGGATATCGCAGGACAGGGCATTGCAAATCCGATTGCGACTATTTTATCCGCAGCAATGATGCTTCGTTATTCTTTTGATCTGGATAAAGAAGCAGATGCAGTGGAAAATGCGGTAAAACAGGTATTAAAAGACGGATATCGTACGATTGATATCATGCCGCAGGAAGAGGATAAGAAATCTGCCGTAGAACAGGTTGGTACAAGTCAGATGGGCGACTTGATCTGCGAGAGAATATAAAAAGGAGTATGTAAAAAAATGAGAAGTGACAATGTTACAAAAGGGATGCAGCAGGCACCTCACAGATCTTTATTCAATGCACTTGGTTATACCAAGGAAGAGTTAGACAGACCATTAGTAGGTATTGTAAGCTCCTACAATGAGATTGTACCAGGTCATATGAATCTGGATAAAATCGTAGAAGCTGTAAAAATGGGTGTCGCAATGGCGGGTGGTACACCGATTGTCTTCCCGGCTATTGCAGTATGTGATGGTATCGCCATGGGTCATACAGGAATGAAATATTCTCTGGTAACCCGTGATCTGATCGCAGATTCCACAGAGTGTATGGCAATGGCACATCAGTTTGATGCACTGGTTATGGTTCCGAACTGCGATAAAAACGTGCCGGGACTTCTGATGGCAGCAGCAAGACTGAATATCCCAACCGTATTCGTAAGTGGCGGTCCGATGCTGGCCGGTCATATTCATGGTAAAAAAAGAAGTCTTTCTTCCATGTTTGAGGCAGTCGGTTCTTACGCAGCAGGTACTATGACAGAAGACGAAGTAAGAGAGTATGAAGAAAAAGTATGCCCGACCTGTGGTTCTTGTTCCGGTATGTACACAGCAAACTCTATGAACTGCCTGACCGAAGCAATCGGTATGGGACTTCCGGGAAACGGAACTATCCCGGCAGTATATTCTGAGAGAATTAAACTTGCAAAACATGCAGGTATGGCAGTTATGGAACTGTTAAAGAGAGATATCCGTCCGCGTGATATTATGACAAAAGCAGCATTTATGAATGCATTAACTATGGATATGGCACTTGGATGTTCCACGAACTCCATGCTTCATCTCCCGGCAATTGCACATGAGGCCGGTGTAGATATTGATCTTGATATTGCAAATGCACTGAGTGAGAAGACACCAAATCTCTGCCACCTTGCACCGGCAGGTCCAACTTACATGGAGGACTTAAACGAGGCAGGCGGTGTGTCCGCAGTTATGTCTGAGTTAAACAAAATCGGTCTGCTGGATACAAGCTGTATGACAGTCACAGGAAAGACAATCGCTGAAAATATTCAGGGTGTTGTAAATAAGAATCCGGAAGTTATCCGTCCGGTTGAAAATCCGTACAGTAAGACAGGCGGAATTGCTGTACTGAAAGGTAACCTTGCACCGGATTCCGCAGTTGTAAAACGTTCCGCAGTTGTACCGGAAATGATGGTACATGAAGGACCGGCACGCGTATTTGATTGTGAGGAAGATGCAATTGCAGCAATCAAAGGCGGAAAGATCGTGGAAGGCGACGTGGTTGTTATCCGTTATGAGGGACCGAAAGGTGGTCCGGGTATGCGTGAGATGCTGAATCCGACATCTGCGATCGCAGGTATGGGTCTTGGTTCTTCCGTAGCTCTGATCACAGACGGACGTTTCTCCGGAGCATCCAGAGGAGCTTCTATCGGACATGTATCACCGGAAGCAGCAGTCGGCGGTCCGATTGCGTTCGTAGAGGAAGGCGATATTATCAAGATCAACATTCCGGAGAATACGTTGAATGTAGATATTACTGACGAAGAAATGGAAGCAAGAAAAGCAAAATGGCAGCCGCGTGAGCCAAAGATCACAACAGGATATCTGGCACGTTACGCTTCCATGGTTACATCTGGAAATACAGGTGCTATTCTGAAGACAAGTAAATAAGATCAGAAGTTAAGATTAGATAGAAAAGAGGAACAAAAGCATATGCAGTTGACAGGATCACAGGTTGTTATCGAATGCTTAAAAGAGCAGGGCGTGGATACCGTGTTCGGTTATCCGGGCGGAGCAATTTTAAACGTTTACGATGAACTATACAAACATAGCGATGAAATTCACCATGTGCTTACGTCCCATGAACAGGGAGCTTCCCATGCTGCGGATGGATATGCCCGTTCCACCGGTAAAGTCGGTGTGTGTCTGGCTACTTCCGGACCGGGTGCAACAAATCTGGTAACCGGTATCGCAACCGCATACATGGATTCTGTTCCAATGGTGGCTATTACCTGTAATGTAGGTGTGCCATTGCTTGGAAAGGACAGTTTTCAGGAGATTGATATCGCAGGTATCACGACACCGATCACAAAGCATAATTTTATTGTAAAAGATATTAACAAACTTGCTGATGTGATCCGCCGTGCATTTCGGATTGCCCAGACCGGGCGTCCGGGACCTGTGCTGGTAGATATTCCAAAGGATGTTACTGCAGCCACAACGGAATTTGAATTTCAGCAGATTCCACCGGTTGCACGCAAGATCGATAAAATGACTGAAGCTGATCTGGAGCGGGCAGCAGCCATGATCCGTGATGCGAAAAAACCGTATATCTTTGTAGGAGGCGGTACAGTTATTTCCGGAGCAAGTGAAGAACTTGCAAAATTTGCAGAGAGAGTGGATGCACCGGTATGTGATTCCCTGATGGGAAAAGGGGCATTTGACGGAACCAATGACCGATACAGCGGAATGCTCGGAATGCATGGTACAAAAGCTTCCAACTATGGTGTAAGCGAATGCGATCTGTTGATCGCCGTTGGTGTCCGTTTCAGTGACCGTGTCATTGGTGATGCAAAACGATTTGCGAGCAATGCGAAGATTCTGCAGTTTGATGTGGATCCGGCGGAGATCAACAAAAATATCCAGACGGATGCCAGTGTGATCGGAGATATCAAGGAAATCCTGAAACGTGTGAACCATCTGTTAGAACAGCAGGAGCACACAGAATGGATGCAGCATATTAGTGAATTTAAGGAAAAATATCCGTTAACCTACAAAAAAGAAGGATTATCCGGACCGTTTGTTATGGAGGAAATTTATCGCCAGACAAAGGGTGATGCTATCATTGTTACAGAAGTGGGACAGCACCAGATGTGGGCGGCGCAGTATTATAAGTATTCGAAACCGCGTACATTACTGACCTCCGGCGGCCTTGGTACCATGGGATATGGTCTTGGTGCAGCAATCGGCGCACAGGTTGCAAATCCGGAAAAACAGGTCATCAATATTGCCGGAGACGGATGTTTTCGTATGAATATGAATGAGATTGCGACAGCAGTCCGTCAGCAGCTGCCACTGATCCAGATCGTGATCAATAATCAGGTGCTTGGCATGGTACATCAGTGGCAGGGATTATTTTATGAGAAACGTTATTCCAATACGATCTTAAATGATGGTGTGGATTTCGTAAAACTTGCTGAGGCTATGGGAGCCACAGGCATGCGTGCAACGTCACAGGAAGCGTTTGCTGAAGAACTGGCAAAAGCACTGGAAATGAAGACACCGGTACTTATCGATTGTATCATTGACAGTGATGATAATGTCTGGCCAATGGTAGCACCCGGTGCACCGATCAGCGAAGCATTTGATGAGTCTGATCTGAGGAACAGATAATCATCTCAGTCTGAGTTGAGACTCCCACTTCTGCAAGTGGTGAGTAATAACAAGTCTTTCTCAGTGGGAGTACAATCTCCGACTGAGATAAACGCTCCGCGAGGATGTGCAGTGATTCTGAGAAGAATATGTCAGCTTTTGCTGACCAGAATACGCACCAAGTCTCACGTGCGTTCGACTTGAACTGGTTTAACAGTTCAGAATCATTGTGCGTTATAAAAAGTGCATTTGTCTCAGCCGGAGATGTGTAATTTTCTCTGACTGAGATGAAAAGACGCATCCGGGTGGCACTGTACAGGGAGAGTAATCTCTTTGCCACCTGGTATGTGTATAAAAAATCCTGCTGAGGCAGGAAAAATCCAGGAGGTTTTAAAATGAGCAGAGTTTACAATTTCTCAGCTGGACCGGCAGTATTACCGGTAGAAGTGCTGAAAGAGGCACAGGAGGAGATGCTTGATTACCGTGGATGCGGTATGTCTGTTATGGAAATGAGTCATCGTTCCTCCATGTTTCAGGAAATCATTGATGAAGCTGAAGCAGATTTAAGGGATTTATTACATATCCCGGATAACTACAAAGTATTATTTTTGCAGGGTGGTGGCGCATTACAGTTTTCCGCAGTTCCGATGAACCTGATGAAAAACGGTGTAGCTGATTATATCGTGACAGGTCAGTGGGCAAAGAAAGCGTATGAAGAAGGAAAGAAATACGGAAAAGCGGTAAAGATTGCTTCTTCCGAAGATGAGACATTTACTTATATTCCGGATTGCTCCGATCTTCCGATTGATGATGATGCAGATTATGTATACATTTGCCAGAATAATACGATTTATGGAACAGTATATCATGAATTGCCAAATACCAAAGGAAAAATCCTGGTAGCAGATGTATCTTCCTGCTTCCTGTCTGAGCCGATGGACGTAGAAAAATATGGTGTGATCTGGGGTGGCGTACAGAAAAATATCGGACCTGCCGGTGTACAGATCGTTATCATCCGCGAAGATCTGATCCGCGATGATCTGCCGGAGTATGTCCCGACTCTGATGAAATACAAAACACAGGCTGACAAGGGTTCCATGTACAATACACCGCCATGCTATGGCATCTACATCTGTGGTAAAGTATTCAAATGGATCAAAAATCTTGGTGGTCTGGAAGCAATGAAGAAACGCAACGAGGAGAAAGCAGCAATTTTGTATGATTTCCTTGATAACAGTAAACTGTTCAAAGGTACCGTTCGCAAAGAAGATCGTTCTCTGATGAATGTTCCGTTTGTAACAGGTGACAAAGAACTGGATGCAAAATTTGTTGCAGAAGCAAAAGCGGCAGGCCTGGAGAACTTAAAAGGACACAGAACGGTTGGTGGTATGCGTGCTTCCATCTACAATGCTATGCCAAAAGAGGGCGTTATTGCATTGGTTGAGTTTATGAAGAAATTCGAAGCTGAGAACACAAAGTAAAAAAAGTGTGTAGCCGAAAGGCAATAGCTGACTGGGAAGGCGAGATGTCTCAGTCAAAAAAATGAGTTGAAAAAGTTGAAGAAAAGAGGAAACAAAAATGGTTCAGTTTCATTGTTTAAATCCGATCGCAGCCTGCGGTCTGGAATTATTCCCGGATACTTATGAGAAAACAGATGATTTCAATGCGGCAGAAGTTGCATTGGTGCGCAGTGCAGCTATGCATGATATGGAACTTCCCAAACCACTGCTGGCCGTAGCCCGTGCAGGTGCAGGTGTCAACAATATCCCGCTGGATAAATGCGCAGAACAGGGAATTGTCGTATTCAATACACCAGGTGCAAACGCAAACGGTGTAAAAGAGCTGGTGATTGCCGGTATGCTTCTTGCAAGCCGTGATATCACAGGCGGTATCGACTGGGTAAAAGAGAACAAAGAAGATGCAGGAATTGCAAAAGCTGCCGAGAAAGCAAAAAAAGCATTTGCAGGAACTGAAATCAAAGGGAAAAAACTTGGTGTCATCGGACTTGGAGCCATCGGTGTGCAGGTTGCCAATGCGGCGGTAGCACTGGGCATGGATGTGCTTGGTTATGATCCGTATCTGTCTGTCAATGCAGCATGGAATGTTTCTACAAAAGTAAAACATGTGCTGGCAGTAGAAGATATTTATAAAGAGTGTGATTTCATCACGATTCATGTACCACTTCTGGATTCTACAAAAGGAATGATCAGTAAAGAAGCAATCGCAATGATGAAAGCGAATGTAATCGTTCTAAATTTCGCGCGTGATACGTTAGTAGATGAAGCTGCTATGGTGGAGGCTTTAAAAGCCGGAAAAGTACGTAAATATGTCGTAGATTTCCCGAATCCGACTACAGCAGGCGTGGAGAATTGCATTGTAATCCCACATCTTGGCGCATCTACTGCAGAATCTGAGGACAACTGTGCAGTAATGGCTGTACAGGAAGTGATTGATTATATTGAGAATGGAAATATTACACATTCTGTAAATTATCCGGATTGTAACATGGGTGTATGCACAGGTGCTGCGAGAATAGCAATTCTGCATAAAAACATCAAGAACATGATTGGTCAGTATTCATCTGTATTAGGTGAAGCAGGTGTCAATATTGCTGACATGACAAACAAGAGCCGCAATGACTATGCTTATTCACTTCTGGATCTGGATGCTCCGGCAACTGCAGATGTTGTTGAAAAACTGGCTGCAATTGACGGTGTATTAAAAGTAAGAGTGATCAAATAAAAGGATCATTGAGTCAGCGTGGGAACAGGGAGTACAGCTCTGTTTCCACGCTATTGTTATTTCAAAGGAGACATTAAAAATGGCAGAGATCAGACCATTTGCATGTGTGCGCCCATGCAGAGAGAAAGCAGCAAAAATTGCAGCGTTACCATATGATGTATATAATCGCAAAGAAGCAAAAGAGGAAGTATTGCGTGAGCCGGAATCTTTTCTGAAAATCGACCGTGCTGAGACACAGTTTGATGATTCTGTGGATATTTATGCACCGGAGGTCTATCAGAAAGCACACGATATGTTATGGGATATGATAGCAAAGGGGGATTTTATCAGAGATAAAAAATCTTGTTACTATATCTATGAGCTGACCATGAACGGGCGGACTCAGACTGGTATTACCGCATGCGCATCCATTGATGATTATGAGAATAATGTAATCAAAAAGCATGAGAATACCCGTGCAGAGAAGGAACTGGATCGTATTCGTCACGTGGATATCTGTGATGCACAGACCGGCCCTATCTTTCTTGCATACCGTGATAATGCAGCAATCACAGCCATTGTAAATAAAATAAAAACACAGGATGTGGAATATGATTTTACTTCTCCGGATGGCATTCGTCACAGAGTATGGGTAATCGGGGAAGCAGGGGATATTGCAGCAATCCGAAAGGCATTTGCGGATATTGACCAGCTTTATATCGCAGATGGTCATCATCGGGCTGCTTCTGCCGTAAAAGTAGGAGAAAAAAGAAGAAATGAGCATCCGGGGTATACCGGGGAAGAAGAATTCAATTTCTTCCTGTCTGTATTATTCCCGGAGAGTGAATTAAAGATCCTTGATTACAATCGTGTAGTGAAAGACTTAAACGGCATGACAGAGGACGCATTTTTACAGAAAATAAAGGAGATTTTTGAAGTTTCCGAGTTGATTGCAAAAGACAAGCATCCACAAGAGAAAGGAACATTTTCCATGTATTTGAAGGAGCGGTGGTATACCTGTAAAGTCCGCCCGGAAGATCAGAGTGAAGATCCGGTGAAGGGGCTGGACGTTTCTTTATTACAGAATCTGATGTTGACACCGGTACTTGGTATTACAGATCCTAAGACAGATCCGCGGATTGATTTTGTCGGTGGTATCCGTGGAACAAAAGAGCTGGAAAAACGCTGCCATGAAGATGCAAAAGCGGCATTTGCCATGTATCCGACCTCCATTGGGGAATTGTTTGCAGTGGCAGATGCAGGACTTTTGATGCCGCCAAAATCAACCTGGTTTGAACCAAAATTAAGAAGCGGATTATTTATCCATCTTCTGAATGAGTAAAATATAGAAAGAACTGGAGCAAATGTATGCTTAGATTTATATTAGCACAGAATCTGACGGATGAAGTAACGGATGTGGTAACGGACAATGTGACCTTCTGGTCCTGGGACACGATTGTGAAGTACTTTGAGGATTCCTTTCCGACAGTGCTGGACTTTCTGGTGAAACTGGTCATCGCGATTATCGTTCTGTTAGTGGGACGAAAAGTAATTAAACTGGTACGGAAATTTATCCGCAAATTTTTAAATAAAACCAACTGGGATGAAGGGGTCAAACAGTTTCTGGATAATATGTGTAATGTGGGATTGCATTTTGTACTGATCATGCTGGTACTTGGTAAATTCGGTATAACTGCAAGTTCAGTGATCGCAGTCATTGGTTCTGTCGGATTGTCTGTCGGCCTGGCGTTGCAGGGAACTCTTTCCAATTTTGCCGGTGGTGTTCTGATCCTGATTTTAAAACCGTTTAAAGTGGGGGATTATATCTGTGAGGATACTCACGGAAACGAAGGAACTGTTTCGGAAATTCAGCTATGTTATACAAAGCTGCTTACGGTTGATAACAAAACGGTTGTCCTGCCAAATGGCAGTCTGTCCAATTCCAGTCTGACAAACCTGACACAGCAGAATAAACGACGTATCGATATTACCGTCGGCATTTCTTACGATGCGGATATCCGACTTGCAAAACAAGTGATTTCGGATGTGTTGGAGCAGGAAAAAAACTGTATGACAAACGAAGAACCATATCATGTTTTTGTAGACAGTCTCGGTGACAGCGCTGTTGTTATCGGGATCCGCGTCTGGGTAAAGACAGAGGATTACTGGGAAACCAGATGGCGTATCACGGAAAACGTAAAATATGCCTTGGATGAACATCAGATTGAAATTCCATTTCCGCAGGTTTCGGTTTCTGTAAAATCATAAAAGAAGCGGTTATTTCAATATAAAATGAATAAACTTCAAGATAAAATGGAAGAAAATTGTTGTGGAAAATGTGGTTGAAATATGGTATTGTTAATGACAATGTGTTTATCAATGACATGATAAAAACTTTCGTTATTGATAAGTGGAGATATCTTTTGACAAAGTAAAATTGTATAGAGGATATTTCAAAAAATACGTATCTGAAAGGGAAAGTGGGAGATGAATAAACAAAAGAAAAAACTGCCATTGGCAATGCAGATTTTTATTGCATTGATCCTGGCAATCGTTGTAGGTTTGCTAATGCAAAGTCAGGCAGCCTTTACGGAAAATTATATCAAACCATTTGGTACGATTTTCCTGAATTTATTGAAATTTATTGTAGTTCCGATTGTATTATTTTCTATTATGTGTGGAATCATATCTATGAAGGATATTAAAAAAGTAGGTACGATTGGATTAAAAACAGTGCTCTACTACATGTGCACCACAGCATTTGCAATTACGATCGGTTTGATTGGTGGAAATATTTTTCAGCGTTTCTTTCCGGTGATCGCAACCACAGATCTGGCTTATGAGATGCCGGAAAAAACATCTGTCATGGATACGATTGTAAATATTTTTCCATCTAACTTTATCAGTCCGATGGTGGAATCTAATATGCTGCAGGTTATTGTCATTGCCCTGTTGCTTGGATTTTCCATTATTAAACTTGGTGAGAAAAATATTGGGATTGTTAAAGCATGCAATAACATCAATGAAATTTTCATGAAATGTATGGAGATGATTCTGAAATTGTCTCCAATCGGTGTATTCTGTCTGCTTTGTCCGGTAGTTGCAAGTAATGGTGCAGCAATCATTGGTTCTTTGGCTATGGTATTGCTTGCAGCGTACATTTGTTATATCTTACATGCAGTTGTAGTATACTCTGTTGCAGTGAAAACTATGGGAGGCATAAGTCCGGCAAAATTCTTCAAAGAAATGCTTCCGGCGATCATGTTCGCTTTTTCTAGTGCATCTTCGGTAGGAACACTCCCAATCAACATGGAGTGTGTGGAGAAACTTGGTGCAAAAAAAGAAGTATCTTCCTTTGTACTTCCATTGGGAGCTACCATCAATATGGATGGAACTGCAATCTATCAGGGCGTATGTGCAATTTTCATTGCATCTTGTTACGGTATTCATCTGACATTACCGCAGATGATGACCATTATTCTGACGGCAACATTGGCATCCATTGGTACCGCAGGCGTTCCGGGTTCCGGGATGGTCATGTTGGCAATGGTGCTGACTTCCGTAGGACTTCCGGTAGACGGCATTGCACTGGTAGCTGGTGTGGATCGTATTTTTGATATGGGGCGTACTACTGTCAATATTACCGGAGATGCAAGCTGCTGTATTATTGTTTCCAATCAGGAATCTAAGAAAGAACAGCGCAGAGCAAAAAAAGTACAGCCATAAGTTCAAGTCGAACGCACGTGAGACTTGGTGCGTGATTCTGGTCAGCGAAAGCTGACATATTCTTTTCAGAATCACCGCACATCCTCGCGGAGCGTTTATCTCAGTTGGAGATTGTACTCCCACTGAGAAAGACTTGTTATTACTCACCACTTGCAGAAGTGGGAGTCTTCTCGACTGAGATAAAACTGAAGAAAACAGGGTTATTTTGCAGAAATTTAGAAAGAAATATTCAATATTACAGAAAAAGAGCATATGATTCGTTTATTGTGAATAAATAAATAACAGATTTTTCGTATTTTCTTGACAAAAATATTGAAGTGTGATACGTTTAAGTTGTCAATTTTGCACAGATTGTGCGCATGTTTTAGGAGGAAGTATTTTATGCAACAGGGAACTGTAAAATGGTTTAATGCAAAAAAGGGTTATGGATTTATTTCAGATGCAGAAGGAAATGATATTTTCGTTCATTTCTCCGCACTGAACATGGATGGATTCAAAGAGCTGAAAGATGGGGAAGCTGTTGAATTTGAAGTGATCGAAGGTGATAAAGGGCCACAGGCTGCAAACGTTACACGCCTTGGTTAATTTATTTAGATAAATGAATATGACCCCAAGGGGCTGTCCATTAGGACAGCCCTTTTTGAATGAGAAGACAGCAGACAAAATGTGATATGTCTGCTGTCTCTTTACTTTTGGAGGAAAGTGTGTAAGAATAAGAGATACTGGAAAAACTACAGCAAAGTATATTATAGAAAAGACAGTCTGTCAGAAGACAGAAGAAAATGGAGGAAACGATATTTGAAACCAGAATTGAGTCAGTTAAACGCTTATGAAATCAGAGAGGAGAAAAGACTGGATGACATTCATTCAGACGGCATATTGCTGGTGCACAAAAAGAGTGGTGCACGTATCTGTGTTATGTCGAATGAAGATGTCAATAAAGTATTTTATATCGCATTCCGCACACCGCCAAAGGACAGCACCGGTGTACCGCATATCATTGAGCATACCGTATTATGCGGCAGTAAAAAATTCCCGGTGAAGGATCCTTTTATTGAGTTGGTAAAAGGCTCTCTCAATACATTTTTAAATGCAATGACTTATCCGGATAAAACCATTTATCCGGTGGCAAGCTGCAATGACAAAGATTTTCAGAATCTGATGGATGTTTATCTGGACAGTGTATTTTCACCGAACATTTATAAGGAACAGAACATCTTCCGTCAGGAGGGCTGGCATTATGAATTGAACAGTCCGGAAGACGAGCTGACGCTGAACGGTGTTGTATACAATGAGATGAAAGGCGCCTTTTCTTCTGCAGATGGTGTGCTGGATCGTGAGATTTTACGCTCCTTATTCCCGGATACTCCATACAGCAATGAGTCCGGCGGAGATCCGCAGGTGATTCCGGAGCTGACTTACGAGGCGTATCTGGATTTCCATCGTCAGTATTATCATCCATCCAATTCCTGGATCTATCTGTATGGTGATATGGATGTGGTGGAAAAACTGAAGTGGTTGGATCAGGAATATTTAAGCAATTATGACAGAATCAATGTGGATTCTGCGATTCCGGAGCAGGCACCTTTTACAGAACCGGTGGAACATGAGATTCCATATTCTATCTCCAGTACAGACAGTACAGAAAACAATACGTATCTGTCCTGCAACTGGGCGGTTGGAAACAATCTGAACAGAGAGCAGTATATTGCGTTTGATATTCTGGATTATGCTCTGCTCAGTACCCAGGGTGCACCGATCAAACAGGCTCTGCTGGATGCGGGGATCGGCACGGATATCTATGGTGGTTATGACAGCAGCAGCTATCAGCCGGTTTTCTCGATTGTTGCAAAACATGCCAATGCTTCCGATCAGAAGCGTTTCGTCCAGATCATCCGTAAGGTGCTGCAGGAGCAGGTGGAGAACGGAATTAACAAAAAGACATTGCTGGCTGCTATTAACGGTTCGGAGTTTAAGTTCCGTGAGGCAGATTTTGGACGTTTCCCAAAAGGACTGATGTTTGGCCTGCAGATCATGGACAGCTGGCTGTATGATGAGAATGCACCATTCCTTCATATAGAAGAACTGGGTGTTTACGATTATCTGCGAAAACAACTGGAAACGGATTATTTTGAACAGTTGATCCAGAAATATTTTCTGGATAATACACATAATGCACTTGTCCGTGTTGTTCCGGAGGTTGGCCTGACCGGTAAACGGGAACAGGCATTAAAAGAAAAACTGCAGGCATATAAAGCGTCTCTGAGCAAAGAGGAGATTGACAAACTTGTAGAAGAGACGAAGGCACTGGAAATATATGAGGAAGAGCCATCTACCAAGGAACAGCTTGAGACCATTCCGCTGCTTTCCCGTGAGGATATGAAGCAGACAAGTGAACCTTATAAGAATGCGGAAGAAACGATCAATGGTATTCCGTATCTGTGGCATGAGTATCAGACGAATGGTATTGTATATCTGGATCTGCTGTTTGATGCACATCATATTTCTGAGGAACTGATTCCGTATCTTGGCATTTTGAAAATACTGATGGGTAAATTAAATACATCGGATTACAGCTATACAGATTTTACGGATGAAGTCAATCTGTATACCGGAGGTATTTCCAATGAAGTAAATGTCACAGGAGATGTGCAGCGGGCAGACTGCTATCAGGTAAAATATGAAGTCCGTCTGAAGACACTGAAATCCAATCTCAGCCGTGGCGTGGAATTGATCCGAAGTATGATGCTTTCTACACAGTTCACAGATGAAAAACGTATTTATGAGGTGCTGGCACAGGTTAAATCCAGACTTCGCAATGAACTCAGTGACAGCGGTAATGTGGTTTCTGCGACAAGGGCATTATCTTATTATTCAAAGCGGGCAAAATATGCAGACAGCATTCAGGGTATCGGATTTTATGAAAGCCTTGACCGGATTGTGGCAGCATATGAGACAGAAAAGCAGAAACTGATGGAAAAAATGCAGGAAGTATGCAGTCTGATCTTTCAATCACAAAATCTTCTGGTCAGTGTCACCAGTGATGCAGCCGGATACGCAGCACTCAAGGAGTTGTCTGTACAGCTTACCGAAGGATTGTATGCGGATACAGCAAAGGAACATGTGGAAATCTCCCTGCCGGAACAGAAGAATGAAGGATTTCTGGACGCTTCCCAGATTCAGTATGTGTCTCTGGCGGGTAATTTTGCAAAGGGAGGAGCTTCCTACAACGGTTCTATGCGTGTGTTTAGAGTAATCATGAATTATGAGTATCTGTGGCAGAATATCCGTGTCAAGGGCGGTGCTTATGGATGCAGCACAAATATAGGCAGAAACGGGGACGTATGCTTTTTGTCTTACCGTGATCCGAATCTGGGACGTACTTTGGATGTGTATCGTGGTGTGCCGGAGTATTTGAAAAATTTTGAGATAGATGAGCGTGGTATGACCCGCTTTGTCATTGGTGCTTTCAGTGAACTGGACGCTCCGCTGACACCGTTAAGCCAGGGCAGAAGATCACTGCTTTCTTATCTGACCGGTGTAACTTACGAGATGATCCAGGAAGAGCGGCAGCAGGCACTGCACACACGTCCGCAGGATATCAAAGATCTTGCAGATGTTATGCAGACAGCATTGAATCACAGCTATATCTGTGCCATCGGAAATGAAGGAAAATTGCAGGAAGAATCAGACCTGTTTGATGTATTAGAAACGTTGTAAAAGGAGATAACATATGAATGCAAATTTTAAATCAGGTTTTGTGACACTGATTGGCAGACCGAATGTAGGTAAATCTACATTGATGAATCAGCTGATCGGTCAGAAAATCGCCATTACATCTAAAAAACCACAGACCACAAGAAATCGGATCCAGACTGTGTATACAGACACAGACCGGGGGCAGATCGTATTTCTGGATACACCGGGTATTCACAAAGCAAAAAACAAACTGGGTGAATATATGGTGACTGTTGCGGAGCGTACGTTACAGGATGTGGATGTGATTGTATGGCTGGTAGAACCGAGCACTTTTATTGGTGCCGGTGAGCAGCATATTGCAGAGCAGCTGCGCAAATCCAATCTGCCTGTGATCCTGGTCATCAACAAGACGGATACAGTAAAAAAAGAAGAAGTATTGCTGTTTATCGATGCATACCGCAAACTTCTGGATTTTGCTGAGATTATTCCGGCATCTGCGCTGCATGGGGATAATACAGATACGATCATTGATATGATTTTTAAATATCTGCCGTATGGTCCGATGTTTTACGATGAAGATACTGTGACTGATCAGCCGGAGCGTCAGATCGTGGCAGAGATCATCCGTGAGAAAGCGCTGCATGCACTGGACGAGGAAATCCCACACGGTATTGCGGTAACGATTGAGTCCATGAAACAGAGAAAGAACGGAATTACGGATATTGAGGCTACCATTATCTGTGAGCGGGATTCTCATAAGGGAATCATCATCGGAAAAGGTGGAGCGATGCTGAAAAAGATTGGAAGTAATGCCCGTTTTGAAATTGAAAAACTGCTGGAAGGCAAAGTCAACCTGCGTCTCTGGGTAAAAGTGCGTAAAGGCTGGCGTGACAGCGATATCCAGATGAAAAATTTTGGATATAACATCAACGAATAATCCGTAACAGACTGCATACTCTAACAGTATCTGGAGAAGAGATAAGGGGGAGTATGCAATGGAAGATAAAAAATGGCTGAGTTTTGAAAAAAGCGGACGGGTTTCTGATTATCTGACTTACTGTCGCAGCAGTATTGGAAAATATGCAGACTATGAGACCGACAGCCAGGGAAGAAGTGGAATGATTTATGGGGCAGACTTGCATTCTGACAGGAATGATCCTGAATACGATGCCGGTGGGAGAATATGATAAGAGAATTACAATATTAACCCGGGAACGCGGAAAAATCACTGCTTTTGCCCGGGGAGCCAGAAGACCGAAAAGTTCCTTGCAGGCGGCAACGAACCTGTTTTGCTTTGGTACGTTTGAGGCCTATGAGGGACGCAGTTCCTATACGGTGGTGAAGGCGGAGATCAGTAATTACTTCCGGGAACTTGCCATGGATCTGGATAAGACGTATTATGGTTGTTACTTTCTGGAACTGGCAGACTATTTCTGCCAGGAAAACAACGACTGTATCAATCAGCTGAAACTGGTATATCAGACATTGCGGGCACTCAATGTACCGTCTTTGTCACCGAAACTGGTGCGGGTGATCTATGAACTGAAGACACTGGTGTATTTTGGTGTATATCCGAATGTGTTTGCATGTACTTCCTGTGGCAGCCGGGAACAGCTTTGGTGCTTTGATGAAAAAAGTAACGGTGTCATGTGCAGGGAATGTCAGCCGGGTCCCGTGAAATATCCGCTGGATGAAGCAGCGTTATATACGATGCAGTACATAGTGACAGCACCGGTGGAAAAGCTGTACACCTTTACTGTTACGGAGGAAGTTCTTGGACAGGTAACAAAGCTGATTCAGTATTATATGAGACAGTATGTGGAAAAAGAATTGAAGACCCCTGTTTTTTTATCTTAGGAATACTTGCAATCAGAGGCGTAAACCGTTATAATTTAGAAATTGATGTAAAGTAGTATGAATGTGCAGTGATTCTTGGACTGTGGACAGAATGAATGTTCTGCTTTACAGAGAGTACAGAATAGCATAGAAACAGGGCATTCTTGAACCTGAAGCTGGAGGATAAGAGATGAAAAAAAGAATGGCGGCGCTTGGCTGTTGCATCGGTATGAGTGTGCTGCTTGGAGCATGCGGAGCTAAACTGGATGTGCAGGAGAATACGATCGCATTACAGAAAAGCGGCAAAGTTCTGGAAGCAGCCGTAGAATCTTTTGATCAGTCCTATTATGACGAGGAAGAACTCAATACTTACGTGCAGAAAGCTGTGGAGGCATATACACAGGAACATGGAAAGAAATCTGTTTCTGTGACAGATTCAAAAGTAGAAGAGAAAAAGGCATATCTTACTCTGCAATATGAAGATGCAGAGACATTCAGTGATTTTTCAGGTGTTGAGTGCTTTTCCGGAAGTATTGTGGAAGCACAGGCTGCCGGCTATGATTTTGATCTGGATTTTTATCCGGTGACAGAAGGCAAGGCAGACAAGAAATCCGTGAAAGGATCCACGTTGCTGAAAGAGGATGATTTGAAGGTGCTGATCGTAAAAGCAAATTCAGATCTGATCGTTCCGGGAAAAATTGTATATGTATCCGCAGATGGAACTGAAGTGACATCAGAGAAACAGGTAAATGTCACACAGAAGAAGCAGGATACAGACGAAGCGGTACTGGTTTATGTACTATATCAATAGGAATTGAAGGATACTTCAAAATAAATGGAAGAAAGAGGACATATAATGGAAAAGACAATGGAGAAAATTGTGGCACTGGCAAAATCCAGAGGATTTGTATATCCGGGATCTGAGATTTACGGTGGACTTGCAAATACATGGGATTATGGTAATCTTGGTGTAGAACTGAAGAACAATGTAAAAAAAGCATGGTGGCAGAAATTTATCCAGGAGAGTCCGTACAACGTAGGTGTTGATTGTGCAATCCTGATGAATCCGCAGACATGGGTGGCATCCGGACATCTTGGCGGGTTTTCTGATCCGCTGATGGATTGTAAAGAGTGCCATGAGCGTTTTCGTGCAGATAAGATCATTGAGGATTTTGCTGAGGAAAACCACATTGAATTAAAGGGTTCCGTAGATGGATGGACACAGGAAGAGATGAAAAACTTTATCACGGATAACAATGTACCGTGTCCGACCTGTGGCAAACATAATTTTACAGATATCCGTCAGTTCAACCTGATGTTCAAGACATTTCAGGGTGTTACAGAGGATGCAAAAAATACCGTATATCTTCGTCCGGAGACAGCACAGGGCATTTTCGTAAACTTCAAAAATGTACAGCGTACATCCAGAAAGAAAATCCCGTTTGGTATCGGACAGATTGGTAAATCTTTCCGTAATGAGATCACACCGGGTAACTTTACATTCCGTACCAGAGAGTTCGAACAGATGGAGCTTGAGTTCTTCTGCGAGCCGGATACCGATCTGGAGTGGTTTGATTATTGGAGAAACTTCTGTATCAACTGGCTGAAATCTCTTGGAATGAAAGAAGAAGAGATGCGTGTCCGCGATCATGATCAGGAGGAGTTATCCTTCTACAGTAAAGCAACTAGTGATATTGAGTTTTTATTCCCGTTTGGATGGGGGGAACTCTGGGGGATTGCAGACCGTACCGATTATGATCTGACTCAGCATCAAAATACATCCGGTCAGGATCTGACGTACTTTGATGACCAGAAAAATACAAAATATATCCCATACGTTATTGAACCGTCTCTCGGTGCAGACCGCGTGGTGCTTGCATTCCTGTGTGGTGCATATGATGAAGAAAACATCGGAACAGAGGAGAAACCGGATGTAAGAACCGTTCTTCATTTTCATCCGGCACTGGCTCCGGTTAAGATTGGTGTCCTTCCGTTATCCAAGAAATTAAATGACGGCGCTGAGAAAGTATTTGAGCAGCTTTGCAAAAAATACAACTGTGAGTTTGATGACAGAGGAAACATTGGTAAACGTTATCGTCGCCAGGATGAGATCGGTACACCGTTCTGTGTTACATACGATTTTGATTCCGAAGAAGATCATGCAGTTACTGTCCGTGACCGTGATACGATGGAACAGGTTCGCATTCCGATTGCTGAACTGGATGCTTATTTCGCAGACAAGTTTACATTCTAACGTGTGTTCATGAGCAAGTAGCGAAAGCGGATTGCGAATGTCCGCTTTACTATGATATTGCAGCCCTTATGAATGGTGGTCAACCGTTCCTAAGGGCTGTTCTTATTAAAAAAGAAATATGTGCTATTGATGCTTTTAAACGCATAAGGGTGTGATAGCATACTTCCTTGAGAAATTATGCAGAGTGTCAGAAAAAAGTTTTGAAGTGTAAAGAAAAAATACTTGACAGGAAAAAATAAGTGTGATAATCTAGCAAAGGTGATTGACATGGAGAAAATTGGACGTCAGGTCTTTTTGTATGATTTTTATGGAGAATTGCTCACAGAGCATCAGAAACGTGTATATGAAGATGTTGTACTCAATGATATGTCATTGAGTGAGATTGCTGAGGAACTCGGAATCAGCCGTCAGGGTGTACATGATCTGGTAAAGCGATGTGATAAGATCCTTGCCGGATATGAAGAAAAACTTCATCTGGTAGAACGCTTCTGGAAGACAAAAGAAGATGTTTCAAAGATTCGTGATCTGTCACTTCATTATAACAAGGACTGTATTGCACAGACAATGGAGGAAATCAATCAGATTTCCGGACGGATTTTGGAGGAATTATAAGTATGGCATTTGACAGCTTATCCGAAAAACTGCAAAATGTATTTAAAAACCTGCGCAGCAAGGGCCGGCTGACAGAGGCAGATGTGAAAGCTGCCCTGAAAGAAGTTAAGATGGCGTTGCTGGAAGCAGATGTAAACTTTAAAGTGGTGAAGCAGTTTGTGAAATCTGTACAGGAACGTGCGATTGGTGCAGACGTAATGAATGGTCTGAATCCGGGACAGATGGTCATTAAGATCGTAAACGAAGAGATGATCAAAATGATGGGTTCCGAGACAACAGAGTTAAAACTTCGTCCGGGACAGGCAACGACGATCATTATGATGGTTGGTCTGCAGGGTGCTGGTAAAACGACAACAACTGCAAAACTTGCAGGGAAATTCAAACTCAAAGGAAAGAAACCACTTCTGGTTGCCTGCGACGTTTATCGTCCGGCTGCGATCCAGCAGTTACAGGTTAACGGTGAAAAACAGGGTGTGGAAGTATTTACCATGGGCGACGGACATAAACCGGTCAATATTGCAAAAGCAGCGGTAGAGCATGCGGCAAAAAACGGTAATAATGTTGTCATTCTCGATACGGCTGGTCGTCTTCATGTAGATGAAGATATGATGGATGAGCTGATTGAGATTAAAGAAAATGTGGATGTAGCGCAGACGGTTCTGGTAGTAGATGCTATGACTGGTCAGGATGCAGTCAATGTAGCAAGCACCTTTGATGAGAAAATCGGAATTGATGGAGTGATCCTCACGAAATTAGATGGCGATACCAGAGGTGGTGCCGCACTTTCTATCCGTGCGGTAACCGGAAAACCGATTCTGTATGCTGGTATGGGAGAAAAGCTTTCTGACCTGGAACAGTTTTATCCGGAGCGAATGGCTTCCCGAATCCTTGGAATGGGTGATGTACTTACTCTGATCGAGAAGGCGCAGGCAGAGATGGATGATGAGAAAGCTGCAGAGATGGAAAAACGTTTCCGAAAAGCAGAGTTCACATTCAATGACTATCTGGATTCTATGAGTCAGATGAAGAAGATGGGCGGTTTTGCGAATGTCCTGAGTATGATGCCGGGAATTGGCGGCGCACAGATGAAGCAGATTGAAGATGCGATGGATGAGAAGAAGATGGCGCGTATTGAAGCAATCATCTATTCCATGACTCCGGCGGAGCGTGGGGATCCAAATCTGATCAATCCAAGCAGAAAACGTCGAATTGCGGCAGGTGCCGGTGTGGATATCAGCGAAGTAAACCGTCTGGTAAAGCAATTTGAGCAGGCTCGCAAGATGATGAAACAGATGCCCGGTATGATGGGCAAAGGTAAACGTGGCGGTAAATTTGGAAATTTCAAGTTTCCTTTTTAACCATATAGCGCGTATGCGCAGTGAAGTAGAAAATTGAGGAGGTGAAATGACATGGCAGTTAAAATCAGATTAAGAAGAATGGGACAGAAAAAAGCTCCTTTTTATAGAATCGTAGTAGCAGATTCCAGAAGCCCGAGAGATGGTAGATTCATCGATGAGATTGGATATTATGATCCGACAAAAGAGCCGTCTGAGATCCGCGTAGACGAAGAAGCAGCTAAAAAATGGTTAGCAAACGGAGCACAGCCTACACAGACAGTTGAGAAAATTTTAAAAACAGCTGGTATCGAGAAATAATAGATTAGTGAGGGAAACGTGATGAAAGAATTAGTAGAAGTAATTGCAAAATCACTAGTCGACAATCCTGAAGAAGTTACTGTGACAGAGACAGAGAAAGACCGGGCAACCGTTCTGGAGCTGCATGTTGCACAGGCCGACATGGGAAAAGTGATCGGTAAGCAGGGCAGAATTGCGAAAGCAATCCGTTCTGTTGTGAAAGCTGCTGCATCTCGCGAGGACAAAAAAGTTATCGTAGAGATCGTACAGTAAAAGGCGATAAGGGACATGGTGTTAAACTATGTCCCTTTTTTTGAAAGGGAGAACATGGAAGAATTTTTACAGGTAGGTGTGATTTCAAGCACACATGGAATTGCCGGGGAGGTCAAAGTATTTCCTACCACGGATGATGTGAAGCGTTTTAAGAAATTAAAAGAGGTTATTTTAGATACCGGTAAAGAACGAATGACACTTCATATCTGCCAGGTGAAATTTTTTAAACAGATGGTGATTCTGAAGTTCAAAGAGTTTCAGAATATTAATGAAGTGGAACGGTTTCGTGGGAAAAGCTTGTATGTGACACGGGAAAATGCTGTGAAGCTGCAGAAAGATGAATATTTTATCGCAGATATGATCGGTATGCGTGTGGTTTCCACGGAAGGAGAAGAACTGGGAACATTGACCGATGTGCTTCAGACCGGAGCCAATGATGTCTATGTAGTAGAGCAGGATGGTGCATCACAGCTTCTGCTTCCTGCAATCAAGGATTGCATTCGGGATATTGACATGGAACAGATGGTGATGACAGTATATCTGATGCCTGGATTGAGGGATTAGTCAATGAGATTTCATATTTTAACATTGTTTCCTGAGATGGTGATGCAGGGACTGAATACGAGTATTATCGGAAATGCTGTAGAGCAGAATCTGATTGAAATAAATGTGATCAATATCCGGGATTTTACCAAGGATCGTCATAAAAAGGTTGACGATTATCCTTATGGCGGAGGAGCTGGAATGGTTATGCAGGCACAGCCCATTTACGATGCATGGAAGAGTATCGTGGCGCAGGTGGGCTATGAACCGCGCTGTGTGTATCTGACGCCGCAGGGACAGGTGTTTGCACAGGGGATGGCAAAGGAATATGCAAGAGAAGAAGATCTGATCTTTTTGTGCGGGCATTATGAAGGCGTGGATGAACGTGTGTTGGAGGAAATCGTGACAGATTATGTGTCCATTGGTGATTATGTGCTGACCGGCGGGGAACTTCCTGCCATGGTTATGGTGGACGCAATTTCCAGAATGGTTCCGGGTGTGCTGACCAATGAGGAATCCGGATCTACGGAATCATTAGAAGGCGGTCTGTTGGAATATCCGCAGTATAGCCGTCCGGCGAACTGGAACGGAAAGGAAGTGCCGCAGGTACTGCTTTCCGGAGATCATAAAAAGATTGAAAGCTGGCGACATGAGCAGTCTGTGCAGCGGACGCTGCGCAACCGGCCGGAATTGCTGGAGGAAGCAGAACTCTCGCGGGCAGATGTAAAGCAGATTCTAAAGCAACTGAAAAAATAGAGTGTGTACATCCGCTTTACTTACTTTTTTTACTGTCCACGAATGAATTGTCAAAAATACAATGTAAAAGCAGTATTTTATGTTGATTTTTATAAATAAGTATGGTAAACTATCATACGTTGTGAATTAAAAAAGAGATGGTCCTCTGCTACATTATGTATTAAGAACATCCAAATAACAGGAGGTCACAAAAATGAACGCAAATGAAATTATCAAAAGCATCGAAGCTGAGCAGCTGAAAGCTGAAGTACCGGAGTTTTCCGTAGGAGATACTGTTCGTGTATCTGCAAAAATCAAAGAGGGTAACCGCGAAAGAATTCAGGTTTTCGAGGGTACTGTATTAAAGAAACAGGGCGGAAGCAACCGTGAGACATTTACAGTTCGTAAATTCTCCAACGGTGTAGGCGTAGAGAAGACATGGCCATTACACTCTCCGAACGTAGAGAAAGTTGAAATCGTTCGTTACGGTAAAGTAAGACGTGCAAAACTTTACTACCTGAGAGACCGTGTAGGTAAGAAAGCTAAAGTTAAAGAGTTAGTAAAATAATTCGCTTTTGAATGCTGAATGATGATAATCCCCTGAGTTGATGTGTATGCATCTTCAGGGGATTTTTTCGTTTGATAGGAAATTATGTTGAATTTTCTATCAAACAAATCTCTTTTCTGGTACAATAGGGATGCATGTTATGAAAGGGAGGAAAATGATGATGTTATTTCGAACCAGCGGTCTGAATTTCCGGAGAAAGCGCAGAAAAATGAAGTTGTCTACGGCGAAGAGTGCAGCTGCATGGGCAGTGGAGATTCTGATCGTGTTACTGGTGGCATTTGTGCTGGTGTATTGTGCGGGAATGAGAGTGACTATGGTGGGAAATTCTATGGAGTCTACCGTATCAGATGGCAGTCAGATACTGGTAAACCGGTTTATTTATAATGTTAAGAGTCCAAAGTCCGGCGATGTGATCGTTTTTTTGCCAAATGGCAATGAAAAGAGTCACTATTATGTAAAACGTGTGATCGGTGTTCCGGGAGATAAGGTGCAGATTAAAAGTGGTCTGCTGTATGTCAATGGGGAACTATATGATACGGAAGATACAGATACCATCAAAAATGCAGGTGTGGCAGAAGAAGAGATCACAGTTGGTGAGGATGAATATTTTGTCCTGGGTGACAACCGAAACAGCAGTGAAGATAGCCGTTATGCAAATATAGGAAATATTAAAAAAGAATATATCAAGGGAAAAGCATGGTTTGTGGTTCGTCCGTTTAAGAAAATGGGAAGGATCCGGTAAGAGAAAGAAGGAAAAAGATATGAATTTTCAATGGTACCCGGGGCATATGACAAAAGCAAAACGTCAGATGCAGGAAGATATAAAACTGATCGATCTGGTCATTGAGCTGGTAGATGCGAGAATCCCTCTCAGTAGTCGGAATCCGGATATTGATGAGCTTGGGAAAAATAAAGCACGACTGATTCTGCTGAATAAATCAGATTTGTCTGATGAGCGGAAAAACGAGACCTGGGCTTCTTATTTTAAAGAAAAAGGATTTTATGTGGTAAAGCTGGATGCTCGCCGACGAAATAGTATGAAAGAAATACAGAATGTGATTCTGGAAGCATGTAAAGAAAAAATCGAGCGTGACCGTCGCAGAGGTATTAAAAACCGTCCGGTGCGCGCTATGGTTGTGGGAATTCCGAACGTAGGAAAGTCTACTTTTATCAATACTTTTGCTGGAAAAGCATGCGCGAAAACTGGAAATAAACCGGGTGTGACAAAAGGAAAACAGTGGATCCGCCTCAATAAGGATGTGGAACTGTTGGATACACCGGGTATCCTCTGGCCGAAGTTTGACGATCAGATGGTAGGGCTTCGTCTGGCTCTGATCGGCTCCATCAAAGATGAAATCCTGAATATTGATGAACTTTCACTGGAATTGATTTCTTATCTGAAAGAAAACTATGCTGGGACACTGGCGGCTCGTTATGAAGTGGAGGAAACTGTGGAACGTCCGGTGGAACTTCTGGAGGCAATTGCACAGAAACGCGGCTGTGTGCAACGTGGAAATGAGATTGATTACAGCAAAGCTGCTGCGCTTGTTGTTGATGATTTTCGCTCCGGACGTCTCGGTCGGATCACCCTGGAATTACCGGAGGCAGAATAATGGAAGTGCGGAAAATCGGTGAAATCAAAGAAGAATTAAAAGCAACGGCGGATACAGAATTGTCGGAATTTATCCGAAGATATGCCGCAGATGAGCGTGCCGGAGTCAGAACGATGCTGGCCCAGGCACAGAAGCGGCAGGAAAAGTATGAAAAAGAAATATTGCGTATAGAAGCATTGAAGGTTTATGAGCGCAAATACGCAGATTATGCATTAATCTGTGGAATCGATGAGGTAGGACGAGGACCTCTGGCTGGCCCAGTGGTGGCCGGTGCGGTAATCCTGCCAAAAGACTGCAATATTTTATATATCAACGATTCTAAAAAACTCAGTGAGAAAAAGAGAGAAGAACTGTACGATGTAATCATGGAACGGTCAGTTGCCACTGGTATTGGAATGGCATCTCCGGCCCGGATCGATGAGATCAATATTCTGCAGGCAACTTATGAAGCAATGCGGGAAGCTATCAGCAAACTGGATCCGCAGCCGGATCTGCTATTAAATGATGCTGTAACAATTCCACAGGTGGAGATCCATCAGGTGCCGATCATCAAAGGGGATGCTAAGAGTATTTCCATCGGTGCTGCCAGCATCATTGCGAAGGTGACCAGAGACCGGCTGATGGTGGAATATGATAAAGTGATGCCGGAATATGGTTTTGCATCTAATAAGGGATATGGATCTGCAGCTCATATTGATGCACTGAAAAAATACGGTGCGACACCGATTCACAGGCGGAGTTTTATACATAATTTTATCTCAGTCGAGAAGACTCCCACTTCTG
>NZ_KI271170.1 GCF_000469345.1 Eubacterium ramulus ATCC 29099
GCCCAACTTGGCAGGTCATTTGAATTTGCCCTTCCCAAAGAATGGAACAGACAGGAACAAATTCAATATACAACTGACTATATTCAAAAAACTTTTGTAGATAGAGGAATGTGTGCTGATTGGAGTATCCACGATAAAGGGGATGGCAACCCCCATGTCCATCTGCTTCTGACTATGCGTCCTTTTAACCCGGATCATTCTTGGGGAAAGAAAGAAGTCAAGGATTGGGATTTTCTCAGAGATAAAAACGGAAATATCGTGATTGATGAATCCCATCCGAACTGGTGGCAGGATAAGAAAAACCCTGACCGTCATGGAATCCGTATCCCTGTATTAGACGAAAACGGAATTCAGAAGATGGGTGCAAGAAACCGCCTGCAATGGAAACGGGTGCTGACCGATGCTAACGGATGGAACAATCCAAAAAATTGTGAACTGTGGCGGAGTGAATGGGCAAAGGTGTGTAATGAACATCTTCCTTTGCATAATCAGGTCGATCACCGTTCTTATGAAAAACAGGGAAAACTCCAGATTCCTACCATCCATGA
>NZ_KI271171.1 GCF_000469345.1 Eubacterium ramulus ATCC 29099
GATAATTAACTTCCTAATTATCATACAAGAATTGTATGAAAAAAGTAATTCGTGTGTCACAGATATCTGTTCCGTTGGCACATACAAAGGAAGAAATTTTTCAGAAGGCATGTGCTTTGGCACAGATTCCGATGAAAAAAGTGCAGTCCATGCAAATTATGAAGCAGTCCGTGGATGCCAGAAAAAAAGATGCCCTCAGTTATACATATACGGTACAGTTAGTGGTGGATGAACATCAGAAAATCCGGAAAAATCATGCCCATGTACAGGAACTGAAACCGGTGGTTTATCAGATTCCGGGAAGGAAAGAACTACTTTCTGAAAAGCGTGAGCAAATGGCTGTGATCGGTGCAGGACCGGCAGGTCTGTTTGCAGCTTATCTGCTGGCTCAACGTGGTTACTGTCCGCATATCTATGAGCGAGGCAGAGCAGTGGAAGAACGACAGCAGGATGTGGAAGATTTCTGGAACGGGGGTGCACTGGATCCGGAGTCAAATGTGCAGTTTGGAGAAGGTGGTGCCGGTACCTTTTCAGATGGAAAGCTGAATACACTGGTGAAAGATAAATTTGGACGCAGCCGCTATGTACTGGAGACATTTGTAAAGTTTGGTGCGCCGGAAGATATTTTATATGTTGCAAAACCTCATGTAGGAACAGATGTGCTGCGGGATGTGATCAGCCGGATGCGGCAGGAAATCATCCGGTTGGGGGGAACATTTCATTTTTCAACAAAAGTGACAGATTTACATATAGAGGACGGACGGATTTCAAAGATTGAGCTGAATCACAAAGAATGGAAAGACGTATCCGGTGTGATCCTTGCAATTGGTCACAGCGCCAGGGATACGTTTGAAATGCTGTATGAACGAAAGGTACCGATGATGGCAAAATCTTTTGCCGTAGGCATGCGTGTAGAGCATCCACAGGATATGATCAATGAAAGTCAGTATGGCAGGAATGCAGATATGACGTTGCTTCCGACAGCAGCTTATAAAGTAACGCATCAGTCTTCCAATGGAAGAGGTGTATATTCTTTTTGTATGTGCCCGGGTGGTTATGTGGTGAATGCATCTTCCGAAGAAGGCCGGCTGGCAGTCAACGGCATGAGCTACCGCAGCCGTGACAGCAAAAATGCCAACAGTGCCATTATTATTTCTGTGACACCGGAAGATTTTCCAAAACCGGATCATCCGCTTTCCGGCGTAGTGTTTCAGCGGAAATTGGAAGAAGCTGCATGGAAGCTTGCAGAAGGCAAAGTTCCACAACAGCTGTATGCAGATTTTAAGGAGAACAAAAAAAGCACCGGTTATGGTTCTTTTGAAAGTTGTATAAAAGGTCAGCATGCTTTTGCAAATCTGCGGACGCTGTTTCCGGAAGCAGTGAATGAGGCATTTTGTGAGGGGATGGAATCTTTCGGGCGGAAAATCCGCGGATTTAACCGTGACGACAGCATTCTGAGCGGTGTGGAAAGCCGGACCTCTTCCCCTGTGCGGATTCACAGAGATGCGTGTTTCCAAAGTGAAATCCGTGGGTTGTACCCCTGCGGCGAGGGTGCCGGTTATGCGGGGGGTATTATGTCAGCCGCCATGGACGGTTTGAAAGTGGCAGAGGCAGTGATACAGCAGGAGATGAAATAAATGGAGATAAATATAGACGAACTGACACCCATGATGCAGAAATACATGGAGACAAAGCAGGAATACAAAGATTGTATTCTGTTTTACCGTCTGGGTGATTTTTATGAAATGTTTTTTGAAGATGCACTGACAGCATCCCGGGAGCTGGAAATCACGCTGACCGGAAAAAGCTGTGGTCTGAAAGAACGGGCACCGATGTGCGGAGTTCCTTTCCATGCTGTGGAGGGATATCTGAACAAACTGGTATCCAAGGGCTATAAGGTAGCCATTTGTGAACAGGTGGAAGACCCAAAACAGGCAAAAGGTCTGGTGAAGCGGGAAGTGACCAGAATTGTAACTCCGGGCACCAATCTGGATACCTATGCCTTGGATGAAACAAAAAATAATTACATCATGTGTGTGGTGTATGTTGACAATAAATATGGAGTGTCTGTGGCAGATGTCACCACAGGTGCGTACTATGTGACGGAACTGGATTCTGAACGGAAACTTCTGGATGAGATCAGCAAATATATGCCGTCCGAGATTATATCAAATGAAGCTTTTTTTGTGAGTGGGATTGATCTGGAAGATCTGCGGCACAGGCTTGGTATTACAATTTATGCGCTGGACGCCTGGTATTTTGGTGATGAACTTGCGGTAACTACATTGCAGGAGCATTTTCATGTGGCATCGCTGGATGGATTGGGACTGGCAGATTATAACTGTGGTGTGATCGCTGCGGGTGCGTTGTTAAAGTATTTGTATGAGACACAGAAGACAACACTGGATCATATGACTGCCATTGAACCGTATTCCACTGGTAAATTCATGGTACTGGACAGTTCTACCAGGAGGAATCTGGAGCTTGTAGAGACACTGCGGGAAAAACAAAAACGTGGTTCCCTTCTATGGGTGCTGGACAAGACAAAAACAGCTATGGGTGCCCGTCTGCTGCGTGCTTATCTGGAACAGCCACTGATTGACAAAAAACAGATCGAGGCACGGCTGGATGCAGTGGAAGAACTGAAGGGCAATATGATTGGAAGGGAAGAGCTGCGCGAATACCTGAATCCGATTTATGATCTGGAGCGCCTGATCAGCCGGGTAGTATATCAGACTGCGAATCCAAGGGATCTGATTGCCTTTCGGTCTTCGTTGGAGATGCTTCCTGCCATTAAGACATTGTTACAGGATTTTGAAAGCCCGTTACTGATGGAACTGGATGAACAACTGGATGATCTGAAAGATATTTATGAACTGATCTGTGCTTCCATTGAAGAGGAACCGCCGATTTCCATCCGGGAGGGCGGTATGATCAAGAGCGGATATAATGAACAGGTGGATCATTTACGGAATGCCAAAACAGAGGGAAAAAACTGGCTGGCAAAAATCGAAGAGGAAGAACGGGAAAAGACAGGTATCAAAAATCTGCGGATCAAATTTAACAAAGTATTTGGTTATTATCTGGAAGTGACGAATTCATACAAAGATCTTGTGCCGGAATATTATACAAGAAAGCAGACTCTGACCAATGCGGAGCGTTATATCACACCGGAATTGAAAGAATTGGAGGAAACGATTCTCGGTGCAGAAGATAAGCTGACGGCTTTGGAATATGATATTTTCTGTCAGATCCGAAATACCATTGCCGATCAGGTGGTGCGGATCCAGCATACGGCAAAAGCGATAGCGGGTCTTGATGTATTTGCCTCTCTGGCTGTGGTGGCAGAGCAGAGCAATTATGCAAGACCAAAAATCAATGAAAAAGGTGTTCTGGATATTAAGGGCGGCCGTCATCCGGTGGTGGAAAAAATGATCGATAACGATATGTTTATCGCTAATGACACCTATCTGGATAATAAAAATAACCGGATTGCTATTATCACCGGACCAAATATGGCCGGAAAATCAACCTATATGCGTCAGAATGCCCTGATTGTACTGATGGCACAGATTGGAAGTTTTGTCCCGGTACAGAGTGCGAATATCGGTATCGTAGACCGTATTTTTACCCGTGTAGGGGCATCCGATGATCTTGCGTCCGGACAGAGTACTTTTATGGTGGAAATGAATGAAGTGGCAAATATCCTGCGAAATGCCACAGGCAGCAGTTTGTTGATCCTGGATGAGATTGGCAGGGGAACAAGTACGATTGACGGATTGTCTATTGCATGGGCGGTAGTGGAATACATCAGTAATCCGAAAATTCTTGGAGCCAAGACGTTGTTTGCCACACATTATCATGAGCTGACAGAGTTGGAAGGAAAACTTTCCAATGTCAATAATTACTGTATTGCTGTGAAGGAAAAAGGTGATGATATTGTATTCCTTCGTAAAATCGTATCCGGTGGAGCAGATCGCAGTTATGGTATTCAGGTGGCAAAGCTGGCAGGTGTTCCGGATCCGGTCATTGAGCGGGCAAAAGTTATCTGTGAGGAACTGGAGCGTGCGAATATGAGTAATCTGGCAGCGAATCTTCCGGAGATACCCACACAGCATAAAGCAAAGCAGAAACATCCGGATGATGTGGATCTGGCACAGATGTCATTGTTTGACACGGTGAAAGATGATGATATCATTGATGAGATTCGTGCTATTGATCTGACAAATATGACACCTTTTGAAGCAATGAACAAATTATATGAGATTCAGAATAAAATCAAAAACCGTTGGTAGGAGGCACATATGCCACAGATAGAAGTATTAGATGAACAGACCATTGATAAGATTGCTGCCGGAGAAGTTGTGGAGCGGCCATCTTCTGTTGTTAAGGAGCTGGTGGAGAATGCTATTGATGCGAAGGCGACAGCAATCACGGTGGAAATCAAAGAGGGTGGAACATCCCTGATCCGGATTACTGATAATGGCTGCGGTATCGAAGCTGCACAGATCCCGATTGCTTTTTACCGTCATTCCACCAGTAAGATCCGTAAAGTAGAAGATCTGGTGCGGATTTCTTCCCTGGGATTTCGCGGTGAGGCTTTGTCCAGTATCGCGGCGGTGGCACAGGTGGAACTGATTACAAAGACGCCGGAGCAGTTTACCGGCAGCAGATATCTGATCGAGGGGGGAAAAGAAGTTTCTCTGGCAGAGATTGGTGCACCGAATGGGACTACATTTCTGGTGAAAAATCTGTTTTACAACACTCCGGTGCGGCGTAAATTCCTAAAGTCAGCCCAGACTGAGGCAGGATATGTCAATGATCTGATGGAACGCATCGCATTGTCTCATCCGGAAATCTCCTTTAAATTTATTAACAACGGTCAGATCCGTTTGCATACTTCCGGAAATGGAAAACTGAAGGATATCATTTACCACATTTATGGAAGAGATATTGCGGCAAATCTGCTGGAAATTCACGCGGAATATGAGGGATTTTCTGTGGATGGTTTTATCGGAAAGCCGATCATTGCAAGAGGCAACCGGAATTTTGAAAGTTATTTTATCAATGGACGATATATCAAAAGCACTTTGATTGCAAAAGCACTGGAAGATGGATACCGGGGATTTATGATGCAACACAAATATCCGTTTACAGTGCTGACGATTTCTCTGGACGGTACCCTGGTGGATGTCAACGTACATCCAAACAAGATGGAACTGCGTTTTTCCAATGGAGAAATTTTGTATCAGCAGCTGGCAGCATTGCTGTCGACACGGTTGCGGGAAAGCGAACTCATTCCGAAAGTTACAGTTCATGAAGAAAAGAAACAGGAAAGGCGCCCCCAGATCCAACCCCAGGAAGCACCGGAGCCTTTTGAACAAAAACGTCTGGAACGGCTGCGGGCAGCCGTGGCAAAGGATAGTCCGTACGAGCGGAAATACCCGGAGCGGAACAGACCGGAGACCGGAACTTCAGGACAGGAGACAGCAGGGCAAGCCTCCGTTCTGCGTGAACAGATTACCTATGGAACAGAATACCCAGGGTCATTTCCTGTAGAACAGAAAGTGCTTTGCGAAGAGAAAACGGATTCCTCAGAGACACAGAAACAGGAAAAAAATGGTGAAGTATTTTTTCCGGAGAGTGTGAATACAGATTCGCAGGAGGTTCTGGCAGAGCATGCATTACAGCAGACTTTGTTTGATACAGCGGAGCAGAAAGCAGAGGAACAGGCGGATACGGGAGGATCGGATTTCAGCGATGCCGATCTGAAAAGCAAGCAGGAGTGGAAACTTTTATCAAAACAGGCAAGACCGCATCATCGTATCATCGGACAATTGTTTGAAACTTACTGGCTCGTAGAATATCAGGAGCAGTTTTATATGATCGATCAGCATGCAGCCCACGAAAAAGTGCTGTTTGAGCGAACGATGAAAGCTTACAGGGAGAAAGAGTTTACTTCCCAGATGATCAGCCCACCTATCATTTTATCTCTTACTATGCAGGAGGAAGTATTGTTGAAAAAGTTCCTGCCGGAGTTTGAAAAACTTGGTTATGAGATTGAATATTTCGGTGGAAAAGAATATGCTGTGAATGCGGTTCCGGGAAATCTGTACGGATTGAACGGTCAGAGTCTGTTATTGGAACTTATGGATGGTCTGGGTAATATGTCTGAGAAAGATACGCCGGATCTTGTAGTGGAAAAAATCGCAAGTATGTCCTGCAAAGCAGCAGTGAAAGGGAATCAGAAGCTTTCCAGACCAGAGATTGAGCATCTGATCGATGAACTTCTGACACTGGAAAATCCGTATTTCTGTCCTCATGGCAGACCGGTCATCGTATCGATGACCAAATATGAGATAGAGAAAAAATTTAAGAGAATTGTATAAGTATATGATGAATGAAAAGAAAAAACGACCATTATTAATTTTGACCGGTCCGACGGCGGTAGGAAAGACGGAGCTGTCTATTGCGCTGGCAAAAAAAATCAACGGGGCAGTAATTTCGGCAGATTCCATGCAGGTGTACAGAGGCATGGATATTGGTTCTGCCAAAGTAACACCGGAGGAAATGCAGGGGGTACCGCATTATCTGATTGATGTGCTGGCTCCGGAGGATGAGTTCCATGTGGTACGGTTTCAGGAAATGGCAAAAGAAGCCCTGCAGGAGATTTATGAAAAAAAACAGATCCCGATCATTGCCGGCGGAACCGGTTTTTATATCCAGGCATTGCTGTATGATATTGATTTTACAGAGCAGGACGAAGATACAGCACTGCGGAATCATTATGCACAGCTGGCAGAGGAACATGGAAATGCATATCTTCATGAAATGCTCCGTCAGGTGGATCCGGTTTCAGCAGAGATGATCCATGCCAATAATGTGAAACGGACAATCCGTGCACTGGAGTATTTTGAAAAGACCGGCGAACCAATTTCCAGACACAACGAAGAAGAACGGGCAAAAGAATCTCCATATGATTTTCGGTATTTCGTTCTGACAGACGAACGTGCACATCTATATGAGCGCATTGACCACCGGGTGGATCTGATGTTGGAAGCCGGACTGGTGGAAGAAGTGAAACGTCTGCGTGCACAGGGCTGCCACAAAGGGATGGTTTCTATGCAGGGGCTTGGCTATAAAGAAATACTTTCCTGGTTGGAAGGCGAGATTTCCTATGAAGAAGCCGTATATCTGCTGAAACGGGATACCCGGCATTTTGCAAAACGTCAGCTGACATGGTTTCGCAGGGAACGGGATGTTATCTGGCTGAACAAACCGGATTATGATTATGATGATTCCAGAATTCTGGATGACATTTTAAAAAATATTACAGCTGGAGGATGGTTATGACAGAAGAAGTGATGAAACAGAAATACCTGGAACTTGGTATTACAGAAGAAGTATATAATTATGGAACAGAGATTGAGAAAACATTAAAAGAGCGATTTGCGAAAATAGATGAAATAGCAGAGTACAATCAGTTAAAGGTAATCCACGCCATGCAGAAATGCAGGGTAAGTGCGGAGTGTTTCCAGTCAACCAGCGGTTATGGCTATAATGATATTGGTCGTGATACCCTGGAAGAAGTGTATGCAGAGTGTTTTCACGGTGAGGCTGCACTGGTTCGGCCGCAGATAACCTGTGGAACACACGCACTGGCACTGGCGTTGATGTCGAATCTGCGTCCGGGAGATGAGTTACTTTCTCCGGTAGGAAAACCATATGATACGCTGGAGGAAGTCATCGGTATCCGCCCGTCTAAGGGATCGCTGGCAGAGTATGGCATTACCTATCGCCAGGTGGATCTGTTAAATAATCGTGATTTTGACTTTGAGGGAATCCGTGCTGCCATCAATGAAAAGACAAAACTAGTAACGATCCAGCGTTCCAAAGGATATGAGACACGCCCGACTCTGTCTGTGGATCGTATCCGGGACCTGATTGCTTTTGTAAAATCCGTCAAACCGGATGTGATCTGCATGGTGGACAATTGTTATGGTGAATTTGTAGAGGAGCGGGAACCGCTGGAAGTCGGTGCAGACATGATCGTAGGTTCCCTGATCAAAAACCTGGGCGGCGGACTGGCACCGATCGGCGGTTATATCGTTGGAAAGAAAGAGTGTGTGGACAATGCTGCCTACCGCCTTACTTCTCCTGGACTTGGAAAAGAAGTTGGAGCGTCCCTGGGAGTCATTCAGAGCTTTTATCAGGGCTTGTTTCAGGCTCCGACAGTAGTATCCGGTGCGTTAAAAGGTGCAATTTTTGCTGCCAATATTTTTGAAAAAATTGGTTTTCCGGTTATACCAGACAGTACAGAATCCCGCCATGATATCATTCAGGCAGTGACATTTGGCTCCCCGGAGGGAGTTATCGCGTTTTGCCAGGGTATCCAGGCGGCAGCACCGGTAGATTCCTATGTGACACCGGAGCCATGGGATATGCCGGGATATGACAGCCAGGTAATTATGGCGGCAGGTGCTTTTGTACAGGGATCATCCATTGAACTGAGTGCGGATGGACCGATCAAACCACCATATGCTGTATATTTCCAGGGCGGTCTTACCTGGTATCATGCAAAACTCGGCATTATGATGGCATTACAGAAACTGGTGGATGCCGGAATTGTTTCTACAGACTTTCAGGTGCAAAATGTTACCGACTTGTAAAAGTTCTTCATAAAATTTTAAGAGAATTACAAAAAAACTTCTTATTTTTTCGGTATACAGCAAAAAAAAAGTATGCTATGATATCTACGGCTGCATAGAGAGAGTAGAACAGGAACGTTTATGCAGAAAAATTTGACAATAAAGGAACTGCCGGATACAGAGAGACCGTATGAAAAATGTCTGCTGTATGGTGCCGGTTCCTTATCAGACGCAGAATTGATCAGTGTGATCATTCGCACGGGAAGCAGGGGAGAACGATGTGTCGATTTGGCTCATCGTATTTTGAATGCAGGTCCGGACGGACTGCTGAACCTGATTCGATTGGATACAGAACAGTTAACCGGTATCCGTGGAATCGGACCGGTGAAAGCGGTTCAGTTGAAGTGTATCGGAGAACTGGCAAGGCGGATTGCAGTCACACAACGCAAAAAGCAGATATCCCTGCAGTCTCCGGAAAGTATCGCATCCTATTTTATGGAAAAAATGCGGCACGAACGAAAAGAACAGCTGATGCTGGCAATGTTTGACAGTAAGGGAATGCTGCTTGGAGAGCGATTACTTTCTGTCGGAACCAGCAACGCAGCATTGATTTCTGCAAAGGATATTTATCGCGCGGCACTACAGGAACAGGCGGTATACATCGTAATCCTGCATAATCATCCCAGTGGGAATCCGGAGCCGAGCAGGGAAGATATCCTGATTACCAGAAAGATACGAGAGTGTGGAGAATTACTGGATATTTTACTTATGGATCATATCATTATTGGCGATAATGAGTATTTCAGCTTCTGTGAGCAGGATATTTTATATGAGAAAGGGAGAGAATAATGGCAAATATATATGGAATTGATCTTGGTACCTGCAATATCAAAATTTTCAGCAAACACAGCAACAAGATCATCAAAGAAAAAAATACCATTGCGGTTATTAACAAGAATCAGTTATATGCATATGGCGATGAAGCATATGCTATGTATGAAAAAGCACCGGAGAATATCAATGTATCATTCCCGGTTACCGGCGGAGTGATCGCAGATTATAATAACATGCAGACTATGGTGCAGGAGCTTCTGGAGAAAAATGTCAAGGGACATGTCAAAGGATCCGAATTTATTATTGCGGTTCCGACAGATATTACAGAAGTTGAGAAAAAAGCATTTTATGACCTGTTTTTTAAAAGCAAAATGAAACCGAAGTCTGTATTATTGTGTGATAAACCGATTGCGGATGCAGTTGGACTTGGTTTGGATGTAAATGAACCTACCGGTATCATGATCGTAGATATCGGGGCAGATACCACAGAGATTTCGGTACTTTCCCTTGGCGGTCTGGTACTGAGTGATCTTCTTCACTTCGGAGGAAACCGTCTGGATGAATCTATTATCACATATATCAAGAAAAACTTTAATCTGGTGATCGGTCAGAAAACTGCCATGCAGTTAAAAGAGCATATCGGCAGTGCGCTTCCGGGAGAAGAGGGAAGTTACACTATTGTCGGACTTGATGTGGTAAGCGGACTTCCGATCGAAATGGAGATTACCGCAGAAACAGTATATGAGGCGATGAAAGACAACCTGAACTCCATCTGCAATGCCATCAAAATGATTCTCGAGAAGACTCCGCCGGAACTTGCAAAGGATATTATCCATTCCGGTATCTATCTAACCGGTGGTGGCTCCAATATCAAAGACATGGACAAATTATTTACAGATATCACCAATATCAAAGTAAATACCTGTGAAGAACCGGATGAGACGGTGGTACGTGGTTTAAGCCTTGTAGTGACCAATGATAAATTCAAACGGCTGTCTTACAGCATGCGTACAAAAATTTTTAAATAGCAGAGGCATGGTATGAGGAAAAAGAAACAAAGCAAATTTCCAGCAAAATATGTACTGCTGATCATGACGATTCTCTGTGCTGTCATCATCGGCTGCAGTCTGAAAACTTCCGGTTCCGGACCGGTTTCTGCTGCAGCCGGGGCAGTGCTTGCACCGATGCAAAAGGGAGTCAACCAGCTTGGGAGCGGACTGACAAACCTGCGGGGGCATCTGCGGACAAAGAAAAGTCTGGAAAAAGAAAATGAAGAACTTCGGACACAGCTGGCAGATGCACAGCAAAATCTGAATCAGGTACAGTTGAATCAGGAAGAACTGGACAATCTGAAATCTCTGTATGATATGGATCAGAATTATGCCGATTATGATAAAATTGCCGCAAATGTCATTGGAAAGGATGCAGGAAACTGGTTTTCTGTATTTCTCATCGACCGGGGAAGCAATGATGGTATTACGGTAGGAATGAATGTGCTGGCAGATGGTGGTCTTGCAGGTATTGTTATTCAGGTAGGTCCGAATTATGCAAAAGTACGTTCCATTATTGATGATAACAGCAATGTCAGTGCCAGAAACTTATCCACATCGGATCTGTGTGTGGTAAGCGGAAGTCTGAAAACAATGAATGAATCCAGTCTGATTGATTTTGATGATCTTCGTGATAAAGAAGATCAGGCAAAGGTTGGGGATCAGATTGTAACATCTAATATCAGCGATATGTTTCTGGAAGGAATCCCCATTGGATATATTACAGATATAAAAACGGATTCCAACAATCTGACAAAATCAGGACATATTGCGACAATTGTGGATTTTGAACACCTGGATGATGTGTTTGTTATTTTGCAGACAAAAGACATCTCAACTGATACAACAAATGAACAGGGAGGGGAGTAGACTATGAGGAGAAAAATTGTTCTGGCAATTACGATCATTGTCTGCTTCCTTTTGCAATGTACGGTATTTAAAGCATTGGCCATCGCTTCAATTTCGCCCAATCTTCTGATCGTTGTAGTGGCCTCATTTGGTTTTATGCGCGGAAAGAAAGAAGGGCTGTTTGTGGGATTTTTCGCCGGTCTTCTTCTGGATGTGATGTTTGGAAGTGTCATAGGCTTTTATGCACTGATCTATATGTATATTGGATACATGAACGGTTTTTTTAAACGGATTTTTTTCCCTGATGAGGTAAAATTGCCGCTGGCGCTGATTGCTGTCAGTGATTTTTTCTGTAATTTACTGATTTATTTCTCCCTGTTCTGGTTCCGGGGCAGATTTTCCTTTGGTTATTATCTGTTTCATACGATATTGCCGGAACTGGTATATACAATGATCGTGTCCGTTTTATTATATTTCATTTTACTGAAAGTCAATGAAAAACTAGAGGCGATTGAACGAAGGAGTGCAGCAAAATTTGGTTGATAAATTAAAAGAATGGATTGTAAAAATTGTTACATCGCGGTTATTTGTGGTTTGGGTTGTCATACTTTGCCTTTTCACATTTGTTCTGCAGCATCTGTTTACCCTGCAGATCATCAAGGGATCTGACTATCTGGATAACTATATGATGAAAATTGAAAAAACCATTGATATCGAAGGTACGCGTGGAAATATTTATGACAGGAATGGCGTACTTCTTGCACATAATGAGCTTTCCTATACAGTGACACTGGAAGACAACGGAACCTATGCCAATAATAAGGAGCGTGCAAAACTTCTGAATGCAGAAATCAGCACCCTTATAGATATGATCGAAAAAAATGGGGACAGTATCGTGAATGATCTGGATTTGTATATGGATCCGGACGGAGAACTGTCATTTTTATCTGAGGGAACAGAACTGGCCGGATTTCGCAGGGATATTTACGGCAGAAAGAAAGTGGCTGATCTGAAATATAATGCAAAACTGGGGTATGACGAATCTGCAGCGACACCGGAACAGATGTATGAGTATCTGCTTAATAAATTTGCGATAGATACTGAGACCTATGATCGATATCGTGCTTATCAGATTGTGGTGATCCGTTATGCTCTTTATCTAAGTTCTTATCAGAAATATATTGCCATCGGTATCGCAGAGGATGTGTCAGATCAGACAGTTGCCATGATCCGGGAACATGCATCAGAGCTTCAGGGTGTGGAAGTCAGAGAGGATACAAAGCGTGTGTATGATTATCCGGAATATTTTTCCCATATTCTTGGTTATACCGGAAAAATCTCTGATTCGGAATATGATTCCCTGCATGAACAGGATAAGTCCTACAACCGTAGTGATGTGGTTGGTAAAGCAGGGATTGAACAGGTGATGGAACTTCAGCTTCAGGGAAAAAAAGGATCTGAGACAGTATATGTAAATAATGTCGGTAAGGTACTGGATGAGAAAGATTATCAGGAGCCTTCTGCCGGAAATGATGTGTATCTGTCTCTGGATGCGACGCTTCAAATGGCGATATACGATCTGCTGGAACAGGAACTGGCAGGGATTCTGAATTCTAAGATCATAAATGCAAAGACAAGTGAGAGTTCAGAACTGTATATTCCAATTTATAAAGTTTACAATGCATTGATTGAAAACAGTGTCATAAGTACATCCGCTATGGCAAATGCGCCAGATGGTACAGAACAGGCAACTGTCTATCGGACATTTTCAGACAGAAAAGAAGCCGTGCTGTCAGAAATCAGTGGTATTTTGCAGTCAGATACCGCATATAATGATCTTTCGGAAGAAATGCAGGAAATGGTTACTTATGTGGTGAAAATGCTGCAGGACAAGTCGGTGTTTGTCACATCGTCCATTGACACGTCAGATACGATATATCAAAACTGGAAAGATGGCAAGATTTCTGTGCAGGAATATTTGCGGCATGCCATTGATGCTTCCTGGATCAATATTACAGCATTTGATCTGAACGAGAAGTATGCAGATACAAGTGAAGTTTATGCGCAGCTGATGTCCTATGTGACAGAACAGCTGAAAAACAACACTGCTTTCGACAAGATCGTTTATAAATATCTCATTTATAATGATAAGATAACTGGAAGTCAGTTGTGTCTGATCTTATATGAACAGGGAGTTCTGGCAGCGGATGATAGTGCTGCAGCAAGTCTGAAAAATGGCTCAACCAGTGCATTTACTTTCTTGAAAAATAAGATTCAGAATATGGAGATCACGCCTGCACAGCTTGCACTGGATCCATGTACCGGGTCCTGCATCATTATGAATCCAAACACCGGAGAACTGCTGGCAAGTGTCAGCTATCCGGGGTATGACAGCAACCGGCTGGCAAACAATATGGATTCTGCTTATTATAATTCCTTGCTGCAGGATGGTTCTCTGCCATTGTATAATAATGCAACACAGCAGACGACAGCACCGGGTTCTACTTTTAAAATGGTAACAGCATCGGCTGGTCTGTCAGAAGGCGCCATTGATCCGGAAACGGTGATCACAGACACGGGTATTTTTGAACGTCTGGGATTAAAATTGAAATGCTGGGTATATCCGAGAAACCATGGCAGCATTACTGTGTCACAGGCAATCCGCGATTCATGTAACTATTTCTTCGCTGAGACAGCGTATCGTCTAAGTTTGTCCGGTGATACGTATCAGGAAGAAAAAGGTCTGAATGCAATTGCAAAATATGCCACAGAGTTTGGACTTGCAGACAAAACAAATATTGAGATTCCGGAAGGAACACCGAAAATTGCGGATGAATTTCCAATTGATGCATCCATCGGTCAGAGTAATCACAGTTATACTACTGCACAGCTGGCGCGTTATGTATCTGCCATTGCAAACAACGGAACCGTCTATGATCTGACGTTGCTGAATAAAGTGACAGATTCTAATGGCAATATCGTACAGTCCTATGAACCGCAGGTTCACAATCAGATTACAGATCTGTCACCATCTACCTGGCAGAATCTTCACAGTGGTATGGAAATGGCAATAGGAGAACATGATCAATTTAACGATCTGCAGGTATCTCTGGCTGGTAAGACAGGTACGGCGCAGGAAAATGAAAAACGTCCGAACCATGCGTTGTTTGTTGGCTATGCACCGACAGATTCTCCGCAGATTGCGATTGCAACACGAATTGCATACGGATATGGATCAAGCAATGCCTGTGTATTTGTAGACCAGGTGTTGAAATACTACTTTAAGCAGAATACAGAAGAAGAACTGCTGAACGGTCAGGCAACAAATGTCGGCAGTTCATCCAATAGCTTTGGTGATTAGCAAAGCAGAATACATTACAAAAGATAGCAGATGAAAAAATGACAGGAGGTATCTTTTGTATGTGTGAGATTATTGTTGTGA
Source organism: Eubacterium ramulus ATCC 29099 (assembly GCF_000469345.1). Taxonomy (GTDB): domain Bacteria; phylum Bacillota; class Clostridia; order Lachnospirales; family Lachnospiraceae; genus Eubacterium_I; species Eubacterium_I ramulus. The sequence goes on from NZ_KI271171.1 coordinate 14,823, forward strand.
CATCCGGAAAAGGCGGCGTCGGCAAGACAACGACTACAGCCAATCTTGGCGTAGGTCTAAGTCTGCTTGGGAAGAAAGTGTTAATGATTGATACAGACATCGGACTTCGAAATCTGGATGTAGTGATGGGACTGGAACACAGGATTTTTTATAATCTGGTGGATGTTGTGGAAGGAAACTGTCGGATCCGGCAGGCAATCATCCGTGACCGGCAGTTTACGGGCCTGTATCTGATCCCTGCCTCCCAGACCCGGGACAAGAGTGCTGTGAAACCAGCACAGATGTTGAAATTATTACAGGAATTGCGGGAGGATTATGATTATATTCTGTTGGACTGTCCGGCAGGGATTGAACAGGGATTCCAGACGGCGGTTGCCGGAGCTGATCGGGCATTGGTAGTAACGACACCTGAAATTTCGGCCATCCGGGATGCAGACCGGGTCATCGGGCTTCTGGTTTCTGCAGAGATTCCGGATATCAACCTGATTGTAAATCGAATTCGGCCGGATATGATCCGTCAGGGACAGATGCTGAATCTGAAAGATATATCAGACATTTTATGCGTGGATATCATCGGTGCTGTATGTGATGATGAACAGGTAGTGATTTCCACAAATAACGGAAATCCACTGGCCGGCACAGCGACTGTGGCAGGACAGGCATACGCGAGAATCTGCCGCAGGCTGCTGGGAGAAGAAATTATGTTGCCCAGATTTGAACATCGGCACAGACATCAGCGAAAACAGCGAAATGGCTGGAAGAAAAAATACATAACAGGATAAAAAATCGGAGGATTTTTATGTTTAAGCAATACAAATTAAAAAACTACAGATTTCGGCTGATTGCATATGTAGTGATACTGTGCATTATCGGCGTTATGGTAGTCGGAAGTGCAAAACCTTCCGTTCAAAATAAACAGATTGTCGGTCTGATCGGCGGACTTATCGCGATGGTGATCATATCGCTGATTGATTATAATACAATATTAAAATTTCGCAGACCGATTTATTTGCTGGCTGTTGTATTGCTTGCCGTGATATTTATTCCGGGAGTTGGAGACAATACCGGAGGCGCAACCCGTTGGATTCAGGTGACAAGCAGTTTTAAGTTTCAGCCTTCCGAATTTTGTAAGATTCTGCTGATTGTTTTTTTTGCAGGTTTTTTTATGAAATATCAGGATCAGCTGAATACATGGAAGACCCTCGCCTTCAGCCTGATTCTTGCAGGCATTCCGCTGTTACTGATTGTAAAGGAACCGGATCTGTCTACGACGATCGCAACGACAATGATTTTTATTACCCTCTTGTTTGTTGCAGGATTAAGTTATAAAATAGTAGCAGGCGTATTGGCACTGGGAGTTCCGACAAGTATCATCGGAATCATTCTGATCCTGAAACATGCATTACCGTTGAATGAATATCAGTACAAACGAATTTATTCCTGGCTGCAGCCATCCAAATATGCGGATGACGCATATCAGCAACAGAATTCGATCATGGCTATCGGATCCGGACAGTTGTGGGGAAAAGGGCTGAATAACAGTTCAATCGCTTCCATGAAAAACGGAAACTTCATTTCGGAACCTCAGACAGATTTTATTTTTGCTGTTGTTGGGGAAGAGCTGGGATTTATCGGATGCGTGATTGTAATTGTATTATTGCTTTTGATTGTTTTTGAGTGTATACTAATTGCAAAAAATGCTAAGGATCTGGGGGGCAGGCTGATTTGCTGCGGTATGGCGGCATTGATCGGATTTCAGAGTTTTATCAATATCTGTGTAACGACCGGTCTGATGCCAAACACAGGATTGCCTTTGCCATTTGTCAGCTACGGTCTGACATCGCTTATGAGTTTGTTTATTGGTCTGGGACTGGTACTTAATGTGGGTCTGCAGGCTAGAAAATATCACGGATTGGGGGACATAGAATAATGAACATCGGACTTATCGCACATGACTCAAAGAAAAAATTAATGCAGAACTTTTGTATTGCGTACAGAGGGATTCTCGGACGGAATTCGCTGTATGCCACCGGTACTACGGGACGGCTGGTAGAGGAAGCTACCAATCTGTCCGTGCATAAATATCTGACCGGACAGCTGGGAGGATCCCAGCAGCTTGGGGCTGACATTGAGAACAACTATATTGACCTGGTTATTTTTCTGCGTGATCCGCAGAATTTAAAATCACATGAACCGGATGTGGACAGTATTGTTCGTTTGTGTGATACACATAATATTCCGCTGGCGACCAATCTGGCTACGGCAGAATTATTAATTCATTCATTAGATAGAGGAGATCTTGACTGGCGTGAAATGTACAAATAAATATAAAATCCTGTTGCCGGTGCTCATACTGGCGTTATTATTGCTGACAGGCTGTACGCAGCGGTCAGATGTTGCGGAGGCATATCAGCTGTATGAGACCTCCGACAATTATGCACTGACGGAAAGCAGCGCGTCGGCAGCACCGGAACTTCTGGCTGAGAATCTGTGCGTCGGCGGTACGGAGAATTCTGCCACAGATGGCATTGATGCAGCATTCGCACAGAGTGCGGGTGTATTTTCTGTGGAAGATGAGGTAGTGACTTATGCACAGAATATTTATCAACGAATGTATCCGGCAAGCACTACAAAGATTCTGACCGCATACATTGCCTTGAAATACGGAAATCTGGATGATGTGATCACGGTTTCGAATGAGGCGATCACTTCACTGATGAGCGGTTCTTCCATCTGTGGTCTGAAACCCGGCGATAGCCTGACACTGGATCAGGCATTGTATGGACTGATGCTCTGCAGTGGAAATGATGCGGCAAATGCCATCGCAGAGCATATATCAGGCAGTGTAGAAAAATTTGCTGAACTTATGAATCAGGAAGCAGCTGCGCTGGGTGCATCCCAGTCTCATTTTGTAAATGCGCATGGACTTCCGGATGAAAACCACTATACGACGGCATATGATCTGTATCTGATCTTTAATGCAGCTGTTCAGAATGATCATTTTGTCAAATTGATTTCCACGAAAAAATATGATGCATCTTATATGGATGCATCCGGTGCACCGGTCAATGTGACCTGGTTTAATACCAATGGCTATCTGAAAGGTACTTTCAGCATGCCGGAAAATGTTACTGTGATCGGAGGCAAGACCGGAACTACGGAAGCAGCTGGAAGCTGTCTGGTTTTATACAGCAAAAACAGCAGCGGAAAGCCATATATTTCAGTGGTTCTCAAGGGCAATTCGAAAAGAGAACTTTATACGCTTATGACAGAACTGCTCATAAATTTTTCAAAGGAATGAGATGGAATTTTTAGAAATAACGGTTGTATTTTAATGGGGGATATACTATAATGAATTCATAAACAGCCGGTTCTTTTTCAGAATTATGAATCTGTACATAGAAAGAATCAGGCAGAGGTAGGAGGATAAAATTATGGTTGAAATTATTGCCGGTAAAAAGGGAAAAGGAAAAACAAAATATTTATTGGATAAGGTTAATACATCTGTAGAGAGCGCTTCCGGTAATATTGTATATCTGGATAAAAGTCAGAAACATATGCATGAGTTATCAAATAAGGTACGTTTGATTAATGTAGGAGACTATCCAATCAGCAACTGTGATGAATTCCTTGGATTTATTTGTGGTATTGTTTCACAGGATTATGATCTGCAGGAAATGTATCTTGACAGTTTCCTTACAATTGCAAACCTTGCAGATGATCAGTTGGTGCATGCAATTGAGAAGCTCGATATCATCAGTGAGAAATTCAATGTTAAATTTGTTTTAAGTGTTTCTAAAGATGAGGCAGATTTGCCTGAATGCGCAAAAGCCAGACTGATTGTTTCTTTATAGAAATAGCATCGAATATCAGGTGTCTTAATGGGGGAAAACATTAAGACACCTTTTTCATTTGAGTGGAAATTACGATAAACTTCATGCATCTTTCATGGAGCGGATACGGCCAAAGACACTGATCAGGTAGATACCGCTGATTCCTACCAGTGCATAGATTACACGGGAGAACCAACTCATAGTTCCAAATAGAAATGCAACGAGATCGAAGCGGAAAAATCCGATGAGTCCCCAGTTGATGGCTCCAATAATAACGAGTGCAAGAAGAATGTTATCCAGAATTTTTGTATTCATATGCTTCCTCCTTTTCAACAAATAGTATTACCATTTCAGGAAGTTTTTATTCACATTTGGAAATTTTCCCTATGGCGGGAAAATGAAATATGCTCCAGCCTTTTTCCGAGGCAGGTAGAAAATAAAAGATGAAACATAGAAAGGAAGACCGAAATGAAGAGCAAGAGGCGTAAACGAAAAATTGTACCATACCGCAGACGCTTTCATCTGAATATCGGCATTATCATATTTGCGTTTGTATTTATATATTTTGTTATTTATCTGATTTCATATCTGACCCAGAACAATATCGCTGTATATGAAGTACAGTATGGTCAGATTGCAAAAAATAAATCCTACACCGGGCTTGTCTTGCGCCCGGAACAGGTGTTTTATGCAAGTGATGCAGGTTCTGTCAATTATTATAAAAAAGAAGGAGATAAGGCAGGCTATAACGATCTGATCTGTTCCGTGGACAAGGCAGGTAATATTTCAGAAGAAATATCACAGGCAGGAATGGATACAGCGAATCTGTCAGACGAAGAACTGCTGAATATTCAGAATACCATTACGACCTATGTGTCCGGTTATTCCGGTTCACAGTTTTATAATGTATATTCATTCAAAGAGGGCGTGAATGCACAGATTCAGGAAAATCTTTATGTAAATGCACTGGATAGTCTGACAGACAAAACGACAGAGGCAGTGTCGCAAAATACATTTTCTTTTGTGCGGACGACGGTGGATGGTATTCTGGCTTTGTATACAGATGGATATGAGGATGTATCGGCAGATAATTTTAAGGCAGAGATGTATAATCCGGCATCTTATGTAAAAACGAATCTCAAGGGAAATGCACAGGTTACTTCGGGTCAGGCATTGTACAAAATTGCAACCAGTGAGGACTGGACACTGATGGTGCCAATTACGGAAAAAGAGGCAAAAGAGTATCAGAAAAAAATCAGTGAAGGTAGTGATTCCTTTGTGCTGCATGTAAAATTCCGCAAAGACAATACGGAGACAAATGCGACTACTTATGTCAGAAATATAGACGGAACGTATTTCCTGCAGTTGAATCTGAACAATTCGATGATTCGGTTCTTATCAGATCGTTATATCGAAGTTGAATTGGGAGCAGATGAAAGCAAGGGTCTGAAATTGCCGAATACTGCGATTGCTGAAAAAGAATTCCTTGTTATCCCGAAAGAGTATGTCGGAAAAGGCGATAATTCTTTCAGCAGTGGTGTAATAAAAATCACTAAAGATAAACATGGAAAAGAAAAGGCAGAATTTATTGCAACCGATCTGTATTATGGTGATGAAGCAAATAACACTTATTATATATCGGAAGACTCCCTGTCAGTCGGAGATACCATACAGCTGCCAAATAGTACACAGCAGTATACCATTAAGGATAAAGACACAAGAAAAGGGGTCTATAATGTTGACAAAGGTTATGCGGTGTTCCGACTGATCGATGTGCTGGCAGAAAATGAAGAATATACCATTGTTAAAACCGGAACAAAATATGGTATTTCATTGTATGATCATATTGCGATGGATGGTTCCGGCGTAAATGAAGGCGAATTTTTAAATTAGAATCAGGAGGATAAAAAAGTGGTCACTGAGAGTTTAAAAGAAGTTGAAAAAAAAGTTGAAGAGGCATGTAAGCGTGCAGGCAGGGAGCGGTCTGAAGTTACATTGATCGCAGTCAGCAAGACAAAACCGGTGGAGATGCTGCAGGAAGTATATGATACCGGTGTACGTGATTTTGGTGAGAATAAAGTACAGGAAATGATGGACAAATATGAAGTGATGCCAAAGGACATTCACTGGCATATGTTGGGGCACCTGCAACGAAATAAAGTAAAATATCTGATGGGAAAAGTTGCACTTATTCATTCTGTGGATTCCCTGCGCCTGGCACAGGAAATCAGTGCACAGTCCGTAAAACATGAGGTTACGACAGACATTCTCATTGAGGTAAACATTGCTGGAGAGGCTTCTAAATTCGGAACTACGCGAGAAGAAGCCATTGCACTGGTAGAGGCGGCTGCTAAACTTCCGAATATTCATATCTGCGGTCTGATGACTATTGCACCCTATGTGGAAAATCCGGAAGATAACCGTAAATATTTTCAGCAAATCCGTCAATTATCTGTTGACATCAAACGGAAAAACATTGATAATGTAGATATGCATGTTCTGTCTATGGGAATGAGCGGTGACTACGAAGTTGCAATTGAAGAGGGTGCTACCATGGTCAGAATCGGAACAGGTATTTTTGGTGCCCGAAATTATAATATTTAAACTATATGAATTGAGAATGGAGATTTTATCACAATGGCTATGATGGATAAATTTTTGAATATGATGCGTCTGAATTCTGAGGAAGAGGACGATTTCTACGATGATGATTATTATGATGAAGAGGATGATTATTACGAAGAGCCAAAACGGAAATCCTTTCGTCGGGAAAAAGAAAAAGAGGAAGATACAACAGCCAGATTTGCAACAACGAAGGAGTCAAAATCTGCTGTAAAGTCTAATTCAAAAGTAACACCGATGCGTCAGGTGAAAAAAAATCAGGGAGGAAATGCTGCTATGGAAGTATGTGTGATCAAACCTACATCTGTGGAAGATGCCCGTGAAATTACAGAGACACTGTTAAATAATCGCACTGTCGTGCTGAATCTTGAAGGACTGGATCTTGAAATCGGTCAGAGAATCATTGATTTCACTTCCGGTTCCTGTTTTGCAATAGATGGAAATCTTCAGAAAATTTCAAATTTTATTTTTATTGTAACACCTGCTGCTGTAGATATTTCCGGCGATTTCCAGAGTATTATGGATGCATTTGATGTGTCCTCTTTACAGAATGATATCTAAAAAAGCAGACAGTTTAGAGAATCTCAGGAGACCAGTTTCTGAAAAGAGACTGGTTTTTCTTTGAATAACAGGAAGGGGAATGTTATGTCCAACAAAAAATCTGACATGGGAAAGTCAAAAAGTGTCCTTATGGGAGTGATAGGTTTTATCATTCTTGTACTTGCTGATCAGTGGACAAAAAAAATGGCGGTGCTGCGTCTGAAGGATCAGGATCCGATCGTACTGATAAAAAATGTATTTGAACTTTATTATCTGGAAAACCGTGGTGCAGCCTTTGGCATTTTTCAGGGAAAGCGTGTGATATTTCTTATTATTACAATCATCATATTGCTGTTTCTGGCCTATTGTTTCTGGCGCATTCCATATACACGGAAGTATGCCACACTGCGTGGCGTTCTTGTATTGCTTGCGGCCGGAGCCGTAGGAAATTTTATTGACCGTATGTATAATGGATATGTGGTAGATTTCTTTTATTTTAAAGTAATTAATTTTCCAATCTTTAATGTGGCAGACATCTATGTCACCTGTTCTGCAATATTTCTGGCTGTTCTGCTGATCTTCTGTTATAAGGAAGAAGATCTCAATCAGTTGCTGAAGAGTTTGAAAGGGAAGTAATTTATGGAAAATAATGTACATACGCAGGAATTTGTAGTGGAAGCAGAGCAGGCGGGAGAACGTCTGGATCGCTATCTGACTCTGATCTATGCGAATCAGTCCAGAAGCTTCTTTCAAAAGCTGATCAAAGGTGGGAATGTCAATGTCAACGGAAAAGCAGTTACAAAAGCCGGATATGTCTTAGATATATCTGATGTAGTTACTGCTTCCATTCCGGAAGCGCAGTCTGTTGCAATCGAAGCGGAAGATATCCCGCTGAATATTCTGTATGAAGATGCAGATGTGCTGATTGTTGACAAGCCAAAAGGAATGGTGGTGCATCCATCAGCAGGACATTACAGTGGAACGCTGGTAAATGCCATTATGTACCACTGTGCAGACAGTCTGTCCGGAATCAATGGGGAAATCCGGCCGGGAATTGTGCACCGCATCGACATGGATACCACAGGTGCGTTGATCGTGTGCAAAAATGATACCGCTCACACGGATATCGCTGAGCAGATTAAAGAGCACACAGTGACCCGCCGATATCGCGGCATTGTCTGTGGTGTTGTAAAAGAAGATGAAGGTATCATTGAGGGTGCCATCGGTCGGCATCCGACACAGCGTAAGAAGATGGCAATCAATGAGAAAAATGGAAAACCGGCCATTACACATTATAAGGTACTTCAAAGATTTGCAAAATACACTTATATGGAGTTTCAGCTGGAGACCGGACGGACTCATCAGATCCGTGTGCATATGGCAAGTATCGGGCATCCGCTTCTGGGTGATGAATTGTATGGAAATCCGAAAAACCTGGCAATGAAAGGGTTGCAGGGACAGACTTTGCATGCCATGATCATTGGATTTGTACATCCGTCTACGCATGAATATATGGAATTTGAAGCTCCACTGCCGGAATATTTTCAAAATTTATTGCTGAAGCTTTCCAAACAGTCCTAGCTTCGCTTGTGATATGGTCATCCGTAGTGTGACAGAAATGTTGAGGAAATTTCGGACTTTCCTCGTTTTTATCACAACAGGGATCAGATTGTGCGTGTAAATTCCGGGTGATAAAGTAGAATTTTCAGACAAAAATCGGATTATCGTTGAGATTTATATAAAAATGTAGTATACTATATGTAGTAAGTGAAGGAAAGGGGGATTTCCTATGAGAAATCTTGTAGTTGCAATCGGACGCGAATTTGGAAGCGGGGGAAAAGAAATCGGTCAGAAACTGGCTGATCGATTAAATATAAAATGTTATGATAGTGAGTTACTTTCAATTGCAGCAAAAAATAGTGGATTCTGTGAAGAAATCTTACAGAAAAATGATGAGAAACCGACAAACAGCTTTTTATATTCTCTGGTAATGGATACATATTCCATGAGTGGTTATACATCTGCTCCATTTGTAGATATGCCATTGAATCACAAAGTATTCCTGGCTCAGTTTGAAGCAATTAAGAAGCTTGCATCGGAAGAGCCCTGTGTTATTGTTGGAAGATGTGCAGATTATGCATTAGCAGGAGATCCGGATTGTGTCAGCGTATTTATCCATGCAGATATGGATTTCCGTCTGAAGAGGATCAAAGCAGATTCTGATAAAGAGTTTAAGGATGACAACAAGGTCATTGACTTTATCAACAAGACTGATAAGAAGCGTGCAAATTATTATAATTATTACTCCAGCAAGAAGTGGGGAGATGCACGCAGCTATGATTTTTGTTTAGACAGTTCTGTTCTTGGCATTGATAAGACGGTAGATATGATCATCGAGTATCTGAAAATCCGTTATCCGGAAGACAAAAACATTAAGTAAGTATCGTATATAAAAACAAAAAATGCCTTCAGACATCATTCCTTGGATGTCTGAAGGTACTTTTTATTTGTGCTGATTTCTCCATTCTCTGGGAGAAACACCGTAGATATTTTTGAAGGCACGGGAAAAATGCAGCTGATTTTCATATCCAATGGCAGAACCGATATCCGCAATCGATAGTGAGGTTAGTTTCAAAAGTTCAGCTGCTTTTACCATACGGTAATTCATGAGAAATTCCTGTGGAGACTGTCCGGTATTTTTTTTGAAAATTTTTCCCAGATAGCTGCGGTTAATTCCGCAGACGGATGCAACATCTTCAATCGTAATGTTGTTTTGAAAATTCTGCTCAATATAATTGATCGCTTCTTTGATATAATAATCACTCATTTTATTATTGGATAGCAACTGTGTGGAATGTGCTGACTGAATCAAATAGTCCAGAAACAAGTACAGATGCCCAATGAGATGAAACGGCGATTCTTTTGGATGATGACTGATATACATCAGTTCATCTGCCAGCTTATCCCGCAGTTCTTTATTATGGGGATGATAGACGGGTTTGTTTTTGGAAAAATCCGTCATGCTCAATGCTTCTGTGATCCGTAAACCGTCAAATTCAACCCACAGGTATTCCCATGGTACATTCGAATCTGCAATGTAGGTTGTAACCTGGCCCGGAAAAATCATAAATCCCTGACCACTGCGAATCTGATAGTTCTGTGTAATGCCTTTTGTATCATCCGCCAGCAGAGTTCCTGTTCCTGAGAGGATATAATGAAACAGATAGTGATTGCGTGCCGCTGGTCCAAAAGAATGTCCCGGATTACATTTTTCATAACCATACTGATACAGGCACAGGTCAATAAAGTTTTCATTTGGAAAAATATGAAATAAAAGATCAGCCATGAAAGGCTCCTTTCTATGAGTGTTATCGTACATATATTCAAGAATGCCCTCAGCATTCTTGTTGCTCATTACCTATCGAGGTGTGAGTCATTTCACATCTGATATACCATTATGCGACATACATATTGATTATAGCACAATAAAACGCATAATGATATAAAAAATGGAAAATACAGCTATTTTAGGTCGCATTTTGATATGTTACAATCATTTTAACAGAAATAAATACGAAAGGAAGCAGAAATATGGTGAAAAAGAAACTGGTTTATGGACTGGCGGCGCTTCTTCTGACAGGATGCGGTCTGACTGGATTGATGGGATGCGGAAACAAAGCGACAGCGGAAGGCAGGACAGAGATTGAAATTGTCTCTTACAAAAAAGAAGCAGTAGATACGTTTAATAAAATTGCAGCGAGATTTAATGAAACACATGACGATATTCATCTTACCATTGATTCTCCAAACGAAGCAATGACGATTTTGAAAACCCGTTTTATACGGGAAGATTATCCGGATATAATCGTTATTGGTGGTGATATGGATTACTCCAATTTCCTGGATGCAGGTCTTTTTGCAGATATTTCAGATCTGGATGTTCTCAGTGAAACAAAATCAGCTTATCTGGACATGGATAAACAGTTGGAATTTATCCCACAAGATGGAACGTATGGATTGCCATATGCAGCAAACGCAGCAGGTATCCTTTATAACAAAGACATGTTTGAGCAGCATGGATGGGAAACGCCTGAAACCTGGAATGAATTTACAGCACTGTGTGAACAGATTCAGAGCGAGGGTGTACAGCCGTTATATTTTGGATTTAAAGACACATGGACCTGTCTTGCACCATGGAATGCTCTGGCTGTTAGTCTGGCGGACCCGCAGCTTTGCAGTCAGGTAAATAATGGAACAACAACTTTTACAAAGGCCTATGATGAAACAGCTGAAAAGATGAAAGCATTACTTGCTTATGGGGAGCCAAACCCGACGGCTTATAGCTATAACGATGCATGTACTGCTTTTGCACGTGGTCAGTCTGCTATGTATACCATTGGAAGTTATGCGATTTCGCAGATTAAATCTGTCAATCCTGATATGAACATTGGTACATTTACATTCCCGGCAAATGAGAAAGAAGCGGATAATGTATTAAATTCCGGCATTGATGTACAATTTTGCGTTATGAAATCCTGTGAAAATAAGGAAGCTGCTTATGAGGTACTGCGCTTTCTGTATAGGGATGATACCATTCGCACCTATTTGAGCGAGCAGGGCGGCATTGCATGTAAACAGGGTGATTTTCCACTTTCTTCTGAATTGGAAGGGGTGAGTCCTTATGTTGCATCCAACCGCATGGCTGACTTTCAGGATCACCACTATCCAAGCGAGATGAGTGTGGATGCCATGATTCAGACATATTTGTTAGATGACAGTTCAGACGCAAAGGAAACTTTTCTGAACAAATTTGACAAAGACTGGAAACGATATAATCGGGATCTGATCTGGAAAATACAGCAATATAATGAAAAAGATGGAACATCGGAGGATACGAAATGAAATCAAAAATGACAAATCGGAATAAAACATTCTGGATCATCGCAATTCTGGTGATTGCATTGTTTTTTACATTCAATACCCTTCCGATGATCAAAGGTGTGATTTACAGTTTTACCAATTATAAAGGCTATGGTTCTTATGACGTGGTTGGATGGCGCAACTATGTGGATCTGTTTACCGATGCGAGAGTCGGAAAAAGTTACCTGTTTACTTTTAAATATGCTGTCGCCGGAACAATTCTCGTTAATGTATTAAGTTTGCTTCTGGCACTTGGATTAAACAGCAATATCAAAGGTAAGAGCGCGCTGCGAGGTATTTATTTTGTACCAAATATTCTGGGTGGACTGGTGATTGGCTATATTTTTAGCTTTATATTTACGTATATTCTTCCTGTTATCGGAAACGTCTGCCATATTTCTATTCTGGAAAACAGTATTCTTGCCAGTGAAAAATATGCCTGGATTGCGGTACTGATCGTTGGTGTATGGCAGGCAGTGGCTATGAATACAATCATTTATATTTCTGGATTACAGACTGTTCCGGAGGATGTCTACGAGGCCAGTATGCTGGATGGTGCAAACAAATGGACGGAATTCTGGAAAATAACATTTCCACTGATCATGCCGTTTGTATCCATCAATCTGGTGCTCAGCACAAAGAACTTCCTGATGGTATTTGATCAGATTGTATCCTTGACCCAGGGTGGTCCTGCACAGAGTACGGAATCAATTTCTTATCTGATCTACAAAAACGGTATGTCCGGCGGGCAGTTCGGATTTCAGAGCGCAAATGCAGTATTGTTTTTCATTGTGATCGTGGCAATCTCTGTTTTTCAGCTGCGTTTTACCAATAAAAAGGAGGAACAGTTGTAATGGAAAAAGGGCGTAAAACAAATAAAATTTTAACAATACTTCTGATCATCGGAACTGTAACAGTATTTTTTCCGTTATATATGGCAGTGATTATTGCCTTCAAAAACCCAAATGAGATGACAAATGATGTGGCAGGTGCACTTTCTCTGCCGAAAAGCTGGAGTTTTTCCAACTTTGCAGAAGCAATGCAAGTGACAGATTTCTGGCATTCTCTTGGCAACAGTTTACTTATCACACTTGTGACAATTGTGCTCGCAATTCTGATCCATTCCATTGCCGGATATGTAATCGGACGTGGTATGCGTAAAATCAAAGGATTTAAATTTATTTATTTTTATATTGTCAGTGGTATGTTTGTACCATTTTCCATCCTGATGATGCCATTGGTAAAACAAACAGCTCAGATGGGGATTGGAAACCGTTTTGGTGTCATTGTTCTGTATCTGGTATTTTATATGCCAATGAATGTGCTTTTATACAGTGGATATCTGAAAAACATCCCGGAGGCAATGGAAGAAGCGGCAAATATTGATGGAGCCAGTACATGGACAACATATTGGCGGGTTATTTTCCCGATGATGAAACCAATGCATGCCACAGTTGCAATTCTGACAGCTCTCGGTACCTGGAATGATGTAATGACACCACTGGTCATTATGTCCGGAACCGGTCAGAATACGCTTCCGCTGGCACAGTTAAATTTCCAAAGTCAGTTTGGAACGAATTACAATTTGGCATTTGCTTCTTATATTCTTGCATTGATTCCGATTTTGATTTTCTATGTCATTTGTCAGAAGCAAATATTAAATGGTGTGGCAAATGGTGCCGTAAAATAGTATAATAAAAACAACTAGTATTCAGATGCAATGAATCGTATTTTCTTAGTAAATGAGTGACAGATGGAAAAATATGAAAAATGAGGAGGAACTGTGAATGGCAATTACTTTTGATGCAAATCGAAAAATATTTACAATTCATACAAAACAAACAACTTATCAGATGCAGGCAGATGCGAATGGTTACCTGCTTCACTTATACTATGGAGCACGGACAAAAGGAAGTATGAATTATCTGTTATGTTATGCGGATCACGGTTTTTCCGGGAATCCATATGTGGCAGGAATGGATCGTACCTATTCCCTGGATGCATTACCGCAGGAATATCCATCACTTGGAACAGGTGATTATCGTGGTGTCTCATTGAATATCGCAGCAGCTGATGGAACAGAGTGCTGTGATCCGACGTTTGATCATTATAAAATCACAAAAGGAAAATATCATCTGCAGGGACTTCCGGCTGTCTGGGCAGCAGATGATGAGGCAGAAACGCTGGAGATTGTGTTAAAAGATGCATTGATGCAGGTTGAGGTGCATCTGCTTTACGGTGTACTGGAAGATGCAGATATTATTACCAGAAGTGTAATGATCAAAAATGCAGGTACAGAAACAATCACGGTGAAAAAAGCATTGTCAGCATGCCTTGATTTTGTACAAGGAGACTACGATGCTATTAGTTTTTACGGTAGACATGCTATGGAACGTAATCCGGAACGTGTTCGGGTGGGACACGGAACATATCGGATCGGCAGCCGCAGAGGCACCTCCAGCCATCAGTACAATCCAGGTGTGATTTTGGCAGATCATACCGCAACAGAAGATGCAGGCAATTGTTATGGAATGCTTTTCATGTACAGCGGGAATTTCGTGTGCGAGGCAGAGCGTGATCAGTTTAATCAGACTCGCTTTCAGATGGGATTAGGTGACGAGCTATTTGCTTATCCGGTGGAACCAGGCGCAGTTTTTACGGCACCGGAAGTGATCATGACATATTCTGATCAGGGATTTTCAAAGCTGTCCCGCCAGTATCATAACTGCATTTTAAATCATGTTTGCAAGGGAAAACAGGTACATAGCAACCGGCCGATCCTGATCAACAGCTGGGAAGCAGCATACTTTGATTTTAATGGTGACACGATCGTGGATCTGGCCAAACAGGCAGCAGAGCTTGGCATTGATATGGTTGTTATGGACGATGGGTGGTTCGGAAAACGAAATGATGATAATTCCTCTTTGGGTGACTGGTTTGTCAATGACGATAAATTAGGGGGAACATTAGGAGATCTGATTGAACGTGTGAATGCCCAGGGAGTAAAATTTGGTATCTGGATCGAGCCTGAGATGGTCAATGAAGACAGTGATCTGTATCGGGAGCATCCGGACTGGGCACTGACAATTCCGGGGCGTGCTCCAATCCGTTCCAGAAATCAGTTACTCCTTGATTTTTCCAGAAAAGAAGTTCGGGAAGAAATTTTAAAACGTATCTGTGTGATTCTGGATCAGGGAAATATCGAATATATTAAGTGGGATATGAATCGCAGTATGTCCGATGTATATGCAGGAAATGTACCTTATGATTATGTTCTGGGCTTGTATGATTTTCTGGAAAAACTTACCAACCGTTATCCGGATATCCTGATTGAGGGCTGCAGTGGCGGCGGCGGACGTTTTGATGCAGGTATGATGTATTACACACCACAGATCTGGTGCAGTGATAATACGGATGCCATCAATCGAACCCGGATTCAGTACGGAACGTCCTTCTTCTATCCGACAGCAGTGGTCGGATCTCATGTGTCTGCGGTACCAAATCATCAGACCGGAAGAATCACAAGTCTGAATACCAGAGGGATAGTGGCTATGGCTGGTACCTTTGGATTTGAAATGAATCCTGCATTACTGAGCAGTGAAGAAAAAGAGGAAATACGTACAATGCTTGCAACCTATCGTAGACATCAGGAATTGATTCGTGAAGGAGATTATTACCGTCTCTCTGATCCGTTTCAAGAAGAAGTGGCTGCATGGATGAGTGTTGCAAAGGATCAGTCACAGGCATTAGTAAGTGTGGTACGTTTGTCGGCAGAGGGTAATCCCTTCGGAACCTATGTGAAGTTAAAAGGTCTGGATGCAGAGAGCTTCTATCTGGAAGAAACAACAGGCCATGTATATAGTGGTATGACATTGATGCAGGCAGGTCTCTTGCTTCCGATGGCAGCAGCAGAATATGAAGCATATCAGTTTTCTTTCAAAAAAATGAAGGAGGCAGCTGATTTATACGATGTTCTCAGGAATAAAATCAGTGCAGAACGAAATGTAATCAGTATTTTTGGTGGTTCCGGTTCCGGAAAAACGACCATGGCAGACATTTTACAGCAACATTTTCTGGAAGACGGTATCGGCTGTTTCGTCCTGCATGGAGATGATTATCCACACAGAATTCCGAAAATGAATGATGAAAAAAGGGAACAAATTTATCAGGAAAACGGAGAAAAAGGGCTGGATGCATACCTTGGAACTCCGCAGGAGATTGAGTACGACAGAATCAATCAGGTACTTGCGAAGTTTCATGCCGGTGCTTCTGTAATCGAACTGAAAAAAATGGGTCGGGAAGCGGATGAAATCTGGTATGAGCAGACCGATCTGACCGGTGTACAGGTATTGCTTCTGGAGTGGACACATGGTGGAAGTGAGTACCTGGAAGGAGTGGATGTTTCTGTTTATCTGGACAGCTCGCCGGAAGAGACACAAGCACGCAGGATTCGTCGTGGACGGGATGAAAATGCAGCCAGTGCGTTTATTCAGCTTGTTGTTTCCATAGAAGGAAAAAAATTGCAGGAGCAGGCGAAACAGGCAGATGTTAGCGTTGGAAAGGATGGTCATATATATGAATCTTAAACCGATGCTGAATGCTTATCCGGACAGTTTAGGCGGAACACTGGGAGATATTGTAACATTATTGAAAAAGGATGATATGAAAGGTGTTTTTGGATCTTTTTATATTTTACCGAGTTTGTATCATTCAGATCTGGATCGTGGATTTTCCGTCATTGATTATGATATCAATGAAGAATTGGCAGAGCGGGATGATCTTGAGGCATTAAAGGAAGTTGGTATAGATCTGAAACTGGATTTTATCCTGAATCATGCTTCTGCACAGTCTCCACAGTTCAAAGATCTGGTTGAAAAAGGAGATGCGTCGGAATATAAAAACTTTTTTATTGACTGGAATGCATTCTGGGAAGGATATGGCTCTATGACGGAGGAAGGGTATATTCAACCGGATGAAACGTATATCAAAGACATGTTTTTTCGAAAACCGGGGCTTCCGATTCTGATGGTACAGTTTCCGGATGGAACCAAACGACCATATTGGAATACATTTTACCAGGAAGAGCATTATCCACAGTATCTGGGACAGATGGATCTGGATATCCGGTCAGCGAAGGTATGGGATTTTTATCGGGAAACACTTGCAAAAATCGCTTCCTATGGCGCAAGTATTGTGCGGCTGGATGCTTTTGCCTATGCCCCAAAGGCTCCTGGACGGAAAAATTTTCTGAATGAACCGGAAACATGGGATTTGCTGGAACAGATCAGAATGTATGCAGAACCTTATGAGCTGACGCTGCTGCCGGAAATCCATGCCGCATATGAGGAGCATATTTATCAGACGGTAGCAGAAAAAGGTTATATGACCTATGATTTCTTTCTGCCCGGGCTTGTGATCGATGCCATTGAAAATAAACGTAGCAAGTATCTGGCAGCATGGGCGAAAGAATTGGTAGAGAAAAAAATCAATACCGTAAATATGCTTGGCTGTCATGATGGAATACCGATGCTGGATCTTAAGGGAATTCTTCCGGAAGAAGATATTCAGAAACTGATTGCACTGATTGTAGACCGTGGTGGCATGGTGAAAAATCTGCATGGGCAGAAAAATGTGTATTATCAGGTAAATGCCACATATTTCAGTGCACTTGGTGAATCTGAACAGAAACTTTTACTGGCAAGAGCAATTCAGATATTTATGCCGGGGAAACCACAGGTCTGGTATCTGGATCTGTTTGCCGGGAAAAATGATCATGAAGCTGTGAAAGAGGCCGGAGAAGGCGGACATAAGGAAATCAACCGTACGAATTTGACAGACATTCAGATCCGGCAGGGACTTCAGACCGATGTCGTGCAAAAACAGTTAGAACTGTTACGTTTTCGCAGCACCAGCAGGGCGTTTACGGAAGATGCGGATATTCAAATCCAGTCCGATGGTCGGAAATTGATGATCCGTTGGAGTAATTCAGCTGCAGCTGCTCAGCTGGATGTAGATTTTGAGACAGGAAGTTTTGTTATATCCTGATCTCAGATATTTTGAGAGGTATAAAAATGAGTAAATTACTGGAAAAATCAATGGATGAGCTATGTGCAAATACGGTAGATACAGTAGACCGCATTATGGGAAGATATAATGTAGGGCTGGAAGAAGCCTGCTCTGTTGCCGGAATCAGTGCGATCGATTACAGTGAGTGGAAAGAAAATGCACCGCAGATGACTTTCCAGGAGCAGGAGATAGATGAGCATGAACTGGAAATGAAAGAAAAAATGATGGAAAAAATTGTAATGCATAAGATTCCGGATTTGCTGAAGCTTGGAATTACATTGGAAAACGCATGTGAGTTTGCAAAAATCAGCATGGAAGAATACGAAGAATATAAAAACAAGCATGTGAACGAAGAATAAGTAATCCCCCGCTTCAAGTGTGTAGAGCACTAAGCGGTAGGTAAGGGGGATGCTTATGTCCGTTTTACTTAAGTGCAAATGGAAAACCACCTCATTGACAGAATTGTCGGTGAGGTGGTTTTTTAATACTTCCTTTTAATCTCTGATTGTTAAATTTGCGTACCGGCGTTTTGCATTTCGCATGCATTGCTATCAAAAAAAGTTTACGAAAGAGTATTCGAATGTTTACTCGCCAAACAGTATATAACAGTTGACAACAGGTACATACTGTTATATACTGTTTGTTGCAAGGGAGGTTCCATCAATATGCATATAATCTTAAATCATAGTTCTATGGTGCCAATTTACGAGCAGCTTATGGAACAGATAAAAACGGGAATTATTGAGTCGGCGCTGGCGGAGGGAGAGGCGCTTCCTTCTGTGAGAAAACTGGCAGGAGAGCTTCGTATCAGTGCTCTGACGGTAAAAAAAGCTTATGACAAGCTGGAGGAAGCTGGATTTGTGACAACCGTTCATGGAAAAGGAACGTTTGTTGCAGCTTCAGATAAACAGCTGGCATTGGAAGCACGCAGGAGAGCAGTAGAAGAAGAATTTGAAAAAGCAATCGATCAGGCAAAAAACGTTGGATTGAGCAACGATGAAATTTTGGAAATCGTAACTTTACTGCTGGACGAGGCATAGGGAGCAGGAGGATTTGTAATGATTAAAATGAAAAATGTCTGCAAGACATATGAAGGATTTCAGTTTGATCTGTCCATGGAGATCCCAAATGGACGGATCACAGGTCTGGTTGGAAAGAATGGAGCCGGAAAAAGTACAGCGATTAAATTGATACTTGGACTGACGGAGGCAGAAAGCGGAGAAATAACTATATTTGGAAAATGCGTGCATCAGTTAAGCATGTCAGAGAAAGCACAGATCGGAGCATCACTGGCAGAATCCGGTTTTAGCAGTTATTTAAATATTACGGATGTAAAAAAAATATTGGAAAAAATGTATCCGGATTTTAATAAAGGATATTTCGAAAAAATGTGCCGTGAATTGAATCTTCCGGAAAAAAAGCGAATCCGTGAATATTCTACTGGTATGAAAGCAAAATTGCGGGTGCTGACCGCACTCAGCCACCATGCTAAGCTCCTGGTCATGGATGAACCGACGGCAGGATTAGACGTGGAAGCCAGAAATCATATTCTGGATATGCTGCGGGCCTATATGGAAGAGGATGAAGAACGTTCCATTCTGATCACATCCCATATTGCGTCTGATCTGGAACAGCTGTGTGATGATATTTATCTGATCCACAATGGAACACTTATTTTGTATGAGGATACAGATGTGATTCTGGAGCAGTATGGTGTATTAAAAGTGAGTGAAGATCAATTTGCCGGCTTGGATCAGGACTATCTGTTAAAAAAACAGAAAACGTCCTACGGTTATGCCTGCTTCACAAACCACAAAGATTATTATCAGCAAAATTATCCGGGGATCATTGTAGAAAATGGCAATATCGATGAATTGATTTTAATGATGACAGGAGGTTATCAGGGATGAGAGGATTATTAGAAAAAGATATACGATTGTTGATACACAGCAAGCAGACATTTGTATGTTTTATTGCATTGGCAGTTGTACTTGGTGTTGCACAGAAAAGCACATTTATGCTTGGCTATCTGACGTTTTTTATATCAGCCATCCTGGTTTCGACACTTTCTTATGATGAGATGAATCATGGATTTGCTTTTTTGTTTACATTACCTATTAACCGAAAAATATATGTCAGGGAAAAATATGTATTTTGTATGGGTGGAGCAGTTATCGTCTGGTCTCTTACGATGATGCTTTATGTGATTATATTAAATGTGAGACATACACCGGCAGTGATTTCAGAAGAAGTGTTGAAAGGCCTTTCCTTTTTGCCGATTGTTATTTTCTTTCTATCGCTGCTGATTCCTATGCAGTTAAAGTTCGGAGTAGAAAAAAGCCGCCTTGTAATGATCGGTGTTTCTGTTTTGGTTGGAGTGATGATTTATTATTTGGCAGAAAAAAGTGGAATGCTGGATGGAAACAGCGCAGTCGTGTTGTCTGCTTTCGACTTGACCGGAGATCTGGCGGTAGATGTGATCGGATTGCTTATAGCCGCTGTTCTGGCTGTGGTGTCATACCTGTGCAGCTGCCGTATTATGAAAAAGAAAGAACTGTAATATTAACTGGCATTATTTGAATGCAGAATAAGCAAGGAGCGAAAGCGGATTGCGATTGTCCGTTTTACAGCGATTTCATGTTAAGGTAAGAAATATTTTGACTGAAATTGCTTGACTTTTAGTCGGATTTTTTTGTATTGTATAGAGTGTATTAATTCGAATACAAAAATGATGCAGAAGATTGATAAATTATTGACAAATTATGTCTTTAATGATAGTATAGGTTCGAATTAAGTACACTATTAGATTACAGTAATGAAAGAACGAGGTAGGTAAAATGGCAGAAATCAATTTAAGCAAGTACGGCATTACCGGCACAACAGAAATTGTTCACAATCCTTCTTATGATTTGTTATTTGAGGAAGAGACAAAATCGGAACTGGAAGGTTATGAAAAAGGCCAGGTCAGTGAACTCGGAGCCGTTAATGTTATGACAGGTATTTATACAGGCCGTTCTCCGAAAGACAAATATATTGTAGAAGATGAGAATTCCAAGGATACTGTATGGTGGACTTCTGATGAATATAAAAATGATAATCATCCGGCTACACAGGAAGCTTGGGATGCTGTAAAAGAACTCGCAATCAATGAGCTTTCCAATAAAAAACTGTATGTTGTAGATGCATTCTGCGGAGCAAATAAAGACACACGTATGGCAATCCGCTTCATCGTTGAGGTTGCTTGGCAGGCACATTTTGTAACAAACATGTTCATCCAGCCGACAGCAGAAGAACTTGAAAACTTTGAGCCGGATTTTGTTGTTTATAATGCATCCAAAGCAAAAGTTGAAAATTACAAAGAACTTGGACTGAACTCTGAGACAGCAGTTATGTTCAATATCACAAGTCGTGAGCAGGTTATTGTAAATACATGGTATGGCGGAGAAATGAAAAAAGGTATGTTCTCCATGATGAACTATTATCTTCCGTTAAAGGGCATTGCTTCCATGCACTGTTCTGCAAACACAGATATGAACGGTGAGAATACAGCAATTTTCTTCGGACTTTCCGGAACAGGTAAAACCACACTTTCCACAGATCCGAAACGTCTTCTGATCGGTGATGATGAGCACGGCTGGGATGATAACGGTGTATTCAACTTTGAAGGTGGATGCTATGCAAAAGTTATCAACCTGGATAAAGAGTCTGAGCCGGATATCTATAATGCGATCAGACGTGATGCTCTGCTTGAGAATGTTACTCTGGATGCAGAAGGCAAAATTGATTTTGCTGATAAGAGTGTAACAGAGAACACTCGTGTATCTTATCCGATCAATCATATTGAAAATATTGTGCGCCCGGTTTCTTCCGCACCGGCAGCTAAGAATGTAATCTTCCTGTCTGCAGATGCTTTTGGTGTACTTCCTCCAGTATCTGTTCTGACACCGGAGCAGACACAGTACTATTTCCTGTCTGGATTTACAGCAAAATTAGCTGGTACAGAGCGTGGAATCACAGAGCCGACACCTACCTTCTCTGCATGTTTCGGACAGGCATTCCTTGAACTTCATCCGACAAAATATGCGGAAGAACTCGTTAAGAGAATGGAGAAGAGTGGTGCAAAAGCATACCTCGTAAATACAGGATGGAATGGAAGCGGTAAACGTATCTCCATCAAAGATACTCGTGGAATTATTGATGCTATCTTAAATGGTGATATCAAAAATGCTCCGACAAAGACAATTCCATACTTCAACTTTGAAGTACCGACAGCACTTCCGGGAGTAGATTCTGCAATCCTTGATCCGCGTGATACATATGCAGATGCAGCAGAGTGGGAAGCAAAAGCAAAAGATCTGGCAGAGAGATTTGTTAAGAACTTTGCAAAATACGAAGGAAACGAAGCTGGTAAAGCACTTGTTTCTGCTGGTCCTCAGGCATAAAACTAACAGGTAAGTAAATATTTGATGAATTAAGGATGTATCACTTCCGTTATTGAGGCGGAAGTGATGCATCCTTTTTATTTAATGAAAATAGTATGTATACTTGTGCAAGTTGCACAAAGAACAGAATAACCATATGATTACTTCCTATTAGGAACACTGTAAATACAAGGCTTTTCGGAGCCTACAAACCAGAAAAAATAATATTTGATCTATCACATTACGCAAAAAGCCGTCCGGCATGAAAAACGGGCGGCTTTTTTGCGTGGATAGACGGAAAGGAGGCACAAAAATAACTACAAAATTTTAGTGTTCAAATTTGTGCAACTTTAACGAAAAGGAGGATCGTAAATGGCCGATGAAAAATTGAATACTGGCCCTGCGGAGAATATTTCCCCGGAGGCCGCCGAGCCTATCACCACACCCGAACAGGCCGCAGCGTCTGAGCCCCAGCAGGAACAGACCGGGCCTGCCATACCTGAGTCCGGCGATGTGGTTGTGTCCTTTGACAAAATCAATGAACTTATGGCGGAAAAGAGGCAGAATGCCCGCGCCGAAGTCGAAAAGGCGGAACCCCCCGAAACGCCAGAGGCG
>NZ_KI271172.1 GCF_000469345.1 Eubacterium ramulus ATCC 29099
TTAGAGCTGTTCAATAAGATTATCGGTGCATAGAATTTTATTGTGGTGCTGATATGAGAATGTTATAATGTGGATATGAAACACAGTATCTAGGAGTGATGAAATGAAATATATAATGCTTCATGGTTTGGGACAATCTTCTGAAAGTTGGAGTGATACCGTAAAAGTATTCAATGATGATTTTGAAGTTTTATGCCCTAATTTATCAGATTGGCTTTCTGGGAAAACACCATGTTATGATACATTGTATCGGACATTGGAAACATACTGTGAACAGTTTGAAGAACCGCTAAATATTTGTGGACTTTCTTTAGGTGGTATTCTTGCTATGCAGTATGCGATAGAACACCCAGAAAAAATGAACTCATTAGTGTTAATAGGCACACAATATGAAATGCCAAAGTATCTGTTAAAAATGCAAAATCTGATATTCCGTATTATGCCTTGTTCAGCATTTGAAAAAATGGGCTTTCAGAAAACAGATTTTATCAATCTATGCAAATCTATGACAGAACTTAATTTTAAACATGAACTGAAAAAAATATCATGTTCGGTACTTGTTGTCTGTGGCGATAAGGATAAGATAAATAAAAAAGCTTCTTTAGAATTGCAACAACAGATAGAAAACGCAGAAATAGCTATTATTGAAAATGCAGGACATGAAGTAAATACAGATAACCCAACACTACTAGGGCAAAAGTTAAATGTATTTTTCAAACAATATGTCTGATAAACAATTTCATATCCATACACACAAAGCAGTTAGTCTTAGGATTGACTGCTTTTT
>NZ_KI271173.1 GCF_000469345.1 Eubacterium ramulus ATCC 29099
TTAGTCTTAGGATTGACTGCTTTTTTCTTACCAAAATTTCAGATTGGAGTAATGAAATAGTGTCTGTTGGAGCTGTTCAATAAGATTATCGGTACGTAAAATTTTATTGTGGTGCTGATATGAGAATGCTATAATTGGAGCATGAAAAATGAACTTATATGTGGTTAATATTTCTTTACTTTATGACAAATATTAGTGAATTATACTGATGTAATGAATGGTTGACAAATTGCCAACAAAGGTTGGTTGAAAGAAATCATCATATTTGCAATACTCATTTTGCGGTCGCAAATATAATTTATTTTAGGAGGCTACTTATGAACTTTAATGAAAAACTGATAAATTTAAGAAAGTCCAAAGGTCTTTCACAAGAAGAATTGGGAAATGAACTAAAGGTTTCCAGACAAACAATTTCAAAATGGGAGTCTTGTCAATCATACCCAGATTTTCAACGATTAGTATTATTGAGTGATTTCTTTGGATTGACATTAGATGAACTGGTAAGAGATATTGACGTGCAAGAAGTAAGAGAAAAAAATTTAAATAATGAAAAATTATCTTCCATATACGATGATATAAATGAGGGAAAAAAATTTATTAGACTATGTTATATAATTGGAACTGGAGTGCTAATATTTTTTTCACTTATCGTTCTTTATGGTGTGTTTTTCTCAAAATAAAATATAAGTTCTTATATGTTTTAAAAAGCAGTTAGTCTTAGGATTGACTGCTTTTT
>NZ_KI271174.1 GCF_000469345.1 Eubacterium ramulus ATCC 29099
TTTGCCCTTTACACAGACAAACAAGAATTTAAAATTGACGGAACCGGGCATATCGTTCTTCGGCCAGCACTTCCGGTTCTTTTTCAAGATTTTCCGCGAGAAAACCACGGATCCGGTTCTTCATATCGTTACTGAGTTCCACCAAATTGGCTTCACTCGCCGGCATCGGCTCCTCAATGACATCATCCACGATTCCCATCTCCAGCAGATCTTTTGCAGTTACTTTCATCAATGCTGCTGCCTCAGGTGCACGTTTGCCATCTTTCCAAAGGATCGATGCAAATCCTTCCGGGGAAAGAATGGTATAAGTCGCATTTTCCATCATCCAGACTTTGTTGCCGACAGCCAGTGCCAACGCACCACCACTGCCGCCTTCGCCAATAACAATACTCAATACCGGTACTTTCAAAGCTGCCATTTCATACAGGTTTCTGGCAATCGCCTCCCCCTGGCCGCGTTCCTCAGCTTCCAGTCCCGGAAATGCTCCCGGTGTGTCGATAAAGTTGATGATCGGACGATGAAATTTCTCCGCCTGTTTCATCAGACGCAATGCTTTGCGATATCCTTCCGGAGACGGCATACCAAAGTTTCTCGTAATATTTTCTTTTGTGGTCCGTCCTTTCTGCTGTCCAATCACCGTAATCGGACATTCATCCAGATATGCGATTCCACCTACCGTTGCTCCATCATCATCTACATGACGGTCTCCGTGAAATTCTTCAAAATCACTAAAGATTTCATGAATGTAATCCAATGCCGTAAGTCGCTCGGAAGCTCTTGCTGCCATGACACGATCCCAGGCGGTCATTTTTCCTTTTTTCTTTTTCTGTCCATGCATGATGTCAGACACATCTGCTGTCGCAATAGTATCCGCGGAAGCTTTCTGTGTATGCATATGCAACAGACGCGCCAAGGTATCTTTCATATCCTCACGGCGGATAATCCCATCAATGAGACCGTGTTCCACCAGGAACTCTGCCCGCTGAAAACCTTCTGGCAGCTTCTGTCCAATCGTCTGCTCAATGACGCGGGGACCGGCAAAGCCTACCAGTGCCCCCGGCTCTGCCAGGATAATATCGCCCAGCATGGCGAAACTTGCCGTCACTCCACCGGTAGTCGGATCAGTAAGCACAGAAATATATAACAGTCCTGCATCGGAATGTTTTTTCAATGCTGCAGACGTTTTTGCCATCTGCATCAGGGAAACCATTCCTTCCTGCATACGGGCACCACCGGAACAACAGAAAATAATAACCGGGAGTTTCATTTCTGTTGCTTTTTCCACGGCACGGGTGATTTTTTCGCCCACCACATATCCCATACTTCCCATAAGAAAGCGTGCATCACATACTGCAATGACCGTTTTCTCTCCTTTGATGGTACATACACCGGTTGTCACAGCTTCATCAATATGAAGTTTTTCCTTTAATCCGTCTAATTTTTCCGGATACCCCGGATAATCCAGTGGATTTGCTGTCTCAAGACCGGTATCCCACTCTTCAAAAGACTGCTTGTCTGCAACCATGCGCAATCTGCGCTTTGTGGAAAGACGGAAATATTTGCCGCATTTATAGCAGGAATAGTGATTGTGTACCACATCTTCTTTGTAAAGTAATTCCCCGCATGCATCGCATTTGATCCACATGCCCTCCGGGATATCCTGCTCTTTTCGCGGAACTGTAATATAGTTTGTTTTCTTAAACTTTAACACTATGCTTCACCTTTCCTAATTCAAGATTCGCTCGCGAATCTTGCTGCGAGATGGGCATCAGCAAAGCTGATATATTCCTCTGTCCATCTCTGCAATCCTCGCGGAGCATTTTGAATAATTGACGATATTTTCATACAATTCTATACACTATCTTCTGCGTCAATTATTCAAAATAGTTCTCGATAAAACTAGTTGTAATGTTTCCGGACTGAAATACCGGATGTGTAATGATATCGTACTGGTAATCCAGGTTTGTGGTAATTCCGTCAATATTGACTTCACCCAGTGCACTGCGCATTTTATCGATGGCTGTCTGTCTGTCTTTTCCGTAAACAATGATCTTTGCAATCATAGAATCATAATTCGGCGGAATCGTATAACCGGTATAAATCGCAGAATCAATGCGGACACCATTCCCTCCCGGTAAATGCAGATAATCGATTTTGCCCGGACAAGGCATAAAATTCTTTGCCGGATTTTCTGCATTCAGACGACATTCAATAGCATGACCGGTGATATGAATATCTTTCTGCTTCCACTGAAGCTTTTCGCCGGCTGCAATAAAAATCTGCTCTTTGATCAGATCCAGACCTGTTACCATCTCTGTTACCGGATGCTCTACCTGGATTCGTGTATTCATTTCCATGAAATAGAACTTTTTGTTTTTATCTAATAAAAATTCAATGGTTCCGGCGCTCTCATAGTTTGCTGCTTTTGCTGCGCGGACTGCCACTTCCCCCATCTGGGCACGGAGTTTATCGTCCAGTGCTGCGGATGGTGACTCTTCTACCATCTTCTGGTGACGACGCTGAATGGAACAGTCGCGCTCGCCAAGAGAAATGACATTTCCGTATTTGTCTGCCAGAATCTGGAACTCAATATGACGTGGATCCTCGATATATTTTTCAATATACATGGTATCATCAGCAAAACCATTTACGGACTCTGTCTGTGCCACCTCAAAATTTTCCGTAAAATCTTCACGGCTGTGAGAAATACGCATTCCTTTTCCACCGCCGCCGCTGGCTGCCTTGATCATAACCGGAAAACCAATCTGCTCTGCCAGTTTCAGTCCATAATCAGCTGTATAAACAGCTTCTTTTGTACCAGGAACAACCGGAACTTTTGCATTGATCATGGTATTTCTTGCTTCCTGTTTGTTTCCCATCCGACGGATGACTTCTGCGGATGGTCCGATGAAAGCAATGTGGCATTGTTCACACATCTGCGCGAATTTTGCATTTTCTGACAAAAAACCAAAGCCCGGATGAATTGCTTCTGCCTTAGAAGCAATTGCTGCGCTCAAAATCCGTTCCATATTCAGATAACTATCTGCCGGTGCTGCTTTTCCGATACAAATGGCTTCATCTGCCAGCTGTGTATGCAACGCATCTTTATCTGCTGTCGAATAGACTGCCACAGAAGTGATTCCGAGTTCTCTGCAGGCACGGATGATACGCACCGCAATTTCACCTCTGTTTGCAATTAATATTTTCTGAAACATGTTCTCTCTCCTAACCGATGGCGAATGTCAGCTCTGCAATAACAGCTACTTTCCCGTTTACGGTTGCTTTTGCAGAAGCCACACCGACAGGGCCTTTCTGCTTGATCATGGTTGTTTCCAACATCAGAACATCTCCGGGTACAACTTTGCGTTTGAACTTTGCGGAATTGATAGCTCCAAAGTAAGCGGTTTTCCCTCTAAATTCATCACAACCAAGAATCGCTACTGCACCAACCTGTGCAAGTGCTTCTACGATCAGTACACCCGGCATCACCGGTTCTGCCGGAAAATGTCCTGCAAAATACGGCTCATTATAGCTGACACATTTTTTTCCTACCGCACGTTTCCCCGGTTCTAATTCCTCAATTGTATCAATCAGCAGAAATGGCTGCCGATGCGGAATGATCTCCATGATTTCTTTTGTTGTTAAAACTGACATTTCAGACCTCCTACTCAATCACAAACATTGGCTGATCAAATTCTACCAGATCACCATTTTTTACGAGAATTGCTTTTACAGTTCCATCAAACTCGGACTCGATCTCATTCATCAGTTTCATTGCTTCCACGATGCCAAGTACCTGACCTTTTTTTACCATATCGCCCACTTGTACATATGGTGCAGCATCCGGAGAACTTGCAGAATAAAAGGTTCCGACTAATGGACTTTTTACAATATTTCCTGTAACCTCCTCTGATACATCAGTATCCGCTGATACAGAAGTATCTGCGCATACCTGTAACGGTGCTGCAACAGCTGTCGGAGCAATCATCTCGACCGGCGCCGAAGCCACGATTTTCTTCTCAGGATGTTTTTTTATTTTTACGGAAACGCCATTTTCTTCATAACAGAAATCTGTCAGACCTGCTTCGGAAACAGCGTTCATTAATTCGATTAACTGGCTAACTTCCATCTTTTTTCCTTTCTTTTTTCCAGCAGATATAAGGTATGACTTTTTACCAAATCATGCTGCCGGACAATTACTTCTTACTCTGTATACTTTTTAATCAGTAAACTTGCATTATGTCCACCAAATGCCAGAGAGTTTGTCAGCGCGTATTCAAAATCCATATCGATGCCGTGTCCCTGTACATAATCCAGATCCAGCTCTTCATCCGGCTGCTCCAAACCTACAGTCTGATGTACATAACCATGATTCATCTGAAGCACACAGGCAATAACCTCAACTGCACCGGCCGCTCCTAACAGATGGCCGATCATGGATTTTGTAGAGTTTACTTTGATATCATATGCATGCTCACCGAAGGCTGCCTTAATGGCTCTTGTCTCAAACAAATCATTATGATGTGTACTTGTTCCGTGTGCATTGATGTAGGTAATTTCTTCCGGAGCTACATTTGCATCTTTCAGAGCAAATAACATAGCATTTTTTGCTCCTTCTCCATCCTCTGCCGGCGATGTAATATGATATGCATCACTGGTTGCGCCATAACCAACAACCTCTGCAAGGATTTTTGCACCTCTTGCTTTTGCATGCTCTAACTCTTCCAGCACAACAACTCCAGCACCGTCACCGATGACAAATCCATCACGATCTTTGTCAAACGGAATCGAACAACGCTCCGGATTGTTGGATGTGGAAAGTGCAGTCAACGCTGTAAATCCGCCGACACCGATCGGAGTGATCGCATTTTCCGTACCACCTGCCAGCATCACGTCTGCTTCTCCGTATTGAATGGAGCGGAATGCTTCACCGATGGAATGAGTACCTGTTGCGCAGGCTGTTACCACATTGATACTTTTTCCTTTTATGCCAAGCTGAATGGTTACGTTTCCGGTTGCCATATTTGTGATCATCAGTGGAACAAGTAACGGATTAATTCTGGACGGTCCTTTCTCCAGAAGTTTCTTATGCTCACGCTCGATAGACTGTAAACTTCCGACACCGGAACCAATGGCGCAGCCAACACGATACGGATCTTCTTTTTCCATATCCAAACCGGCATCCTCAAATGCTTCTTTTGCTGCTGCCACTGCATACTGCGCAAACGGCTCCATTCTTCTTGCTGCCTTTTTATCCATACGGTCTGCTGCCACAAAACCTTTTACTTCTGCTGCGACTTTTACCTTGAAATCTGTGGTATCAAAATAAGTAATCTCGCCGAAACCTGTTTTTCCGGCTTTCAGTCCTTCCCAGTATTCATCTACATTTAAACCGATGGGATTGACGGTTCCCATTCCTGTCACTACTACTCGTCTCATCTATGTGTCTCCTTTTTTACATTTTCTATACACTTTGATAAACATGTAACATGTACTGTTGTACACAACGCCTGCACTCTCAATAATATTTGAAAGGATTATGCCACTGCATGTTTACATTGCCATGCCACCGTCCACACAAATTACCTGACCGGTGATATAGGACGCTTTTTCGGATGCCAGAAATGCAACTGTATTTGCAATCTCTTCTGTTTTTCCATAACGTCCGAATGGGATCTGTGCCTTTCCGGCTTCTTTTGCCGCATCTGTCATCTGATCGAGCATTTCTGTCTCAATAAATCCAGGTGCTACTGCATTCACACGGATGCCACGACTTGCAAGCTCTCTTGCCATAGATTTTGTCATGCCGATGACGCCTGCTTTGGAAGCGCAATAGTTCATCTGTCCCGGATTACCAAGAATTCCGGATACAGAAGAAATATTAACAATGCTTCCGCTTTTCTGTTTCAACATATATCTTGCAATATGACGCATCGTATTGAAACTTCCCTTCAGATTCGTATCAATAACTGCATCGAATTCTTCTTCTTTCATTTTCATCAGAAGATTGTCTTTTGTAATTCCGGCATTGTTTACCAGAACATCAATGTGACCAAATTTTTTGTGAATAGATTTGATCATCTCTTCTACTGCCACAAAATCTGCCACGCTGCACTGCCAGATTTCTGCCTGACCACCGGCTGCCTTGATAGTCTCAACCACTGCCTCTGCCGCTTCCTTTGATCCGTTATAATTTACAATAACATAAGCCCCTTCCTGTGCCAGCGTGATGGCAATCTGTCTGCCGATTCCTCGACTTGCACCGGTAACTATGGCTACTTTATCTGTTAATAATTTCTCCATACTGCCTCCTGCATTCCAGCCCTGCAAAATCTGTTTCAATGAAAGTTATATCACTTCTAATACGGACTCCAGATCCGTCACCTTATCAACGTGATAAGCTGGAACGGTTTTATCTATACGTTTCATAAATCCACAAAGGGATTTTTTTGGTCCAATTTCAATAAATGCCTCTACACCGTCTGCGATCATGCGTTCTACGCTCTGCTGCCAGCGGACGGATGAGGAAATCTGTTTTTTCAGTAATTCTTTTACCTGTGACGAATCTGTCACGTAATCAGCAGTTACATTTGTAATATAAGGAACTGCAATTTTATGAATTTCTACCTGCTCTAATTCTGCCGCAAGTTTTTCTCCCGCCGGCAACAACATCGCTGAGTGGAACGGACCGCTGACATTCAGCGGTGTACACCGTTTTGCACCTGCTTCTTTCAAGGCTGCCGCTGCCGTGTCCACGGCTTTCTGCTCACCTGTGATTACAATCTGTCCCGGACAGTTATAATTTGCAATGGATACAATTCCTTCCGTCTCTTCACAGATATTTTCAATAACTGCCGTGTCTGCCCC
This sequence comes from Eubacterium ramulus ATCC 29099, assembly GCF_000469345.1. Classification (GTDB taxonomy): domain Bacteria; phylum Bacillota; class Clostridia; order Lachnospirales; family Lachnospiraceae; genus Eubacterium_I; species Eubacterium_I ramulus. The sequence goes on from NZ_KI271174.1 coordinate 6,868, forward strand.
AAGCACTGCAGTCATGGCTCCGCCTGTCGGAACCGCTTCCTGCATAAATTCTCCACGTTTTGTCACCACACGGAATGCATCTTCCGGTGTCATTACTCCGGATGCAACCAATGCTGCATACTCACCAAGGCTCAAGCCTGCATTTACTGCAGATTCTACTCCTTTTTCACGCAGCACACTCCAGATTGCAAGCTCATCTGCAAGCATTGCAATCTGGGTGTATTTTGTGATATTAATATTTTCATTTTCTTCGAAAAGAAGCTCCTTCATAGGGATACCGCTTACTTTTTCTGCCAGATCGATCATTTCTTTTGCACATGGGAAAGTCTCATAAAAATCTTTTCCCATGCCAACGTACTGTGACCCCTGACCGGGAAAAATAAACGCTATTTTTTTCATTTTATTTGCTCCTTTTCGCTTATCATTGCAACTCTTTTCAGGTAAACTTCTGTTATCCTTATGTTTTTCCCTGAATCTAATTGTCTTTTTTGTTAGCAGTGCATTAATTTCTCTGCCTGCTCCATAATTTCTTCCACAATTTCCTTACAGCTCTGCTCTTTCTTGATCAGGCCTGCAATCTGGCCAGCCATAACAGTTCCATTCTTAACATCACCGTCGATAACTGCATTTCGAAGAGATCCGACCGTCAAACGCTCCAGCTCTTCAAATCCGGCCCCTTCTTTTTCCAGACGCAGATACTCTCTGGACATCTGATTTCTCAAACAACGGATTGGATGTCCGTTGCTGCGGCCAGTTACTTCAGAATCAATATCTTTCGCTTTGATGATCTTCTGCTTGTAATTCTCATGACAGATGCACTCGGCAGCCACACAGAATCTGGTACCAATCTGTACGGCTTCTGCACCAAGCATCATCGCTGCTGCAAATCCTCTTCCGTCCGCAATACCACCAGCTGCGATTACCGGAATTTCCACTGCATCAACGACCTGCGGAACCAGTGTCATGGTTGTCGCGGATCCGATATGACCACCGGACTCTGTTCCCTCAGCAACAACCGCATCTGCACCGGCTTTCTCCATCATTTTTGCAAGAGCCACACTTGCAACAACCGGAACAACTTTGATTCCGGCAGCTTTCCACATTTCCATGTATTTACCCGGATTACCGGCACCGGTTGTAACAACCTTGACACCTTCCTCCACAACAATATGTGCTACCTCTTCCGCATACGGGCTAAGCAGCATAATATTTACACCAAACGGCTTATCTGTCAATTTCTTTGCTTCGCGAATCTGTGTCCGAACCACATCGCCCGGCGCACTTGCCGCACCGATCAAACCAAGACCACCCGCATTGGAAACTGCTGCCGCCAGATGATAATCTGCTACCCAGGCCATACCGCCCTGAATGATCGGATATTCAATTCCAAAAAGTTCTGTAATTCTTGTTTTCATTTAAATCTATTCCTCTACACCATGTGCTTTCAGGTAATCGATAATTGCGCCAACTGTTGTAAGGCTCTCAAGTTCCTCAGATGGAATTTCGATACCATACTCCTCTTCCAGAGCCATAACCAGTTCAAATAAATCTAAAGAATCTGCATCCAGATCGTCTTTAAAGTTGGACTCCAGTGTAATTTTATCCTCATCTACTGATAACTGATCTGCGATCATTTCTTTCATTTTCTCTAACATAATTTTATTCTTCCTTTCAAATTGTTTTTGCTTCAAATAGTTTGATATTCAAAGTATATGCGATTTCTTTTCTTTTGTCAACAAAAAAATGGGAAAAAGAATTGACTTTTGTACTGCAAATTTTTATACTTGTAGTATTCTATGGGGTAAAGTCCTATATAAGAATATATAGAAAAAAAGAGGACAATTAAAATGAGTAATCCGAATAACGTAAACAATGAAGATGAAATCTTCGATCCACAGGAAATGTTTGTTACGCTGGATCTTGATGATGGTTCCCAGCTGGAATGTCAGATTCTGACCATCTTTGATGTGGATAATCAGAATTACATCGCACTGGTTCCGGTTGATAATGATGATGAAGTCATCTTCTACCGCTACTTTGAAGACGAAGAAGGCAATCCATCTCTCGAAAACATTGATCATGATGATGAATTCGATGCAGTCAGCGACCGCTTCGATGAGTTACTGGACGAAGAAGAATTTGATCAGATGTAAGCTGTGATTAATTTTTAAGTTATGAAAAGGTAGGGTCAGATTTGTCTCATTCACTGAGATAAATCTGACTCTACCTTCTTTTACGATCTCTTACTTCTACCGTTTTGTCTGAGCAGATTCACACTCAATCAGGAAGCGTGACGGATCCATATCTTTGTTTCGGATCTGATGGGACCAGAGCAGATATAATCGGTTCTTCGCCCGTGTCATTCCGACATAAAACATCCGGCGTTCTTCTTCCAGATCTGCATCCAACACTGCTTTCTTGTTTGGCATGACATTTTCATTCACATCCACCAGAAATACGGTATCATATTCCAATCCTTTCGATGAATGCAGTGTACTCAAGTTGACACCCTCTGCCACTTTATAGCTTTTTGCCTGTTCCTCCAGTTCTTCCCGCAGCTGCTTGATATGTTCAAACCAGCTGTCAAAGGTTTCAAATCCTCTGGCATTTTCCTGTAATTCATCCAGTACATCTGCCAAATCCTCGAACGGAATCCGACGTACCTCTGCGTACTCTCGCAGATAATCCTCATATGCTACGCCTTTTCGAATATAATTAATGGCAGAATATGGCCGCATTCCAGCGATCACCTTCAGATCCATCTGCAGCTTTTCCAAACGCTGTACCATCCAGCCCTGTTCCTCATAATACTCTTCCCATACATCAAAAGCCACTTCCTCATAGGGCAGACTTTCCCTGGAAAGATATCGTTTCGGACGGTTCATGATTTTCAGAAATGTGCTGCGTCTGCGGTCTCCTCTGGCAATATCTATATATGCAAAGAGATCCCGTGTGATCCAGTGGTCATAAATATTCGGAATCCGGTCTTTTGCTGTAAATGAAATACTGTAATCCAGCATCATCTCCATTAAAAATCGTGGCTGCATATTTGTTCGAAACAACACTGCCATATCTTTATATTCCATACCTTCCCGGTGCAGACGCAATATTTCCTGTATCACATACAGATTCTGCTCCCGCTGCGTCTGAAATTCCTGTTTTACAACCGGGATGCCTGTTTTGGCAGCCGGTGCAATTTTCTTTTCAAATCTTTTTTGATTAAAAGAGATCAGATTTCCTGCATGACGGACAATTTCTGCCCCGGAACGATAATTCGTATCCAGAATTACTTTCCCTGCATCCGGATAGTCTTTTGTAAAATTCAGCATAATCTCCGGTCTGGCACCACGAAATCGGTAAATAGACTGATCATCGTCCCCGACAATAAACAGATTGTCCTGAGGTGCTGCCAACATACGAATAATATCATACTGGATCTGATTAATATCCTGAAACTCATCGATCAGAATATACTGATATTTCCGCTGCCACGCCGCCAGAATATCCGGGCGCTGTACCAACAGTTCTTTACAATACACCAGCATGTCATCAAAATCTATGAAACGGTTCTGATGCAGGAAATTTTCATAAGCTTCAAATATATTTCGAAAGACATCCTGCCCACAGCAGGAAGAATAGTAATGTGCCAGATTTACCGAAGTGTTTTTTATCAGACTGATTTCTGAGAATAGACTGGAAATAAATTCATTTTCGTCATCATACTCCAGGCGCAGACGACGAATGTATTCTTTCATAAACTGCAGACGCTGCTCTTCTTTTACAATGTTATCTGCAGTATAACCATAGGCATGTTTTAAAATCATAAAATAGACCGCATGAAACGTACCAAAAGAAACCGGTACTCTCCTGCCGCCCATCAATTTTTCAAACCGCTGTCTCATCTCTGTAGCTGCCGCTTTTGTAAACGTGATCACCAAAATGGCAGATGGCGGTATATGGTATTGATCGATCAGATGCTGCACACGGCGGGTGATGACCAGGGTCTTTCCCGACCCCGGTCCCGCCAGTACAAGTTCAGGTCCGTCTTTATGCCTGATCGCATTGATCTGACTTGTATCAATCTTCATAAATTATTTTAATTCTATCTCCCGTAATTGTTTTGGAGGCAGTTTTTTCGTAGAATCCTTAACAATCTGCTGTACATCCTTCTTTGCCTCCGGTACCGGGATCAATGTACCTGCTCCGGCTACACATCCGCCCGGACAACCCATACCTTCGATCAGGTATCCGTTCTTTCGTCCGGCTTTTGCAAGCATCAGAACTTTTTTACACTCATCCAGACCTTCTACATGCTCAATCTGTACCTCCACATCCGGATAGTATTCATGGATGCAGTTTTCAATAGCCTTAGATACACCACCGGCTACCGCATAGCCACGACCGGCTGCTGTTGCATCATGCAGATGTCCCTGACTCTCAATTGTCTTCGGATCAATGCCACGTGCCTCAAACATGGCATCCAGTTCCTCAAATGTAATAACAAAATCCACGTCACTACGGACTGTTTTTCTCATTGCTTCCAGTTTTTTTGCTGCACACGGTCCGATAAACACAACTTTTGCATTCGGATGTTCTTTCTTAATGCTTCGTGCAGTTGCAACCATCGGAGTCAACTCCTTGGATACACTGTCAATAATCTCCGGAAACTGTTTCTTTGCCAACATGGACCATGCAGGACAGCAAGATGTAAGCAGGAACGGTTTTTCTCCTGTTTTTACATGGTACACATAATCATGTGCCTCAGTCACTGCTCCGATATCCGCACCAAGTGCTACCTCATATACCTGTGAAAATCCTAATTTCAGTAATGCCGCATATATCTTATCCGGTGTCGCTTCTTTGCCAAACTGTCCTGCATAAGCCGGTGCGATTTCTGCAACGACTTCGCCGCCATTTTTCATACAACGGATCAGTTGGAAAATCTGGGACTTATCTGCGATAGCACCAAACGGACAGCTTACCATACACATACCGCAGGACAGGCATTTGTCCTGATTAATGACAGCTCTGCCATATTCATCCGATTCAATTGCTTTGACACCGCAGGCAACGGAACAAGGACGTACCTTTTTACCGATCGCATCATACGGACAAGCACTTTTACATTTTCCACATTTGATACATTTTGACTTGTCAATATGTGCCTGCCCATCCACATGTGTGATCGCATCCCGCGGACAGACCTCCATGCAGGAATGTGCCAGACATCCACGACAAAGGTTACTTACTTCATATACATTATCCTCACATGCGTTACATGCAGACGGAATCACCTGCATCAAAGGTGGTTCATAATACATCTCATCCACGGTAGCTTCATCCAGGCCGCTGGTAATATGAACCGGTTTATTCTGTGGTCGAAGAGATAATCCAAGTGCCAGTCTGGTACGTTCGGAACTTACTGCACGCTCTCTGTAAACACTATCTCTGAAACGTGGATTCTCATCCGGAGATAACTTATATGGAATTGACTCCAAGTCATCGTTTATGTTATCAGATTCATACGCAATACGCGCAACCTCGACAAAAACATCCTTTCTCAAATCTGAAACCTGTGTGTGTAATCCTCTCATAAACTAATCACCCTTTCCTATGGTCTCTCCTATCCCTGTCATTAGTTTAAAGCCTAACCCCCTCCATGGTCAATAGAAAACACCCATGGTACTTAACAAAAAACAATCAGTTACCATTTGCACACTATCCACTATTTTTCATATGATAAAATAAATAAAAATCAGGAAAGGGTTTCATCTATTGAACTGTAATTGTACTTCTATGAACACAGAACGTCAGTATATGACAGATTTTAAACATCCAAACGACGAAAACCGAACCATCGCCATGGCTTACGTCCCCTGGCAGCAGTTCCGAAATCTGTATGATCTGGAGCAGGCGCTTCAGGTCGGTACCATTTTTGCCGAATTAGATAAACCGTTTACCGGGAGGGGAGGCATGTATCGTGAAAACTGCATGTAATGTAGAAAAACAACGTCTGATGAATGCCATCTATCAGTGTGGCTTCGCCATCAGTGATATTACCCTCTTTTTGGATACTCATCCAAAGGATCCGGATGCACTGGATTATTTTCAGCATATGAAACACAAATACAATCATTTTGTAGCTGAATATGAAACAAAATTTGGTCCCCTTACCCAGACCGGAGAACAGAGGCAGAATTATTGGCAGTGGACCGTATCACCATGGCCATGGGAAAGGGGGTACTACTAATTTATGTGGAACTATGAAAAAAGATTACAGTATCCGGTTTGTATCACAAAATCTAATCCGGCGATTGCAAAAGTGATCATCTCTCAGTTTGGAGGTCCGGACGGAGAACTCTCCGCTTCTATGCGATATCTGTCTCAACGATATGCAATGCCTTACCGGGAAGTTGCAGGATTGTTAACTGATATTGGAACAGAAGAATTTGCTCAAAGAAGATGGAAGTGACTACTATATATAATAAGAAGGTTTTGGAAACTTTTATATGATTATATTACACGATTACCCGCCCTTTTTCAACTCTGGCAGTAATGTTTCCAGAATAATCAAAGTCGACTTTTCCATTGCGGACAAACCATGCACCATACTGGTTTCCAGCAATACCTGTAAAACCAAAGTCTACCTTGCCGCCGGATAATTTCCACCAGCCATACTCATTGGATTCCACACTGTTGCAATTAAAATCTACTTTTCCGTTTACGATGCGCCACCATCCGTTTTCATTCTGGGCGATACCGGTGTAGGTGAAATCCACCTTACCATCCCGGACAAACCACCAGCCGTACTCATTTGGTGCCACGGTAGTCTTGTTTACGATCTGACCATTCTCATAATAATACCAGTTACCGTCAGCTGCAGCCTGATCTGCAACTCTTCCGATCACCTTGTTCATGTCTACCTCCTGCATAGGTTTGTTCATGATTGCATAAGCGATGGCTTTGGCGATAGTCTTATAGCCTACGCTCTGATATAAGTTGTAATCGTCCCGGTCATCCACAAAGCAGATCTCCAGCAAAAGAGCCGGTGCATTGGTTTTGTTCAGCACTTTGAGGTTTTTGCTGATCTTTGTTCCACGATCCGTATAGCCCAGGCCTCGCATGTTGGTACGGATCCGCTCTGCCAGCTCCGATTTTCCTTTGTTCATCGCATTTACCCACACTTCGAAACCGCCGATGCGACCGTCTCCCGGATAGTCGTTCCGTCCGGAGTTTAAGTGGAAGGAAATGGAAAAATCTACGCTATGTGCGTTGGTCTTTGCCACGATCTTATTTAAGACATCGTTTTGGCTGCTTCCGTTGTCTACAGTATCATTGTAGACGGTCCAGCCATAGCTGCGCATGATGTTGATCACTTCTTCCACGATAAGACGGTTCTCTTTTGACTCATCCAGTAAGCCTACTGCTCCGCAGGCGGTCTTTCCTGCCGGGTTGTGTCCGGCATGTACACTAATTGCTGTCATTACTCATTACCTTCTTTCTTTTCGATATACTGTTTGAACAGCTGATGCAATCCGGTGGATGCCAGACCACTGAATAATCCACTTAAAATAACGGATGGCGAAATGATCCACCCGTTGATCCAGATGGCCAATAGCACTCCCAACAGTGCACACACTGTCGGAATGTATTTGTTATCCACGTCTTTTACCCATTTTTTGATCACATAGCCAACACACAGGCAAATCCCTACGATTACCGGAATCATGAAATCTGCTAAAAATCCTAAATCTGTCATTTTACTGTCCTTTCTTTTTAAAATGCAATTCTTCAATTTCCTGTTTCATTTTTGTCACCATTCCATTTCCACCTAATTTATGATATGCATCATACATCTCATTGAAATTCTCGTAAGCATAAGATGGGATTTCTCCAAGCCTCATATATTTATCATGATATTCAATCAGCTGTACACGCAGAAGCAGCATGGTTCCCTTGCTGTTTGCATCCCTGTCCCTTTTCTGCTTTTTCAGCAACCATACTATGTAACCCATCAATGCCGTTAGTATGATTGGGAGGGCTACATAGTATGATTGCAGTAGTAAATCATTCACTTTTTTTCATCACTCCCCTCTGCCTACGCTATCGGCTCATCAATCGCAATCATCGGATCAGCGCCTTTATTCTCATGCTACCACACTTCCCATTGCGACATACGTCATGTTGATCACCAGCATGGTTGCTGCTGAATTCTGTCCATACAAATACAGCAATCCATTAGAAATCATGAAAGCTGTAGGTACCGCATTCAGCCAACCATCTCCGCATACCATGCCTGTCCCATATACAATGCTGTTCGGCCTGTACCCTTCCGGAATCGTGCCGGCAGTCCACCACGTTCCTGCATTGCCTCCGATAGCACCCGTGTGCATATACACAGACAGCGAAACCATCCCATCCGCCGTTTTAGTGATCATGTTGGTTTCACATTGAAATTCTGTTAATAACTTTGCCGTACTGACCTTTCCGATATCGTCCATCCGTTTCGACAACATCTCGATTGTCGGCGACACAGAAAACAGCTTCGTCACGCTTGTAATCGTCAGACCGCTCAGTGATACCCGGTACAACGGGAAATCATCCTGCGTTGCTCCGGACAAAATGTTTCCATTGACATAACTCGGAACACTCGTCTGAATGGATGAACTGGCTTTCCCTTTGATCACCACAAGTTCCGCCGATTCTACCTGTAAACTGGTATCTTTTTTATAACGCATCACTATTAAATCACTCCGGTACATCTTCTGCGTACCATTCTGAATGGTCACTTCCTCATAACTGTTCACCGGGATGCGCATGTGCCGTCCCTGGTTGACCAGCTCACCGGATTTAATCTTAATCAGGTTATTTGATACAATCTCCGCTGCAAACTGATTACCGCCGGCCAGGACGTATTTCCCTGTTCCGATCACTCCGGCATGTAATGCTCCGGCTGCTTCCGCTGTCACATGTTCTTTTCCGGTGTGCCCTGTAATAATTTCCACTGCCATTTCATCACGCTCCTATTCTCCAATTTGACATTCTACATTGATGCCACTGCTGTTGACTTTCAGTATCTTTTTCACGATGTCTCGTTTTATCGTAACTCCAGTAATTGTCTCCCGTGCTCCCACGATATCACCGACATCATACTCTGTATTATTTTCAAAATCTGTTTCCAACGTATTTGCTGCCGCCCAAGTTTCCTGCAGTCGCTGTGTACCGCCGGTAATCAACTCTTCCTCTGATTCCACGTTGGAATAGTCGTAAGTCTCTGTCACTTCATCCACGCCGAAAAACGTCTGTGTTTCTGATATATTTCCCCGCACATCCATGTACAGATGCCGGACCATCCGCTCACTGAGGTCTCCTTTTCCCAGGCAGATCAGATGATTTACCGGCCGTTCATTGCTGCTGATCTGAAAATTCATCTGGTCAGAATCCCACTCTTCATCCTGGCTATAATCCACCAAAGGTACCGCAGACAAATGCACCTTTCCTTCACGATAATACATGACCAGTTTTGCGCCGGCGCATTTTAACATCTTCCGCATGCCTGTGTATGCATCAATATAACGATCCATCTGATATGAAGTGATTGTGATGCCTGCTTTCTCGCTGGGTGTCTCAAACAGATCTCCAGCTCCAATGCGCTGTATCAGAAATCCCAACACCTCATTGGCGTCTCCGGATAACACCAGATAATCCTGCCCGTCATCCGGACACACTATCTTCTTGGACAGTATCCCCTGCCAGGTCCTTCCGGAATAGGTAACCGTCTCTTTTCCAGTATCCACGCAAACACCATCGATCCGGCCACCATACTCCGTATATTTCACATGCCCGTTCACTACATCCTGCATTGCCAGATAATCACCGATACTGCAGCAATGATCGGAAATTGCCATGGTGCACTCAAAATCGTTTTCATCTGATCCGAAAGCCAGATCCAATTCGTATCGATCAATCGCCCCAAGCATTGCGTGATTGGAATCTTCGTGAATCAAGTCCATTTTGGCTCAGACCTCCTCTCATACATGGTGATGTCAAACCCAAACAGCCCGCTCCAGGACACGGAATGACTTCCGGAAGCAACCTTCTGAAACACATACCAGTCTCTGTCCTGCAGGTTGTACTGATTGACCTGCTCACCGTCATTTTTCACTTTGTATATCTTTTTACTCAGCGAATTAATGACAAGATACTCCCCCGTCTCCAACTGGCAGTTCACATGGTACTTGTGGCTGCCGATCAGAATCTCCGGATTTTCGCAGGGACCATAGACCGTCAGTTCAAAATCTGCATCCGAGATGGCTTCGTTCAACAGGATCCGGCTGGACATCCCGTTGTAATAGTCAAACGGATAATCGTGTGGATAGTCCATATTATTTCCACTGCCAGATGCTTCCTGTGGCTGGAAGGTGTATTTTGATTCTCTTACCCAGTACGGGCGATCTGTTGATATTTCCAGTGATATCCGCATATACCCTTTACGGATCAAATAATCGGTTTTTTTGGAAGCCGTAATGTAACACTGCAGATAATAATCACCGATCACAATTCTTCCATATTCCATGGCCAATACATCTTTTTCTGTACACTCAAACATGGCATTTCTGATTGCTGTGCCATCCGTCTCGTAATCGCATTGAATAATCGCAGGAATTGTCCTGGTTACAATCCCCTTGTTAAAACCGGTTATTTTATTGCTTTTTGAAGTTATGCTCCAGGCAAAATCATGAAGATCATTTTCATTTGCAAAAATATTCTTTTTTCCAAACAAAAGTTCTTCATTCCTATGATTTTTATAAATAAGTTCTTCCAGCATATTACTTCACCTCGTTTACTAACCGTGCAAAATCTCTTCGATTTATCGCAATACTTGCCCCTTCCAGTGCTTGCCGCAGATTTCCGCCCATATTCTCATCAATGGCAAGAATTGCGTCAAGAATTTTGGAAAGGATTGTTATCATACCTTCATTCTGTTCCGCCACCGCATCTGAGATCATCATTTTCAACTTGTAAGCACCACTTACAACTTCATCGCCGGCCTCACCGCCAGCCATGATCTGTCCTTCATTATTAATTCCAAACGCAGTCGGTTTTGTCATTAAAATCGGATCATTCATTGCCTTTTTATACCAGTCAATGCTAAAATGCGGTACTGATGGAGGATTCAAACTAAACTCGCCTTCAATCTTCGGATGCGGCAATTTTAACTTCGGCAAAGACCATTCAAAATCGAAAAAGCCTTTGATCTTATCGATGGCATTTTTGACAACATCTTTTACTTTATCAAAAATCTCCTTGAACTTATCTTTAATCTTGCCAAGTACATTCGTTACAACCTCGTTTGCTTCATTCAGCTTATCCCGCAGAATATTTTTTACTCCATTAACTGCATTACTTACAACTGTTTTTATTGCATCCCATGCGGCCGTGAACACTCCCTTAATGGCACCCATTACCGTCGTAACAACCGACTTGATAGCATCCCACACGGTCGTGATCACTGACTTGATGGCATCCAGTACCGTCGATATTGCCGTTTTAATCGCGTTCCATACCGTTGTAATTACTGTCTGGATCGCTCCAAGTACAGTCGTGATCACCGCTTTGATAGCATCCCAGGCTGTCTGGATAACTCCCTTTATTGTTTCCAGGATCGGTGTCAGGAATGTTACGATGGCATTCCATATGGTCGTCACTGCCGTCTGTATGATCGTCAGCGCCGTTGTGATGGCTGCTGATATCTTGTCCCATACAAACTGGAACAGTTCATATATCGCCTGCAGAATAGGTGTCAGGAAGTCCACAATGGCCTTCCATACGGTTTCGATCACATCCTTTACTGCATTTGCTACGGTATCAATTTTTTCTTTGATTGCATCCCAGATTTCAATGATAGTGTCTTTGCAGTTCTCCCAGATGAACCGGAACGGAACGGTAATGATCTGGAAAACTGCAGACATCAGCTCACCGATGAATAAAAGTGCAAATTTTACTACATTTTTGATGCCTTCCCACACTGTTGAAATAAAATCTTTGATTCCGTTGAAGATGTTCTCCGCCGTTTCCTTGACCGCATTGAATCCGCTTTCGACTTTTTCTTTGATCTCCTCCATTTTCCCAACAATCGCTGTGCGGATCTTCTCCCATATCTCTTTGACATGTTTCCAAAGTTCAGACAGCTTTTCCTTGATCTTGTCCCAGTTCTTATACAGCAGGATTCCTACTGCAATCGCCGCTCCAATCGCAATGATGATAAGACCAATCGGTGATGTAAGAAATGTAAATGCTGCGCCAAGAGCCGTGGTTGCCCCGGTAGCTACGGTACACACACCAGACCAGAGGGTGGTTGCTGCGCTCATGATACCTTCCGCTACGGATCCGGCAATCAGTAGGCCATTTGCAATTCCCATAGTTGCATTCAGGGCAATCTGACCGGCATTCGCCGCAATGATCAATCCAGTAATCGTTCCTGCTGCCACTGCCAATAATTCCAACGCAGTCTTATTTTCGCTGCACCACTGCTTCATGTCCTTGAATCCCTGAATGATATTTTCGATAAAATTACTCAGGACATTGATACTATCTGCAACCAATTCAATTGCACCAACAACCAGATCTAATGCTGTATCCAATAGATTTGATGCATCCTCCGCTGCCTTGCCGCTGGATACATATTCATCTATTTTCTCTTTGATCGGTGCGAGAGCTGTGACCAGATGATCAAATGCATCCTTTATCTTGTCAACGGCCGGCTGGAGGTGTTCCTTTAATTTTCCGAATCCTTCCACTGCCCGGTCAATAAAATCCATAAGCTTCGGTGTCGCCGTTTCTGACAGCCAGGATGCTGCACTCCGGATTGCATTTCCAAGAGGTTCCTCAAATTTCTCTCCCAGATTGATTTTGAACCCTTCCCATGCAGATGACATACTTCTGATGGCTCCGCCAAGACCAGCCTCCATATTGGAAGCCATATCATTGGCCGCTCCGGTACAGTTATTCAGCTTTTCCTGAAGATCTGTATATGCTCCGGATCCCTGATTTAAAATGGCAAGTAAGCCTTTCTGTGCTTCCGCACCGGCCACCGTTGATGCGAGAGCGGCTTTCTGTTCCACATCCATGCCCTCTGTCGCATCACACAGATCTTTGATGACATCTCCCAGGCTACGGGCTGTACCGTCCTGGTTGTAAAATTCAACTCCCAGTGCTTTAATTGCATCTCGTGCACCACTGGTATTGGTTCCCAGTCGAGTAATGATACTGGATAACGAAGTACCTGCCATGGAGCCTTTTACTCCGGCATTTGCCATCGTTCCCAAGGCAGCCGATACATCTTCCAGAGAATACTTATAGGTACCTGCCAGTGAAGAAACATAGGTAAATGCTTCTCCCAGATCACCGACTGTGGTATTTGACTTTGCCTGGACCGTAGCCAGTACATCCGCATATCGACTTGCATCCGATGCGCTGTCTCCAAATCCCGTCATGGAATCGGTCAGAATATCTGTAACCGTAGCCAGATCTTCACCGGATGCAGATGCCAGAGAAAGCATTCCGGATGTCGATTCCAGAATTTCATTTGTATCAAAACCTGCCAAAGCCATGTAACCCATTGCATCTGAAACATCTTTAGCCGTCCAAGCCGTTGTGGAGCCATAATTTAAGGCTGCATCAGACAACTTCTGGTACTCATCCTGCGTTGCCCCAGACAGGGACTGTACTTTCAGCATGCCATCTTCAAAAGAGGCTGTGGTATCCACTACGGATTTTCCAAAGGAAACCAACTTATCTACTGCAAAGTAGGTAGTGATCGCAGCACCAATCTTTTTAAAAGCACTGCTCATTCTGGATTCGGATTTCTCAGCTCTCCCTGTCGTATCATCAATCGCCTTATTTGCATCGCCGTTATTTATGGCAATCGTTCCAAAAAGTTTAAATAATTCCAACTATTTCTCACCTTCTTTCCATGTTCAGAATTATGGTTCCAATACAAATCCATCCAGAATACTGTTTGAATCCTCGATGATCTGCACAATGTCCTCCTTCTCCAATGTCGGTGTCTGCGCTGGCCTTGCTTCTCTGTCGCAGGCTGCAATATACTCTTCAAAGGACATATCCCATACCTTATGCAGATAATATTCCCACCGGATGTCCTGCACCTTTTCTTCTGCAATGCTCTGCATGATCGTTTCCAAAAAACCATGAAGCTGCTGCAATCGAATAAAATCATCTAAAATCAAATATGGATCTGCATATCTTTGAGACAGCAAATCCATATATTTGATGTATCCTATCGATTGAACAATTTCATGACACGTTTGAAAAAATCTTTGAAATCCTCGTTTGTGGCCACATCCAGAATGATCTCGCCATAGTCTGCCAGCGATAATGCCCGTACCTGCGGCACACTCAATCCGGTCAGAGAAGCGATGAATTTCTGAATATCAGCTTCTGCTGCCGGGATATTGGAAATCACAATACCGGCAATGTCAAATACTACACTGAAACCAATGGATTCCAGTTTTGCATCCTTTGCCTCCTTGGAATCTTCTGTTTCTTCAGCTCCATCCGCATCTGCTTTCATGCTTTCTTTGATCTGGTCGACATTGAAACACTCTTTGAACTGTCTCACACCGATTTCAGAAATGATTTTGCACACCATTCCCAGGTCAGAAGCTGCCAACGGTCTCAACTCATACTTCTTTTCAGTTTCATCAACTGTTGATTCAACTGTTTCTACAACTGTTTCACTCATTGTTCAACTACCTCCTACGCTTTTACCGCTTTCTGTGTTCCCTGTGTGGCCTGTGTTGCAGATGCATTCGGCACATAGATATGATACGGAAGCTTATTTGTGCTGCCGCCAGCTACCAGATCAGCCACACACTGGAAGGTTGCCGGGATCACAGACGCTTCCTTGTCTTTGTTGTCTGATTCAAGACCATCTGTACAGATTGCATAATCAAAGACGATAATGATCGGGCTGCCGTTTGTCTTAAATCCTACAAAGGCAAAGTTTTCGATATAATCAGAATCCTCAATCAGTGCCTTGGATTCGATCACATCAAATCTGGCGTCTTCCGATGTTCCAGTCTGTCCGATCACCGTGGACTGCAGGAACTCTTTCGTGATCTCCACCATATTTGTTTCAATCTGTGCTGTCTCACCGATCTTCTGAACCAGTCCTTTTGCTTTGACTGTAACACCATCAACAGGGATATCCGTTGTCTCCGGTTTGATTGTCAGCTTATTGCCACCGGAAGTCGCACCAAGGATCGTTCCTTTCCATTTGTTCTGCGCTTTTTCATAGGTAAAATTCTTATACAAAGTACCTGCACCAAGCATGATGTTCTGCGGTGTGGTCTCTGATACACCTGATACTGCAAATTCAGTCCAATCTGCTGCCATATTTACTCTGTCCTCCATTCTTTCACTGTTAAATTAATCTGTATCCGTTTCAGGAATCCATCCACCGTTGCAATCGGGAATGCATTTCCATAAAAAACAGCAATCCCTGATCCATCCCCAAGAATTGCCCTTCTGCCCTGTATGCCAGGGAATAACTTTTTGATTTTGTTCTTTTGCGCTTCCAGTTCATCCCATTCTTTTCCCGTGCCGGTCAGAATAAACTGCGTTTCCTGCTGTCCGTCTTCGTTAAATGACTCAACCTCGTTATATTCACCTACCCAGTATGCAGAAATGGAATCAATGGATGATGTATATTCCATAAATTCATATGGAATCTGTGCTGATGCCATTGCATCATTTATAAATTTTAATCCTGCATTTGTCATTATCCCATTCCTTTCAGCATTGCTTCCAGCAGCTTCTTCAATTTCACTTTCGACGAATTGAAAGCCTTATTCAGTGCCCTGGTTGGCTTTTTACCGGTTGTGGTATGCCAATTTCCAGAACGGTCTTTATATTTCCATTCTGTCTTTCTGCCATCACCATTCAATGCATACTGGCCGGTTCCAAACTCTTCCCAGATCGCATTTTCCTGCGGGCTGCCGACCATTGCCTCACCGTTTGCTTCATCCACCTTATAGGTCCAGGAACCTTTTGTCTGTCCCGTGTCAACTCTGGTATTCCGCTTTACCTGCGCTTCCAGTTCACCGGATGCTTCGTACAGCCACTGGATAGTGGCATGATTTAACGCAGCCTTTACTTTGATGGAATTATCTTCAAATTTCACTGACATTACTGACCACCTCTGTACTGCAGATAGATTTCAAGCTGCCGGTGTAACCCCATCGGATCATCGATCAGCATGACATCATATGCACTGCCATTTACCAGCAACCGGCTGTTCTCCGCCTTGATCGACACATCAACCGGCTTCCAGTCACAGATAAAAATATGAGATGATTCCTGCACCTTGGCATTGTAGGTGGTGTATTTGCTGTCACCGGAAGAAAGATCCAGAAATCCGGAAAGTTCCAAAACCGTTGACCAGCGTTTCACTCCGGCACCAATTTCAGTTTTCTCAGATGTACTGATCTGCAGCTGTGCGATTGTATTTCCACCTATCATCCTTCCACCACCTTTCAGAATCGTGCTTTCTTGTAAGGCTTTAAAAAGCCTACCAGGGACTTTGGATATCCGACGGTAGAATTGTCACCATCCATGTTGAAATACGTCACAGCGTGCCGTGAGATTGTTTCAGACTGTATTCCGACCTTATCACGGTTCTCAAGATCCCATTTCAACATATTCGCAGCTCCCATTTTTACATCCATCGGGTACACTACTTTTGTCACCATGCAATGTTCTTCATCCATAAGCTCCATATTATTTGAAAAGAGATACAGCCCATTATTCAGTTTTGATTCTGAAATCTGAACTGTATCCCCTTTTTTGATATATGGATATGCTTTGGTGAATACTCCATCTGCTATCCCAGTATAAAAGCGCCTATTCCTATCCTGAAAATTATTATTCGTATATTTCCGGATCAGAAGCTCCACTGCCTGTAATTTTCCTTTCAGGGCACCATCATCCATATTTTCTGCCGTTGGAACGTATATCCGGAATTCTTCCACTGACATAATCATCGGAGCTCACCTCTTTCTGATCAGGCTTTAACCTTTAAAATTACGACCTTCTCATCATTGGTTAATGCCGGCATTCCATAAGCGGTGCAGACAATATCGTCAGCAACACCCGGTTCGCGGTCATGCTCCACAAGGTTTCCACGCTTCAGGAAGTAAGTAATTGCCGGCATATCATCCTCTGTCTCGGCATCATTGTTCAGTTTGATGATCGGATTGAAAAATGCTTCTGTAGTCACCTTTGTTACATTGTCACCAACTTTCGCAAACGGAAGGGATTTGATAACATCTGAGAGATTGAACTTAGTACTGCCGTCTCCGCCGCTTTCTACAACCTCTTTACCGGCACTGTCGATCTTGTACCATTCTTTATAGCTTTCCACTTTGTTGGATACTACAACATCACAGCCTGCGATTCTGCCGATAGAACCGTTTACCATCACACCAGACTCGTATTTATCTGCGGAAATGAAATCCGGATCTTTTCGAAGCTGCGTCTTCTGTTTGGAGTGGATCAAAATTACTTTTTTGCTGTCCTCTTCCTCGCCGAACTTATCCACACCATCAACGATTGCGGTATATTTGATCACTGCAGATGTATCATCTACGATATTCGGAGACTCATACATGACTTTTACACGATCATTATCCAGCTTTTCGCTGATAGACATTGCAATCTGGTTGACCGCTGTTCCCATCGGGTTGCCATAACCGGAAAGCTGCGCCTCGTCTGTCAGGCGGACACCTTTACCGATTTTCTTGATACCATAAGATGCTGTAGTAAATGCCATTTTGCTCTTGTCGATCGGCTCTCCCTCTGCATACTCCTCTGCTTCACCGATGTAACCCCATTTTGGAATTGTCACCGTGCTGCCCGGCTGTCCCTGCAATGTATTATCCACTGTGATATACCCGGTCATTACCGCTTTCTTTTCCACTTTCGCATTGATCATATCAGACACAACCTGCGGATCAAATACGTCACCATTTACAAGGGTTGTAGTTTTGCTTAAATCTGCCATTCTCATTCATCCTTTCTTTTACTTTGTCAGTTTTTCATATAAATCCGGATTGCTTTCTCTCAGCTCCACTCTGGATTTATAGCCCATCTTTGCAAAATCCTCTTTTGTTACAGAATCTTTTGGATCATCGCCACCCGGAAGCTTTCCATCATCCATGCGTTTGTATCCGTCATCACCATCACCGGAAGCTGTCTCAAACTGGTTCGGGCACTGCGTTTTCAGTGACTCCATTTTGTCTTTGAATCCTTTGATCTGACCGTCCTCGCCAAGTTCCGGCTTCCAGTCGCTGTCATGATTCAGTTTGAAGATCAGATAATCGATGTCAGTTGCCTTTGCTCCATCAGAAAGCAGTCCCACCTTTAATGCAGCTTCCGTTTTTGCCTGCTGCAGTTCTTCCTGCTGCCGCGCAATGGTTGCTTCATACTCTGTAATCTTTGCCTGAACAGCGTCCTGTCCTTTTGTCGCTTTCTGGAGTTCTTCGATCAATTTCTGGCTTTCTGCATCCTTTACCGCCAAAGCATCATGATCGGTCTTTAATTTTCCGTATCTGATGTCCAAATTTTCCTCTGAAGCTGTGAAGATTTTATTTTCTTTCATACCATCGATGATTGCGGTTACCTGTTCGTCTGTAAGATTCTGTCCTTTTAATAATTCCTCTAATGTCATCTCATTGTTCCTTTCATCCTACAATTTTTACGAGTTATGTCTCGATTACAGTTGATATTTGCTGATGTTTTACGTCATCACTGACGAATATGACATGAATCAGTTTATTGTCATGATTCAGGACATAAGAAAAACACCCTTGCGGGTGCTGCATGCTATTTTACCCATAGCTGGGAGATATTCGGATCACCTGCCTTTCTATGCGACAATACTTTTGATTCCATATGCAATGGCGCAATCGTGTTCGATGATGCATCCACGGGCATCGTCCCATCCTGGTGCAAAATAAGCTACGTCTGCATCTGCCAGAAGCTCCAGTGATTTCCCAAGAAACCACAGTGGTTTTGCACCGACTGGTGCGCTCTGAAAAAAGGAATCAATCACTTCTACCGATTCTCCTACCAGTTCAGATGCAGATTCAATTGCTTTGGCTCGTTCTGCTTTGATTTCCTCGTCAGTCTTGCCACCCATCGGCTGGCTGATAAATAATTTTTTCATGTCTACCTCCTACTCCTCTGTATGGCATGTATTGGTTAACTTGCCGTATACATCTTCATACAGTTCCTGTTTGTCGCCGTTATAGGTGTACTCCGCATAGATGCCGTCCCCACTAATTGTGGTTGATGCCAGGCATTTATAGTTCTGGAGCGTTTTACATGTCCATACAACATAAACATTGCCAAGATCAATCTGTACCTCCGGTCTGTTCTTGTGGTACCATTCAACAAGTTTCTTCTGTGCAACACTCTCGAAGTGTGCCATTCCTGTGATAATCATGTTCTTTTACCTTTTCCTTTCTTAAAAATGGGTATAAAAATAACACATATTGCTATGTGTTATCCTGTACTTATTTATTAAATTGAAAATTCTACTTCCGTCTTTCCGTTATTGTTTCTGATTGTCAGATTCCCCTTCGCAATGATATCCATGCCAATTATAAAATCCACATTGTGATTTTCCAAAGGGAAGCCTGCAATTTTCATATTTTTAAATACAATGTCATCTGACAATCGGACATCAACGATATAATATAAAATATCCTGCTGCCCGATTGAACTTATCCCCACCCCTGTATCAACCGGATGCAGCCCCATCTTTCTTGCCATCCGCTCTGAAATACACGAGCCAGATGCACCCGTATCCCATAATGCATGTTCAATACGAAACCGTTCTGCATTATCCAGACATTCCTGAACACATAAAGACGTAATCAATCTGTTGGCAATCCCTGAATATCTGTTCGTAATTGTAGAATTTGCATACACAACGGAGTTTTCCACATCACATGATGGGCTCTTTTTCTTCGTATCTACTACTCCAATATATACTGTGTTATCCATACTTATTTTCTCCATCAAAAATACCACCAACCATTTCTGACCAGTGGTATCAGTGTCTATTTTTCCAAACTGTATAAATGATGCATACCACATAAAATATCACCGATATGACAAAGCATCCGATTTTGATTTTCAAATATAAATCAATCATACTTATTTCTCCAACTGCTTCCGCAGATATGCTTTATAATCATCCAGCCCTTTAAACTGATCATAATTATATGGTGAAGCATTCTTATGATATTTTTCTTTGTACTCCCTTTTTAACGTTTTAATTTCTTCGTCTTTTTGTATGGCTTCAACTATTTTCATTTTACTTTATTGCTTTTTAGAATGCCGTTCATATTCTTTTGCCACACGCTGCAAATCGGATGATAGCTGATCTATGCTGGTACTTTCCTGTAACTCATGAAGAATCTCCCCCATCGACATATTTAAATCGATTTTATAATCTGTTTCTATAAACCTGCTAAGTCCTGCATCAATATAGCCAAGCAATCCAGAAGCAAATTTGCTCCATTCCACATCTTGTCTATTCATCCCATATCACTCCTTAACGATTACTTTACCACGATTTAATATTACCACATGCTGTTTATTCTGAAAACCATTTAAAAGAATTGCATCATAACCTTTGACTGCAGCATAAGCTCCAACATTTCCAAGAATGTCCTGATATGCCTCTGGTTTATTGCCAACAATTTTGGGAATTCCCGTTTTTTCGTATTCTGTAAATATTTCTACAAAATCAACTGTTTTTACATCATCTGTTAATAACATTTCAATAATTCGACCAGAATCATCTTTGCCAGCATAGAGTTCTGCTACTTTCCTATCTTTATCTGCATAGGTACCATATCCGTAAACTCCGCGGCCAGCATACATTTTTCCATATTTAAACGCTTCTACCATATCTTTTGCAGACATGTCAGAAGTGCTTGCAACTCCCCGGTACCAAACCTGTTTTTTTACTTTTTCATTTTCAAATTCTGCATCAGAAATCACCCTCGGCAAAGCATCATATTTTAACTTAAAATTCAAATAGTCTGTAATTGGATCACCATTATCATATTTTAATACCGAAACATCATCCAATAATTCTTGACCGTATTTCTTTGCCTTTTCAATTGTTTCTTCCTGTGTGAGAATATCTGCAGCATCTACATTATTTTTTATCGTTTTTTCTTTTCTGTCCTCATACTGCTCCGCTGCTTTAAAATATTTCTCCTTAAAATCTTCAAAATCCTTTGTCTTGTCAAGTCCAAAGAACTCTGCACGTTCTTTCAAGGTATTCAGCTCATCTTCATCCAGTTCCCATCTGGCTCGTTGGAGCAGTGCGCACCTGCAGTTACAATCCTGTGCAGCGATTCCAAACATTCCCGGCGCATCTGCCTGCATTCCACCAACCTCAAACGGCTCATCCAGTTCTCTGATCTGACCGTCCAGCATCCGGTGCGTTTCTCTGGTTCTGTCATCCAATGTTGCATCCCATTGTTTTACGATGTCTGCACCATGGTCCTTTGCCACCTGCTGTGCATCCATAGCTGACTGAATCTGTATCCGATGCCCTTCTGTCCGGACAATCCGCATTGCATTATTGTAAGCTTTTGAAAATTCTGTGGTTTTAAATGATTTTGCCAACTTTTTAGCCACTTCATTCCAGGTAAAACCTGCAGCAATTCCCCGGGACACTTCCGCCCGAATAGATGTCTTTAATTTTCCAACATCCTCTCCCAGCCGGTTATACAGTCCTTTACTGATCTTGGAATCTGTCTGTATTGCCCGTACCACAGCTTTCTGGTCAATCGGCATGATAAGCGGAATATCCTGACCATGCAGATCATACATCACACCAATATAGCCATCCTGATAGCACCGGGACAGGTAATCAGACACTGTCGAATAGGAATCAGACTGCAATGCTGTCAAGATTCCCTCCAGCTGCTGCCGTATTGCTTCCTGATACCGCGTCTGGTAGATAATAGATTGCAGATTTTCCAGATCGGTTCTAGCAGACAGCTCCATGATTTTCTTTTCACAGTCCATCAATGCCCGCCGGTATACCTGTTTCAGTTCATTCAGCGTTCTCTTTTCTCTATTCAGTTGGCTCTGGAGTACCGCCTTTTGTTCCTTCGTCATCTGCCTTCACCCCGTCCAAAATGTTCTGCGCCCTACTCAAATCATTGTCTGCTTCGTCTGGATCAGGAAACTTATCTTTGATTTCCTCATAATCGATATCTAGGACATCACAGATATTTTTCATCAGTGTTTCATTGTCAAGCTGTGCTGCCAGTGACAGCAGTGTATTAATACGTGTCTGCTGCTCCTGTGCATTATTCAAAGCAATCTGCGCATTTTCCTGTTCATTTGACATTACTTCATGGCTAAAATCGAAATGTACCTGGCTGGTCAGATACGCAGTTTTGTTTTTCTCATTAATCTCATCGATTACCAGCTTCACAAGTTTGCGTAGCATCTGTTTTAACTTAATTTCCAGTTTTGAACATTTCAGGTCCAGCAAAGAGTATGCAGCCTTAATTGCAATGTTGGTGGTTGCGTTGGTATCCTTTAGACTGGCGGTATTCAATCCCATTCCAAAGCGATAGATGTTCTTCTCATCCAGATTTAACTTTGTCTCTCTGGCCTGATACGGGACATCTACGGTATATACCTCTATGCCGCCATCATCATCTACGCCAACCATTTTCTTTGTTTTCAAATTCTGCTGCAGTTCGCCAAGATCGTCACCTTCGAACCCTTTGACTGCATATATCGGATGATCGAAATCAATCAGATTATTGGAAAGCCCGGAAGCCATCAGATCGTAATCATCGATGATATCTTTTACTGTCTTTAATCCACTGAATTGTTTTTTATTGTTGTCCAAGCGAAAAAAAGGAATAACGCCAAAATCTTTGTAGTAAATGGCTTTATCCCCTTTTTTCTGGTATGTAATATGTGGTTTTGGATTGATTTTTGCGGATTTGTCCGGTATGATCTCTCCTTCATCGCTCTGGACGTAATAATATACTTTCTCAGAATCCCATACCTGAATGCGCTTGATTACCTTTTCGCCTTTATCAATGCGGTCAATGTACCAGTAAATCACATAAGCACAGCCATCGTCAGTATCTTTCTCCCTGACTTCCACTACGCCAATTGAATCCGCACACATGAAAGACAGCATGTCTTCTTTATTCCGGTAAGCGAACATATATTCAAAGCCTTTCGCCTGGCATCCGGTCAACGTTTCAGACAGCTCTGCAATAAAATCTTCGTTCTGGTTGAAATATTTATCCAGCTCGTTCTGCAATGCTGGCTCATCTGTTTTTACAAATCCATCAGCACCAGAAAGAATATACTGCACTGCTTGGTCCACCAGCTCTGTAAAGAACGGATGCGATATTTTTGCGTTACTGCGTGTTTTATCCTCAACCAGATTTCCGTCCTCGTTGTAATAAAACATTCTGTAATGTCTTATATCATGATCGCCATCGTAGTATTCCTGCCCTTTTCTGGCGAACTGCTTTTTTTGGGAAACATTATCTTCTTCCATGAATTGTCTTATTTCTTCTGTTGTCAGCATACTTCTTCCTTTCTGGCAATTCTCTCTTTATACAAGCCAGCGTTTTGCCTTCCGCCAGCCTTCTACTCCATATCGCAGCGCTGCCATGGCATCGTCCATTACAGGCACCGGTTCATCCAGGTGTTCGCCTGTCTTTTCATCCTTTTTCCATTTCCACTGCTGCAGTTCTTTTATTGTATTGGTGCAGGATGGATCCACAAATATTTTTCGAGCAATCACTTTGCTTTTGTCCTTCGGATCCGGGCTTCCCTTCAGCCATTCAATCTGTGCTTTCACGGATCCGGCAGAGCCGCCTTTGTCTACTCCCTTTGCCCGGAATCCTGCATCTTTCCACATTTTGATTCGATCCGGTTCCGCTGAGTCACACCACATCTGCCGCTTTTTCGGAATTCCCGCAGCATTTGCTTCTGCAATCCATTCAGCAGTATCTTTTTCAAATCCATACAATTCACGCAGAATATAAATATTTCCATCCTTCCAACCGAGTGGCAGGATAGCATTAGCATGGTTAAAACCAAAGTCCTGCCCGATTGCGAAATCATCATAATCTGATATATTCTGACTGCACTCACGCACTTCCCAGTTATGAAGAATCAGACCACCAATCTCACCCCAATCACCGAGACCATAGATCTGATAGCCTTCTGGATCAACAATCTTTCGTCTCTCCATTCTGGCACGATATGCATCATCTATAAACCGGTTCATCAGGTAGGTGCTGTGATGTGTCAACACATTCGGATCCGGAATATCAAAAAAGACCTTTTTTATCCAATGGTTTTTATTCACCGGATTAAAGGTCAGTCTAATCTGATAAAATTGTCCTTCCGGAAGCTCACCACGCAGACGATCATCAATGATCTCCAGGTCTGCCTGCGTCAGCTCCGTTGCTTCCTCACACCATACATCTGTCAATTTTCCACGCTGAAATGTGATAGATTTCAGTTTTTCACGTTGTTTCTCATCATTCATGCCACGAAAAATAATCTGATTCCCATTTGCCCGGCAGGTCAATTTCAACGGTGACATGTTAATCTGCCAGTACCGGTCAACCTTATCCCCAAACATCCGATACACAGCACCAGTCAGCTCAGCAAACGTGCTGTCACGATTCGTAATATCAGATTTTCGAATACAGACCAGATTCCTGCCTTTATCTTTCATTAGTCGCAGGATATAATTCTGCGCAGTGTCAACGGATTTTCCTGATCCTGCCGATCCTTTCATGACAATATAGCGTTTATGGCTCTGGTCAACCTCCTTGAACCCCGGATTCATTTGAACGTTTATATTCATAAGCAATCAGCTTCTTTGAATGTCCTGAACAGCTTTGGTGACTGAATAGTGATCCAATCAGTGATTGTTTCATCCATTCCCCAACAGTTTGTGCTTCCGCTATTGTTCCACATTCCTGATTCATATAAAAAAGCATGAATAATTTCATGTCTTAATACTTTCTTTCTGTATGAATCCATATCCTGAATTGTATTTCTGTCAGATTCAAATTCTGCAATTCTGATCTGATGAATGCTCTGATCCATGCAACCATCAGCACCTTCAGGCATCTTTCCATCCGGCACATCAAAATGTATTGTGTACAGCGTTCCTAATATCTCAACAACCTTATCTTTCATCATGCTTTTTTACCTCTATTTGTGGAATGTATAACCTGTAAATAGATTTGCACACCGGAATATCGTTTATTACCAGTTGCATCTTCACATACTTTATCAGTTTATGAAAATGAGCTAGCAAAAACAACCTTCCTGCTATTGTTCTTACATATTCAACCTCAATCGGTATTCTCTCAATCGCAAATCTTTTAATTTTCATTGCTATCCCCATAATCAATTTTAATATTGAGTTCCATATCAACGTCTGTCTCGATTTTTTCTGTATACAGCCCATGTGCTTTTCCGAGCAATTCTGCTGCCTTATTCGCATCAGACAGCTTCGCCGGTATTTCTACAATCTGTGGAACTTCTTTTTTTACCGTCTGTCTTCGTACTTTTCCTGTTTCGTCCGGAACATAGGTCGTTTTTTCTTCACTGGTCGTTACCACGATGTGCTCATTCTTTTCTCTTCGCATAACAGAAGTAAGGTATTTTAGTACCTCATCCTGATCTGCAATAAGCTCAGCATCTTTTTCTGCCAGTCTTTTATCTATGTATTCTCTGATGTAAGGTTTTGACAGGTTTTCAGTTGCTGTCTGTCTTGCCGTTTTCTCTGAATACCCTGCACGGATGGCAGCCTGTGTGGCATTCAAATCAATCAGATACTCATCACAAAACCTTTTCTGTTTTTCAGTCAATGCCACCAGTCTCACCTTCCTATCTCTATCTATGCTTCACTCACGTTTATCATCGCCCTACAGATTACAGTTTCATCCGCAATTTTCAAAAAATATATAACTTTATATATGCCGGGTCTCGCCGGGCAAACTGAAATTCTAAGCACATGACCATCCACATCACAGGTACCTTCTGCCTCACACATATCCATATCGCAATTCCAGAATTCATACTGCGCATCTGTAATCTGAAAGGGTAACTCATCACATGAAGTCACTGTCACATACAATCTTCTGTTTTCACCCGTGTACATTCTAAGTGTCTGCGTTTTCTGCAAAATAAGCTGCCCTCCTTTCCAACCTTTCCTGCTCAATCGAATACTTCTGCAGCTGTGCTTCAATCGTAAAACCAGTCGTCTGTG
>NZ_KI271175.1:0-8894 GCF_000469345.1 Eubacterium ramulus ATCC 29099
CCATAAAACCACTCCTGTGCAAGCACATCGTGATTTCAGGCTTTTGACCCTGGCATCATTTTAATAACGGCTCGTTAAGTTCTTCTGCACCTTCCACACGGAACAGACCATCCCGGATAATATCCGCAGTACTGCCGTCCGGACGGATCACTGTAATGGCACCAAGTTCATCATACGGAATGGTGATATCCGTATGGCAGTTAAAGTATGCCTTTGACATATCCTCTTTACGAAGCAGGCTCTTCTCATTATCCCGTGCAATGATCTCCTTGCCATTCGGGTTGTATACTGCGGTATCTTCCGCATGGGAATAGCAGGTATCTCCTACTGCAAAATGCGGACCTGTCTTTTCTGCAATCAGGATTGGAAGTTTCGCTCCAATCTGATATTCTTTTGCCATACGGTATGCGGTTGTATTGGTACCGATGGCAAACTCGCCCATCGGAAGTGTCTCATGACGCATCAGGATATTGTCACGGATATATGCCTTGTTTTGTGCTTCATCTGCAAAGTTTCCACAATTATAACGCTCGATCATACCGTCCCTGAACACAATCTCCAGATCAAGATACTGCAGACCGTTCAGGAATACTTCCGATACATGCAGTGTTCCGTTTGTTCCTGCCAGAACCGGAGACGTAAACACTTCACCAACCGGAATATTGACATCTGCCACACAGTTTTCAAAAATGGTCTGTTTGTCCGGATCGGTCAGCGGATGAAGGGCTACGGTCAGATCGGTACGATTGCCGCCACGACCGGTAATGTGTACTTTTGTACCACTGTCCAGTACATCAATGATACACTGCTGCATCTTCTGATACTTTGCATAATCCAGTGTATTGATCACAACGGTTTCTGCAAAAATTTCCTTAAACTGATCACCGATCTCCGGAATCGGATACGCAATGATGGTAAAGCTGCGCTCCTCTCCTTTGATATATTCGTTTGTGATCTGACCGGACATGGAGGCATTGTAAACCACCAGTTCCTGCTGGCGGTCATGATAATGAATAGACGCCTCTTTTTTCTCCGGAGAAAACGGTTCCTCACCGAACACTTCCAGCACAGCCGGTCCGCCATGTTCTGCTGCCTGAATCTTATGCTGCTCAAATACGGTGCGCAGTACTTCCAGACGACGCTCCACAAATGCTTTGTCAAAATAGAACGCTTTATCTTCTTTATGGTCAAAATCATACTGGCGGTTTACACTGGTTGCATAAGCACAGCGTTTCGAAGCGCCTCTGTTATGAAACGAAGAAGACGCCTCTCTGCTGATCGTTGCCTGCAGTCCGATTTTTTCAAAATTCCGGATCGCGGCACGGATCATACGCTCAAATCCAACCTGATAGTGGATCTGCACCGTCTTTTTCTTCTTGATATCCTTGCCTGTAATCTCAAATCCAATGCGGTATCCTTCTGTATAAGTGTCCGCCATGCTCTGAATCTCTTCCTCGGAAAGTTCATTTAAAAATGCTGCTATACCGAGTTCGTTTTCTCCGATATAGAATCCATATTGATACAGATAACTGAGATCCGACAGATCTGCTTTCATAATAATCTTTTTGTACAGACTATCCACCGGGTCGATCATTTCCCGGATCTGATTCTCCACAAAGACTTCACTGTAATCATGGAAATACCAGTAAATCGTCTGTTTTGCTTCCTGTACATCTTCCTCTTCAAAACAATTGTACACCTGTACAAAAAGTTCTATCAGTAAAGTCAGTTCTGCCAGTTTTCCCTCAAAGGCATAAGCAATCGCCACATCCAGCTCTGCCCGCAGAAAACTAAGCAGTTCTCCTTCTTTTTCTCCAAAAACAGTAACTGCATAGGCTGGATTTGCATAACTCTCCGCATAATAGGCCGGAAGCATATGATGATACAAAAACTCCTGATCTCCCTTGCAGGTCTCCAGACTGCGCTGCTGCAAAGTTCCCGCTATTGCCATCTGACATAATTCCATCGTTTTCTCCAGATAAGCTGCTGCCTCTGAAAAATAGTCTTTGTAACATTCCGGCACCTGTGGGTCTTTACTGATCTCCACGATCCGCTCCGCCACCAACTCATATCGTTCTTTCATTGTTTCATCTAAAAAATTATTCCAAATGCTGTCACCCATATTATTTTTCTCCTACTGATTTTTATCCTACCAGACCGAATATGTACATGCCGCCAAGACCAACGGTAAGCACTGCACCGAACACAATGCCAAGTCTCGGAAGCAGCGGTCTGATTTTTGGCTCTTTTACTGCAAAAATACCACAGAACAACGCTCCCAGTGCCAGGATCAGTCCGATCAATCCCAGACCGCCTACTTTATATCCGCCTTCACCGGATGCAAGAAATGACTGTACCACTGCCGCTAAAAACACTGCCAGTGCAGCCATTGCCGTACAAAAAGACAAAATCCCGGTAGGGGAATGTTTTAAATCCCTCATCCGGGTCTTGCGTGTCCGGCGAAAATATTTTCTTCTGTTGCTTGCCATACGTTGCCTCCTCATTTATTCACATGCGCCGCAAAATATATCTGCGTTACCTCGCCGACATACTTCACAGGCACCGACAGTCTGAAAAAATTTATGATCTTTCTTTCAGCCTTCTGGCATCGGCATCCCGGTCCCGCTTACGCTGCATCAGTGCATAGACCAGATACCCTAATATTCCACCGATTGTATTCAGGAAAATATCGTCCACATCAAAACAGCCGGTTTTAGTTATAAGCTGGATACATTCCACGCTCAGACTCAATTCAAAACTCGCCAGTGCTGTGAACCAGAATTTCCTTTTTTTCTGCCCAGGATCGGAACCAGAAAACCAAATGGCATAAAAATAGCAATATTCCCAAACAAATTGGAAATCACTGCCACTGGTCCGAGAAGATCTGCATACACAATAAACCTTCGTATCTCCCTGAACGGAATTAAATTATAATGATAACTGCGCTCAATCCCGGTCCGGTCCAACATTTCTGCAAAAAACAGGAAATAAACCAGACCGGCGATATACAGCACAAATAATATTCTGCATAAAAGTCTAATTTGTTTTTTATGATTATTTATAAACATTGCCGCAATGCTTATTTTGCACCATACTGCTCATAATATGCATCAATGGCAGCTTTTAATTTATCATCAATCACAACTTTGCCATTGCACTCACGGTTGTAAAGATGTTCTACCACCTCTGCCATAGTTACGATGGCATTTGTCTCAAAACCATAGAGCTCCTTTACTTCCTCGAGGGCACACTTCTGACCGCCTTTTCCAATCTCCATACGATCCAGGGATACCATCAGACCTACGATTTCCACATTTGCCGCACCGCGTACCTTCGGGACAGTCTCTTCCATGGATTTTCCGGAAGTGGTAACATCCTCGATCATAACGACGCGGTCGCCGTCCTGCAGTTTGCTTCCAAGGAAACTTCCTTTATCTGCTC
The DNA here is from genome assembly GCF_000469345.1 of Eubacterium ramulus ATCC 29099. Classification (GTDB taxonomy): domain Bacteria; phylum Bacillota; class Clostridia; order Lachnospirales; family Lachnospiraceae; genus Eubacterium_I; species Eubacterium_I ramulus. The sequence goes on from NZ_KI271175.1 coordinate 3,442, forward strand.
CGTGGTCTTTTTCTTCTTTACGGTCAGAGCAGTAACGGATCTCTTTTCCGTATAACTCGCTGTAAGCGATAGCTGTCACGACACTGATCGGGATTCCTTTGTATGCCGGTCCGAATAAAACGTCAAAATCATCGCCGTATTTATCGTGAATTGCTTTTGCATAATACTCGCCAAGTCTCTTTAACTGGGAACCTGTCACATATGCTCCTGCATTCATAAAAAACGGAGATTTTCTGCCGCTTTTCAGGGTAAACTCTCCAAATTTTAAAACATCACTTTCTACCATAAATTCGATAAATTCCTGTTTGTACTGTTCCATGTACTCATATCCTCCTTATTTAAACCGTTTTCCGGGATTTTTCTTTTTCAGTTCTGTATTTTCCTTGCAAGTTTCTTCCGTTTGCAAAAAGCAAAGCGAACATTCACAATCCGCTTTCGCCACCTGCTCAAAACTATGCACAGATATAAATTAGTATACTATGTGGATGTTAATTTTTCAACTGACAAGACAGAATTTTATCGCGTATTTTTCCACCTGTTTATACGTGTTTTTCATATCCTGTTTCCCTATCTCTGACCACATCTGCAAAGGCCCGCATCAATTTTGCCGTCAGCCCCCAGATGACATGTCCCTCATACTGATAAAAACAAACTTCTTCCTTTCGGCTGCGCCAGCGGTACTCCCGTCCGCCACAGATCCGTTCATAGGGAAAATCCTCTCCGGGTTCCACCTTTGCCCGGATCACATAACATTCCGGATCCGTATGTAAAAAGAATTCCAACGGAACTGTAAACACTTCCGCTACTTCTGCAGGATTGAAGGTGTTCTGATACCCCTTTACCTCCGTTGCAAAAGAATGCATCACCAGACTGCCTCCGCTATATAGCTTATCCATATCACCAAGGTAACTGATCTGATCTTCCTTTAACAGTAATTCTTCCTTCAGTTCACGCAATGCTGCTTCTCTGGGCGTCTCACCTTTCTCCACCATACCGCCGGGCAGACATACGTCCCCCGGCTGATGTGCTATGGTGGCAGCACGCACTTCAAACAACACGTCATATCCACCGTCTGTATTTTTCAGCAATGGAATACAGACTGCTGCCTGATGGCACTGATCCATGTCGATAAACGTCGGTTCATGCTGTGCCAACGTTTCTTTTAACCACGTATACTGTACTCTTTTATTCATTTCTGTATGATTGTCACGCATTTCATTCTCTGTCTTTTGATTCTTATCATTCATCATCTACTAATTATTTGCAATACCCATATTCTACTGTCCATACTTTTTTACATCATTATACAATTACTTTCATCGTTTCTACACAAAAAATATCATTCACTCTTTTTCTCTTTCGAATGATTATCCTGTCTCACATTTTTTATAGCCAAATTTTCTGCAAGATTTCTTTCAATCCATTTGCCGAATGACGGAGTTCCTTATTTTCCTTCTCATTTAACGGAATTTCCAACACCTGCCGCACACCATCGTCTCCAACAATTGCCGGCACACTGATACACAGATCGAATAGTCCGTATTCCCCCTGCATCAGGCTTGATACTGGCAACACTGCGCCCTCATCCCGAATCAGCGCCGCCGCAATACGCGTCACCGCCATGGCCACACCGTAATAAGTAGCACCTTTTTCTTCGATGATCTGATATGCACTTTCACGCACCCGGCGATAAATCTGCTCCATCGCCTGTTCATGGTCATAATGGCCTCGAATTTCACAAAAATCATGAATTGGAATTCCAGATACGTTGGCACCGCTCCACACCGCAAGTTCACTGTCCCCGTGTTCTCCAATGATCATGGCATGTACACTGGCAGAATCCACCTGCAGATGTTCACTGAGCAGATAGCGAAACCGTGCGGAATCCAACACCGTTCCACTTCCGATTACCCTCTCCTTCGGATAACCGGAAATCTTCCATGCCGCATAGGTCAGAATATCCACCGGATTGCTGACGATCAATAAAATCCCCTCGAAATTCTGCGCTGTGATCTGCGGAATGATAGTTTTCAATATCTCTACATTTTTGTGCACCAATGCCATGCGGCTTTCTCCGGGTTTCTGTGCTGCACCTGCCGTAACGATAATGAGCCCGCAGTCTCCCACATCCGCATAATCTCCCGCATAGATCTGCATCATATGCGCAAATGGCCGTCCATGGGCGATATCTGCTGCCTCGCCATGTGCTTTTTTCTGATCTGCATCGATCAGCACCAACTCCGAAAAAAGTCCTTTCTGCATCAGTGCAAATGCCGTGGATGATCCCACAAATCCACATCCGATGATTGCTGCTTTTTGTCTGTTCATAACCTTTTCCTCCAGGTCAGTATAGTGATTTTCTACATAATTCTATACTTTCCTGAAACGATACTTTTTATACAGATAGCAAGCAGCATTCCAAATCTCATTTACCGTAAAACGGACATTCGCAATCCACTTTCACTACTTGCTCATGAACGCAGTCGCTTTGCGGCCTGAATCCTATTATTTGCAAAGCAGTCTCTTCGGATTCTCCCGGTAAACCAGTTCCTGCATCTCAGCTGTCAGCCCCTGATCCATCGTTTCTGCCAGTTTGCAACACAGTGGCAACGGTGTGAACGGTGTATCACTGCCATACAAAATATGATCCTTTGTGGTCATCTGGCATAAATTTCCATACTGCTTCGGCATGGCGGTTCCACCCAGATCATAATACAGATCTGCCAGACATTTCCGGATATCGACACTTCCGTCCGGGCAGAGCATTTTTGACATGGAAGCCACACGATCACTGATGATCGGCAGATAGGCTCCCGCATGAGGGATCACAAAACGGATCTTTGGATATTTATTCAATGTTCCTGTCAGGATCAGATTCATCACCGCACGGCAGGTATCAAAGAAAAACTCCATCATCGGATAGGGTAAGTTCTCATTGACCCCCTGCGGAATTGCTGCCGGTTCCGTCGGATGGATCAGCACCACTGATTCTGCCTGATTCAAGACTTCCATCACCGGATCCAGTCTCGCATCCCCCAGATACAATCCGCAGGAATTGGTCTGTAAGGCAAATCCTGTCACATGCAGCTCGTTCCGGCAATACTTCACTTCTTCAACTGCCGCATCAATTTCTGGCAGCGGCAGACTTGCCAGCACACCGATCTGTTCCGGATATTTTTTCATCAGCTCAGCTCCATATTCATTGGATGACCGTGCCACCTCAATGGCCTCCCCTACATCTCCCATATGTAAATGCGGAGATGAAATAGAGAGTACGCTGTATGTGATTCCCAGCTTTTCCATAAAAGACAGCTGAATCTCTTCGTTCCACTCCGGCTTCGGAAAACCGCCGTCCAACAGTTTCATTCCCCGCTTTTCCAGCATCTGATCATATGCCGGTGGAAAATAATGTGCATGAATATCTATTTTTTCTCTCATAAAATGTTCCCTGCCAATCTGTTTTTTATCACTTATTTTCTGATATCACTTTATCTACGATATTTTATATCTGTAAAAGCATAAATTCCTACACTCATGTTTTAATCTCTTTTCCTGTCGTCTCTGATATTTCCGGCATCTATATTTTTCTGAAAAAAGTTTTCAAACGCATAATCCCACAGTTTCTGTGAACCCTCGGCTGTATGTGCATTCCGCTTCATAATCTGGCTCATTGAAATCCCTCGTTCTTTCCATGCCACACCACCATTCGCTGCATTCAGCATCGCCGGCTGGATATTATCCATAGTATGTGCAAATTTGGCTTCCGCTGTCTCACCCTCCTCGAATTCTTCCCAGATATCCCGCAGTTTTTTCTTCTGATCCTCCGGAAGCAGTGAATAGATACGGTCTGCTGCCCGGCTCTCCCGCTCATGCTGTGTTTTCTGACCTTCCTCATCATACGCATAGGTATCCCCTGCATCAATTTCCACAATGTCGTGGATCAGAAGCATAGTAACTGTCCGCAGCACATCGATTTTTTCATTGGCATACTCTGACAGCAGCACTGTCATGATCGCCATATGCCAGGCATGCTCTGCATCGTTTTCCCTGCGGACGCCGTCTGACAGCTTTGTCTGACGCTGAATAAATTTTTCCTTATCTATTTCTTTTATAAAATCAAACTGCCGTTCCAGCCGTTCTCTGTCCATATATGCCTCCTGTAAAATGACTTTTTCCTATTATTATAGGCTACATCCCATGCAATAGCAATTTCTACCTTAATTTTTATAGGAAATAGGTATCAAATCTTGAAAAATCATGCTCAGATGCTATAATGAACAATGGTTATTTAATCAACAGATCATAATAGAACAGTTTTAGAGGAGATTTTTATGGGTACCATTTCGATTCCAAAAAATTATAAATCTGACCTCAATCTGCATGATACTCAGATTGCGATCAAGACAGTAAAAGATTTCTTTCAGACCCGCCTGGCACAGGAGCTGAACCTTGCCCGCGTGTCCGCACCACTTTTCGTAGATCCGGCTTCCGGTCTGAACGACAACTTAAACGGTGTGGAGCGTCCGGTAAGTTTTGATATTGCCGAGCAGAACGGACGCACCGGTGAAGTTGTACACTCTCTGGCCAAATGGAAACGTTACGCACTGAACAAATATGATTTTGAAGTCGGTTCCGGTCTGTATACGGATATGAATGCGATCCGCCGTGATGAGATCACAGACAACATCCACTCCATCTTTGTGGATCAGTGGGACTGGGAAAAAGTAATTGAAAAATCTCAGAGAAATCTGGATACATTAAAAGAAACCGTTCGTCAGGTTTACAAAGTACTGCGTAAAACAGAAAAATATATGTCTATTCAGTATGATTATATCCATGAGATCTTACCGAAAGAGATTTTCTTTGTAACAACACGCGAACTGGAAGAAATGTTCCCGGATAACACACCAAAGGAACGTGAGTATTACATTGCTCAGGCAAAAGGAGCTGTCTGCATTATGCAGATCGGTGATAAACTGGAATGTGGTGAGCCACATGATGGTCGTGCACCGGACTACGATGACTGGGCATTAAACGCAGATATCGTTGTATACTATCCGGTTCTCGATATTGCACTGGAGCTTTCCTCTATGGGTATTCGTGTAGATGAAATATCTTTAAAAGAGCAGCTTGACAAAGCAGGCTGCCCGGAACGTGCAGAACTTCCGTTCCAAAAAGCAATTCTGGAGAAAAAACTTCCATACACTATGGGCGGCGGTATCGGCCAGTCCCGTATCTGTATGTTCTTCCTGCGAAAAGCACATATCGGAGAAGTACAGTGTTCTCTGTGGCCGGAAGAAATGGAAGCTGAACTGAAGACAGCTGGTATTCAGTTACTTTAGTTTTTTTGTAACAAACAGGCTGGAACAGAACTCCGGGAAGATACGGATTCTGTTTCCGGCTTATTTTATCTCAGTTGAAGTCAGCTTTCGCTGACCAGAATCACGCACCAA
>NZ_KI271175.1:8994-49912 GCF_000469345.1 Eubacterium ramulus ATCC 29099
CGCACCAAGTCTCACATGCGTTCGACTTGAATTGCACTATGACAGGCAGAGGAAAGGACTCGGACTATTTTGTCCCGGCCAGCGATTATTAGTGGTCAAGACAAAACGGAAGAGTCCTTTTTTGCTGCCTGGCGAAGTGTAGAGTGCAGTGATTCTGAAAAGAATATGTCAGCTTTCGCTGACCAGATTCACGCACCAAGTCTCACGTGCGTTCGACTTGAACTCAGTCGGAGGTCCAACTCAGTCTAAAATATTACAAGGGGGAGTAAGATTATATGGGGAAACTAACATTAAACTGGACAAAACTAAAACCGGAAGTAAAGCAGGTCTGGCAGCTGAGTCTGCCCGCCATTCTGACGCAGATCACCACCATCGCCATGCAGTACATCGACTCTGCCATGGTTGGTGCTCTGGGTGCCGCCGCTTCTGCCGCTATCGGTCTGGTCGTTGCCATGACCTGGTTGTATAATGGAGTCCTGTCCGCAGTTTCTGCCGGTTTTTCCGTGCAGGTGGCACATCACATCGGTGCCGGTCAGGATTCTGATGCCAGGAACGTCATCCGGCACGGTCTGATCAGTGCCCTGAGCATTTCCGGGCTCTTAGCTTTCAGCGGTCTTTTGCTCAGTCATCCACTGCCAATCCTGTTAGGCGGTGATCCGGCAATCTGTCCGAACGCAACTGCATACTTTTTTGTATATTCACTGATGATCCCATTTTCACAGTTGAATTCCCTAACATCGGCATTTTTGCAATGCAGCGGTGATATGGTGACACCAAGTATTTTAAATGCCGTCATGTGTGTACTGGATGTAGTATTCAATGCCTTGTTTATCCCACGCTTTGGTGTCCTTGGTGCCGGTATGGGAACAGCACTCGCCTGTGCCATCATCAGTCTGATCATGACATGGCGTTGTTGCATCTGCAACAAGCAGCTGCACCTCAGACGTACTGACAAACATCATTTTGACCGTAACATTCTGCGCAAAGCATTTCAGATTGGAATGCCGGTGGCCGTTCAGGAAATCGCCATGAACGGTGCTATGGTCGTATCCACCCGGATCATTGCCCCACTGGGAGCCGCTGCCATCGCTGCAAATTCTTTTGCCGTTACCGCAGAAAGTCTGTGCTACATGCCAGGCTATGGTCTTGGTATGGCTGCAACCACACTGGTTGGACGCAACATCGGTGCCAGAGAATTTAAAACAGCCAAACGTTTCGGTAACATCAGTACCGCCATGGGTGCCATTTTCATGGGCTGCACCGGTGCCATTATGATGTTCGCCTGCCCGCTGGTCTTCCGGCTTCTGACACCGGATGTCACTGTGCAGGCAATGTCCGTTCATATCCTGCGCATTGAGCTGCTTGCGGAACCGCTCTTTGGCGTGTCCATCGTTGCCGCCGGTGCACTGCGCGGCACCGGAGACACCTTCGTACCAAGTCTGATGAACCTTGGCAGTATCTGGATCGTGCGCATCGGCCTGGCACTGATTCTTGTCAGCCGCCTTGGTCTCACCGGCATGTGGATCGCAATGCCGATTGAACTGTGTGTCCGCGGACTGCTCATGCTGTACCGCCAGCGCACTACAAAGTATTACCGTTCGCATACTTAATGTAAGGAACAAAATGAAAACATCCAAGACAGACGATGTTATATTATTCCGTGATTTCATAACTGAAATGGCAAAATCGGAGAAAATTATCTCAGTGAGCGATTAAGTAAACGACTGAGTTTCACAAGTTTTTGCGCGAGTGGGAACGACCTCTTTTTCAGGCGTGGGAACGAGCGCGATGAAAACGAAGTGAAACGAAGGTAGTGCACGTCTAGCGAACGAGATAATTTTCTCCGATTTTGCTTTCATATATTAAATTTTAAGCATTGTTTTTATTCCGCGAACTGGCTGTTATACAGATCCGCATAAAAACCACCCTGTTCCAGCAGTTCCTCATGGGAGCCCTGCTCGATGATATCTCCATCTTTCATAACAAGAATAATATCCGCATTTTTGATCGTGGACAGTCGGTGTGCGATCACGAAACTGGTCCGTCCTTTCATCAGGTTATCCATGGCACTCTGAATCAGTTCTTCCGTTCTGGTATCCACAGAAGATGTCGCCTCATCCAGAATCAGAATGCGGTTATCTGCCAGAATCGCTCTTGCGATCGTCAGCAACTGCTTTTGTCCCTGCGAAATATTGCTGGCATCTTCATTCAGTTCCATCTCATAGCCACCAGGCAGTGTCCGGATAAAATGATCCGCATGAGCTGCTTTTGCGGCTGCCACAACTTCCTCGTCCGTAGCATCCAAACGTCCATAACGGATATTTTCCATGATACTTCCTTTAAAAAGCCAGGTATCCTGCAATACCATTCCAAACGCATCTCTCAGCTCCCGGCGATTGAACTCCCGGATATCGTGTCCGTCAATACGGATAGATCCGCTGTTGACATCATAGAAACGCATCAGCAGTTTCACCATGGTAGTCTTGCCGGCTCCCGTCGGACCAACAATGGCAATCTTCTGTCCGGCAGCCACCTGTGCACTGAAATCATGCACAATAAGCTGGTTCGGATTATAACCAAAACTTACATGATCAAACGCTACATTTCCAATCACTTTTGTCACATCTGCCGGATGCTCCACTACCTGATCTTCTTCCTCTTCCTCCAGGAATTCAAACACACGCTCTGCTGCCGCTGCCATAGACTGCACCTGATTTGTTACCTGTGCGATCTGCTGGATCGGCTGCGTAAAACTCTTCACATACTGGATAAATGCCTGGATATCACCGATGGTGATCACGCCTCGAATGGCCAGCATACCACCACTGAGTGCCACTGCCGCATACCCCAGATTTCCGACAAACTGCATGATCGGCATCATGATTCCGGAAAGGAACTGAGATTTCCATGCAGAAGTATATAATACATCATTTGTCCGGTTAAACCGGGCAATCATTTCATCTTCTTTGTTGTAAGCTTTGATGACCAGATGACCACCATAGCTTTCTTCTACCTGTCCATTGATATGTCCCAGGTACTCCTGCTGTGTAATGAAATGTTTCTGGGATTTTTTCACCACCAGAGAAACACACAACCCCGAAACCGGCAGTACCACCAGCGCGATCAGTGTCATCAGCGGAGAAATACTGAGCATCATCACCAGCACACCGATGATGGTGGCCGTAGATGTAATGATCTGGGTCACACTCTGGTTTAACCCCATCCCCAGCGTATCCACATCATTCGTAATTCTGGATAACACTTCACCGTAAGTACGGCTCTCAAAATATTTCATCGGCATGCGGTTTATTTTTTCTGTAATTTCTTTTCGCATCCGGTAACAGATTTTCTGTGTGATACCGGTCATGATCCATCCCTGCACAAAACTCAAGACAGAGCTGAGCAGATATAAACCAAGTACAAACAGCAGCACTTTTCCTATATAGGAAAAATCAATGCCGCCGGTTCCGGCTACTTTTGCCATCAGACCTTCTGCCAGGCCTGTCGTCGCCTTACCAAGTACCTTCGGGCCAAGCACACTGAATACTGTGGAACATGCCGCGATGATCATGACAAACACAACGGCGATCTTATATTTTCCCATATAGCGGAGAATTTTTCCAAGGGCACCTTTCAGATCTTTTGCCTTTTCACCCGGGACCATCCCTCTGCCCGGTCTCATTCCGCGTCTCGGTCGGGAAGCAGAATGTATATTTCTTTCATTACTCATGGTACTCACCCTCCTCTCCGTCTGTCAGGCCAAGTTCTTTTGCGGACATCTGAGATTTTGCAATCTCCTGATATACCGTACAGTGTTTCATCAATTCCTCATGGGTTCCTTTTCCAACAATCTCCCCTTCATCCAGCACAAGGATCTGATCTGCATGCAAAATTGTACTGATACGCTGTGCCACGATGATCACCGTGCTTTCCTGAACGGTATCTGAGAGTGCTTTCCTCAGTTTTGCATCTGTCTTCAGATCCAGTGCGGAAAAGCTGTCATCAAACACAAAGATTCTCGGATGTTTTGCGATGGCACGGGCAATGGCAAGACGCTGCTTCTGTCCTCCGGACACGTTCGTTCCGCCCTGAGCGATCGGAGATTCATATTTCTCCGGTTTTTCTTCGATAAATTCTTCCGCCTGGGCAATCTGTGCTGCCTGAACTACCTGGGCATCCGTTGCTTCGGCGTTTCCAAAACGCAGGTTGGACGCAATCGTTCCGGAAAACAACACACCTTTTTGCGGTACAAATCCAATCTGCTGACGCAGGTCTTTCATAGAAAGTTCCCGGATATCAATACCGTCCAGTGTTATGCTTCCCTTCGTCACATCATACAGACGCGGAATCAGATTCACGATCGTAGATTTTCCACAACCGGTACTTCCGATGATCGCCGTAGTCTGCCCCGGATAAGCAGTGAAGTCAATGTCGTGAATCGCCGGCTCCCTGCTGCCCGGATATATGAAATCCACATGGTCAAATTTCAACACACCCTCTGATGTTTCGATATGTTTCGGTTCTGTTGCTTCCCGGATTGTAAAATCTGTATGCAATACTTCATCAATACGGTCTGCTGCCACACCGGCACGCGGAAGCATAACAGACATCATTGTCAGCATCAGGAATGCCATAACGATCAGCATCGCATACGTGATAAATGCAGTCATGGAACCAACCTGCATCACTCCAAGATCTATTTTTTTAGCTGCCACCCAGACAATGGCTACGGTCAGGGCATACATGATCAGCATCATACCGGGCATCATCAGCGTCATGACACGGTTTGTGAAAAGCATGGTCTTTGTCAGTTCCCGGTTCACACCGTCAAACCGTTCTTCCTCTTTATCCTCACGACGGAATGCACGGATAACCGGAAGACCGGTAAGAATCTCTCTGGAAACCAGATTGACACCATCCACTTTTTCCTGCATTTGCCTGAACTTCGGCAGTGCCACACTCATCAGTATCATGACAAATGCAAAGATCACGATGACCGCCGCTACGATCAGCCAGCCCATGCCGGATCTTGTCTGTATTACTTTGATGATACCGCCGATACCAAGGATCGGTGCGTAGGCAAGCATCCGCAGAAAGATTGCTGTCACCATCTGGATCTGCTGTACATCATTGGTACTTCGAGTGATCAGAGATGCTGTGGAGAAATGCTCCATCTCCGCATTGGAAAAATGCATGACTTTCTCATACAGGCGACCGCGCAGAGAACGTCCCACACCGGCTCCCACTTTGGATGCCAGATAGGATACAAAAATAGCGCAGGCCATCATAATTGCAGCCAGACCAGCCATCTGCAATCCTTTTTTCCACAGATAGGATGTCTGGATCTGTGCCAGGTTCAGACCGGCTGCTTCATCGCAGGATGCCGCATAGGCTGCTTTGCTGGCCGTGATCATGGAATCTCCCATGGCATCCACCATTTTCTGCGTGGAATCCCGCATGGAAAGCACTGCATCCTCATCCATCTGCCCGCTCTTGATCATTGCTTCAAACATCGGACGGATATCCACACAGGTTACCGTCTGTGTACTTCCATCCTCCTGTTCCACATCTTTTTCTGATACTTTCAACTCTGTTCCCATCATCTGGCCAATCTGCTCCAGACTCATCTGTTCATATACCGATACGTCCCCGCCGGTCTGCTCTGCAAGCAGTTTTTTGAACTGTGCTTCTTCCATCCGGGACATCTGATAATTCAGGATCAGCGGTATGGCAAATTCGGAATCCAGCTCCCCCAGCGTCTCTTTGTCTGTCACTGAACACTCATATGTCTCATGCTGTGTCGCTTCATAGCTGGATGCCCACAGCGTTTTTTCTTCTTTTGTCATAAAAAGCTGTGCATCTTCATATTCCTCCGCTGTTATCTCCTCTGGAAGACTGTACTCGATACCCTTGTTCTGAATTCCCACATCGATGATATCTGCAGTATAAGTCGGCAATGCCAGATCACAGTATGCCTGGAGCACAAGCACTGCCACGATCACAAGAATCGTCTTCCAGTACGGAATCATGTTCTTAAAAATCTTCTTCATTTCCGTGATTTCCTTTCTGTTTACTACTACTACGCTAAGCGTTTCCAAATTCAGCTGTCTGTAAAGCGGACATTCGCACTATGATTTGCACCGGTATGCTTATCAGCTGCTTTCTTCTGGCTCTGCCGGATTTTTTCCAGTTCTTCTTTGGCCAGATCATATTGCTGGTGAATATAACTCACCAGCCGCGCCATTTCTTCTTTATCCGTTTTTTCAAATACCCGGCGGATAAATTCATTCGTAATCTCATTGGATTCATCCAGAACCTCCTGCCCGGATTTTGTAATCTCCACCAGTGTATTTCTTCGGTCTTTCTGATCCACAAAACGTCTGACATATCCTTTTTCTTCCAATGCTTTGATACTGCGTGACACTGCCGGAGGCAGCGCATGCGTATATTCCGCCAGATCAGACATCTTTACACCATGCTCGGAACTGATTTTCTTCTGCACATGGTAAATGCCGTTCATCAATACAAACTCGCCTTTGTTCAGGTGTGGAAGAATACTTCCGATATTCAGTTTTCGGAACATATGCAGTGCCTCCCACACGTTCTGCTCCATATCTTCCATCGAGTCTATGGCCTTTATCCGTTCCATATATCCGGCACAGCTGCATCTCATCTCACGCGCTGCAGAAGTATCCGCATTCTTTGTCTGTTCCTCTTTCTTATCCTTTGCATTTTCCATAACTCCCGGATAGTCCTCCTTTCCTTATGCTCCAAAACACCCCACTGCTCTTATCATTCCATATGCTCTTCAGTGAGAACGCTTTTCTCGTCCCAATATTTAACAGTGTTAACAATTAACTGTCGCTAAATATTAACACTGTTAATCATTATTGTCAACAAAAAGAGGAAGCAGCAATTCTAAAATAAATATAAAATCAGCTGATTCCTCTTTCGAATCTCATTATTCTGTTTTTCAGAACTTCTCCACCAGCATACCACTTCGATACGCCTGCAGCAGTTCTTCCAGTTCCGCAATATTCTCCCGCAATACCTTTCCGGTATCGGTATCGTTTACAGTTTTCCGTTTCACCACATTCTGTTCCATGACGATATGGGAATGGATGCAAGTCTCATTCAGCACCGTATCTTCCATAGAAGTAAATGGCTCATGTGCTGCCAATACCAGACCGTAGGAGTTGTAGATCAGCGTGTAGCCGGCGATGCCGGTCTTCGGCTGATATGCCTTGGAAAATCCACCGTCAATGACCAACAGCTTGCCGCCGCATTTTACCGGTGATTCACCTTTTTTCACAATGACCGGAATATGACCGTTAATGATATGTGCCCCCTGCACCGGAAGTCCGAATTCCTTCAGAATCTTATCTACGATCTCTTCCTTCTCAAAGAGACGGTAGTAAGCATTTTTTGGCTCTTCGTGCGTTTCCGTGGCATCAATAAAGTAACGCTCAAACGTCGCCATACGTTCTTTTCCAAACACCGGTGAATGTTTGTTTTTCCAGATAAACCACAGGATATCCTCACCTCGTTGCTTCTCCTGCGGATCAATGGAATAATATCCTTTTCTGGCATAATGCTCCAGAATATCGTACAACGCCTTTCCACTGTAAGTTTTGTCAAAAATCCTGACTTTCATAAAACTGCCATCCTCATTCAACGGCACGCATCCATGATACAGCAGGTTTCCATTATATACTTTATAGAGGCTTCCTTTTGTATACAGAAAACGGATATGACGCTGCAGACGCTCACTGCCGAGAAAGCTGTTTTTCAATCGTTCCACTACGTCTTCCTCTTCATGAGTCAGTTTATATGGATCCTTTGGATCAATGGTCGGAAAATAGGTGTCATTCAACGGATATTCTTTGCCGCCCAGTTTTATGGTTCCCTGCTTATAATCAATCTTGTCCAGCAGCAGACGTTCCTTCATATTCCACTCCGGATGCTTCTTGATCAGCTGCCCTTCCACCTTGAACTGAATAATGGTGATGGCTTTGTGCATCATGGCATCCATCTCTGCATAATCCCTGTCGTATTCCTTATCATCATCCCGCACATGAACATTGAATGTCTTACTTGTATGTCCCTGATAGCAATCAATGGCAAGCCGCATCAGTGGGATCATATTGATCCCGTACGCATCCTCCAGAATCGCCAGGTTGCCGTAACGGGCGGAAATACGCAGCATATTGCACATACATGGTACGGAACCGGCCGCTGCTCCCATCCACAGGATATCGTGGTTTCCCCATTGGATGTCCACAGAATGATGAGTCATCAGATCATCCATGATCAGATGCGGGTATGGACCTCGGTCAAAAATATCGCCTACCACATGCAGATGATCTACAGTAAATCTGCGCACCAGATAGCAGAAATCAATGATCAGCTGTGCGGCTCTGCCGGTGTGGATGACAGAGTTGATGATTTCATTATAATACGCTTCCTGATCTGCCACATCCGGTCTTCCTGTCATCAGTTCCTCAATAATATATGCAAAATCTTTTGGCAATGATTTCCGCACTTTGGAACGGGTATACTTGGATGATGCATTTTTACACACGCGGATCAGACGGAAGATTGTCACTTTATACCAGTCTTCCAGATTTTCCCGCTGTGTCAGTTTTCCCTCAATCTGTTTGATCTTCAATTCCGGATAATAGATCAATGTCGCCAGGGTACGTTTCTCCGGAATTCCAAGAGAACTTCCGAATTCGTCTTCAATCTTGCGCTGTACGGCTCCGGAACCGTTGCACATAACATGCCGAAACTGTTCATATTCCCCGTGAACATCTGTAATAAAATGCTCTGTGGCTTTCGGCAGACTTAAGATTGCCTTCAGATTGACGATTTCTGTCGCTGCTGCTGCAATGTTTGGATATTGTGTTGCCAGTACCTTCAAATACTTGATATCTGCATTTTCCATGCCTGGTTATCCCCCTTATTAAATCGTTCGTGTTTTAGGATGCACTCTTGATCACATCTGCCATTCCGTAAAATCCGGCCGGTTTTCCTGCCAGATATTTTGCTGCCTCAATGGCTCCCTTGCCAAAGATGGCTTTGGAATATGCAGTATGTTTGAATGTGATCACTTCATCCGTTCCTGCAAAGATTACTTCATGTTCACCGACGATATTACCGCCGCGGACCGCCTGAATGCCGATCTCATATTTGTCACGTTTCTTACGTTCCTGAGAACGGTCATATTTGTAGGAATATGCCTCATCCAGTGCTTCATTCATGGAATCAGCCAGCGCAATGGCAGTTCCGCTCGGAGCATCCAGCTTCTGATTGTGATGTTTCTCCACGATCTCCATGTCAAATCCTGCCGGAGCCAGCACCTTTGCAGCCGTCTGAAGCAATTCCATCAAAGTATTCACACCCAGAGACATATTTGCTGATTTCAATACAGCGACTTTCTCGCTGGATGTTTTTAACAGAGCGTCCTGCTCACCGGAAAGACCTGTGGTACATACAACCACCGGAATCTGACGGGATACGCAATATGCCATAAGAGCATCAATACAGCTGACATGTGAAAAATCAATAATGGCATCAGCTGCCACATCGCAGTCTCCAATATTTGCAAATACCGGATAGCCGTAATGCTGCTCCGTGTTGATGTCAATGCCTGCCACGATCTCAATCTCAGGATCTTTTTCACACAGATCACTGATCACATGACCCATATGTCCGTTGCATCCATTCATAATTACTTTTGTCATAATTTATCTTCCTCCGTAATCTTTCTATTTAATAATACCCCCGCACATCATGCGGGGGCAAGACAATTTATTGTATTTATTTTAATAAACCGTATCTGATCATTTCCTGACGGAGCATCTCCTTGTGTGCATCTTCCATCTCACACAGTGGTGCTCTCAGCGGACCAGCTTCCCAGCCAAGCATGTTCATGGCTGTTTTTACCGGAATCGGGTTTACTTCACAGAATAATGCGTTGATCAGTGGAATTGCATCCAGCTGTAATTTTGCTGCTTTCTTATAATCTCCCTCCAGAAACTCCATCACGATATCATGGGTCTGGCGCGGTGCGATATTGGATAATACAGAAATCACACCCAGACCGCCCAGTGATAACAGCGGAACTACCTGATCATCATTTCCGGAATACAGTTCCAGTTTTCCGTCACACAGGTTCATGGTTTTTGCTGCGTGAGACAGATCTCCGGTGGCATCTTTCAAACCTACGATATTATCTACATTTTTTACCAGATGTGCGATGGTCTCCGGATTCAGTCCACAGCCTGTTCTGGACGGAACATTGTACATGATCACCGGCACTTTGATAGAATTTGCAACGCTGGTATAATGTGCAATAAGACCTTTCTGTGTTGCTTTGTTATAGTAAGGTGTTACGATCAGAACAGCATCTGCACCGTCTTTGTCAGCTTCCTGAGAAAGCTCGATGGCTGTCTGCGTACTGTTAGAACCGGTTCCTGCAATGACCGGAACACGGTGTTTTGTAAACTCAATGGCTGCTTTTACAACTTTTTTATGTTCTTCTTCGGATAAAGTTGCACTCTCACCGGTTGTACCGGCAATAATAATGGCATCTGTACCGTTATCAATCTGATAATTGATGTTTCTCTCCAGCAGTTCATAGTTAACTTCTAAATTCTCTTTCATCGGTGTAACAATTGCAACACCTGCTCCTTTGAAAATTGGCATTTCAAACTCCTCCTACCTATATACTTTCAACAAACGAAACGAATTACTGCTTTTTCTGAATAGATTGACAAAAAAATGAACCAGCTCACGCGCTGGTTCCTGAAACTGATTCATGTCTTAAATACACAAACGAATTAAACGTCCTATTTCAGTGATAGCGCACCATCGTTTCCGATGACAGTTACAATGTTCTTCACATTGCCCCCAAGCAATATACAGCCGTTCCCATATATTCTTTCGGCGTGTCTTCCTTTCCTCTGCCCTCATCTGTGAATCGGAACATACGGCAGATTACTCTTAATCCACGCAACCTCTATCTGTTAATGTTTTGTTGGTGCTCAATATAACACTTTGAAACAGAATTGTCAACCTTCGGTTTGTATTTTTATACAGACTTTTCACATATTTATTATAGTTCACAGAAGGATTTCTTCTATCCTTCCTTTTTGATGCAGATTTCATACACCTCATCTGCATGAGTAATGATACCATCGCTGATGATCTGTCCGGTCATGATCAGATCCATATCATCGGATTTCAGTTCCATCAACTGAACAATCTCCTCTTCTGACACAATCTGCTCATTCAGGAGTCCCAGTACCTCATCCAGGATCAGAATATTGCACTCCCCTGTCTGCAGTACCTTTCTGGCATAATTGATGCCGTTTTTCATATTCATCTGCTCTTCTAACTGTCCTTCATCCGGCAGTTCATTGTAATATTTCTCTGATTTCTGAAAACGAAACAGACGGATCTCCGGTTCGAGACGTCCGAGAAAGCTGATCTCATCTTCATCTTTCCGTTTTAAAAACTGAATTACAATGACGGATTCTCCCTTGCTTGCCTCATGAATGGCATATCCTAATGCCGCCGATGTCTTTCCCCTGCCGGCACCATAATATACCTGTATTTTTCCTGTACTCATAGTCTCCTCCTTTGAAGTCACATATGCTTCTTTGCAGCCTGCATATTCTGTATCGGATGCTTTATTTCTACATTTGCAGCATCAGAACGATCCTCAAACCGGATTTAAGATAGCACATTTATCCAAAAAATGCAAATATTTCTATTCGTCTTCCAACAGATCCACCTTACTCACAGATACTTCGTATGCCACCCGGTGCTCCACTTCTTCCTCACTGATCCGTTTGACATATTCCCGGCTCTGCACCCTGCCAACGATCTGAATGTGACATCCCACTGTGAACCCGGAGGCAAACCGTGCATTTCTGCCCCAGCAGATGCATGGTATGTAATCTGACTTTCCATAAGACCGGTTCACTGCCAGCAGCACATCGGCAATCTCCCTTCCCAGAGGCGTTTTTCGGTAAATCGGTTCTTTGCAGATATAGCCATCCAGAAAGATCTGGTTTGTTTTCTCATTTTCATCTATCTCATCCAAAAACTCCAGTTCTCTGACAAACACCGACAGCACAAGACGATTTTTCTTTTCTTCATGGCGGTTATAAGACCGGAACTGTCCGCTGATCCGGATGAACTGCCCGGTGTAATCCTGTTCAGTATCGATCAGGCGTTCTGAAACCATCAGCGGGATATAATCGGAGTAATTACTCAGACGGCTCACCGCCAGTTCCACCATGTAAAAACCTTCTCCAAATACTTCATGACTGAATTGAAACGCTGAAACAATCTCACCCATCATTGTCACCTGGTTGTTTTCAAACAATTTATCTGTCATAATTGTGCTCCCTTCTTCACATGTATCTTTCTACATGTACTTCCTTGTGTTTTTAATTTATTCTTTTTTTTCGCGTTTAGAACCTGAACTTCAGCAGAAACGCTCCCCTCTGTGGTCTGGGTTTTCTGCAGCAGCTTTTGTCTTCCGGCTCCCATAATGTATCATTCAGTGAATGAATATTATAGTTATTTTTGTCGATAACATTTTTTATTCTTCCTCTTGTCAAATTCTCATTTTGTGATAAAATAAATTGGTTGCACTGATATAAAGACTACATTTTCTATCATTTCGATAGACGAAACTATAAACAACTGATTTATTCAGAAGGAAGGATACATGTAATGAAAACAAAAAGAGAGGACATTCGTAATATTGCTATCATCGCTCACGTAGACCACGGCAAAACAACACTGGTAGACGAGCTGCTGAAACAATCCGGCGTCTTCCGTCAGAATCAGGAAGTGCAGGAACGTGTCATGGATTCCAATGACATCGAGCGTGAACGAGGAATCACGATTCTGTCTAAAAATACTGCAGTATTTTACAAAGATACAAAAATCAACATCATTGATACTCCGGGTCATGCTGATTTCGGAGGAGAGGTAGAGCGTGTCCTGAAAATGGTAAATGGCGTTATCCTTGTGGTTGACGCATTTGAGGGTGCTATGCCTCAGACAAAATTCGTTCTGATGAAAGCACTGGAACTGAATCTTCCGGTTATCGTCTGCATTAACAAAATCGATCGTCCTGAGGCAAGACCGGATGAAGTCATCGACGAAGTTCTGGAACTGTTCATGGATCTGGATGCTTCCGATGAGCAGCTTGACTGCCCATTCGTTTACGCATCTGCAAAGAACGGTTATGCAACCCTGAGTCTTGACGACGAGCCGAAAGATATGATGCCGCTGTTTGAGACAATCTTAAACTACATTCCGGCTCCGGAAGGTGATCCGGATGCAAACACACAGGTTCTGATCAGTACCATCGACTACAATGAGTACGTTGGACGTATCGGTGTCGGCAAAGTCGACAACGGCTGCCTGCGTGTGAACCAGGATGCCATCATGCTGAACGCACACGATCCGGAAAAACAGAAAAAAGTCCGCATCAGCAAACTGTATGAGTTTGACGGATTAAATAAAGTAGAAGTAAAAGAAGCAAAGATCGGATCCATCGTAGCGATCTCCGGTATCGCTGATATCCATATCGGTGATACGATCTGTGATCCGGAAAATCCGGTAGCGATCCCGTTCCAGAAGATTTCCGAGCCGACCATCTCCATGAATTTCATCGTAAATGACAGCCCGCTGGCAGGTCAGGAAGGAAAATACATTACTTCCCGTCATATCCGTGACCGTCTCTTCAAAGAGCTGAACACAGATGTTTCCCTCCGTGTAGAGGAAACCGACAGTGCTGACAGCTTCAAAGTATCCGGTCGTGGCGAACTGCATCTGTCTGTTCTGATCGAGAACATGCGTCGTGAAGGTTATGAATTTGCAGTAAGTAAAGCAGAAGTTCTGTACCATACAGATGAGAATGGCAAAAAAACAGAGCCAATGGAACAGGCTTACATCGATGTACCGGATGAGTTCACCGGTGTTGTTATCGAGAAACTGAGCCAGCGTAAAGGT
This sequence comes from Eubacterium ramulus ATCC 29099, assembly GCF_000469345.1. Classification (GTDB taxonomy): domain Bacteria; phylum Bacillota; class Clostridia; order Lachnospirales; family Lachnospiraceae; genus Eubacterium_I; species Eubacterium_I ramulus. Next base: position 23,032 of record NZ_KI271175.1, read on the forward strand.
GAGCTGCAGAATATGGGAAGCATCAGCGGCGGTTATACCCGTCTGGAATTCAAAATTCCGTCCCGTGGTCTCATCGGTTACCGTGGCGATTTTATGACAGACACAAAAGGTAACGGCATCATCAACACCATCTTCTGTGGCTATGAACCATACCGTGGAGATATCCAGTATCGTAAACTTGGTTCCCTGATTGCTTTCGAGTCCGGTGAGTCCGTAGCATACGGTCTGTTCTCCGCACAGGAGCGTGGTTCCCTGTTTATCGGACCTGGTGAAAAAGTATACTCCGGCATGGTCATCGGACAGTGTTCCCGTGGTGAGGATATTGAATTAAATGTCTGCAAAAAGAAACATCTGACCAATACACGTTCCTCTTCTGCTGACGAGGCACTGACATTGACACCGCCGAGAATTCTGAGTCTGGAGCAGGCACTTGACTTCATTGATACCGATGAGCTTCTGGAAGTAACTCCGGAAAGCCTGAGAATCCGTAAGAAGATCCTTGATCCGACTTTAAGAAAACGTGCATCTTTCAAGAAATAAATGCAAGAAAACACAAGAGACAGACTAAGACGTCTTTTCTCTTGTGTTTTCTTTTGCCACGCATTAAAATGCGCATGTTCAAACCACTATTTACAATGAAAGCAAATAGATTTTCTTAATTTTAAAAAACCGTCGCACCGAAATGCGACAGTTTTTTATCATAATTTCCTATAACGCTTTGATGCGCTCCAGAGCAGCAAGTGTATTCTCATACGTTCCAAATGCTGTCAGTCTGAAGTATCCCTCTCCACTCGGTCCGAATCCGGATCCCGGTGTACCTACAACGTTTGCCTTTTCAAGCAGGTAATCGAAAAACTCCCAGGATGTCATCTGATCCGGTGTCTTTAACCAGATATATGGTGCGTTCACACCGCCAAACACCTCAAAGCCTGCGTTCTGCAGTCCGCCTTTGATGGCTGCTGCATTTTTCATATAATATGCAACCTGTTCTTTTAACTGTGCTTTGCCTGCCTCGCTGTATACAGCCTCACCGGCACGCTGTACGATGTACGGAGCTCCGTTGAATTTGGTTCCGTGACGTCTTGCCCACATCTGATGCAAGGATACCTCGCCGCATTTCAAGTCTTTCGGAACAACGGCATATCCGAGACGGACACCTGTAAATCCGGCATTTTTTGAAAAACTCTTCAGCTCGATGGCACAAGTTCTTGCGCCTTCGCACTCATAGATCGTATGAGCTACATTATCCTCGGAAATGTATGCTTCGTATGCACCGTCATAAATGATCACTGCACCGATCCGGTTGGCATAGTCAACCCACTCCTGCAGCTGGTCTTTTGTGATGGTAGTACCTGTCGGATTATTTGGCAGACACAGATAAATGATGTCCGGATCTTCCTTCGGGAACTCCGGAACGAAATTGTTCTCTTTTGTGCATGGCATGTAGATGACATTGCTCCACATCTCAGTTTTCGGATCGTAAGTACCGGTTCTGCCTGCCATAACATTGGAATCCACATAAACCGGGTAAACCGGATCACATACAGCGATGCGGTTATCTACGGAAAAAATCTCCTGGATATTTCCGGAATCACTCTTTGCTCCGTCGGATACAAAAATCTCATCTGCGCTGATGTCGCATCCTCTTGCTTTATAGTCATTGTCCGCAATGGCAGTGCGCAGGAACTCATATCCGAGATCCGGTGCATAACCGTGGAAGGTCTCTGCATTTCCCATTTCTGTAACTGCACCATGCATTGCATCGATAATTGCAGGTGCCAGTGGCTGGGTAACATCACCGATTCCAAGACGAATCAATGTTTTCTCCGGATTTGCAGCCTGGTATGCACTTACTTTTTTTGCAATCGTGCTGAACAGATAGCTGCCCGGAAGTTTCTGATAGTTGTCATTCACTTTAAACATCTTCTCAACTCCTCACTAAACAATCTCTTTAAATTTTCTTCGGATTCTGTGTAGTAACAAAAATCTAAGTCCGCTTACATAAATAAACGCATATATGTACTGCGTTTTATGTAAGCGGACTTAGTATAACATAACTGATAGAAAAAAAGCAACCGATTCCGTCACTATGTATCCAGGTAATTCCTCATACAAGCATGATCATTACCTGAATACATGTGATGGGTGAACTGTGATTAAAAAATCCCATGCTTCGTCTGCACACGATTCAGCTTCTCACCCAACGGTTTTAATCCAATCATCAAAAAGACCACATTGGATGACATATAGGCAATAATATATGGTACAGCTGTGCTCAGTGCCATCAGATACCGTTTCCAGGACCACACACCTGTCAGATCCAGCACTGTCCAGATATCCATAATACCGGAATACAGCATTCCCATCAGCATGCCCCAGATTATCAGCGGTATGCGGTTGCGCAGCACTTTTCGCATCCCCGGAAGTCCGGACAGAAATCCGATGATTCCCCATGTCAGCATCTGAAACGGAGTCCATGGCCCCTGTCCAAAGAAAATATTCGAAGTCAGTGCAGAGAGGGATCCTACCAGAAACCCACACTCCGGCCCCATAAAAATACCGGTCAGAATGATAATGGCTGACATCGGTTTGAAGCCGGGCACTACACCGAAGATCAGTCTGCTGATGACCGTGATGGTCGTCATAACTGCGATCATGACCATCCGGCGGATACTGCCTTCTTTCTTCTCATAAGTCAGATAGAAAAAGAAGCATGCCAGAAATGCGATCATCATGGACACCAGCGTATACCTCCGGTCAGAAAATAATCGCACGCCAAGAACGATCAACGCCACTATGCTGCCGATCATGATCACATCATTCCTAATTCGTCGTTTTTCACTGCTCATATGCTACCTCCGCTCCTGCATCTGTACAGAAGTATCCGTTTTTTTTCCGTTCTGCCTGCACAAAGCAATGACTTCCTCACAGGTAATGGTGTTATCAAAAGCCTTGCGGGAAATACGGTTGGCTGCCGTCGTATAATAGTTATTATTACAGAAAAATTCCTCCGGTACATCCAGAGATGTGATCTCATGATCAAAAAACAGTCCGCAGCGGTCAGAAACTTCTGCTGCAAACTCCACATCATGGGTTACCATGATAATAGTAATGCCCTGTTGTTTCAACTGTTTCAGAAGCATTCCAAGCTGCCGTTTGGACCAGGCATCAATGCCTTTCGTCGGCTCATCTAACAGAAGCAGTTTCGGCTGCAGCAGCAGAATTTTTCCAATGGCTGCTTTCTGCTGCTCGCCGCCGCTGAGATCGTACGGATGGCGGTCCAGCAGGTGTTCGATGTGCAGCGTCGCAGCAATCTCCTCTGTCTTTTGTGCCATCTGTTCTTTGCTGTATCCCATGGTTCTTCGCACTTCCGCATAATCTTCCCGCACAGTCATTTTTAAGAATACAGTCTGTGGGTTCTGTGGCAGAAATGCCAGTTTGTTCACATACAGCTCTTTTCCGGAATATTTCTGCAGACGCTTTCCAAATACCTCAATTTTGCCGCGGTACGGTTTGCAGGTTCCGGAGATGATTTTCAACAGTGTTGTCTTGCCTGCACCGTTTCCACCCAGAAGGCTGATAATCTCGCCCTGGCGTACGGACAGTGCTACTCCATCCAGCACATCCGGCAGATCCTTCGCATACCGGAAGCAGATATCCTTCATGCGCATGACAAACGGTGCATCCTCGGAAACAGTCTCATTCTTCCGTTCAAAATGACGGATTTCATTGCGGTAATTCTTTTCCAGAAACATCCGCCCGTCACGGACAGTCAACGGACACTCTTCCTCTTCCACATCCAGTCCATGATAAATCCGCAGGGCGCTTGGCATACCAACCAGCATCTTGTGATCTGAATTCAGTTTTTTCAGATCTTTACCGGCCTGCCGCGGCGACTCCATCAACAAGACTCTGCCCTGGTCCATGATCAGCGCCTGATCTGCCACCGGGAAAACATCCTCCAGACGATGCTCTGTCATAATGATGGTCAGACCAAGTTCCTTGTTGATTTTTCGCAGTGTATTGATAAAGTCAGAAGCTGCGATCGGATCCAACTGGCTTGTCGGTTCATCCAATATCAGCAGTTTTGGCTGCATGACCATGACAGCTGCAAGGTTCAGCAGCTGTTTCTGACCTCCGGAAAGTTCTGTGGTTTTTTTCCGGAACCAGTCATCAATTCCAAAAAAACATGCCATCTCTGCCACTCGACGACGAATGACCGGGGTCGGTACCCCCATATTTTCCAGCCCAAACGCAAGTTCATGCCAGACTTTATCTGTTACTGTCTGATTCTCCGGATTCTGTAAAACAAATCCAATCTCACAGGCAGCTTCCCGTTCCGTCAACGCTGCCTGTTCCACGCCGTGAAACCAGATGTTCCCAGAACGTTCTCCTGCCGGGGCAAGCTCTCGCTTCAGCAGTTTCAGCAACGTGGTCTTGCCACATCCGGATTCTCCGCAAACCACCACAAACGCTCCTTCCTGCACCTGAAAAGATACATTCTGAAGCGTCGGTTCTGGCTCAGCCGCATCCGGATTCTGCTTCGGATATGTAAAAGTCAGATTTTCGACTTTAAGTAACTCCATAACACTTTCTCCTTCAATTCCAAAATACCCGGAATACACATAAATATTAAAACACTTACATATCCGACAACAGCCAGATGGTCTGTTTTGATATCAGCTACATACGGATAATAATACATTTCAAAAGATCCTTTCAGGAAACAAAACAGTGTGATCACTGCCAGCACACCCATGATCCCCATTACAATGGCATCTCTGGTCTGAAACTTAAACAGTGTAAAACTGGTTCTTCCCGGCAGACCATATCCTCTTGCTTTCATTGAATCCGCCGTGTCAATGGAGTTTTCCATCGACCAGGCAAGCAGACTGTCAAAAACACGCATACCGCCGCCGATTTTGTCCGGAATACTGTCTGTGGCATAAAGTCCCATGGTCTTCTGAGCCTGATTGATCTTATGGATCTGCAGTTTAAACAGCGGAATAAACCGGAATACCATAGACAGGATCAGTCCCATCTTTGGAATGATTTTTCCAAACAGATACAGGAATTTGTCTGTAGTCAGAATTGTCGTATAACATTTACACCAGAGCAGCACGCCCACCAGCATACCGGCCGAAACTGTTCCATAGATCAGTGCTTCCAGCGTCACAGGATTATCATTCATAAAAAACAAAATGGTCTCACCGCTGTGAATAAATATCGGATTCATCACTGCCAGCATAAAAAACAGACAGAAGAAAAAAAACAATTCTTCTACAATTTTGCGAGGAGTATTTCGGATGCTGAACAACAGCATTCCGCCAATTATGGATGCCGCGATCACCACCGGATGCATGCTGACCATGGAAAATCCGACAGCCAGTGCATAGTACAGAAACTGTACGGCAGGATGATAACTTTCATACCCATTCATTTTGCATCCCCCTCTCCTGCTGATTCTTTCTCTGTGTCTTGTTTCTCAGAATCTGTTTTGTTTCCATTCTTTTTGTTTTTCTGATTTTTTATCTTTTCATAATAGTCGTCTCCGACATCTCTGCCAAGATCACAGGTATATACCCACTCGATCGTATCTTTGTCCTTCAGCTTATAAGCACTTGGTCCCTTCCCCGGGAAACTGCCGTTTACCTTATACATCCAGCCGGACAGTTCTCCACAGGAATAGTCCGTGACATGATTAATGCCGCGGATAAACACCGTGCTGTACTTGTTCGTGTCCGGACCGTTGTATTCCATGGAAATTTTGTTGTACTGGCAGGCGCGTTTCAAAATATCAAATGCCGTATCGCCTTTTCGCAGTACATAGGTCGTTTCCGGAAGAATGACACCATCGTTCGGAACATATTTTTCGTCCTTCAACTGTTTGTTTAGTTTTTCCCAGTTCTCAGGCTGACGCAGAGTATCACATTTGATACTGATCGTAACGGTCTCGGAATCTTCCTGAATATCCTCCATATGCGTCAGATAGTATTCGTCCACGGACTGAATTTTGGTTCCTCTTATCAGAACCAGTGCCAGTACCAGCATGATTCCGATCATTACAATATTTTTTTTCATGCCATCATCCTGTCCTTACCACTCGTCATCATCATCGTCGTCAAGCTGCGCATTCTGTGCCGACGCTTTTTTCTTTTTGCTCTCTTTTAATATCAGAACAAGGAAAATCACAACCACCACAACGATCACAACGGCAATACCAGCAGTCAGATATAAGGTTCTGTTGCTGACATCCGCCTCCACTTCCTCACTGCTGCGTGTATCTGTTGTATCTGTATCGCTCAGTGCCGGAAGCTTCTTGTCTGCTGCCGCAATGGCATCTGCAGAAACCGTCTGTGCATCTGTCATCTCGAACAGTCTCGTCTGTCCTTCCCAGAGACGGCGCACTGCCTCCAGACCGTAAAGCGTCTGATAACCGGCCATGTTATTGCCCTCAGTTTCTTTCTCATCGCTATCCAGGCTATGGATGATACCACCATCTGCCAGACAAAATGCCTGCATACCGTCGATGAGTGTTTTACCATTTTTTATAAAGGCACCATCCTGCTCCGGATCTCTGCCCCAGGATGCCAGCGCGATCATCGCCCATGCGGTACTCTCGGAAGTACGTTCATCGTAAGTCAGCATGCTTCCGTCATCTGCCTGCAGCTCGCTTAAGCGTGCAAACGCTTTCTCTGCCACCGCATCCACAGTGGATGTCTCTTCCTGCCCGGAAATGATTCCGGTATAAGTATATGTCTTGTCCTGTCCCCGATAAGGCGCCAATGCCGTCAGTACCATGGAAGTCAAATCCACATCAGAAGGGTCTGTCTTGATCAGTCCGAAACCGCCATCTGCCAGCTGTCGGGATAACAGTTCACTGATCAGTTTTTCTCTGGTCCACTCAGCGCCTTCCGGCTCCTGATAGTTCTTTGCGTCAATGGTCAACAGTGCCCAGATATAACCGTTGATCCCCTGATCCCCCGGGTCTCCCCAGCAGCTGTTGCTGTTCCATACGGTATCATGAATGAGATTGATGGGATTTCCATCCGGATCCGTACCGAAATTTTCCGGATCCCCACCACATGCAATGACAGTCAGTGCCATACGGTGAATATCGGAAATCCGTAATCTCATCATACTGTCTTCTTTGTTTGCATACACCGCCTCCACTGCATCCTGCAATCTGGCCAGGTATGCTGCCCGTTGTTCTTCCGTAGCACTTCCCATGCGCGCCACATCAAACGCAAACCAGTCACTGCCGGCGCTCCCGGCCTGATCACGCAGTTCTCCTGTCAGCAGTTCCTTCTCACCTTCCGAACTGCTCTTCCATGACACGATGCCTTCCTCCATCTGCTTTACATCCGGTAACCGATCTGCGGCCCATACCTGCCGCGGCATGGCAGTCAGCCAGACTGCCACAAGGAGCAGCAGGAGAAATCCTGCGCTCCACCTGTTTTTTGCTTTGTAGCCCTTTCTCATGTCTCTCTCCTCATATGATCTCATTCTATACCTTGTATCTCATATCAGACTTACGCCGGATGCTTCTCTTATCGCTTATTATCCATCCGCCCCGGGTCTGCTGTCTAATAATGAACCTGTGTTGCTTTTCGTTTTTTTGCTGCCTCAGCCAGTGCCACCGCAAAACCGATCGTCACAATGCCGCAGGTTGTAAATACGATCACCAGTACCGACAGAAGTGTCCGGTATGTTCCATCCTTTCCGGTCGTCTTTACCGCTGTACTGTCCTCTGCTGCCCCCTCATCCAGCTGACTGGCCAGCCAGTCCGGAAGTTGCGTATCTTCCACCGGAATCTGTGTCTGATCCTGCGCCTGTGCATCATGGGCTTCTTCCGGCAGCACTCCTTCTATCGTTCCTGCCACTTCCCCGGTCATATTCTGGCCGTTCTGTGCCAGATCACTGAGTCCGAACGTATTGCCTCCGTTTCGCAGGCTCTCCAGTGTCTCCTGATTTCCTTCTCCCGTTCCCGGCCGTGCATTTGCGCCATTCTGTGTCAATGCCGCATAGGCTGCTTCCGCATGCTCCAGCACCGACAGGTTCCGGATCTGTTTCTGCTCATCCAGCGTCAGTGCATCATACGCTGCCCTTGCTTCCTGAATCTGTGAACCGCTTGCGCTGCTCACCGCTCCAATACTGTCAATGAGCCGCGTTACACGATCAATGGCCGCTTTCGAATCATAGACTCTGATCAGCATTTCCAGTACATCATAATTTGTCACCAGTTCCTGCTGTTCACCGGTCAGGGCATTGTACATGTTAATGGCTGCCATGATGGCTGTTCCACTCTCCAGTGTGATACTCTCCACTCCGCCCAGCTCATGGATCTGCTGGATTACCGGCTGTACTACCACCAGATTCTGATATCTGCGGATTGCCTGCACCAGTACGTTATAATCCGTCACCAGTTTTTTCTGTATTTCCGTCAGTGTCTCATACTGCGCCTGAACAGCAAAAATCTGTTCTTTCTTCTCCAGCGTCACTTCTCCGATTCCGGCAATGGCTGCCACGACTTTTGAAGCTTTCAGCTGGTTATAGGTCTGCTCCGCCTGTATCAGTACTTCCGGATGTGAAACAATCGTTTTTATTTTTTCCGGGAGACTGTCATAGGCATAACGTGCTTTTTCAATTGCCTCTCCGCTGTCCTCGGTTACGCTTCCGATTGCATCGATCAGTTTATCCACCTCTGCCGCCAGTGCCAGATCTTCGTCTGTATAACTGTTTTCTGCTTCCAGAATCTCCCACTGTTTCTCAGCATCCAACAAGATCTGATATGCCGTTACCATACTTTTCTGTCTCTCCGTCAGACTGTCATATGCCGTTCTCGCAATCTGAATGGACATTTTGACATATGGTGTATAAATAACTTCACCGATATTCATTATATAGCTGTCCACCTGGGTTGCCGCTGCCATATCCAGCTGATGCTCATACTGCCATGCATCCGGAATCCGGTCAATCTTGCTTCTTGTCTCACTGCTGTGCCGTTCTACTTCCGCAATCGTATCTGCCAGCAGAATGTATTTCTTCGCATTGGCGATCAGAGACTGGATCTCGCTCTTTTCCTCATCCCGGTAGCTTTCCAGATCCACATAGTTTTCCAGCAGGTGGATAGCTTCCTCTTTCGCCTCCTGGAGTTTCCGCTCCTGTGCACCGGCAAGTGTCTCAATCGCTTTTAAGGCTGTCTGTGTTTCTGTTCGAATGGCATCTACTGCCTCCATATCCGCTGCCTGATGAATCCGGTCTGCTGCATCCGCCAGAATCTTCTGCACCTGTTTCCAGTTTTCTGCGGTGTAATCTGCTTCGCTGACACTGCTGTTCAGTGACGAGATAGAACCGGCCTGAAAATCTTCCAATGTCATTTCCCAGGCAAGGATGGGATAACCGTTCTGGAATCCGAGATAATCGTGGATATACTGGTTACCGCCTGCATTCAGATTGTTTAACATATCATCGCTTTTCAGTTCTTTTTCACTGACAAATTTACCGCAGGCAGAGAAATCACCGGAGCTTCCCACCAGAGTACGTCCAATATTGTCCGCACGCTTCAGTGCAAACAGAATCATCTCCTTACTTCCGGTGATCCTGCCAAACAGTGCACCCAGTGCCAGACCGGAATCCTTTGCATTGACAGTACCGGACGTATAGCACCGGTTAAATTCTGCGGTATCATTCAGCATAACTCCACAGATTCCTCCTGCATAGTAAAGTCCGGAAATATCTCCTGCATTATAGCTGGAACGACAGGATATATCCGATGTCAGAATACCACCGATCAGTCCGCCTGCCGCATGTGCAGACCAGACCGTTCCTTTATTCGTGCAAGCCTCGATCTGACAGCCGGTTCGTGCCACGCCCACAATACCTCCAGCGTAATACGTCAGACCACCCCGTCCTGCCGATACGATTTCTACTGTCGCTTCATTTGAGCAGTTGGTGATTTTTGCATTTGTACTGTATCCGGCTACACCCGCCACACCGGCGTCCAGTGTACGGATCCCGGTTACCGTAATGCTGACTTTGCTGTGACAGTCTGTGATTTGTGCCTTTGCATCACTGTTCTTCCCTGCCACATAACCCGCAATTCCTGCCACATAGGTAACTCTTCCACCGAGTTTGATATTACCGGATACCGTCAGATGGCTGACAGATGCTCCGGCTCCCCGGACAGCGCCGAACAGCCCTGTAAAATCACTTTCCACATCCTGATAGAGACCGCGGATTACATGTCCCTGCCCGTCAAAGGTTCCGGAAAACGTCTTATCCGCACTCTTTCCAATCGGTGTCCAGTATTTTCCACCGAGACTGATATCGTTACAGAGCACGGCATTCAGGCTTCCTTTTCCCTGGTTGACCTGATCTGCAAACCATGCCAGCTCATCACCGCTGGTGATCTGGTAAACTCCGTTTTCATCGGCCTTCGGCTCTGTCTTTGTCACACCATCCCAGGCTCCGGTCTCCGGAATCTGGTCGATGATGGCGTCGATCTCATTTTTCGCCTGCTCCAGCAGCTTGTTCAGTTCTGCCACTGTCTGTGCTTTCTGCAGGTCACTGATAAATCCATCCCGAACCAGTTTGATCTTGTGCATCCATACCACATCGTAAGTCTCAGACGCACGGTAATCTGTCAGTACCTGTACCGCATTGGCACGGACTTCTTCCAGTTTCTTATCTGCAGTAAATGATGCAATCTCATCTTCCAATGCATCTTTTCCGTCACGCACCAGAAGCCGCACATCATCCTCAGACTCTGCTGTCTCCAGTTTTTCTTTCCATGCTGTCAGCACATTCTCCAGCTGCAGCTTCTGGTCATCTGTCAGATCCGGATTTTCTTTCACCAGACGCTTGTGATACTCTTCCAGGGCGATAATACCATTGTCAATGGCATCCGCCAGATCCGTATCCTGTCCGACCCCCGGCTTGATGGCGGTCAGTTTTTCTCTTGCCTCCTCCATCATTTGATCCAGTTCCTCTTCAGACGCTGCCGCTGACAATTTTTCTTTGTATGTTTTGACCAGAGATTCAATCTTGACATAATTCTTGCCATATTTTTTCCGGTTGTTCTCTGTGAGCCAGCCACTCAGTTCCAACTGTGCCGCATCCATACGATCCAACAGTTCGGATGGCAGACTCTGCCATGCCAGTTTCGGATATCCTTTGTTCTCCGTATCATACGCATTGGAAGCGGTAAATGCGCTGCCGAGTTTTTCCAGCACCACTTCCCCTTTCATTTCAGCTTCTGTCACTTTCCGTGCTTCTCCGAGGATCTTCACTGCACGGTTATTAGTGGCTCCCACCACATTCGGTCCGTAACTGGAAGAACTGATGGCATATACCGTTCCATAACATCCGCTCAGCAGATAACCGATGATGCCGCCGTTTCTGGCCACACCACTGCTGATCGGCACGGAATAGGCCCGCTCAATCACCGGCATCGGAGGCAGTGCCTCCTGCTTCCAGTTCTCATATCCGGCTTCGCCCACGATACCGCCCATCTCACTTCCGGCAGTGGTTCCATAGCCACTGACCAGACCTAAGTTATAGACATCGTAAACCGCACATTCTTTTGCGGTACCATTGCTGTACATACCGGTGGTGGACACCCGTCCTGCCACACCGCCGATGATACCGTTACCCTTGACATCGCCGTAATTGGCACTCAGGTGTACTTCCGCTCCGGCTTTTACCGCTCCGGCAATACCGCCCACACAATAATATCCCTGCACATTGGCATGGTTGACACTGGTGGTTACTTCCGCATTGGCACCGGACACCAGACCCACGATACCACCTACATGGTTCTGCGCGATCACTACCGTGGTGGATATCTTTCCATAGTTTTCACACCGGGAGATCACGCCCTCGCTGATACCGGCGATACCGCCCGCATTTCGATACAGGGCATCTCCCTCCATGGTGGTTCTCGTATAGTTTACACAGTTTACGATACTTCCGTTTTTCAGATAACCGGCCACACCGCCGCTTCCGGAGTAAAACTGGTCGTTGGCCCCGTCGGTGGTATAGCTTGCATAGTTACTCATGACTTTTCCAAGCACTGTCAGGTTGCGGACACTTCCGCCGTCGATGACGCCAAACAGACCCGCATAGCGTTTTTCCGGCATATTCCCATTGATCTCCACATTCATGTACACAATTTTCTGTCCGTTTCCGTCAAAGGTTCCCTTGTACGGATGCTCCTGGCTGTCTCCGATGATCACCCATTTGTGGGAGGTATTATACTTATTCAGATAAATATAATCTTCCAGTCTCGCGTTGATCTCACCATTTCCGCTGTTGACCTGATCTGCAAACCAGGCAAGCTGCGCACCGTTATGGATCAGATAAGTACCGTCTTCATCCGTCTCCGGTACTTCCCTGCTGCTTCCGTCCCAGGGATTGGATACTCCCGCCGCCCGGACTTCCGTTTGAAACAGGGGCACAGAAGTAATGGTCATCGCCGCGATCATGATACATGCCACCAGGCACGTTCCTATTCTCTTCACTTTTGAAATCTTCTGTTTTTTCCTCATTGCTGTCTCCCGCTTCCTGTTCCCTATAAGAAATAAATATATTTCAACTGCAGTTTCTGTATCAGAGTTCCATTTGTGTAGATCCGCTTCCAAATTTTCTCCTTGAAGGCCATCATCTGCGCCTTCTGCTCCGGCGTCATCTCATTGCTGCTGTACACCGCTTCCTGACGGATATCTACAATATGATGATACTCCGCTGCGGTTTCTTCGTCAAACATCTTTGCGATCTGCTTCTCATACCGATACAGGGAAGTATTCCGGATATTCAGTCCTGCCGCCGCCAGAATATTCATCGTATATTCAAACATGGCTCTGACCGCCTCTCTGGCATCCTCCGAATCAAACTTCCGCTTCAGCACTTTGCTCTTGTGCCGCTGTACCAGCACCCAGATCAGGAATGCGATCATCACAAGGATCAGCAGACAGATACCGATCACCAGAAGGATCAGCAGAACCTGTACCCAGTCAATCTTCTCATCCGGTTCTTCTTCCTCCTGTTTCTCTTCCTCCTGCTGCTCCATATCCTGTTCATCCTGGGAACTTCCGCCGGACACGCCGCTGATATTCTGATAATCCTCCGCCTTGTTCATAATATCCAGATAGGACGGTGTCGTCTCAAACGGCAACCAGCCCACACCATCCTGATAATATTCTACCCAGGCATGTGCATGCGTATCATCCACCACATACGGTTCTCCGGCTGTCATCGCCTGTGCATCCTCCGGCGTGATCAGATATCCTTCCACATATCGTGCCGGGATTCCGTAATAACGAAACATCATCGTCGCTGCACTTGCAAAATGAACGGAATATCCTTTCTGCGAAATCTGCAGAAAATCAAAGATAAAATCATCTCCTGTCCAGCGCTCATCCAGCTGATTGCTATCCGTATAAGCCGATGTCAGAAGATACAGGATATTCTCCTTTGCCTCTGAATAGTCCACATGTTTCTCTCCCTCCGGAATCTTGGCTTCCCCGAGCAGAGAAGAAAGTGTGCGTTGGATCCGCTCCGGCATATCCAGGTAGGTGTGATATACAAATTCATTATAATAAGATTCCAGATTCTGATAATTTTTGCCTGCCTCATCCAGTGCGTCTGTATCCAGCAATGCTGTGGTATAGACCGGATATTTTGTAATCTGTGGCAGCAGTGCCTGGTATGTATATTGCCGCTGTCCCCGCAGTCCGTCTGCTATGATGGTGCTGTCTCCGATTTTCTGTTCGCCCAGTGCTGCCTGCACACCGGAATCTGCACTGCTATCCAGCTCATACGGCACATAATAGTATCTGGAGTTGCCACCGGTGTTTTTCACGGTTATGTTATTCTTCTGCGTCCGGTCTTCCTCACTGCCAAAAATCAAGGCCGCATCTGACAATGTCTCCTGTCCGTAAAAACCGTCCCGATGAAGCCAGTAAAATAAATCCCGGCTTTTCCAGAGTTTCACCGCATCCGTATCTTTCCAACCATCCCCGGTGTAATCACTTCCGATAAAGCCTCGCAGATAATAAGATTCCGGCTGGCTCATCGTCACCGTCAGCACTGCATCCCCCTTCGGCTGAAAGGAACCCAGTCCGGAAAAACTTCCGTCCGGAAGCACTTCATTACTGCCTCCGTAGCGAAGATCCCGGATTTTTTCCACGGTTGCTGCTTTCCAATCCGACAATACCGTCCCATCCTGTGGCACCAGTTTTCCTAATGTCAGACTGCCAGCTGCCAGAACGATAACTGCCAGAACAGCCAGTCCGATAACATTCTGCAATGCCGCCAGACGCTGTCTGCCTGCGGCAATCTGTTCTCCATGCCCCCGCATCCACACAGCGATCAGACAGCACAACACCGGGACAAAGCTGCGGATCTGCACCGGACCAATACCTGTCACCAGCTGCAAAACCAGCATACAGACAATCTGCATACCAAGCAGTATCCGGTTTCCACTGCGCACCAGATACCCGCCTGCCAGTGCCAGCAAAAGCATCACCCAGAACACTGCCAGATACCGTGCGGCAGAAGTGTCCACGGTCACAGCATAGGATGAAAACAGGTATGGAAACCGATGCCCCAGCATGTCAACTGCATGATTGCAGATCTGATGGATACCACTGAGCCACATCTGATGTGCCGCCAGGGCGATCACCGCCAGGGCACCACACCAGCTCAGAATTCCAAGCCATCGTCTTCCGGCACCATTCTCTGACCATCCACCGGCTGCCAGCTGCTGAAGCAGGGCTGCAGCCAGCGCCACCAGCAGACAGATTCCAATAGAGATATCAAGCTGCAGGGAACTCTCCAGCCAGAAAGTCATACCTGCCAGGTAGAGCCATACAAAGCAGACATCTGTCAGAAATGCTGTCAGCCGGTTTTTCCTTCCATTCTGCACCTGTACCGGGCGCAACAAAAACGCGCCTTTCTTTTTATTACTATTTCTGTTATTCTTCATAATCATTTATCTTTCCATGATGTCTCTTGCATCCATTACAATTTTCCCTATCTGATTTTTTTGCATTCTTCTCTAAATTTCAAGATACGACAGTGTCTCGGGCAGATTCTCCGGTGTTCCGCCCAAAATCGCAATGCCATCCTGCTGATCATACCCGGCTGCCTCTCCGGAACAGATCACTTCCGTCAGAATACACTGACTTGCCAATCCGCCCAGGCTCGCCTGATGCGCCTGTGAAAAAATCACCATATGTGCAAATTCCAGCTGTTCCCGGCTTTCCATATAATGATCGGCAACACTCATGCCATCTCTGCCCGGTACGGCCCCCAGCAATTCCGGCAGCAGTGCGTTCAAATCTTCCTCTGTTTCCACTTCCACACACTGAAAAGTATTTTCCTCGTGATTCTGCCAGCCGATGCTGTGAATAATCTGCTGACTCAACAGTTCCT
The DNA here is from genome assembly GCF_000469345.1 of Eubacterium ramulus ATCC 29099. GTDB lineage: Bacteria > Bacillota > Clostridia > Lachnospirales > Lachnospiraceae > Eubacterium_I > Eubacterium_I ramulus. The sequence continues at coordinate 38,467 of NZ_KI271175.1, forward strand.
GTGAGACAGAATACAATGCCTCTGCCAGTGCATCCAGACAATCCGCATCTGCTTCCTCTGTACCATATCCGGTCTCCAACAATAGAAGAATCGTATTCTGAATTGGCAGTCCATAATCCCGCACCATGAGATTGTCAAACTTCTCCGTCAGTTTCCAGTGGATCTGACGGATCCGGTCTCCGGGCTGATATTCACGGATCGCAAACGTCTCAGATGGATCGTAGCCCGCCTTTTTCATGGAATACTCATCACTATCCATATTTGTACTCTCTCCATAAGCAATCTGTGTCTCCAGAGAAAAACTCTCCGGCACCACCAGTGCAAATGCAGAAATCTCCCGGGATGGCACTGTCTTTACCGGAAACAGACCAAAGGAGTCATAACAGATCATTTTTTGAAGGGAAAGGCGTACCTTGCCCGCGTGTCGGCTCTTTAGCAGAAACTCTGTATCTGTATTGCTTCTGGACGGTGCTGCCATATGAATGGAGATCACCTCTTTCTCACCGGTCAAAAGATTCTCGCAGCTGACACGGCAAAGAATCCGGTCTGTGGGAAACAGGCTTTTATTTGTCAGCAGGATTTTCCCTGCAAATGCTGTGCCTTTCTCTCCATAAGCTGAAATTGTCAGTTCTGTTTCTAACCTTTTCGCAGCCCGGCGTACCGGAAGAGCCGCCAGCAACGGAACGATTACAGAAAGGAGCACCAGGAGATATCCTGCCATACTGTCAGTCGCCATACAAAAAATCACCGACATCAACAACCACAGTCCCCATAATACTCTGGACTTTTTCATAGTCTCCTCCTGTTACCGGCCCATATCCGGTGATTTTGTCTGCTTCATGACCTGTCTGAGAATATCATCCGCAGACAACTCAGAAACTCTTGCTTTCGGGTTCAAAATAATTCGATGGGCACACACATCGGTAAAAATCTGCTGTACATCTTCCGGAATGACATACGTTCTGCCTTCCAGATACGCATGTGCCTTTGCCATACGCACAATTGCCAGGGCACCTCGCGGACTGACTCCGAGACGGATCAGTTCATGCTCTCTGGTGGCTGTGGCCAGGGCAGTGACATATTCCAGAATGGAATCCTCCACATGGATATCACGCACTTCCTGCTGCATGGCAATGATATCTTCCCCTGAGATCACTTTGCTGATATGATCCAGCGGATTTACTTTCTGTCTGTCTCTGAGGATTTCCACCTGACTCTTGAAATCCGGATATCCCATCTGCAGACGGATCACGAATCGGTCCAGCTGAGCCTGCGGCAGCAGCTGTGTTCCCGCAGAACCAACCGGATTCTGAGTTGCAATCACTACAAACGGTTTTGGCAGCTGATGTGTCACACCATCCACGGTCACCTGTCCTTCTTCCATAACCTCCAACAACGCCGACTGGGTCTTACTGGACGTACGGTTGATTTCATCTGCCAGCAGGAGGTTGGTCATAACTACGCCCGGTTTGTAATCAAACCCGCCGGTTGCCTTGTTATACACGGAAAATCCAACGATATCCGACGGCACAACATCTGGTGTAAACTGCATACGCTGATACTGTACCCCCATGACCACAGAGCACGTCAGTGCCAGTGTGGTCTTACCGGTTCCCGGCACATCATCCAGAAGGATATGCCCCTCTGATAAGATTGCCATCAGCACACGCTCCACAACATTTCTTTTTCCGATAATTACTTTTTCAATCTCATTTATGATCGCATCTGTACGACTGTTCATTCTGTCTGCCTCCCTTATAAACCTGTTATTCTGTCATTATTTTTACAGATGTCCTGCGATCACCTGTGAAAAACATGATCCTCCTGTTTAATCATAGATACTTGAACTTGTATCCACTCCAATATCCTTACCCACACTCAGCGTGTAGATCAGATGGATTTCATCTCCGTCACGGATTGGCCGTGTTCCCATGGTCTGCGCAATATAATAGTGATTCAGCGTCACCATCCAGCCGGAACCAGCGGTAAAGTCTCGTTCTCCCAGACTGTTCGGATTCTTCGGACCTTCTGCAATATCATACCCCAGCATCTCCAGAAGTGACCGTTCCTCAGCAGAAATGCTCCATCCGTCTGTGATACCGGTCTTCATGACATGGCGCAGGAAATAGCTGTCCGCATCCGCCACACCGTCATGAATCGTACTGTAACCATGTGCTGCCAGACGATCTTCCACGATCTGTGCCACCGTCTGATCGGATTTCGCCGTAATTGTCTCATCGATCATAGTACCAAGTCCCAGCACCTCACCGGATACGATCACACGCACCCTTGCCTCTTCCGCCACCGGATTGTAAGTAACCGTCAGCGTCTTCTCTGCCGTGTATCCCTCATTGTCCACAGCTTTGATCACCACAGTATTCGGTCCTTCTGTCAGAACCAGATTGTACTCATATGTACCATCCGTCTCACGGCTGTGATAGTCCTGATATGCTCCGTTCAGATAGAGTGTAAAATTCTGATTTGCCTTTAACTCATTTCCGTTATAATCGAATACCTTGATCGGAATGATAAACGGATTCTTGTTTACTGTCTCATTTGTAACATCAGCACGGATGACCGGTGCCTTTCTCTGGTTTTCTGCAGGATCCAGTACCCGTTCATAGGTGACAGACCAGGTGTACCACTGTGGTTCCCCATCAGAATCCGTACAATATACTTTAATGTCGGTGCTTCTTGACGCATCCAGAGTAATTTGGATGTATCCGTCCGCTCCCGCCAGATCTGTGATATCCAGTGTACCGTAACGATTTGTCATCTGGATTTTGTCAATCTTCTCCACACCGGTTACCGTGGAATTGCGTACCCGGAAAGAAAAATCACCGGATGTGGAGGCATATTTCAGCTTCGTGATTCCCTTGAATACTTTATCGCCGATACCCGGATTGTTAGATATCTTCTCTGTCCGGATCGAACTTTCAAAGCTTATCATAAAGTTATCGATCTTATAATTCACTGTACAGGAAAGGGTCTTCTGCGTGTTGCCCCCTTCTCCGGCAGTTACTTTCAGTTGGTTATTTCCCAGTGTCAGACCCATCCGGTAGATACCGTCAGAATCTGCTTTCTGTATCTTGTTATTCAGACGCACCCGGGCTGCCACATCATTGATGACACCACCGGAAGCCTTTCTCGCCCGGACTTCGATCCAGAAAGAATCCTGCATCACCGTCAGTGCATCCTGATCATTGATGTACTCACCTGTCCTTGCATTTCTTACTACCAGTTCCACCTCGTTTTCCGGGTAGTAATAGATCGTATATATTTTAGTCGATGCATCAATCTGGTTATATTTACTGTCACGGAAACGCACTGTGACATAGACCGAGTTTGCACCTTCCTTTAACGTCAGCGAATCCCTGCTCCTGCAGATCCGCCCGCTTCCATTCAAATTCACTGTCATGCTGACCAATGTCAGCTGTTTTCCTTTTTCGGTCAGATCCACGGTAAACGGATACTCCGGATCTGTCACCTCATCTCCGTCCTTCAGGCTTGTGGTAAATAACGCCGCAGACTGTGACGGATTCAATGTGGTCTGCTGACCACCATCGGATGGAATTCCGGAATTGCCCCCGGTAGTTCCATCGCCTGAACCATTGCCCTGATCATCGCCCGGCTGATCGGAACTTCCGTTTCCACTGCCGCCGCTCTGGTTTTTCTGGATCAGATTCATCAGACTGCCTGGAATATCGGCAGCCACTGCGTTCTGGATATTCGGATCGCTTATATTCTGATCCGGATTCTGTGTATCCTGATTCTGTTGCTGCTCCTGCTGAGGAGTATCCTGATTTTGTTCCTGTTTCTCTTCTTCCTGTTGCTGTTCTTCCTGTTCTGCCTGATTGGCGGAATCACCTGCATTAATATTTGCATTTTCGATATTCGCCAGCTGATCCATGTCCATATCCAGCGTAGAGGAAAGCAGATACATCCGTGATGCATCCGCACGGTTCCTGTCCATGGGATTTTCCGGGGCTGTCTTTCCAAAAGAAATCATCAGCGCCAGAACCAGAGCCACAATTCCGGCTCCCGCCAGTGCTCCTCTTATTTTCTTTTTATTTTTTCTGTTTCTACTTCCCGGTCTGTTCATGAAATTCCCCTGTTTTTTTGACAAAAGCAGGTTTGTTCCGGTTGCAAAGTCCGAAACAAACCTGTTTTTTACTTCCTTGTGTCCATCTAAATGATGTGTATGCAATAATTGTCAGATAATTATTCGCAATCTGCCCACGCTACTTGCTTATTCACGTTAGAATCTGACTGCTCCTCCAACTACATTCCATACACCGTATGCATTTCTTACAGTTCCTGTATACCCAAAGTTGATGGCACCGTTCTCTACATACCACCAGCCACAGTTGCTGTCGTATACCAGTCCTGTGTAACCGAAGTTGATCGCACCGTTCTCTACATACCACCAGCCACAGTTACTGTCGTATACCAGTCCTGTGTAACCGAAGTTGATCGCACTGTTCTCTACATACCACCAGCCATAGTTGCTGTCATATACCAGTCCTGTGCGTACAAATGTGATCGTGCTGTTCTCCACATACCACCAGCCATATTCGTTTGCTGTCAGCCCTGTGAACGCAAATGTGATGGTTCCATTCTCTACATACCACCAGCCACAGTTCTTGTCATTGTACAGACCTGTGTAGCCAAAATTGATATTGCCATTCTCTACATACCACCAGCCATAGTTGCTGTCATATACCAGTCCTGTGTAGCCATAGTCGATGGTTCCACCAACTACATACCACCAGCCATACTCACACTCAGCGAGCCCTGTATAATCAAAATCTACCGCACCGTCTTTGATGTACCACCAGCCGCATACACTGTCATTGTACAGACCTGTGTACTCAGCATCTACTTTACCGGCTTTGACATAACGCCATCCGTAAACAGCATCATTGTAAAGTCCGTTATAAGTAGTATCTACTTCGCCTTCTTTTACATAGTAGATACCGTCTTCTCTCTCCTGAAGACCTGTGAACTCTCTTGCTTTGTCTCTGGTTGTTACATGTGCAGTCAGGTCAACCGGAGCTGTGCTCTCATTGCCGTCCGTGAAATACAGACCTTTGATCGCTACTTCTACCGGATCATCTACATATTTTAATACTTTAAATTTTAATGCAAACGTTGCTTCCGAGAAGGTAGTATCTTTTGCAGATGTCAGGTAAGAGAAATTTCCTCCCGCAGTGGATACCATCGCTTTCTCCGGAAGATCTTTTTTCTCAAGTCCCTCAAATTCCAGTACAGTTTCATCGTAGTTTCCTTTTAATTTACCAAGAAAACCTCTCAGCTTCTGCTCCGTTTTTACAGTTACCGGGATTTCCACTGTTTCCCCGATATAAGCACTGACATCTCCTGTTGAGCAGTCTACTTTGTAACTTGCTGCTGCCTTTGCATCTACAGTTCCGCCTGCTGCAAACATTACTGCTGCTGCCATGACGGTTGCGCCAAGCAATGCTGTCAATTTCTTTCTGACTTTCATGATTCTTCTCCTTTTCTTTTTTGGTGCCTTTTGTTTTATGATGTGCGTGTCAAAAGTTAATTTTGCTACTTACATCATTTTATAACGCTGCGGTAATCTGATCCATCAGAATCGCCGCATCCGTCATATCTACTACATGATCCCCGTTCAGATCTCCCATAGTCTGATCTACGCTCCTGCCCGCAGTAAGGGCATCCAGTATCCACGACAGATCCGTCATATCGATTTTTCCGTCCTGATTCAGATCTCCCGGAGTCGGTGTTACGGGATCCGGCGGATTATCTCCACCGGTATATGCTGCGATATCAAGCTGCGCCCCATTGCTGAAACGCTGTGCATAACTCATTTCGTATAGATACAGGGTGCATTCCTCTTTTCCCAGCCCCGGAATGGTCACCACCTGGTCTCCTGCATGGATCGCAATACGCTGTCCCTGGGACTTCACCTCATTGGCAGCCGGAATATCAGCATACGCCCCACGGTAGGCCGGCAGGTAATACAGATACCCGTCAATCTTCGCATGGATCCGGAGTGTCACGGAATCTGCGGTACGATTCGTCACATTCTCCCGGTCAATGGTAAATTCCGGCCAGTCATTGTTCCGGTACAGATTTATATAATAGCTGCGTGTAGTCACACCATCCTCTGCTGTCACTGTAATGCAGATACGCGCCGGATCTGTCTCAGATAACGGCCGCACTTTGTAGCGGGCACGGATCTGATCATCAAAAGCTGCCGTGGCCGGTGTGATTTCCTGTCCTGAACGGACCCCATCCACACCATATACTGCTGTCACTTTAACCGTCGCCTTGCTGTCTGCTGCTACCGGCCAGATATAATACGGTTCTCTGTCCTTTCCACTTCCGAAAAGTGAAGAATTGTACTCCGTGATATCCGGCTGGAATGCGGGTTCCATTTCCATCTCAAATACATTCACGATAGTGGAAAAACTGACCTGCAGCTGACTGAGACTGGTGTCACTGCTCTTCGTATGAATCGAAAACCGGTACGTTCTGGTCTGTCCCTCTCTGCCAAGCATTACGGAAAGTTCTGCTTTGCCGTCCACCAGCCGGATCTTCTGCTCTGCTCCTTCCTTACCGTTCACCGTCACAAGCGTTCCATCAGACACTTCAAACTTCATAGTAACCTCAGAAGTTCCTGCATCCAGGATCACCGTATGGTTTTCTGCCTGCCCGTCAAACGCTCCGCCATCATCAACGACGGCATTTCCGTCTGAAATGATAACATTTTCCAGATACAGGGAGGAAGATTTGATGGCATACATCCAACCGGATTCATACCGGACATACAGATTGCCATTTTTATCTGCCAGCACGGTACCGCTGCCGTTTCCATAGACCTCGCTCTGCTGATAAAGCAGCCCGCTGCCCTCGCCCGGGCTGGTAAGCCCTGCTTTATCTTTCAGCAGATAGATACTTCCATTTGTACTGTCTGTCGTAAAATATACGTAGACATATCCGGTCTGTTCTTCATAAGCTGTGGTCAGTGTACCGCTTCCTTTCGGGAATCCGCTGACATTCATCTGGTAAGCCAGGCTCAGTGTACCGTCTTTTCCGATATCCACCACATTCAGATGATACGGACTGTGAATTGTGCCATACGAATCCTTACCGGCACTTCCCACATAAAGTCTTCCCTGATATATCAGAGGGGTTCCACAGATTGTGTCATCCAGTCTGATCTGCTGTGCATGCTCTGTATCCGGCAATCCGTCCTCTGTCAGTGGATATGCACATACATATCCGTTCTCTGTGGAAAAATAGATGCTGCCGGATGCATAACTGATGGCACTGGAAGGTGCTCCCAATTCGGTGGAAAGTGTGAGCGTCTGTACGGTTTCTCCGGTTTTCTTATTCAGGCAGTACAGACTGCCGGAACGGCCGCAGGCGTACAGATATGTTTCACCGGTATAAACACCGCTGCGGTAATAACCGCCGCTGTCATACTTCCGCCAGATTGGTGTCTTGTCCTCATCCTTCTGATCCACATTTTCATCTGCTGCGTTCAGACAGACAAGATTGCCATCTGCAAATCCTGCATACAGATATCCGGAATCATATCGGAGTGCGGTCGCTGTATTTCCTCCGATGACATCCGTATAAAGCCACAGCGATTCCAGATCTTTTGCTCGGAATGCCTGAATTCTTCCGTTCACCAGCGGAACAAAAATCATACCGTCCGCATACAGCGGTTTTGTAAAAGCACTGTTGCCTTTGCCCCGCATCTTTACGGACTTCACGGTCTCCCCGGTGTTCCGGTCCAGATAATACAGATATTGTCCCTGGAAACTGCAGATGTACTGCTCGACCAGGATACCATCGCTGATGCTGTTGGTATAATCCCCGTATGTACCATACTGTTTTTTCCATTTTACTTCTGCACCGGAAAGAGATTCCGGTGTCTGGGCTTCCAGGATGTTCTGATTGTCCTCCGTCTTCCAGTAGCTGCCCCATTCTGCGTTCAGCTGTTCCTGCTGACTGTCTGAGCCTTTTTTTAATGTAATCTGTTTTGTTTCACTATCCTTCACCTTAAAGGTTCCGGACTGTGACTGATAGCCCGGTGCCGATATCGTATAGGAATAAGCGGCACCTTTGATCAGTTCAAATGTTCCATTTTTCGGATCGATCTTCACTTTATCCGCATCATAGATGGAAACAACGGCATCCGCCGGTTCTGTATGTACGGATACATAGCAGATCTCATCCACATAAACGGTCACCACATATTCATAAGGTGATGACAGTGTTCCGTCTCCAGCCTGCAATACCAGCCGGATCTGACCATCGGTACGGTCTGCGATATCCACCGTATACGCACCATCCTCCGCTGCTTCTCCGTTTACGGTCAGACAGGTACTTGTCTTCTCCGCTCCGGTCATAGACAGATGGATCTGCTTTCTGCTGGACGGAACATGGAGGGAATACTGAAATGTCCGTTTGTCAAATGCCGGTGTGTATGCCAGCTTTGTTCCTTCATCATCTGTCAGTGTAAAGCCGCCCAGATACGTGCCACGCACCACCTGAATATGATAGTTCTCCTGATTCTCTCCGTCTTTCACTTCGATAACCAGATCCTTCGGCTCAATATTGTAAGCTTTCAGAAGTCTTCCGGTGGAAGCACTGGTCAGGGATGTCACTTCATCCGACGGCAGATTCACTGCCACTTCCTGTCCGGAAGTCACGTCTGTGAATCTGGCTGTGATCTGTGCATTCTGCGCATCATCCCGCAGCTGTGGTCTGACAAATACCACATTGGTGCTCTCCGGCACCCGCAGGGTATATTCCCGCACACCCTCCGTTGCTTCCGTCAGTTCATAACGGTTGCTTCCGGAACTGTTCTGCATAAATACCATACTTTCCAGCATCGGCTCCTGTACGGTCACAAGTACCCGGCAGGTGGCAGTATAAGTTCCAACCTTTACTGTAATGACGGCTGTGCCGCCTTCGCCCTCCGGTGCTGTCACTGTGGCTGTCTTTCCATCCTGGGTTACCTGCACTACATCTGTGTCATCGGAACTCCAGATAACATCCGGCTGTTCTGTGGTATTCTCCGGCAGGAAAGATACCGTCAGGGTCTTACTTTCCCCGGTCTTCATCACCAGACTTGTTTTGCTGAGACGGATCCCCTCCATCACAACCTGTCCTGTCTGGCTGCTCACCGCCGCCTGCATGGGCTGTGGAAGGATGGCCGAAATGACAAGGAACAGTGTCAGCAGCCATGCTAGCCTTTTTGTAGTTTTCTTCTGTCTCCCTGTCATTTGGTTCTCCTCTCAGTCTGTTCTAAAATTGCTGTCGTCTTTTCCGAATCAATTGGCTGCGTCAATTGTTCAGATATTCTGGATGTTTATTTCTCGGTCAGCGTATCTAATAAAACAGAAACATCTGTCATATCAACAACACCGTCGCCATTGATATCACCGGTGGATAAGGATACAGATTCATTCTCTGTAATCTTGTCCAGTAATACGGCTACGTCTGTCAGATCTACGACATCGTCTTTGTTGACATCACCAAGTGTCCAGAGTCCCTTCAGAGATACGCTGCGGATTCTGGATGCTTTTCCATCTTCCTGTTTCAGAAGCATGTATACGTTATAGCCTGCTTTTGTCAGGCCTGTCAGTTCTAACGTATTCTCACCGGCAACAACATCTACAACCTTGCCCTCTTTTACGATGGTTTCTGCGTCCGGGGCTGCTTTATCAGCTTCCTGTGCCAGATAGTACAATGTACCTGCTTTGTTTGCTGTAACAGCTACTTTTGCTGCATTATCTGTACGTTCAACAACTGCATTCTCACCTAATGTCAAGGTTGGCAGTGCATCATTCGTATACAGAGTAATCAGATAATCCCTGCTTTGTGTTCCGTCTGCAGAAGTAACGGTAAGTTTTATCGCAGCTGTAGTGGCAACTCCTGCCCCATATTCAGCAAACTCTACTTCGACAAATGTTTCTCCTTTATAGTTTGTACGAATATTCAGCTCAGTTCCTTCCGGCAATGTACCACCGTTATAATCATCAATTCCACTTACGGCTGTTGCCTTAATTGTATCTGTGCTATTATTCTTAACAAACCATACATAACCGCTCATAATCTCCTTTGCAGAACTATATCCTGCAAGATAATCTGTCTTTACTGGATTGAATTCCGGATCCATCACATAGTTCTTGCCCATTCCATTATTTGGACTAGTATATACATACATATTGCTCAATGTCGGGCCACGGTAAATAGCAAAATTGTAAACTCTGGTATCTTCACCATTTACAAGTGTAACTTCTACATTTGTATTGTCTCCGGTTAAGGTAATATCCTGTTTTGCACCTTGAACACCATTAATGCGTACTTCTGTGCCCTCATTCGCAGTCAGATTTAATGTTACTTTTTCCGTACCCTGATCCACATTAAACCAGTGCTCTGCCACGCTGCCTGCAAAGTTTTTTCCGCCATCAAGCACTGCATTGCCACCAATCATTTCAATATTTTTCAAGTATGCATTGGAACGTTTCAATGCCATCTGCCATGCGGAATCATTTTTCAGGTAGATTGTTCCGTCGCTGTCCGCTACCGCACTTGCGATACAATACTGCTCATGGCTCGGCGTATACAATAATCCACTCTCCGGATCAGCCTCTGTCATGCCCGGTTTATCTTTTACCATGTACAGGGAACCTTTTGCACTGTTTACCAGGAAGTATACATATACATATCCTGTCTCATCCTCGTAACCGTTGATGATCAGTCCGGATGTCTGGCAGTAACCAAAATCAGTCTTGGTCGGAACCAGATAAGCTTTACTCATGGCACCGTTCTCCGGGTTGATATCTGCTACCAGGATAGATGCGCCGTCCTCGCCAAAGGCACTTCCACCAGAGATACCGATGTAGAGACGGTTGTTGTAGATGGCCGGTGTACAGGTACTTGCACCACCAAAGTATAACGGCTCGATCAGGTTCTCCAAATCCACCTTGCCATCTGCTGTCAGGTTATAAGAGTAGAGATATCCGCTCTGTGTAGAGAAATAGATTCTTCCATTGTAATAGGAAACATCACTTCTTACTTTATCAGCCTTTGTCTGAATACGCTGTACTGTCACACCAGTATTTTTATCCATAACCATCAGTGCACCGCCGGCGTCTACTGAGAATACATAGTTGTCATTCGTCCATGCGCCTGCCCACCAGTAACCTGCGGTACTGTAATTGGTCCATAATGCAGTCTTCATCTCTGTCTGATCAGACGGATCTTCATCTGTCGCTGTCAGACACACGAAATCACCCTGCTGGAATCCCACATAAATCCTTCCGTTGTCATAACGGATCGGGCTGTTACAGGAACCTTTTCTTCCTTTGTAGCACCAGAGAGACTCCAATGTAGAAGCATTAAAGCATTGGATACCGCCGCCCAGCGGAACGAAGATCAT